>NZ_AKIV01000076.1 GCF_000282655.1 Polaromonas sp. CF318
TGGCCGCGGCTTGCGGCTGGGCTTTGGCGTCGGCCGAGAACAGGTTGCGAATCAGGGCCAGCTTGGGCGGAACGGCCGCATTGCCGCCGTCCAGCTGCAGTGCCTTGCTGTAGGCCTGGCTGGCCAGGCGGGCGTAGACGTCGCCCAGGTTTTCGTGGGCGGTGGCGTAGCTGGGGTTGGTGCGTATGGCCATTTCCAGCGCGGCGCGGGCCTTGTCGAACTGGCTCTGGCCGGCGTACAGCACGGCCATGTTGTTGTAGGGCTCGGGGAGCTCGGGGTAGTCTTCGGTGATCTTGGTGAAGGTGGCGATGGCCTCATTGGCCTTGCCGGTTTCGGTCTGGATCACGCCCTTGAAGAAACGCATCTGCGGGTCGCGCGGCTTGGTCGCGAGGTATTGGTCCACTTTGGCCATGGCTTCGGCAAACTGGCCGGCGCGCATCAGGCGACTGACATCCGCGTAATCGTCGGCATGGGCCGCGGACATCGACAGGGCGGCGGCAGCCACCAGCAGGCGCAGGACGGCTGACAGGGGTTTGCGTTTAAAAAAGTTTTGCGTGGGCATAAGAACTTCTCGCTATTGTTTTGGGTCCCCTGGGGCTGTTTGAGGGCCGTGGGTCGAAAATTGCCATAAACGGCCCGGCTTTTCAGGTGGCCAGAGGGGCCGCTGAATGTTGTCCATCGGGCTGGATATACTGGCCGATTGTAGCTGAGGGGGTATAGTCCATGGCCGCCCGGATTCCGTACTTTTCCGTTTTGTCGCAGGTTTTTGCGCGTATGCCAACCGGCCCTTGTCCGCCACTGGCGTCCGTGAGATAAACCTTCCTGTTCCCCCTGTCCAATTGATAGTCGGTTTTCGACCGATGTCTCCCGCCGCCCCAATTTTCATGAGCCTTCGCATTTACAACACGCTGTCGCGTGCCGTGGAAGAATTTTCCCCCCTGGAGCCCGGCCATGTGCGCATGTATGTGTGCGGCATGACGATTTACGACCTGTGCCACATCGGCCATGCGCGCATGATGATGGCCTTCGACGTGGTGCAGCGCTGGTTCAAGGCCAGCGGCCTGCGCGTGACCTATGTGCGCAACATCACGGACATCGACGACAAGATCATCAAGCGGGCGGTCGAGCGCGGCATCAGCATCCGGGCGCTGACCGACGAGATGATCCAGGCCATGCACCAGGACATAGGCGCGCTGGGCATGGAGCCGCCCTCGCTGGAGCCCCGCGCCACCGAGTACGTGCCGCAGATGCTGGGCCTGATCGCCACCCTCGAGGACAAGGGCCTGGCCTACCGCGCGCCCGGCGGCGACGTGAACTACGCGGTGCGCAAGTTCAAGGGCTACGGCAAGCTCTCGGGCAAGTCCCTGGACGAGCTGCGCGCCGGCGAGCGCGTGGCGGTGCTGGACGGCAAGGACGACCCGCTGGACTTTGTGCTCTGGAAGAGCGCCAAGCCCACCGAGCCCGATGACGCCAAGTGGGACAGCGACTACGGCCCCGGCCGCCCCGGCTGGCATATCGAGTGCTCGGCCATGAGCTGCCAGACACTGGGCGAGACCTTCGACCTGCACGGCGGCGGCGCCGACCTGCAGTTCCCGCACCATGAAAACGAGATCGCCCAGAGCGAAGGCGCGAGCGGCAAGCCACTGGCCCGCTTCTGGGTGCACAACGGTTTTGTGCGGGTGGACAACGAAAAAATGTCGAAGTCGCTGGGCAACTTCTTCACCATCCGCGATGTGCTCACCCGCTACGACGCCGAGACCATCCGCTTCTTCCTGGTGCGCACCCACTACCGCAGCGCGCTCAACTACAGCGACGCCCACCTGGACGACGCCCGGAGCGCGCTCAAGCGCCTGTACACCGCGCTGGCCGGGGTCGCAGCGGACACCGCCGCCATCGACTGGGCGCAGCCCTTCGCCGCCCGCTTCAAGGCGGCCATGGACGAGGACTTCGGCACGCCCGAGGCGGTGGCCGTGCTGTTCGACCTGGCCGGGGAAGTCAACAAAACGCGCTCGCCGGCGCTGGCGGGCCTGCTCAAAAGCCTGGGCGGCTGCCTGGGCCTGCTGCAGGGCGAGCCCGGCGCCTACCTGCAGGCCGGCGCCGGCCTGGACGAGGCCAGCATCCAGGGCCTGATCGCCGAACGCGCCGCCGCCAAGGCCGCGAAAAATTTCGCCGAGGCCGACCGCATCCGGCAGAATCTGCTGGCCCAGGGCATTGTGCTCAAGGATTCCGCCGCCGGCACCACCTGGGAGGTCCAGTTGTGACCCTTGCCCGAATGGTGGGCCCCCGGCCGCCGCTGAACCCGCAGACCCTGCGCAAGGCGCCATGAAACAGGTCGTCAAAAGCGGCCCCGCCAGCGCCGAGCTGGCCGACGTGCCCGGCCCGGTCGCCGCGGCCCCCGCCTACTGGGCCGAGGCCTGCAAGCACCTGGTCAAGAAGGACCGCGTGATGAAGCGCCTGATCCCGCAGTTCGGCGACGCCCACCTGCAGGCCCGCGGCGACGCCTTCAGCACGCTGGCGCGCAGCATCGTGGGGCAGCAGATCTCGGTCAAGGCCGCGCAAACCGTGTGGCACCGCTTCGAGGCCCTGCCCAAAAAAATGACGCCGGCCAATGTGCTCAGGCTCAAGGTCGACGACATGCGGGCCGCCGGCCTGAGCGCGCGCAAGGTCGAATACCTGGTGGACCTGGCCATCAACTTCGACGCCGGCACGGTGCACGTGAAGGACTGGCAGTCCATGGACGACGAGGCCATCATCGCCGAGCTGGTGGCCATCCGCGGCATAGGCCGCTGGACGGCCGAGATGTTTTTGATCTTTTACCTGATGCGCCCCAATGTCCTGCCGCTGGACGATATCGGCCTGATCAGCGGCATCAGCCAGAACTATTTTTCCGGCGAATCCGTTAGCCGCAGCGACGCGCGCGAGGTGGCCGCCGCCTGGGCGCCGTACTGCAGCGTTGCAACTTGGTATATTTGGCGCTCGCTGGATCCCTTGCCGGTCCTGGGTGCCCCTGGCGGCACCGAGCAAGATCTAAGTTTGAAGAAGCCCTGAGGAGCAACACATGGCGAAGAAAACCTTCCTTGATTTCGAGCAGCCGATCGCGGAACTCGAAGGAAAAATTGAAGAACTGCGCTACGTCCAGACCGAGTCGGCCGTCGATATCTCCGAAGAGATCGACCAGTTGGCCAAAAAAAGCCAGCAACTCACCAAAGACATCTACAGCGACCTGACGCCCTGGCAGATCACCAAGATCGCCCGCCACGCCGAGCGCCCCTACACGCTGGACTACATCAACGAAATCTTCACCGATTTCGTCGAGCTGCACGGCGACAGGCACTTCGCCGACGACCTGTCCATCGTCGGTGGCCTGGCCCGCTTCAACGGCACCGCCTGCATGGTGCTGGGCCACCAGAAAGGCCGCGACACCAAGGAGCGCGGCCTGCGCAACTTCGGCATGAGCAAGCCGGAGGGCTATCGCAAGGCGCTGCGCCTGATGAAAACCGCCGAGAAGTTCAAGCTGCCGGTGTTCACCTTCGTCGACACGCCCGGCGCCTATCCCGGCATAGACGCCGAGGAGCGCGGACAGTCCGAGGCCATAGGCCGCAATATCTTCGAGATGGCGCAGCTTGAAGTGCCCATCATCACCACCATCATCGGCGAGGGCGGCTCGGGCGGCGCGCTGGCGATTTCGGTGGCCGACCAGGTGGTGATGCTGCAGTACTCGATTTACTCCGTCATCAGCCCCGAAGGCTGCGCCTCCATCCTCTGGAAGACCTCCGACAAGGCCCAGGAAGCGGCTGAAGCCCTGGGCATCACCGCGCACCGCCTCAAGGCCCTAGGCGTGATCGACAAGATCGTCAACGAGCCCGTGGGCGGCGCCCACCGCGACCACAAGCAGATGGCGGCCTTCCTCAAGCGCGCCCTCAACGACGCCTTCCGCCAGGTCAGCGACCTGAAGGTCAAGGAACTGCTGGACCGCCGCTATGAACGCCTGCAAAGTTATGGCCGCTTCACCGACACCAAGGCCGACGCCAAATAAAGCGCCGGCTGGCTTCGCGCCGGGCACGGCGTGAGCGGCCCCAACCCGGCGCTGGCGGCGCTGGAATCCCTTGATCCCGTTTTGCCTGTGGGCGTGGCCTACAGCGGCGGCGCCGATTCCACGGCGCTGCTGCTGGCCGCCGCGCAGCGCTGGCCGGGGCAGGTGACGGCGCTGCACATCCACCACGGCCTGCAGGCCGCCGCCGACGACTTCGCGCGAGTTTGCGACGACACCTGCGCGCGCCTGAAGGTACCGCTGCAGGTGCTGCGGGTGCAGGCCGGCAATGCTGCGGGCCAGAGCCCCGAGGACGCCGCTCGGCTGGCGCGTTATGCCGCGCTGGCGCGGGCCGCCACCGAAAAAGGCCTGGCCGCGGTGCTGCTGGGCCAGCATGCCGACGACCAGGTCGAGACCCTGTTGCTGGCGCTGAGCCGCGGCGCGGGCCTGCCGGGCCTGGCCTCCATGGCCTCGCGTTTTGAGCGCGGCGGCATGCTGTTCCTGCGGCCGTTGCTGCAGCTCCCCGCAGCGGCCCTGCGCGCCTGGCTGCTGGAGCAGCAAATCCCCTTTGTCGACGACCCGACCAACAGCGATGAGCGCTACACCCGCAACCGCATACGCGCCCACCTGCTGCCGGCCCTGGCCGAATCCTTTCCGCAGTTTCGCGAAACCTTCGCGCGCAGCGCCCAGCACGCGGCCCAGGCGCAGGCCCTGCTGGCCGAGGTGGCCCGTGAAGACCTGGCGCGTGTCGGCACGCCACCCGCCATCGCCGCCCTGCAGGCGCTTTCCGCGCCGCGCCAGGCCAATGTGCTGCGCCACTGGCTGCTGGAGTCGCATGGGGCCACGCCCAGTGCCGCGCAGCTTGAGCAGTTGCTGTCGCAGATCGCCGCCTGCACCACCCGCGGCCACCGCATCCACCTCAAGGTGGCGACCGGCCATGTCACGCGGGCCGGCGCGGCCCTGCGCTATGAGGCCGCGGCGGATAAGCCCGCTTAACCAGGTAGTAGCCTAGGTATAATTGAAGGCTTTGCTGGCGCCGCTGCACCGCCAAAAGCCTCTCAAACAGCGCTTTTTGCCGGTAACAGCCCGCAAAAAATTCGCAACAACTTCTGATTGACATCCTGCAATGGCATTGATCGTTCATAAATACGGCGGCACGTCGATGGGCTCGACCGAGCGCATCCGCAATGTGGCCAAACGCGTGGCCAAGTGGGCGCGGGCCGGCCACCAGATGGTCGTCGTCCCCAGCGCCATGAGCGGCGAAACCAACCGCCTGCTGGGCCTGGCCAAGGAACTGGCGCCCGCCAAGGCCGGCGAAGCCTACAGCCGCGAACTCGACGCCCTGGCCGCCACCGGCGAGCAGGCTTCCAGCGCGCTGCTGGCCATCGCGCTGCAAGCCGAGGGCATGCAGGCCGTGAGCTACGCCGGCTGGCAGGTCACCATCAAGACCAACAACGCCTACACCAAGGCCCGCATCGAGTCCATCGACGACGAGCGCGTGCGCGCCGACCTGGACGCCGGCAAGGTCGTCATCATCACGGGCTTCCAGGGCGTGGACGAGGGCGGCAACGTCACCACGCTGGGCCGTGGCGGCTCCGATACCTCGGCGGTTGCCATCGCCGCGGCGCTCAAGGCGCATGAATGCCTGATCTACACCGACGTCGACGGCGTCTACACCACCGACCCGCGCGTGGTGCCCGAGGCGCGCCGCCTGCACACCGTGAGCTTTGAGGAGATGCTCGAGATGGCCTCCATGGGTTCCAAGGTGCTGCAGATCCGCTCGGTGGAATTCGCCGGCAAATACAAGGTGCCGCTGCGCGTGCTGTCCAGCTTCACCGAATGGGACATCGACATCAACGAAGAAGCCAAGTCAGGCACTTTGATCAGCTTTGAGGAAGACGAAAACATGGAACAAGCCATCGTATCGGGCATCGCTTTCAACCGCGATGAAGCCAAAATCTCCGTGCTCGGCGTGCCCGACACCCCCGGCATCGCCTACCAGATCCTGGGCGCCGTGGCCGACGCCAACATCGAAGTCGACGTCATCATCCAGAACGTCAGCAAGGACGGCAAGACCGACTTCAGCTTCACCGTCCACCGCAACGACTACTCCAAGGCCGTCGACCTGCTCAAGACCCAGGTCGTCCCCAAGCTGGGTGCGCAGGAAGTCACCGGCGACGCCAAGATCTGCAAGGTCAGCATCGTCGGCATCGGCATGCGCAGCCACGTGGGCATCGCCAGCAAGATGTTCCGCGTGCTGAGCGAGGAGGGCATCAACATCCAGATGATCTCCACCAGCGAAATCAAGACCTCCGTGGTCATCGACGAGAAGTACATGGAACTCGCCGTGCGCGCCCTGCACAAGGCTTTTGACCTGGACCAGCCTTCCACCTGAAAATGGCCGGCAAGTCGTGAGATAATCGATTTATTGGAAACGTGACCGAGTGGCCGAAGGTGCTCCCCTGCTAAGGGAGTATGGGGTGTAGAGCCTCATCGAGGGTTCGAATCCCTCCGTTTCCGCCAAGACTACCGACTCTCTCCCACACGCGGGACAGAGTCGGTTTTTTTTCGCGCTCGATTTCTGCGATCGTGTTCATCACATCGAGATTTGCTTCAAGTGCGAAGTACGCGATCTCAGTTGTGCCCGGCCAGGTCACACCTTTTTTCCATTCGCTAATGCGCGTCTGGTTCACGCCAAGCTCGTTGGCCATCTGTCCGTAATTTTTTCCGCTGCGCATTTTTGCAACGTCAATGAGAGTTTGAATGATCATTTACGTGTTTCCGTGAATTTATGATACATTCCGTAAATTGCTAAAACTTACGGGATTGCGTGAATGTACACCGTTTTACGGGAATGTGGAAATGCGCTCGCTGCGTACTGGTTGCGAAGTCATTTCGAGACGGGGAAATCTGCCAGCAATTGCGCTGAGTCGGGTATCTGCTGGTACCTGACAACCCGATGGCCGACCTTCGTAAGCCATGCGTCCCGGTCGCTGTCGGCGCCTTCTTTGCCTTTGTGGCTGCTGTCGTCGAGTTCGATGACCGCCAGGATGTCAAAGGCCTTGGTGCAAAGCACGAAGTCCGCAACTTTCCGGTTGTACCCGTTGCGGGTTGCCTGCTGTTTGCTCACTAGCAAAGCAGAGAAGGCGACCTGCGATAGCACCACGTGCTGCGGGAATGTCGAACAGAGTCGGAAAAACATGCTCTGTTCCCGCTCCGTCAGCGGACGCTTTTTCCTGAGGTCAATGTCTCGTGGAACTTCGGCGTCGCTCTGCTTGCGTTTGAGCACTGCAAGAACCACGAACACAGCTGCCACCAGCAGCGCCATCCAGACCAAGCTTTTCATTCAATCCTCTCCCTATGTTGGAGGTTCATTTTGACTGAAACCACCCGTCACAGCAGCCCGCTCCGGCCTGGGCTCGCTCCTCTGGTTGCCCCAACGGTAGGGGAGGCGAACCCTCTCTACCAACTTGAATACACCGACACCTCCGGCGCCGGCGACCTGGTCATTCAGTCCGGCTACAGCGCTGCCGACGCCGCCGTCTACCTACGCAGCCTCCTGGCCCTCGGCGTCTCGCCCGTCACCGTCAGGGTGATCGCATGAGCCGCCCCATCAAAGGCCAGTCCGGCGCAGCCATGGTCCATTCCAACATCGGCCATCTCGCCCAGACCGAGTTCCTCAAGACCTGGCCCTTCATGGCCGGCAAAACCCTAGACGAAATCTATGCCTTCGGTCGCCAGGCGCACGCAGCCGAGCGCGCCAAAGGGGCCCCGCTTGCGGGGAAGGGCGCGAGCGGCTGCGGGCCCCTCCAAAACCTCCCCGTTGGTAATCACGGGGATAACAACCCATGACACGCCCCAGTCGCTCATCACTGGTCCTGGACGGTTCCGAAGTCAAATACCGCCTCGAAGCTGAACGCCTGGCTTCCAAGACCCCGGTCCATGTCGATTGGGTCCGCTTCACGGTCCTGCGCCGCAACGCGCCCTATGTCCCTGTTGATCTGCTCTTCCCGCACCCCGACACCAACATCTGGGACGAGAACTACCGGGCCGCGCAGCAAGCCCGCGTCCTGCGCGAGATACCCGACTGCGACTTCGACGCCTCCACCCAGGCCCTGGACCTGGCGCAAACCGTTGCAGCGGCCCTAGGCCCCGACTTCGTCGTCAATCCCGAATTCAAGAAGGGCCACGACTTCTACAAATTCCGCTGGTGCATAGAGCGCAACGGCGCCGAATGCGGCTGGGTCGGCTTCCTGTCCTCCGGCGAATCACCACGCCAGAAAGCGCAAGCGCAAACCATCCATTGCAACCTGTTCGGGATGGCTTGCACTTTCGCCCATCACGGCTGGCGCGAACGCCTGGCCGACATCCTCGAAGAACGCGAAGCCACCTTGACCCGCTGCGACCTGGCCCTGGACTTCTTCGACGGCTACCCCGGCGGCATCAAGGCCATACGCGAGGACTACAACGAAGGCCGCTGCAATGTCGGCGGCAAGCTGCTCAAGGTCAACTTCGTGGGCGACTGGTCCGAGCACTCCCAAGGCGGACGCTCCCTCTACTTCGGCTCCAAGGAAGCCGGCAAGGAAACCAACGCCTACGAAAAGGGCGACCAGCTCTTCGGCGTCGAAGCCGGCAGCCCATGGCTGCGCCTGGAGCTGCGCTACGGCAACAAGCTGCGCGTGCTGCCCGTGGACATGCTGCGTCGCCCCGCCGACTTCTTCGCCGGCGCCTCGGACTGGCACACCGCGGCCCTGGCCCTGGCTGACGCCGTCGCCATCCCGCAAAAGGTCTCCACCACCGGGCGCCTGCCCATGGAAACCGTCGAAGCCGAATGCGTCAGAAACATCCGCTGGACCCTGCAGACCGCCGCGCCGTCTGTCGCCGCCGCATTCCAGTTCCTCGGCGTCGAGGAGTTCCTGACCTTCGTCAGCAACCAGAAGCTGCCAGGTCGCCTTCAAAAATTCATGCCCGCAGAGCTGGGCCGTTCATTCGCGGCGGCATTCGGTCGCCTGTCACAGCCAGAAGGTGCCCCGGCCTTCGCCATGGCTTAACAGAGGGGAGAGGAGTTAGTCAGTTATGAAAATGAAAAGCCAAGCCATCTGCACCGGCATCAAAGAGTCGTCAGGCACCTTCGAGGAAACCAAGAAGGCCTTCAGCTCCACCACCTTCCACCTGATCGTGGACGTCGCGGAAAACTCCGCCGGCCGCTCCATCGGGTCCGTCTCGCGCCCCTTCAAGTTCGGCGATGCGACCGAGTTCGAGAAATGGGCCCACCTGGGCAAGTCCTGGCCCGTAACGGGCCTGCTCTGCGACTGCGAATTCGACGTGGTGGCCGGCGCGGACAACGCCTCCAAGCTCACCCTGGTGGGCATCAAGCCCGCGCCACAACAGCAAGCCAGAGCGGCGGCCTAAACATGCGCCTCCTCATCCAGTCCAAAACGACCGGGAAGTTCCTCTGTCCTGCACTGGATGGGGGCCAGCCCGTGTGGGTCGCATCGCTGCGCGAGGCCGGCGGCGGTGTCGTCTCCGACATCGAAACCGTCAACCAGCTGGTTGAAGACAACTGCGACTTTGAAGACATGCCGCAACTCATTGACCTGGACCGCCTCGGCACGGAACGCGACTACAGCAAGAGCAAATGAAACATTCCAATTCGTTTCGCATGCGAAACCCCATCCGCACCCATAACCGCTTCGCGGCGGCCTGGGTCTACATCCACCAGGCGCTGATCACCTGCGTCGAGGTCCTGCGCCTCGGTGTGCGTGATGCCCGCGCCACATTGCGCCATCGAGCGAACTGAAAGGGGGAATGCTATGTCTGATTGTTCTGGTGGTGATTCTTCGTTTGTCGGTGTTTGCCAAAACTGCCGCTACGTGATTGAGGAAGATGAAATCGATGATTCGCAAGCGGGAGTTGAATGCCCTTCGTGCGGGTCGGATGACGTGGTGTTTGAGGAGGCTTGATGCGCTTCCTGATCTGCACCGAAGACCTTAACCCGTGCCCGCCGGACAAGGTCTCATCGCTGAGCCTGGCCGAGGCACTGGATCCGGCCCTGCTCGGCATCACACCACAAGGAGTTCTGAAAGCTTATTCATGGGGATTGGGTGCCGTGCTCACGATGTGGCTCATCGGCTACGGCATAGCCCTCGCGACCGGGTTGATACGCAAGGTTTGACTCCAGCCTGCAGCACGCCAGCGTTGTGAAACGTCGTGTGCTGTGGGGTGTAGTTCCGGGGTGTTCCCGGAAAACACCATTTGAAAAAGGAATTCAAATGAAGTTGTTCAAAACCGCCCAGAAGTTCGGCAGCACCGCAGCCGCCAAAGTCGCCGCCGTCGGCACCAGCCTGGCCCTGCTGGGCTCGCGCGCCATGGCCCAGACCGCTGATCCCAGCGTGCTGGACCAGTTCTTTGACGCCATTGGTCTGAACACCGTGGTCGGCAAGGTGGTCGCCATCGGCCTGATCATCGTCGGCATCGCGCTGGCCTTCAAGGGCCCGGACCTGGCCAAGCGCGTTATCCGCAAGGTGTAATCGTGCTCACCGGTGCCCTCATAGCCCTGTTCTGGGCCATCATCGCCCTGATCGGTGCTCTGAGCGGCATCGGTTTCTGCCTCGCGCTCGGAGGTGGCAAATGAGCCGCCTGAACCACCTGAGCCGCCTTCGCGCCCTGGTAGCGGCTGCAATGCTGCTGCTGCCATTCCATCTCCTGGCCGCGACCGTCGCGGCACCGTCCGCCTTCGAAAAATTCATGGGCCTGGCCACCGGAGCTGGCAAAACCACCGTCACCCTGGCCTCCAACGGCACCCCGCTCGCAGCGCCTGGCGTGCCGACCATAGAGACTGACGGCGGGCTACCCAAGGCCACCGCGACCGGCAGCGTCACCAATCCCGCCGGGAACCGCGTACCCGTCTCCGCCACCGCCCGCGTCCCCGCCGCCGAGATCGGCGCGGCGACGGGCCGCATGCTCGTGAGGCTGGGCCTGAAAGCCGCTGCGGTCATCGGCGCCGGCGTCGTGCTCTACGACTTCGCCAAGGAAATCAAGTTCATCCTGTCGCGCAATCCCGACGGCACCATCAAGGTCGAGAAAGAAGACCCCGACGTGTGCACCGTGGCGCCGTGCTACAGCTACACCATGTCAGGCGGGACGTTTCCCACGGCCTTGAAGGCCTGCCAGAAGCAGGCTGAGCTGGGGAAAGCCGCCAATCCGCAGTTCAACTTTGTGAACCCGCGCACGAATAGCGACATCTCAAACATGGTCTGCTATATCGACATCTATTACACAAACGGCACACCCTACGTCATGGGCGCCGTCGCGCCAATCAACGTCGCGCCCATTCCCGCCAAGCCCGTGGCCTATCTGCCCTCGTCGCAGCAAGAGTTCGTCGATGCCGTGGCCGCCAAAAGCGGCTGGCCCACCAGCTCCAAGGTCGGCCAGCTGCTCGAGGAATCCGCCGCAGAGACCGGCGTCAAGGTCAAGACCGGCCCCATGACCGTCACCGGCCCGGCCACCTCGTCAGGCGCCCAGAAGGTCACGCAGAACACCACCAACAACACGACCAAGACCGAGAACACGACCTACAACCACACCTATAACGGCGACACCATCACGACCACCACGGTGACTATCACCAATATCACGAACACCACCACGGGCGAGCCGATCTCCAGCGAGACCACCACCGAAACCCCGGACAAGGAGGAAGACCCGCCCAAGGTGGACGTCACCGACACGCCGCTGCCGGCGCAGCCCAAGCTCTACACGCCCAAGTACCCCAACGGCCTGGAAGGCGTCTGGACCCAGCAGAAGGCCGCGCTCACCGCGACGCCGCTGGCGACCCTGGCCGGCAAGCTGATGCCCCATGTCGGCAGCTCGGGCACCTGCCCGGTCATGAACATGGACCTGTCCTTCGCGGTCTGGGCCGACTTCGGGGTTCGCGACGTGGCTCCGCCTTGCTATGTCTGGGACTGGGCGCGGCTGATCGTTCTGGTCGGCGCGCTGCTGCTGGCCCGGGCCTTGATCTTCGGAGGCTGACATGTCCGCCTTCTTCTCTATGCTGCTGGCCAAGGTCACCGCCGTCCTGGAATGGATTGGGGCGCTCTGGGTGGCGGTCTTCGTCGCGCTCTGGGACCTGGTCAAGGATGGTTTCGCCTGGCAGTTCGAGCAGATGCTCAAGATCGCCATTGCGGGCATTGGCTCGATCGACACCAGCGCGGTCGATGCCTACGCCGCCCAGGTAGGCCCGCTGCCGGCCGAGCTGCTCAACATTCTGGGCCTGCTCGGGGTGGGGCCAGCGATCAGCATCATCACGGCGGCCATCGTGATTCGCCTGGTGCTGCAGCTCATCCCGTTCGTGAGGCTCGGATCATGATCAACGGGCTCGAAGGCATCCCGGGCTCGGGCAAGAGCTATGAGGCCGTGGTCTACCACGTGCTGCCGGCGCTGCAGAAAGGGCGCCTGGTCATCACCAATCTTCCGCTGCTGGTGGAGATGTTCGCCGCGGTGAACCCGGACTACCGGGATCTGATCGAGCTGCGCACCCGCACCCAGCCCATACGCGGCACCTGGGACGCGGAGCGCGTGGACGAAAAAGGCAACGGCAACGCCTTCGAACTCTTCGAGGACGGCCATACCGAAAAGCCCGACGTGAAGGTCTCGCTCTTCGGCCATGTCTGGGACTACTGGAGCGAGTGGAAGCACCCGAAAACAGGGCAGGGACCGCTCTTCATCATCGACGAGTGCCATGTGGGCATGCCCAAACTTGGGACCGATCCCCAGGTAGTCGAGTGGTACAAGCTGCATCGGCACTTCAACGCCGACGTGCTGCTGGGAACGCAGAACTTCCGGGACATGAATTCGTCCATCGCCGGCTTGCTGGCGATTCTGATCAAGGTCAGGAAGGCTGACATCCTGGGCAAGGCCGATCACTACATCCGCAAGACGCACGGCGGCTACCGGGGCGGGGTGGTCTCGACCGAGGAGCGCAAGTACAAGCCGGAGTTCTTCAAGTTCTACAAGAGCCACACGCAGGGCAACAGCGTGGCCGAATCGGCCGCGCAGGACATGGCGCCCTTCCTGGTGAAGTTCAACCGGTCCAAGTGGGCGGTGTTCGCCGTGGGGGCCGTGGCCGTGGTCTGGGCGTTCTGGCCGCAGCCGGACACGCCAAAACCGGCTGTAAAGCGTCCGCCAGCCGCCAGCCTGGTGCAGACCTCCAGCGCGGGGCAGGGGGTCGCCAAAGCCGTTTCAGACCCGGTCGGCACGGTTACCGCCGTGATTGGCAAGCAGGCGAGCGACCAGCCGGTCGGGATCAATGAAATCCCGGAGCCCTACGGGCTCAAGGGCCTGCATGTGGTGGGGCAGATCACCATGAACGGAAAGACCATCTATGTCCTGGCCGTGAGCCAGAACGGCGTGCAGATCACGACGGTGACGAGCTCGGAGCTGGAGCGGATCGGCTACAGGTGGAAGGCGCTGACGGACTGCGCGGCTTCGCTGCAGTGGAAAGAGAAGGTGAGGGCGCTGACTTGCGACAGTCCGCAGATCACGATGGCGTTGCAGAGGACGGCTACAACAGCGAATCAAGCTGTAGCGCAATAAAAACGCCCCGTTGAGGGCGCGCGCGCCTATTTCGCATGCGAAATCCGTCCTCAGCGGTGGGTTTTAGTTCGAAGGGGGCCGTTTACCGCTAGTCCATTCTTCGTGGGCCACTTCGACCGGGTTGCGATGTCCGTGCTGGGCTTGGGCCTTGGTTGCCCAATCAGTCATTCGCAGTTTGGCGGTGTCCCCAGCGGTGATTTGCTGAATGGCCGTGACGAAGGTACGGCGCCATTCTTCGCTTGGAATCATGGGTTTTCTTTCTAATTTCTGGACTGGATGCTACTCGCGCACCTGTTTCGGATGCGAAGATGCTAGTTGTGTGTCACAAACCTAGCCGAATCAACCACGTATGTATTCATATTACCGGTGTCGGTTACCACGCCGATTTTCATATCCAGCACTTCTTGGAAGTATGGCGATCCGTGATCAGTAATTGGATTCGTTACTGGCACATTGAAAACCTCGACCACAATTGCTGGGGTTACTTCCGCGGGGAAGCGACGATTTTTTAATCCTGGCTTCCATTGGACTATGTCCCCAACTGAAAAATTTTGCCTTACTCGATATGACTGCAACAGGGCTTTAAGAAGCTGTTTAGTCTCATCGTCAGAAAGAGGAGAGTTTTCTGCTTTAACAGCCGCCTGTTGCTCTTGTGCTTTGGCCTCTTGAATAAGTTCTAGGATTGTTTCTTTAAGAAGAGCCAGGTCGGATTTTGTGAAACTTACCATTGTGGGAATTCCTTTCTTCAGAGTGAAGAGGATTCAGAGATGAGCACATTCCTCATGCCGCGAGAAGCGATTTCCGCGCTGGAGGAGTTGCTTGCCGCGGCGATGAGATTGTTCGCCATGTCAGTAGCTGTGCTGCTTGCCGCGAGGATGTGCGATATCTCAGCCGCTTGACTGAATTGTGCGGACGTATAAATCAAGTTGATGGGGCGGCCGCCGCCGTAAAATCTTGTGGGGCGGATATGCTCTACATGCGTGGTTGCGTTGTTTGACTTGTGTAGCGCATTTAAATAGCGGCGTCGAGCAATCCATGCACTTCTGACGAGAGCAAGAAATATGATTGCGAAAATTGTAAGAAGAATCCAGGCGAAGGTAAGCATCTATTCCCCGAGCTGGAGTTGCATGACACGAAATCGAACATACACTGCGTACGCTCCAACGCAACCAACAATTAATAGAGATAAGACACCAAAAATTGCCAGCAGCTCTTTGTCAGATTCTTGAAGTGTGCCTTGAGCCAAATGCAATGCTTTCAGTTTTAGTGCACCGTATCCTGCCCATATTAACGCGCAAACGAATGGCGCACTTTCTCCGTTGACAACTGCAAGCCAGCCATCCTCGTGTTCTTTAGGCATACCAACCAAATCTTGTCCAAGCGCTATTAGCATCATTGCGGCAATGGGAAGAGCATCTGCGGTCCCAAAATTCGCGACGAATGCATCCTTAATACCGGTGAGCACGCACAACCCGTAGGTCATCAGCATGATGCCCGCTGGAGCAAGCAGTACCCAAACCCATCTCACGAAGGATCGTCTGATTCCAGCTGGAGTTATTGGGGGCGTTTTTTTTGTGGCCACTTGCAAGAAAAACCTTAGTTTTAGGAAATGTAGCAGGTGGGTTGCTTTATGCATACCAGGTCACGGTGATGCGTAGCTGTTTTTTATTTCTACGGCATGCAACTCCGGAGCAGCCATCGTGTCCCTCATCTAAATGGAGGAGGGACACGGGCCGCCTAGTTACTTCACATGTGGATCCATACAAGGAGAAGATCAAGAACTTGTCCACATTGTGAGCACCTTCCCAAAGAGCCTAGGTCAAGACTCGATAGAAAAGTTGGCTCAGATTTCAGCGCAATTCAGCACTGAGGGCCCGACTGAAAACGGTCTCTTTGGTCCGTTTTCTATTTCGCATGCGAATATCCTCCGGATGCGTTTTAGATCTCAGAGAAGTTGCTGATCCTGACATCACCATCAGGAAACTTCGCTGTCACGACCAAGTCTCCACCCATGGCCTGCACAAATCCCCGTAGAGTAGACATGTACATATCAGTTCGCTTCTCCATCTTGGCAATAGATGGTTGCTCGACATGAAGCACTTCAGCCAGCATCCTCTGCGTAAGACCGCGCGCCTGGCGTAGCTCATGCAAAGGCATTTCTGCCAGCATAGCTTTGGTCATCACATCCGCGCGAGCACGCGCTTCTGGTGACATCTTTGCCGTGAGTTCAGAAAATTTTCTAGCCATTTTTTACTCCTTGCCTTTCAACTCTTTCGCGATCTCTTGCAGATGCACGTCGTACAGCTGATCGGCGATGGGGACATAGGTTTCGTACCATCTGTCATCGCCGGTTTTGTCGCCGCCGATCAATAAAATTGCCGTCCTGCGTGGGTCAAATGCGTATAAGGTTCTGTAGGGCCTACCTTCGTGCTGGGTGCGCAACTCGCGCATATGACTGTGTTTTGAGCCATTAATGCCGCTGCTATACGGGAACCTTAAATTCGCCCCCTCACTTTGGAGTAGGCCGACGGTAGCCTTCAGGGATATCTGTTCATCCTCGGTGAGACTGTCCCACCATGCCCCAAATTCATCGGTAAATTCAATTTCCCAAGCCATGAGGAAATTATAGCCTTGAGGGAATATTCCATCAAGTGCATATTCTGAGGTTCAGATTTGTTAATTTCTCATCTCTTGAGAAGAGGACTTATTGGCGAATTCATGCGAAAGAGGTATGAATTTCCCAATCGAAATACTGGATGTAATTTCAGTACTGTTTATAAAAACAGTTATTCGGGTAAAATAAAGCGCCTCAAAAAATTGATGTTCTAAATAGCATCACTTAGGAGGCGCCAAAGCAACACCTGCCGCTGAGCAACGAGGGGTGCGACCTTCCAGATTAACAGCCTGGAATGGTTCATGACGATAGGAGAAGGATAGGGCGCATGGCTATTGGTTGTGCTGTTGAAGGACCTCAGTCAGCCGAGCATCTTGCCTGGCCGAACCATCAACTTAACCAATGAGGTTTATATGACCCGCTTGCTAATTACTGCCATCAATAAAACACCGCGTGACGATCGTTACGAGCACATTCAGCGCTTCGGGGGAATTGACATGGACACGAATTTGCCTTGGGAGGCCCCCTTTGACGAGGCCATCGCTATGGCAAAAAGTCCCCATGTGCACTTTTTCGTCCATTCGACGAAGAGTTTGCTCAGCCCACCAATTTCTGTTGGCCTATATTTGAGCAACTACGGTAATCTCTGCCTGCGAAGTGACCCCAACGGTGTTGAAGCCGACAATCTGCTGAGCTTGCCTGAGCTTTCCAGTCGCAATATGCTCTCAGGCCTCATGAACTCATCATCACGGCCCACAGGTTTCGGGATTATCGAGGGCGAAAGAAACAAACTAGCCAGACTAGCCCTTGCAGACGCGCTTAAAAAGCGCTAACTGCGTATGGGCCAGTGCAGAAGTGATGCTGGCTTACTTTATTACGGACTAGGTTCTTCTTGTCTGGCCCGCCGTTCCTCCTCCTGCCTCGCCCTTTCCCTGGCATCAGCCAGACATTGATCGTGCCGGCGCCGCACCTCCCGCTGCGCCAGCTCATACCGCCTGACCTCCCGGTAGTCGTCAAGCAAAGCGCAGAAGACGATCAGGGCAATCAGGAGGAGACTGACCCACAGCCATATTTCACCGAGGCCCATGGTTATGCCTCCCCATGGATCAGCGCATGCACCTCGCTAGCCAGGCCCTCCAGCGTCAGCTTGAGGCCCGAATTTCCCAAAATAAACGCTGCTGTGTTCCAGTTCGCAGCCTCGCCGTCTTCCATGATCAGCTGATGCAGGCCACGCAGCTTTAAAAGGTCAGTGGCCTTGGCCAGTGCCTTGCCGGCGTCGTACTCCTGCTTGTAGTGGCCCGCAATCTCCGCCTGCTGCGCCTTGGTCAGGCCCCGGATTAGCTCGGCAATAGGCGCATGGCCTTCCTCCCTGAGCTGCTCGTCCAGATCACCTTCCGCGTTCCAGGCGTTCCACTTCGGCGGCTCGGGCTCCTTGTCCTCGCCATCCAGCGCCAGGCTTTCCTGCTTCGCGGCCTTCTTGTCCGCCTTCTTCTGCGCAATCTCGGCCGCCAGCTCCTCCTTGAGCGCCGCCAGCAGCGCCCGCGCTTCCTCCCGGCCCGCCTTGCCCGCCTCCAGCCGGTCCACCAGCTGGGTTCCCCGCGGATACCACTTCCCGGTTTTCTCGATCTGGTTCACCACCAGGACCAGCTCAAGGTCTTCCGTCGTCTCGCTCTGCATAAATTGCCGGGTGTAGTAGCCCAGGTTCTCCACCGACGCAGCCAGATGTTTTGACACCCAGGACTTGGACTTCTTCACCAATTGGCAAATCTCCGAAAGCGTCTTGCCCTGGTCGGCCAGGCCGCGCAGGCCTGCCGCAAGCTCCATCAAGGACAGATCCTCCCGCTGCACGTTCTCCACCAATTGGAGGATGCCCGCCCGTTGATCGTCCGCCTCCCCAATCAGCGCCGGTACATGCGAGAACCCGGCCATGAACGCGGCCCTGCAGCGGCGCTCGCCGGCAATCAGCGCAAAGCGATCCCCGACCGGTCGCAGCAGCACCGGCTGCAGCATCCCCTGAGCTTTGAGCGACTCGGCCAGCTCCTGCAGCTCGTCCTCGTCCAGGCCGGACGCAGTGCGGACCTGCGGCAGGAAGTCGATCACGTTGAGGGACACAAACTCAAGGGCCGGTTTCGCATGCGAAACGGCAGCAGCGGGGGAAACGATCTCGGTAGTAACAGCAGACATGGAAATCTCCAAGGGAAGTTGATGAACGAGGGGAGTTAAAAAACATCCTCTCGCTCGGGCTTCCTCGTTCCCCCGAGTAGGGGGCGGAGGGGGGTGCTGCTAGTTCAACAAGAAAAAACCGGGATGACCCGGTTGCCGCTGTATTAAAAATCCCCCCACAAGTGCCCCTCACACCGGGACGGGGTCTTGTGGGGGGATTCAGCGGCGACCGGGGCAGCCCGGTTTTTTCACGGCGCGAGGTCTGGCGCCCGCAGCCGACGTGACACAAAGCGCAGCGACTGGCACCAAAGGATGCAGCCAGGCCGGATTATCGGTAGCGCTGCATACGACTAAAGAATTCAGTGTGGTTATCTTGCAATCCAATCGCGATATCTCGTTTCACTTGTCACCAAAACTACATCAGTCAATTGAATGATCAAGCACTTGACCAGATAGCGGAGCTATTAAGTGCTAGATGACACCCCTCAAACTAACGACGCCGCAACCTTCGAAGTTGCTGACGAGATCCCAGTTGTGGAGTACGTGCGCATGTCGACGGAGCACCAAAAATATTCCACAGAGAATCAGGGGGCAACCATTGCGGAATACGCAGCACGTCACGGTATGCGGATTATCCGAACCTACACGGATGCGGGAAAGAGCGGCCTGAATCTCAAAGGACGAAGTGCGCTTCAGCAGCTTTTGCGTGATGTACAGCACCCTAAACCTGATTTCAGCGCCGTGTTGGTGTATGACATAAGTCGATGGGGCCGCTTTCCCGATCCGGATGAAGCCGCAGTGTATGAGCACTCGTGTAAGAGCCGTGGAATTCGCGTAATTTATTGCGCGGAACCATTTAGTAATGATGGCTCCATGCCCTCAACGGTTTTCATTGGCATCAAACGCAGCATGGCTGCGGAGTACAGCCGTGAGCTCTCCGTAAAGGTCTTTGCGGGGCAACGTAATCTCGTGCAGCTTGGGTATCGTCAAGGAGGTCCTCCAGGATTTGGCCTTCGGCGTCAGCTAATTGATGAGCAACATGGGGTGAAAGGCTTTCTATCTCGTGGCGAAAAGAAAAGTATCCAGACGGACAGAGTGATTCTGGTGCCGGGCCCTCTAGAAGAGGTGGCTATCGTTCACCGGATCTATCGACATTTCCTCGAAGATGGAATGCCCGAGCGAATAATTGCGTCCGTGCTAAATCGAGATGGCGTTCGCTCCGACGCCGGGGCGTCGTGGACACGCGGCACCATCCACCAAATCCTCACGAACGAGAAATACATTGGCAACAATGTCTATAACAGAACGTCCTTCAAGCTGAAGATCAAGCATAAGCAAAACAGCCCTGAAGCATGGATCCGTAAGGATGGCGCATTTGAAGCGATCGTCCCGATACATCTGTTTCGACAAGCTCAAACGATCATTGAGAACCGATCACGGCGATTTGACGACGCTCAAATGCTCGATTTGCTCAAGCAAACGCTTGAAAAGCATGGCGCGCTTTCGGGGATAGTAATCGACGAGGACGAAAACTTACCGTCTAGCGCCGCATATCGCAGCCGGTTCGGCAGTCTTCTGCGTGCGTACAGCTTAGTGGGTTATAGGCCGAATCGAGATTATGCGTATCTTGAGATAAACCGGGAGCTTCGGCGTCGTCACCCGCAGCTAATAGACGAAATGACTGAGCAAATTGGACAGTTCGGTGGTTCGACGGAGCGCGACCCATCGACTGATCTTCTAACGATTAACGGTGATTTCACCGCATCTCTCGTAATCGCTCGATGTAAATCTATGCCCTCGGGGACACTTCGCTGGCGAATACGCTTTGATGCCGGCCTTCAACCTGATATCACGGTTGTTGCGAGGATGGATCAGTCGAATCTCCACGCTTTCGACTACTACCTTTTGCCCTCTATTGATTTTGCGCCGGATGTGTTGCCGACACTGGAAGACAACGGATTTTTTCTCGATGCTTATCGCACCAGTTCTCTTGAATTTTTCTATCAGCTAGCAGGGCGACAGCCACTGGAGGAAATTGTTTGATGCATTCACCTACAAAGATCGAAATGATCCTGATCGACGATATCGCGGTGGTTAATCCCCGGGTTCGGAACGCCAAAATTCATCGAGTAATTACTGAGAGTATTGAGGACGTAGGACTCAAGCGGCCGATTACCGTGCGTCGTTTAAATTCCGGTTCTGGGGAGAAGCCGTATGCATTAATTTGCGGGCAGGGCCGGCTTGAATCCTACAAAATGTTGGGACAGACTGAGATTGCTGCACTGGTGGCCGATGTGGACGAAGAAACAGGGCATGTAATGAGCATCGTCGAGAACGTTGCTCGTCGGTCACCGCGAGCCGGCGAAGCGCTTGAACAGGTTCGCTCGTTACGAAGCCGCGGCTACAGCGACGCTGAGATCGGCATAAAGCTTGGCTATGAAAAAACCTGGGTTAGCAACGTTGTGACTCTATTGGAGCGAGGGGAGAGGCGCTTGCTCATTGCTGCAGAATCGGGATACATACCATTGAACCTGGCTGTAAGTATTTCTCGTTCTAGCGATAGTGAGGTACAGCAATTGTTGTTGGACGCTTATGAAAGCGGTGAAATCAAGGGGCGTAAAGTGCTCGCTGTGAGGAAAATCCTTGAGCAGAGAATGCGCAACGGAAAGCAAGGTCGCATATCCTTTAGGAGCGGATCCAACAGGCGACCGATGAGCCCAGAAGATCTAGCTAAGCTATATCAGCGAGACACAGCAAAGCACCAACTAATTCAGAAAAAAGCGGAGCACACGCAGGGCGCACTGCTGTTGACGCAGCAGATATTCAAAGAACTTTTTTCTAGTGATGAATTTCGCGAGCTACTTAGGAGGGAGAAGCTCACGGATGTCCCGACACCTTTAGTCGACTTGGCTCGTCAGGAAGGATTCTTGCCATGAGCAAGGTGCCGAAACCGGTTCGTTTGGGTTTTGAGCGCGATTGCATAGATATTCCCTTGGATCTTCTACATGCGGCAACGCCATTTCTCCCGAATCTTAAGAGTACGACTAAATATCTGCAGATCCGCGCTTCAGTGCATGCCATTGGACTCGTAGAGCCCATCGTCATTGCGCAGAGAAAAGAGGTGCCTGGAACCTTCTTGGTGCTGGATGGAAAGATGCGGTTAGAGGCATTGCGTGACCTTGAAGTCAAAACGGTGAGATGCTTAATATCGACGGATGATGAAGGCTACACATACAACAAACGAGTTAATCGCTTGTCCACGATCCAGGAGCATCGAATGATCGTTAAGGCTGCGGAGCGTGGTGTTTCTGTAAAACGTCTTTCCGATGCGTTGAATATTTCTGAGGATGCAATTCATTTGCGGTTTAGATTATTGGATGGGATTTGCAGCGAGGTCATCGCTTTGCTAGCTGACAAGCCGGCGCCGATGGGCATATTTAGTTCACTGCGGCAGATGAAACCATTTCGGCAGATCGATGTGGCACAGGCGATGATTAATTTGAATAATTACTCGCTAAAGCTGACAGCAGCCATGCTGCATGGCTCCTCATCAGAACAGTTGATAGAGGATCGCACCACGAAGGTAGGGAGAGGAGGTGGCGTGTCGGAGACTTTGCAGCGCCTTGAGCGTGAGTTAGTTGCGGTCCAGGCTGATACCAAGCTTTTGGAGGAGGGCTATGGCCCAGCCAATCTTCAACTCGTTATTATTAAAACCTACATTAAGAGTCTTCTTGACAATGCGACGGTTGTCCGGTGGCTGGCAAAGAGGCGCTCAGAGTATTTGCAGCAGCTTCAATTGATTGCCGACATCAAGCAGTTGCCAGCGAAATGAGGGCCGACTGGTGGCTTTAAAACGAAATGCATGGTTGGCAAGGCGCGCTTGATAGATGACGGTTTTAGTGCTCTGGGAAAATCTCACACTGTCCACTTGCTCTATGCAAGGCACGTTTCACACTACTGATGTGAGTGCCAAATCTTCGCGCTACAGCCGATTTCGTAGCCTGGCGGGTTAGGACCAGGCGTACGGCCTCACTTTCTTCGGCGGGCGTCATTGCTCGTGGTCTTCCTGGCTTGGAGCCTCGACGCATCGCTGCGTGCAATCCTTCTCGCGTACGCTCGCGAATCATCTCCAGCTCGAATTCGGCAAATGCTCCGACAATCTGCATCATCATGCGCCCGGCTGGCGTGCTTGTATCTATCGCCTCGGTCAGGCTCCAAAACTGCGCGCCGATGGCGTTAAGCCTATCTAGAATTTGTAATAGATGTCTTAGGGATCGCGCGACCCGATCTAGCTTGTAGACGACAAGCACGTCGCCCTGTTTCAGTGAACTGAGAAGTTTCTCAAGTTCCGGCCGCTTGGCGTCGCCACCTGAGCGCTTCTCCGAAAAAACAAAATCGACGCCTGCTTTGCGCAGTGCATCGATTTGCGTTTGTGTTTCTTGTTCTTTAGTACTTACTCTTGCGTATCCGTATTGCATCTAGCTGACCTGACCCTCTCTCACGTGCGCGGTTGCGCATGCGAAACGGTAGTGAGAATGGGGGTGCATAGTGTGCAAACCTTTAACAGGAAAGGAGGCGTAAAAAAACCGGCCAAAGCCGGTTTTGTTTGCCCTTTGTATTTTGTGAAATTTGCGGTAAGCAACGCTGCAGGGAGGCGAAACCGTCCGTTTCCGCCAGTATAAAAAGCCGCCTTCGGGCGGCTTTTTTGCGTCTGCCAAAAACTTGTCACTGCACCAAAGACGCCGCAAGCTGCCCCACCTTGGCCAGCGCGACATCGCGCTGTGCGGCCGGCTGTTGTGTGCCCGTGAGGTAAGCCGCCACCAGCAAAGGCGGGCGCCCCGGCGGCCAGATCAGGCCCACGTCGTTGGTCGAGCCGTGGGCCCCGGTTCCTGTCTTGTCGCCGACACGCCAGCCCGGCGGCAGCAGCGCGCGCAGGCGGCGGTCGCCGGTGGTGTTGGCTTGTAGCCATTGGACGAGCAACTGCCGCGATGCGTCGGACAGGGCTGAGCCCAGCGTAAGCTTGTGCACCGTGGCCAGCATGGCGTCCGGCGTCGTGGTGTCGCGAACGTCGCCGGGTGCCGATTCATTGAGTTCGGGTTCCGTGCGGTCCAGCCGTGTCATCTTGTCGCCCAAGCCGCGCAGGTAGGTCGTGAGTCCGTCCGGGCCGCCAAAGCTGGCCAGCATCAGGTTGGCGGCCGCGTTGTCGCTGACGATGATGGACGCTTCGCACAGCGCGGCCATGGGCAGGCCTTGCGGGCCTATGTGTTGCTGCGTCGTGGGCGAGTGGGGCAGGATGTCGCCGGCCGCGATGGGGATTCTTCGATCCAGCTGCTCCTGGCCGGCATCCACGCGGTGCAGCACCAGTGCCGCCGCCAGCAGCTTGAAGGTGCTGCACATCGGAAAGCGTTCGCCGGCGCGGTAGCCGTACTTCGCGCCGCTGCCGGTGTCGAGGATGGAAACACCCAGCCGGCCGCCGCTGGTTTTTTCTATGGCGGCCAGGCGCCGGGTGGCGGATGCCGTATCTGGCCGATTACCGGCACCCAATGATTTCTGGGTGTAACTGAACAGCCCGCCACCGACCACCAGCCCACCCAGCGCACCTGAAAATTGCCGTCTTTGCATGTTTTTCCTCTGAAGCTATTGAACAAGGCCGTGACGATAACAAGGGCCTGGCAATCCAACAAACGGCAATAATCGAGGTTATCCATAAGTAAATCTGGGGCTTAAGCGCTATGCACCTTCCTCTCAATGCCTTGCGCGCCTTTGAGGTCTCGGCCCGGCACCTGAGCTTCACGCGGGCGGCTGACGAGCTCAACGTGACGCAAACCGCCATCAGCCAGCATGTGAGGAACCTCGAGGAGCGCATGGGCGTGCCGCTGTTTCGCCGCCTGCCGCGCGGGCTGGCGCTGACCGACGAAGGGCTGGCGCTGCTGCCGGTGCTGGCGGAATCTTTCGGCCGCATGGGCTCGGTGCTGGAGCAATTCAAGGACGGGCAATTCCGCGAAGTGCTGACGGTGGGCGCCGTCGGCACCTTCGCCGTCGGCTGGCTGATTCCGCGCCTGCGGGATTTCCAGCGCGCCCATCCCTTCATCGACTTTCGCCTTTTCACCAACAACAACCGCGTCGACCTGGCCGGTGAGGGCCTGGACTACGCGATCCGCTTCGGCGACGGCGCCTGGCACGGCACTGAGGCCGAGGCCCTGCTGGTGTCGCCGTTGTCGGCCATGTGTTCACCCGCGCTGGCCCGGGGCTTGCGCGAGCCTGCCGATCTGGCCAGGGAACTGCTGCTGCGCTCCTACCGGGCCGATGAATGGGCGCGCTGGTTTGCCGCGGCCGGTGTCGCCTGCCCAGTGGTTCGGGGTGTGGTGTTTGATTCTTCGCTGACCATGGCCGAGGCGGCCGCGCAGGGCGCCGGTGTGGCGCTGCTGCCGGTGAACATGTTCGCGCGCGAACTGCAGGTCGGGCGCCTGGTGCGACCGTTCGCGGTGGAAATAGAAACCGGCGGCTACTGGCTGACCCGGCTTAAATCGCGGCCGGCCACAGCCGGCATGCGCATCTTCAGGGACTGGTTGCTGGCTGCGGCGGCGGCTGTGTGATCACGGACGCGGTGGCCTCACCACTGCGTGGAGCCCGCGGCCCGCTCCACTTCTTCGAGCGCGTAACGGGTGAATTCGTCGATCTCATTGGACTTGTCGAACACCGCGTCGGCGCCTATGGCCAGGCAACGTTCGCGCACGGCGGGCGTGGCGTAGTTGGTCAGGACGATGACCTTCTGCCTCAAGTCCCTCTCGCGGCAATTCATCACCACACCCAGGCCGCTGCCCTCGAGCAGAAACAGGTCCACGATGGCGAGGTCCCAGGAGGCCTTGTTCTGGTTCAGCCACTGGACCGCTTCTGCTTCCTTGCTGGCCCAGCCCACGATGCGCGCGCGAGCCAGTTCCTCCAGTGATTCCGCGAGGCTGTCGCGGATGACGGGGCTGTCTTCAACCAGGTAGATTCTGAGGCGCATGCAGCTTGGGGTAACAGGGATTCGGGGCCGGCGGAATATGCCGCAGTTTACTGAGCGAACGCGTATTTCCGACTCGGGAAAAACGTGGACGGACGATTATGAAACAAAGCGTGAACAATCTCCTCCCGCGCCGCGCGACCTTGGCGCCCTGGGCCTGTTCGCCATAATTCGCAGTGTTTCACGCCGAAACAGATTACGGACCCCATCATGCGCCTGCGCCATATCGAAGTCTTCAACGCCGTCATGTTGACCGGCAGCGTGAGCGGGGCCGCTCGCCTGATCAACGTCACGCAGCCGGCCGTGAGCCGTATCCTGCAGCATGCGGAACTGCAGCTGGGCTTCGCGCTGTTCCAGCGCAGCAAGGGCCGGCTGACGCCGACCTCCGAAGCGCTGACGCTGTACCCGCACATCGAGCGCCTGTTCGCCCAGCTCGACGAAGTGCAGCGCCTGGCCGCCAACCTCAAGACCGGAGGCAGCGCCGGGGAACTGCGCATCCTCACGGTGCTGGCGCTCAGTTATGAAATCCTGCCGCATGCCATCAAGCTGTTTCGCGTCAAGCATGCCGACGTGGCCATCACCCTTCAGGCCCTTCATTCGCCGCAAATCGTTTCGGCGCTGGCGCTGCAGGAGGCCGATGCCGGCTTTCTGTTCAGCCCGGTCGCGCATTCGGCACTCGCGCAGGAGCACCTGGCCGACGGCCGCATGGTGTGCGTGGCGCCCAAGGGCATGCTGGCCCCGCGCCTGGTCAAGCGCGGCAGCGTCACGCTGGCCGACCTGAGCAAGTCGCCGGTGGTCGGGCTGGACGCGCTGGACCCGGTGGGCCGCAGCCTTAACCAGGCCTGCCGCGAAGCCGGTGTGGGCCTGGAGTTCCCCATCACGGTGCAGACCTACCACTCGGCGCTGGCGCTGGCCCACCACGGGCTGGGCATTGCCGTGATCGACACCTGCACCGCGGCCTCGGCCGATCCTGCGCGCGTGGACGTGCTGGAGCTGGAGCCGCTGATCCCCGTGCCCATCAAGGCCTTGTTCCCGGCCGGCAAGCCCGGCTCGGTGGTGGTCAGGGCGTTTGTGCGCTGTTTCCAGCAGGCCCTGACGCAGCGCGCCTGAAACCCCAGGTGCGGCTTGCTGGTCTCTTCGCAAGTAACAGCGCGGAACCGGCTTTGCCGGGCCGCTGCTGTTGCCCCTGCGGGGGGATCCGGCTACACGAAGTGAGCCGAGAAGGGGGCTAACTCACCTCGCGATCATGCGGCTGATGCGCTGCGCCGAACCGAAGGCCAGGGTAAAGCCCAGCGCGCCGTGGCCGGTGTTGAAAAACAGGTTGTCCGGCCCTTTGGCGTGCCGGCCTATCACCGGCAGGCCGGTGGGTGTAGCGGGGCGCATGCCGGCCCAGGGGCTCAATCCCTCAAAGCGGCTGCAGCCCGGAAAAACCGTCTCGGTCGAAGCCTGCAGCGAGGCGATTTGCGCCGGGTCCACTGCCGTGTCGTAGCCCGAGAGTTCGGCCATGCCGGCCACGCGCAGGCGCGAGCCTATGCGGGCGAACACCACCTTGCGCGCGCTGTCGGTCACGCTGACCGAGGGCGCCGCATGCTCTGCGGGAGCGACGTCCACCGTGATGCTATAGCCCTTGAGCGGGTAAACCGGCAAATGCAGGCCCAGGCCTTGCGCCATCAGGGCCGAGTCCGCGCCCAGCGCCATGACAAAGCGCTCGGCTTCGATGTGGCCTTGCGGCGTGGCCACGGCGGCGATGGACTTGCCGCGCTGCACCAGTTGACCGACCGGCGTGTCCAGCAGAAAGCGCACGCCCAGCCGGCGCAGCACCACCAGTAGCGCGTCGCAGGTTTTCTGGCAGTCGGCCGCGCATTCGCCGGGTGTGTAGATGGCGCCTGCGATCTGCGCATGGCGGCTCTTCAGCGCGGGCTCTATCTCCACGCAGCGGTCGGCATTGACGGCTTCCTGGCTGCTGCCCAGTTCGCGCTGCAGCAGCATCTGCCGCTGCGCGGCCGAGAAGGCGGCCTCGTCCGAATACAGCACCAGCTTGCCGGTGGCGGAGAAATCGTTGTCGAGTTTTTCCTCGGCCATCATGGCGTCGAAGGACTGGCGGCTCAGCGCCGCCAGCGACAGCAGCTGGCCCGTGGTGTCGCGCGAGGTCTTGCTGTTGCACGCGGCCAGGAAGCGCAGGCCCCACAGCCATTGCCGCGTGTCCAGGCGCGGGCGAAGCTTGAGCGGCGAGGAGGGTGACAGCAGCAGCTTGGGCAGTTGCCGCCAGATGGCCGGGTCGGCCAGCGGCTGGACGTAGGAGTAGCTCAGCTGGGCGCCGTTGCCGCCGCTGGCGCCGCTACCGGGACTGGCGCGGTCCACCACCGTGACTTCATGGCCGGCGCGGCGCAAGCTGTAGGCGGTGGCGAGGCCCACGATTCCCGCACCAAGCACGCACACATGCATAAAAACCCTTGTTGTTTCTCGAATGAGCGCGACTGTACGCAAGGCGCACGGGTTTGAACAATGCTGAATTCGCCAACGGCCATGACTTCCGGTTATGCCCCGGGCCCCAAGGCGGTGCGCTTGGGTAAACCATGAGTTTTTGTCATGGGTTTGACGTGAAAATGAATGACACGCCGGGCGCCGCAGTTCCTACACTAGCGATGCCAGTTTCCCCCGGTTACCGAAACTACCAACCCATTGCCCCCGAAAGGACACGCATGAAATTCACTACCCTCATGAGCGCCGTGCTGCTGACAGCCGGCCTGGCCGCCAACGCGGGCGCGCAAACCGTGCCGACGCTGAAAAAGGTCGCCGACAGCAACAAGATCACGGTGTCCTACCGGGAAGCATCGGTGCCTTTCAGCTACCTGATCGGCTCCAAGACCTCCGTGGGTTTTTCCGCGGAACTGACCGAGGCCATCATTGACGACGTGCGCAAGAAGGTGAAAAAGCCCAACCTCGAAGTCGCCTACATGCCCGTGACCTCGCAGAACCGCATCCCGCTGCTGGTCAACGGCACTTATGACCTTGAATGCGGCTCGACCACCAACAACTCCGCGCGCGGCAAGGACGTGGCCTTTGCCATCAACCATTTCTACACCGGGACGCGCCTGCTGGTCAAAAAGTCCTCCGGCATCAAGAACTACGCCGACCTGGCCAAAAAGACGGTGGCCAGCACCACCGGCACCACGAATGCGCAGGTGATCCGCAAGTACAGCGCCGACAAGAAGCTGGACATGCAGCTGATCCTGGGCAAGGACCACGATGATTCGCTGCTGCTCGTCGAAAGCGACCGCGCGCTGGCCTTCGCCATGGACGACATCCTGCTGTTCGGCCTGATGGCCAACTCCAAGAACCCGGCCTCGCTGGAAGTCGTCGGCGACTCGCTGCAGGTCGAACCCTATGCCTGCATGCTGCGCAAGGACGACCCCGAGTTCAAGAAGCTGGTCGACGGCACCATCACCCGCCTGATCAAGTCCGGCGAGTTCACCAAGATGTACGCCAAGTGGTTCACTTCGCCGATTCCGCCCAAGGGCGTGAACCTGAACCTGCCCATGAGCGAGGAGCTCAAGGCCAACCTCAAGGCGCTGAGCGACAAGCCGGCGCTGTAAGCCCCCGCGGGGAGCGCCGGCGCGCCGCTCCCCGCTGATGGCTTCAGGTCATCGCGCTGCCGGCGCCTGCAAGGCCGGCGGCTTTTTTCCCCTAGCAACCATCAATGGCCGGCTGCCCTGAGGCACAGGCGGCCGGCGTGCGCCTGGATTTTGTCGCTTTCCGGGCGCACCACTACTGAAAGGCAATGACATGAACAGACCCCGCGTGGTCGGCATCCTGGGCGGCATGGGGCCTGCCGCGGGCGCGGATTTCGCGCGCCTGTTTGTCCAGGCTTGCGCGGACCACATGCGCGCCCTGGACATCCCGGTGTCGGACCAGGGCTTTCCCGAGCACTGGCTGGCCCAGGTGCCGGTACCCGACCGCAGCACGGCGCTGGAACTGCCCGGGCCGGGGGGGCACCAGCCGCTGGACCCCATGCTGCAGGCCATGGGCAAGCTGGCGGCCCTGGGCGCCACCACGGTCGCGGTGGCCTGCAACACCGCCCATGCCTGGCACGGACAGCTGCAGGAACGTTTTCCGCAGCTCGAAGTGCTGCACGTGGCCCGCGAGGTGGCGCACACGCTGGCCGCGCGCGGCGTGCGCGAGGTGGGCCTGCTGGCCACTGAGGGCACCTATCGCGCAGGCCTCTACGACCAGGCGCTGCGCCAGGCCGGCCTGCAGTGCCACACACCCGCGGCCGAGGAACGCGAACGCCTGATGCGCGGCATTTATGAGGGCGTGAAAGTGGGCAACATGGCGCTGGCGCGCGAATGCTTCACGGGCGTGGCCGAGGCACTGGCCGCGCGGCACGGGCTTTCCACGCTGATACTGGGCTGCACCGAGATACCGCTGGCGCTCAGCGCGGTGCCCGGCATGGAGGCGCTGGACTTGGTGGACCCCGCCGCGCTGCTGGCGCAGGCTCTGGCGCAGCGGGCCTACGCTAGCGCTTAATCAGCGGAGGCGCTCCAGCGGTTGTTCCAGGCCTTGTCCAGCGTGCGGCGGTCGCGCTTGGTGGGGCGGCCGTGTTCCTGGGCGCCGGCCGGGTCGCTGTTCAGGCGGCGCTGCTCGGCGGCCTCGGCCTTCAGGCGCAGGCTTTCCTCGGTTTCTTCATAGAGCTGCTGGGCCACCGGGGCCGAGCCGCGCTGGCTGCTGATGCCGCGTACCACCACCGTGCGGTTGACCTGGCCCTGGCGCAGCGACACGGTGTCGCCGGACTTGACCTCGCGCGCGGGCTTGGCCTCGGCGCCGTTGACCTTGACCCGGCCCTTGTCGATTTCCTCGACCGCGAGCGCGCGGGTTTTGTAAAAGCGGGCCGCCCACAGCCATTTGTCGATGCGCAATTTATCCATTGGCGGCTATTTTGAACCAATACCCAACGCCCCTGCCGGGCGCGTGGGCGCTTCAGGCCGTGGGCAGGCGGACCACCGCGTCCAGCCCGGTCACCTGGCCGTGCACGACGCGGTTTTCCAGGGTGATGCTGCCGTGCATGGTTTCGACGATCTCGCGGCAGATGGCCAGCCCCAGGCCGGAGCCGTGGCGCACGTCGCCCGCCGAAAACGGCTCGTAAAGCCGCGCCGACAGCTCGGCTGACACGCCGGGCCCGCTGTCGCTCAAGGTCATCGCCACAAAGCTGGCGTCGCGCACGATGCGCACGGCCAGCGGGCCGCCGGCCGGCGTGTGCTTGATGGCGTTGTGCAGCAGGTTGCGCGTGAGTTCGCCCAGCATCCATTCATGCGACCTGACCTGGGCCGGCACGGTTTCGATCTCGAAGTCGATGTCTTTTTCGGCGATCAGGGGCGAGAGGTCCAGCGCCACCGAACGCACCACCTGCGCCAGGTCTATGGCCTGCAGGTCGGCCTGCTGGCGCAACTGCTCCACCTTGGCCAGGGCCAGCATCTGGTTGGCCAGCACGGTGGCGCGGTCCACGGTCTGGTTGATCTCACCGAGCGCGTCGCGCGCCTCCATGTCGCCGCGCAACGCCGACTGCACCTGCACCTTGAGCACCGCCAGCGGCGTGCGCAGCTGGTGCGCCGCGTCGCGCACAAAACGCTTCTGGTTGTCCAGCAGGTGCTGCAGCCGGCCCATCACCTGGTTGGTCGCCTCGATCAGCGGCAACAGCTCGCGCGGCGCGTCGGGGGCGGCGATGGCCGTCAGGTCGCCCTCGGGGCGCGCCTTGAGTTCGGCGCTGAGCCGGCGCACCGGACGGGTGGCGCGCTGCACCACCACCACCGCGACCAGAGCGATCACCGCCAGCAGGATGGCCTGGCGCCACAAGGTGTCAAAGAGGATCTTGCGCGCCAGCGTCTTGCGCAGCTCCAGGGTCTCGGCCACCTGCACCACGGCCATGGCCCGGCCCTTGCCGCTGGCCACGGGCTGCAGCAGCACGGCGACGCGAACCGGTTCCTCGCGGAACACGTCGTCGTAAAAATCCACCAGCGCCGAATACGGCGGGCGTATGGGGATCTCGCCGCGCCAGAAGGGCAGTTGCTCAAAACCCGAGACCAGGTCCCCCTTGAGGCTGGAGACGCGGTAGAACAAACGGCTCTGGTTGTCGGCCTCGAAGGCCTCCAGCGCGGCATAAGGCACGGTCACGCGCAGTTCGGACTGCTCGTCGTAACCGGTCACGTCCAGCTGTTCGCCTATGGACTTGGCCGAGGCCAGCAGGGTGCGGTCATAGGCGGTGTTCACCGCGGCCAGCGCCTGGCGGTACAGGCTGGCGGTGTTCACGATGATCAGCACACCGACGGGGAGCAGGATGCCGGTCAGCAGATACCGCCTAAGGGAAATGGCTCTCTGGCCGCTGGCTTCATGCGGTGCCGGGCCTGCTGGCGACGTTTGCTCCGGCGGCTCAGGCTCCCGGCCGCTCATGCATCCACTTTCAGCAGGTAGCCCAGGCCGCGCAAGGTGACCAGGGTGACGCCGGTCTGGGCCAGCTTTTTGCGCAGCCGGTAGACCACCACTTCGACGGCCTCGTACTGCACGTCGGTTTCGCCGGGAAACACCAGTTCGAAGAGACGTTCCTTGGACACGGCGTGGCCCAGTTTGCCTATCAGGGTCTGCAGCAGGGCCAGCTCGCGCGGCGTGAGTTCCAGCACCTGGTCGCGGTGGTAGATGGCGCCGCTTTCCCTGTCATAGCGCAGATGGCCCACGAGCTGGGGCGCGGCGCCGGGTTCCGCGCCGGCCGCGGGGCGGCGGCGGCCCAGGGCGCGCAGCCGCGCCTCGAGTTCGTCCAGGTCAAAGGGCTTGGGCAGGTAGTCGTCGGCGCCGGTGTTCAGGCCGACGATGCGGTCGCCCACGGTGCCGCGGGCCGTGAGGATCAGCACCGGGGTCGTCAGGCCCTGGCCGCGCGCCTGCGCCAGCACCTGCAGGCCGTCCAGGCCGGGCAGGGTCAGGTCCAGCACCACCACGTCGGGCTGCGTGGCCTTCCACTGCGCCAGGGCCTGGCGCCCGTCGGTGCAGCTGAAAACCTCCATGCCGCGCCGCCCCAGGGCGCGCTGCAGCGCCGCCTGCATGGAGGCGTCGTCCTCCACCAGCAGTAGTTTGACCGTGGACATCACCGTGGGCATCATGGGTTAGGGCCTGTTGTTGGGGCCTGTTAACAGGCCCTAGACATTAGCACTTTCCCCAGTCCCGCCGGACAGCCGTTTGACAGCCAGGGGGTGCATGATAGGCGGGTTATCAGCCATCCGGGCGCCTTGGGCGCCCATCCACAGGAGACATTCTCATGCGTCGCGATACCTTTCTGAAATCCCTGGCGGCCCTGGCCGCGACCGGTGCCTTGCCCCTGTCGGCCTCCGCGGCCGCCAACATCAAGATGTTGATTCCGGCCAATCCCGGCGGCGGCTGGGACACCACGGGCCGCGCCCTGGGCAAGGCCATGACCGACTCCAAGGTTGCCGACACGGTGACCTACGACAACAAGGGTGGTGCCGCCGGCGCGCTGGGCCTGGCCCAGTTCGTCAACGGCTCCAAGGGCGACCCCAACGCGCTGATGGTGATGGGCGCCGTGATGCTGGGCGGCCTGATCACCGGCAAGCCGCCGGTGAGCCTCTCGCAGGCCACGCCGATCGCGCGCCTCTCAAGCGAGTACAACGTGTTCGTGCTGCCCGCCAATTCGCCCTTCAAGACCATGAAGGACGTGGTCGACCAGCTCAAGAAGGATCCCGGCAGCGTGAAGTGGGGCGGCGGCTCGCGCGGCTCCACCGAGCACATCGCGGCGGCCATGATCGCGCAGAAGGTTGGCGCCGATCCTTCCAAGATCAACTACGTCGCCTTCCGCGGCGGCGGTGAGGCCACGGCGGCCATCCTGGGCGGCAACGTCACGGTGGGCGGCAGCGGCTACAGCGAGTTCGCCGAGTACATCAAGGCCGGCAAAATGCGCGCCATCGCCGTGACCTCCGGCAAACGCCTGCCGGGCGTGGACGTGCCCACGCTCAAGGAGCAGGGCATCGACGTGGAAATCGGCAACTGGCGCGGCGTCTACGGCGCCCCCGGCATCACGGCCGAGCAGCGCAAGGCCCTGACCGACCTGGTGCTGGCCGCGCTGAAGTCGCCGGCCTGGGCCGAAGCCGTGAAGAAGAACGACTGGACGCCCGCCGTCCTGTCGGGCGAGGCTTTTGCCAAGTTCGTCGATGACGACTTCGCCGCCCTGCGCGCGACCATGGTCAAGTCCGGCATGGTCTGACCCTTCAGGTCTTCGCGCGTGTAAGCGTGCAAGGGCGCCACGCCGTCCCGGTGTCGGATTTGATGAAAATTTGACGAAAGGGCGGCGTGCCGCCAGACTGTTCACGTCCGTCCCACGTCTTTCGGGAACTATAACGATGACAACAACTTCAGATCCCTCGGCCGTCTGGCCGCAAACCCTGGTCGGTGCCGGCGTGCTGCTGACCGGCCTGGCGCTGGCCTTCGGCGCGATCAGCATCTCTTCCGAGGCCGGCTACGGCGGCGTCGGCCCCAACTTCCTGCCCTGGCTGGTCTCCGTCGGTCTCACGGTCTGCGGCGCCTGGATCATCTGGGAAGCGCGCAGCGGCGGCTTCCGCGAGCTGGACCCCCCTTCCGGTGCCGCGCAGGCCTACTGGCCCGGTTTTGCCTGGGTTTCGGCGGGGCTGCTGCTCAATGCGGCGCTGATCACCACCATAGGCTTCATCCTGAGCTGCACGCTGTGCTACCTGCTGGCGGTGCAAGGTCTTCGCCGCGCGAGCGGCCAGGCGGGCGTCAATGCGCCGCGCACCTGGGTCACCGATTTTGTGGTGGGGCTCCTGATCTCCGCGCCGGTGTTCTGGATGTTCACCAAATTCCTGGCGATCAACCTGCCGGGCCTGACGAACACGGGGTGGATCTGACATGGACATCTTCAATGCCCTGATGGCGGGTTTCGCCACGGCGATCACGCCGGTCAACCTGATCTGGTGCCTGGTGGGCTGTGCCCTGGGCACGGCCGTGGGCGTGCTGCCCGGCATAGGCCCGGCGGTGGCGGTGGCCATGCTGCTGCCCATCACAGCCAAGGTCGACATCACCGCCTCGATGATTTTTTTCTCGGGGATCTACTACGGCGCCATGTATGGCGGCTCGACGACCTCCATCCTGCTGAACACGCCCGGCGAAACCGCCAGCATGGTCACGGCCATGGAGGGCAACAAGATGGCCAAGAGCGGGCGCGCCGGCGCGGCGCTGGCCACGGCGGCGATAGGCTCATTTGTGGCGGGCACCATCGCCACCGTCATCGTCACGCTGTTCGCCCCCTTTGTGGCGGAATTTGCCGTCAAGCTGGGCCCGCCCGAGTATTTCCTGCTGATGCTGCTGGCCTTCACCACGGTGAGCGCCGTGCTGGGCAAGAGCACCTTGCGCGGGATGACGGCACTGCTGGTCGGCCTGGCCGCCGGCTGCGTCGGCCTGGACCAGATCTCGGGCCAGGGCCGCTACACCGGCGGTATCCCGGAACTGCTCGACGGCATTGAAATCGTGCTGGTGGCCGTCGGCCTGTTCGCGGTGGCGGAAGTGCTCTATGCCGTGCTCTATGAGGGCAAAACGGTGGAGGACCAGAACAAGCTCAGCCGCGTGCACATGACCAAGGCCGACTGGAAGCGTTCGATTCCGGCCTGGCTGCGCGGCACCGCGATCGGAACGCCTTTCGGCTGCATTCCGGCCGGCGGCACCGAGATACCGACCTTCCTGAGCTACGCCACGGAAAAGAAGCTGGCGAGCCCGGACATCAAGGCCGAGTTCGGCGGCAAGGGTGCCATCGAAGGCGTGGCCGGCCCCGAGGCGGCCAACAACGCCACCGTGACGGCGGCGCTGATCCCGCTGCTCACGCTGGGCATCCCGACCTCGAACACCACGGCCATCCTGCTGGGCGCCTTCCAGAACTACGGCATCCAGCCCGGCCCGCAGCTGTTCACCACTTCCGCCGCCCTGGTGTGGGCGCTGATCGCCTCGCTGTACATCGGCAACGTCATGCTGCTGGTGCTCAACCTGCCCATGGTGGGCCTGTGGGTCAAGCTGCTGAAGATCCCCAAGCCGCAGCTCTATGCGGGCATCCTGATCTTCGCGACGGTGGGTGCCTACGGCATGCGCCAGAGCGCATTCGATTTGTTCCTGCTTTATGCCATCGGGTTGCTGGGCGTGCTGATGCGCCGTTTCGACTTCCCCACCGCGCCCGTGGTGGTGGGCATGATCCTGGGCCCTCTGGCGGAGGCGCAACTGCGCAATGCCGTGTCGATAGGCGAGGGCAGCGCCATGGTGTTCTTCCAGCGCCCCATGTCGATCACGCTGGTCGTGATTGTGGTGGCGGTACTGGTACTTCCACGCCTTGCCAAATACTGGACGAGGAGCAAAACTGTAAGTTGAGGTTCCAACAACAGAAGGAGACGACATGCTGACCATCAAACGACGCGCTGCCCTGGAAAAACTCGCAGGGCTGGGATTGGCGACATGGGGCGGGGCCATCCCCGCGTGGGCGCAGACGGCGGCCAGGCCGCCGGCGGCCGCACAGCCCAAAGCCAAGGTGGTCAAGCTGGCGCCCAAGTTGCGCATCGTGATCCCGGCCAATGCCGGCGGCGGCTGGGACCAGACCGGCCGCGCCCTGGGCACGGCCCTGGTCGGTGCCGGCGCGGTGGATGAGATCGAGTATGAAAACAAGGGCGGCAAGGGCGGCACCATAGGCTTGGCCTACTACGCCGAAAAATACAGCGGCGACGCCAACACCCTGTTGATGGGCGGCATGGTGATGGTGGGCGCGGTGGCCCTGCAAAAGCCGGCCGTCGACATGAGCCGCATACGCCCGATCGCGCGCCTGACCAGCGACTACCTCGTGGTGGTGGTCGCCGCCAATTCGCCGGTGCGCACGATTGCGGACCTTGCCGGCCGTATGCGGGCCAACCCCAAGGACGTGCCCATCGCGGGCGGCTCGGCCGGCGGCGTGGACCATGTGTTCGCCGGTGTGTTCACCCGCGCGGCCGGCAGCAAGCCGGAAGAACTGGTGTACCTGCCCTTTGCCGGCGGCGCCGAAGTGGTGCAGGCCGTGCTGGGCGGCAAGGCGGCGGCCGGCATCTCGGGCTACAGCGAATTCGCCGACGAGCTGGCCAGCGGCAAGCTGCGCGCCATCGGCGTGTCGTCCAAGCGCACGGTGTTCGGCATTCCCTCCATCCGCGAGCAGGGGGTGGACGTGGACATGGCCAACTGGCGCGGCGTGTTCACCGGCCAGAACGTGGCCGAGGCGCGCCAGGCGGAAATGCTGGAAGCCGTGAAGGCGGCCACCGGCCATGAATCCTGGCAGAAAACGCTCAAGCAGAACCACTGGGAGTCTTCGCTGCTCTCGGGCCCCAGCCTCGCGAGCTTTATCGATTTCGACCTGACCACTTCGCGGGTCATGGTGCATTTGCTCAAGCTCAAGGCCTGAGCCGCGAGCGCGCGCCCCGGGTGCGACGCCCGGGTGCCCGTGCTCCTGCGAGTGGCATGAAAAGTGCTCTGGTGCAAGGGTCCGGGTACTGGATCAAACACCTAGCCATTGCCCTGGAGACTCGATCTACCATGGCCTTGGGAGGAAAAAGACATGCTGACCATCCAACGACGTACGGTTCTGGGCGCACTCGCCGGCCTCGGAATGGCCGCACCGCTTTGGGCCCAATCGGCGCCCAAGGGCAAGCTGGCGCCCAAGCTGCGCATCGTCATTCCCGCCATGTCCCGCACCGCGCTCGACGAAGCCGGGCGTGCCCTCGGTGATGCCCTGGTGGGCCAGGGCCTGAGCGACGAGATCGAGTACGAGAACAAGGAAGGCGGCAGCGGCACCGCGGGCCTGGCCTGGTATGTGCAGAAGTACAGCGCCGACCCCAACGCCTTGTTCATGGGCGACAGCAACCTCGTCGGTGCGCTGGCATTGCAAAAACCGGCCGTGGACCTTACCAAGGTCAAACCGATTGCGCGCCTGACCAGCGACTACCCGGTGGTCGTGGTGGCGGCCGCATCGCCGGTCAAGACCATCAACGAACTGGTGGAGCGCCTGCGCACCAACGCCAAACAGACGTCCATGGCCATAGGCGCGGTCGGCGGCGCCGACCATGTGTTCGCGGGCCTCTTGGCCAAGGCTGCCGGCGCCAGGCCGGAAGACGCGGTCTACCTGCCGTTCGCGCGCAACTTCGAGCTGGTCGATGCGGTGATGGGCGGCAAGGCGGCGGCCGGCGTTTCGAGCTACGGCACCTTCAGTGCGGAGCTGGCCGGCGGCAAGCTGCGCGCCATCGGTGTCTCCTCCAAAAAAGCCAGCTACGGCGTCAAGTCGGTTCGCGAGCAGGGGCTGGACGTGGACCTCACCAACTGGCGCGCCGTGTTCACCGGCGCCGGCGTGCCGGCCGCTCGCCAGGCCGAGATGGTGGAGGCCGTGAAAGCTTCGTTGGCCTATGAGCTGTGGAAGAAGACCCTCAAGCAAAGCTATTGGGAGCAGTCCTGGATGTCGGGGCCGGACCTCGGCAACTTCATCGACTTCGATGTGAAGACCACGCAGCTGATGGTGCAGCTGCTCAAGCTCAAGGTCTGATTTAAGGCCTGATCTTCGGACAGGCTATTTGGTCGCGCCCAGCGCCAGCGCCCGTTCGCGCGAGGCTGCCATGGCCTTGGCCGTGTCCGCGGCATCGGCCTGCTGCGGCCAGCCCGCCAGGTGCTGCTGCGCGATCTCGGCCAACCCGGCGATCCATTCATGGCTGTCGTTGAGGCAGGGGATGTAGCCGAACTCCTTGCCGCCCGCGTGCAGGAAAGCCTCGCGCGCCTCCATGTTGATCTCTTCCAGGGTTTCGAGGCAGTCGCCGGTAAAACCCGGGCAGATCAGGTCGACCCGCTTGACGCCGGCCTGGGCCATGGCCACCAGGGAAGGCTCGGTATAGGGCTGCAGCCATTTGGCCTTGCCGAAGCGTGACTGGAAGGTGACCTTGTACTGCGCGGGCTCCAGGCCCAGCTGCGCGGCCAGCAGGCGCGCGGTCTTGTGGCATTCGCAGTGGTAAGGGTCGCCCAGTGTGAGCGTGCGTTCGGGCACGCCGTGAAAGCTCATGACCAGCTGTTCGGCGCGGCCCTGGGTGCGCCAGTGCTCGCGCACGCGGGCGGCCAGGGCTTTGATGTAGCCCTCGTGGTCGTGGTAGTGGTTGACGAACCGGAGCTCGGGGATGCGGCGTATGCGTGCCGCCCACTGGTAGACCGCGTCAAACACGCTGGCGGTGGTGGTGCCGCTGTACTGCGGGTAGGCCGGCAGGATGAGCACGCGCTCCACGCCGTCGGCCTTGAGCTGGCTCAGCTGCGAGGCGATGGACGGCTTGCCGTAGCGCATGGCGTAGCGCACCTCAACCGGGTGGCCGCGCACCGCCAGGTAGCCGCGCAGCATGGTGGCCTGCTTCTGCGTCCAGACCCGCAGCGGCGAGCCTTCCTTCGTCCAGATGCTGGCGTATTTGGCGGCTGATTTTTTGGGCCGCACGCGCAGGATGATGCCGTGCAGGATCAGCCACCACAGCGGCTTGGGAATTTCGACCACGCGCGGGTCGCTCAAAAATTCGGCCAGGTACCGGCGCAACGCCGGCGCCGCGGCTTCGTCAGGGGTTCCCAGGTTGCAGAGCAGCACGGCGGTGGTGGAAGAAGCTGCCGGGCCGACGGGCGGCGCGCCGTGGGAGAAGGGCGGTTCGGGGGTGAAGCGGGGGCGAAAAAACATGGGTTATTCTCGCCTATCCATCTTCCGCTTACCATGCTCGACCTGACCACCATCAAAGCCATCACGCTAGACCTCGATGACACGCTGTGGCCCATCTGGCCGGCCATCGAAAGAGCCGAGAAAGCGCTGGACGACTGGCTCAGCCGGCATGCCCCCATGACCGCGGCGCTGTTTTCCAACCCCGCCGCGCGGCACGAGATCCGCGAGCATGTCACGCGCTCGCGCCCCGAGCTCAAGTACAACCTCAGCGCCATACGCCGTGAGGCGATACGGCTGGCGCTGTACCGCTCGCGCGAGGATCCGCTGCTGGCCGAGCCCGCCTTCGATGTTTTTTTTGACGAACGCAACAAGGTGACGCTGTTCGAGGACGCCGTGCTGGCACTTGAGTTCCTGTCCGACCGCTACCCGCTGGTGGCGGTGTCCAACGGCAATGCCGACATCAGGCGCATAGGCATTGACGGCTATTTCAAGGCCAGCATCAGCGCCCAGCAGTTCGGCGTGGGCAAACCCGATCCGCGCATCTTCCATGCCGCCGCCGGCGCGGTGGAGGTGCTGCCCGGGGAGGTCCTGCATGTGGGCGACGACGCCACTCTGGATGTGCTGGGAGCGCTCAATTGCGGCATGCAGACGGTGTGGGTCAACCGCTCCGACCAGTTGTGGGCGCACCCGGACGTGCCGCACGAGACGGTGGCCACGCTGACCGAGTTGTGCGACCTGTTTCCACGCTGAGGCGGGCCGGCCCCTGGGGGGCTTTTTTGGGAAGGGGTTTTCTCCATGACGCTCAAGATCTACGGCACGGCCGCCTCGCGCGCTGCGCGCCCGCTGTGGCTGGTCCACGAGATGGGCCTGGCCCATGAACACATCCCGCTGCCCTTCACGGGCGGCGCCACACGCACGCCGGAGTTCCTGGCCATCAACCCGAACGGGCGCATTCCCGTGGTGGACGACGACGGCGTGCTGGTCTGGGAATCCATGGCCTGCGTGCTCTACCTGGCCGAGCGCTTCAAGGCGCCCGGCGTGCCGTTGCTGGCCGCTCAAGACCATGCTGAGCAGGCCGAGATTTTGCGCTGGAGCTTCTGGGTGGTCACCGAGTGCGAAAAAGACGCGCTGGCGTTTTTGATGCACCGCATCCTGATGCCGGCCGAACGCCGCAAGCCCCAACTGGCCGATGACGCGGAACGCCACCTGTTGACGCCGCTGCGCGTGCTTGACCAGCACCTGCAGGCAAGGCCCTACCTGGCCGGCGAACGTTTTACCGCGGCCGACATCTGCGTGGCCTCGGTGCTGGCCTGGGTGCAGGGCGGGGCCGGGCTGATGGAGAAATGCCCGCGGGTAGATGAGTGGCTGCAGCGCTGCCTGTCGCGGCCGGCTTACCGCACGGTGCGTTTGCTGGCCAAGAGCGCCTGAATCCGCTTAATGAAGATGCCGGGCAGCCTCCAGCCCTGAGCGCACCGCGCCTTCCAGCGTGGCGGGATAGGGCCCGGCGATGTAGTCGCCGCAGGCATACAGGCCGGGCGCGACCTCGGCGCCGGGGCGCTGCAGACCGGGCGTGCAGGCAAAGGTGGCGCGCTTTTCCACAATGGTCTGCACGGCCTCCATGGCGCCCAGCCCCAGATGCCAGAGTTGTGATTTCGCCTGCGCCAGCACCTGTGCGGTCAGCGTGGCGCTGTCGCCGCTGCTGGCGCTGATCACAAAGGCCAGAAGGCCGGCCGGGCCGCCGAGCTGCCCCCGGTCAAACACGAATTGGGCCGGTTCCGCGGCATTGGAAGGCAAGGCCATCATGGGCAGCGGCAGGCGCGCACCCGAAGCCCAGGCATAGACGGTCGTCAAGGCCTCGTGCTGCAGGCCGTGCGCGCGCGCCAGCCAGTCCACCGCAGCCACGCCGCTGCCTTCAACCAGGCGCGCCGCTTCCTGTGGCGGGCAGGCCAGCACCACGCAGTCGAAGGCCGCGCTGGTGTCGGTACTGACGACCCAGCCCGCGCCGACAGGCGCGATGACCTGCACGCGCGCGCCCAGCTGCGGCGCATTGCCCTGTGCGGCCAGCCAGGCCAGCGCCGCGTCGGGCAGCAGGGCGCTGAGGTCGGTGCGCGGCAGCAGCAGGTTGGAGCCGCCGCTCTCTGAAAAAAGCGCGTCGCGCATCACGCGCAGGAACACCTGGCCGCTGGCGCGCTCCGCAGGCGTGTTGAGCGCCGAGACGCACAGCGGATCGATCAGCGCAGCCATGGCGCCGGGCGCCAGGCCGCGGCACAGGTCGGCGACCGACTCATCGGGCGCGCACTGGAATTTCTTGAGCTGCCAGCCCACCGCGAGCTTGAGCATGGAAAGCTTGTCGCCCATCGGCCAGTCGCGCGCCAGCAGGATGCCGGCGAGCGCATCGAGCGGGGCCGGCAACTGCGGCAGCTTCAGGCCGCCGCCATCGGGAAACTGCAATGTCAGAGGCATCCTCAGCAGCGTGGCATCGGCGTCCACGCCCAGGTCTTTCATCAGGCGCAGGGTTTCGGCATAGGCGCCTATAAGGATGTGCTGGCCGTTGTCCAGTGCCACGGCCTGGGCCTGCAGGGTGCCGCCCACGCGGCGCGCGCGCCCGCCCGCGGTACGGGTGGTTTCAAACAGCGTGGCCTGATAGCCCAGACGCGTGGCCTCCACCGCTGCCGCGCAGCCGGCCCAGCCTGCGCCTATCACCGCAACTCTCATTTACACAACTCGCCCGAATGCCTGGGTTTTCCAGGCCAGCCAGAATTTACGCAGCGGCGTGAGGCTCACGCGCTGGTGCAGCACCTGGTAACCATCGGCGGCGATTTCGCGCAGCAGCGTGCGGTAGATGCTGGCCATCATGAGGCCGGGTTTTTGCGCGCGGCGGTCGGTTTCGGGCAGCATGGCCAGCGCTTCGTCGTAAAGCGCCAGGGCGCGCTCGGTCTGGAATTTCATGAGCGCGGTAAAGCGGTCGGAGTACTGGCGCTTCAATATCTCATGCGCTTTCACGTCGAACTGCTGCAGCTCGTTGACGGGCAGGTAGATGCGCCCGCGCATCGCGTCTTCACCCACGTCACGGATGATGTTGGTGAGCTGGAAGGCCAGGCCCAGCTTATGGGCGTAGGCCGTGGTGGCTTCGTCGGCCTGGCCGAAAATGCGCGCGGCGACCTCGCCCACGATGCCTGCCACCAAATGGCAGTACTGCTTGAGTCCGGGGTAGTCGAGGTAGCGGTTTTGCTCGAGGTCCATCTGGCAGCCGTCGATCACGGCCTGCAGGTGGCGCGCCTCGATGCGGTAGGTGGCGGCCAGCGGCATCAGCGCTTTCATGACCGGGTGCGCAGGCTCACCGGCATAGGATTTCAGGACCTCGGTTTGCCACCAGGCCAGCTTGGTGCGGGCCACGCCGGGGTCGGTGACCTCGTCGACCACGTCGTCGATCTCGCGGCAAAACGCATAAAAGGCCGTGATGGCGGCGCGCCGCTCTTTGGGCAAAAACAGGAAGGCGTAATAGAAACTGCTGCCGGATGCGGCGGCTTTTTGCTGGACATACTGCTCGGGCGTCATGCGGCGATTGTCACATGGGATGCCGCGCGGCCAGGGTGCCGGATCAGCGCATCAACAAGGCGCGCCAGCCCATCAGCAACAAGTCCCAGGGCTTGAGTTTTGGGCGCCGCTGCAAGGTGTTAAAGCCTTGCGCTTCTATCTTGTCCAGGATGCGCAGGCCGCCTTGCACCACCAGGCGCAGCTCCCAGCCTCCGCGCCCGGGTATCTTTTTGCATAGAGGTGCACCCCTGAGCATCATGGCCCGTGCGGCATGCACATGGGCCGCTATCAGCGCGAGGGTGGCCGGGTTGGCTTGCAGCGCCAGCAACTGCGCTTCATCGACGCCGTGGCGGACCCAGGCATCAGCCGGCAGGTAGATGCGCCCGCGAGGGATGTCCACGCCCAGGTCTTGCCAGAAGTTGATCAGTTGCAGGGCGCTGCAGATGTCGTCGCTCATTTGCAGCGAAGCCGCGTCCTGGATGCCGTAGAGGTGCAGCAGCAGCCGGCCCACGGGATTGGCTGAGCGATTGCAGTAGTCCAGCAGTTCGGTTTCGTCGGCATAACGTTGCTTGACCGCGTCCTGTTCGAAGGCGCTCAGCAGGTCGGCCAGTAGCTTGACGGGCAGTTCGAACCGCGCCATCTGGGGCCGCAGCCGCTCGAAGACCGGCGCCCAGCGCGGGGAGGGCGGTAAACCTGCCGCGGTCGCCATCAGGTCGGCGCGGTAGGCGGCCAGCTCGTCCAGGCGGGCCTGCGGCGTGGCCTGGCCCTCATCGGCGATGTCGTCGGCCGTGCGGGCAAACCAGTAAATCGCCGCGATGGGCGGGCGCAGCCGCGGCGGGCACAGCAGCGAGGCCACGGGGAAGTTTTCATAGTGCGACACCCCTTGAAGGGGAACCGGGGCGCTGGGCTGTTGGAGGCCTGGGGTCATGCGGGCGATTGTCGCTTGACAAGCCTGGGCATTTACCCTAGATTACTAACCGGTCAGTCAGTAGTGAGTTTTCTAAGCTTTCGCCTGGCTGCATGCCGTCCGAGTTTTCACACCAATCCGACCATGAATAAAACCGTTTTCTCCGTGGTGGGCGCTGCCGTGCTGCTGGCCGCCTGTTCCAAGTCCGCCCCGCCCGAAGAGCCGGTTCGCGCCGTGAAGGTGCTCACTGTGGGGGCCAATGCGTTTTCGTCCAGCCATGAATATGCGGGCGAAGTCAAAGCCCAGGTCGAGTCGAGGCTGGGCTTTCGGGTAGGCGGCAAGATCATCAAGCGCCAGGCCGAGCTCGGCCAGCGCGTCAAGGCCGGGCAGGTGCTGGCCCAGCTGGACCCGCAGGACTTCAGGCTGGCCGCCGATTCGGCCCGCGCCCAGGTGGCCGCAGCCACCACCAACCGCGACCTGGCCGCCGCCGACTTCAAGCGCTACAAGGAGCTCAAGGAGCAGAACTTCATCAGCGGCGCCGAACTGGAACGCCGCGAAACCACCCTCAAGGCGGCGCAGGCGCAGCTCGAGCAGGCGCAATCGCAGTTCGCGGTGCAGGGCAACCAGGCCAATTACGCGGCGCTGGTGGCCGATGTATCGGGTGTGGTGACCGCCATCGAGGCCGAGCCGGGCCAGGTTGTGGCGGCAGGCGCGCCGGTGGTGCGCATCGCGGCCGACGGCGTGCGCGACGTGGTGTTCTCGGTGCCCGAAGACAAGGTGGCCGGCATCAAGGCCGGCTCAGCGGTCAAGATACGCGTCTGGTCGCAAAACGCCGATCTGGCCGGTAAGGTTCGGGAAGTCGCCGCCAGCAGCGACCCGGTCACGCGCACCTACACCGTCAAGGTTTCTATCGATGCCAAGGAGCCGCCGCCGCTGGGCGCTACGGTGTATGTGGTGCCGGAATCGGGCACCGCCGTCGGCGTGCCGGTGATCAAGCTGCCGACCACGGCGCTGCGCCAGGAAGGCAAGGCCACGGCCGTGTGGGTGGTCGACAAAGCCAGCATGACGGTCAAGCCGCAAATCATCCAGGTCGCCACGGCCGATGGCAACGAAGTGGTGGTGGGCTCGGGACTGCAGGCCGGCATGCTGGTTGTGAGCGCCGGTGTGCATGTGCTGTCGCCGGGCCAGAAAGTGACCTTCTACCAGCCCAGCGTGGCGCTGGCCGGCGCGACGCCGGCGCAGGCCAGCCCGAATGCCATGGCTGCCGCCGCGGCACCCGCATCCGCTGCCTCCGGCGCGAAGTGAGGCGGCCATGACGCAAGCCCATCACGACGACGGCCACGGCGCTGCCGGAGAACTCGCCTCGCCCTCGACCCGCTTCAATCTCTCCAAATGGGCGCTGGACCATCCGGCGCTCACGCGCTACCTGTTGCTGGTGCTGATGATCCTGGGCTTCGCGTCCTATTTCCAGCTCGGTCAGGACGAGGATCCGCCATTCACCTTCCGCGCCATGGTGGTGCGCACCTACTGGCCCGGCGCCACGGCGCAGCAGGTGGCCGAGCAGGTCACCGACAAGCTGGAGCGTACGCTGCAGGAGGCGCCGTATGCCGACCGCATCCGCAGCTATTCCAAGCCGGGCGAGTCGCAGATCATTTTCCAGATCAAGGACTCTTCCAAGCCCAGCGAGGTCGCCAACGTCTGGTATTCGGTGCGCAAGAAAATCGGCGACATGCGCGGCACCCTGCCGGGCGGCATCCAGGGGCCGTTCTTCAATGACGAGTTCGGCGATGTCTATGGCGTGATCTACGCCCTCGAATCCGACGGTTTCAACTACGCCGAGCTCAAGACCTTTGCCGACGACGTGCGCCAGCAACTGCTGCGCGTGCCCGACGTGAGCAAGGTCGAACTCTTCGGCGTGCAGGACGAAAAAGTCTTCATCGAGATCTCGCAAAAACGCCTGGCGCAGCTGGGGCTGGACTTGAACCAGGTGCTGGCCCAGCTCGGCCAGCAAAACGCCATTGAGGCGGCCGGCGCCGTGCAGACGCCGCTGGACGTGGTGCAGGTGCGCGTGGCGGGCCAGTTCGAAGTGATAGAGCAGCTGCGCGCCATGCCGATACGCGGCAGCTCGGGCGGCCAGCTGCAGCTGGGCGACATCGCCGAGATCAAACGCGGTTATGTGGACCCGCCTTCCGTGAAGGTGCACCACCAGGGCAAGGAAGTGATCGCGCTGGGCGTCTCCATGGCCAAGGGCGGCGACATCATCGCGCTGGGCAAGTCGCTCACGGCGCTGTCGGAGCGCATCGACAAGACCCTGCCGGCCGGCATCAAGCTGGTGAACGTGCAGAACCAGCCCAAGGCGGTGTCCACTTCGGTGAACGAGTTCGTGCGCGTGCTGATCGAGGCGGTGGTGATCGTGCTGGCGGTCAGCTTCATCAGCCTGGGCTTTCACAAACGCCCGGACAACGGATCGGGCCCCTTGCCGCTCTGGAAGCGCTACTACATCGACATGCGGCCCGGCCTGGTGGTGGGCATCACCATCCCGCTGGTGCTGAGCCTGACCTTCCTGGCCATGTGGTACTACGGCATAGGCCTGCACAAGATTTCGCTGGGCTCGCTGATCATCGCGCTGGGCCTGCTGGTGGACGACGCCATCATTGCCGTCGAGATGATGGTGCGCAAGATGGAGGAGGGCTACGACAAGGTGCGCGCCGCCACCTTCGCCTATGAAATCACCGCCATGCCCATGCTGACGGGCACGCTGATCACTGCCACGGGTTTTCTGCCCATAGGCCTGGCCAAGTCCACCACCGGTGAATACACCTTCGCGATTTTCGCGGTGACGGTGATCGCTCTGGTGCTCAGCTGGATCGTCTCGGTGTACTTCGTGCCCTATCTGGGCACGCTGCTGCTCAAGGTGCCGCCGCACGTGCAGGAAGTGGCTGCCGGCAAGGACAGCCCGCACGAGATGTTCGACAGCCCGTTTTACAGCAACTTCCGAAAAACGGTGGACTGGTGCGTGGAGCACCGCTGGCTCACCATAGGCGCCACCGTGCTGATCTTCGTGCTGGGCATCGTGGGCATGGGCAAGGTGCAGCAGCAGTTCTTCCCCGACTCCAGCCGGCCCGAGATCATGGTCGACATCTGGTTCCCCGAAGGCACTTCGTTTGCCGCCAACGAGGCCACTGCCAAACGCGTGGAGCAGCGCCTGATGCGGGAGGAGGGGGTGAGCTCGGTCAGCACCTGGGTGGGCTCGGGCGTGCCGCGCTTTTACCTACCGCTGGACCAGGTCTTTCCGCAGACCAACGTCTCGCAGATGATCGTGCTGCCCAAGGACCTGAAGGTGCGCGAGTCGCTGCGTATCAAGCTGCCCGCCCTGCTGGCCACCGAATTCCCCGAGGTGCGCGGCCGCGTCAAGCTGCTGCCCAACGGCCCACCCGTGCCTTACCCGGTGCAGTTCCGCGTGGTGGGTATAGACCCGCTGGTGCTGCGCGAGCGCGCCGACGAGGTCAAGGCGGTGATGCGTGAAAGCGGCAACACGCGCGGCGTGAACGATAACTGGAACGAATCGGTGAAAGTGCTGCGCCTCGAGGTGGACCAGGCCAAGGCGCGCGCGCTGGGCGTGACCAGCCAGTCGATCGCCCAGGCCTCGCGCACCATCCTGGCCGGCACGCCCGTGGGCCAATTCCGCGAAGGCGACAAGCTGATCGATATCGTGCTGCGCCAGCCGCTGGATGAACGCAACGCGATCACCGACATCGGCAACGCCTACCTGCCCACGGCATCGGGCAAATCGATTCCACTCACGCAGATCGCCAAGCCGGTGTTCACCTGGGAGCCGGGCGTGATGTGGCGCGAGAACCGCGACTACGCCATCACGGTGCAGAGCGACATCGTCGAAGGCATGCAGGGTGCCACGGTCACGCAGGAACTGATGCCCAAGCTCAAGGCGCTGGAAGCGAAATGGCTGGAAAAAGGCATGATGGGTTACCGCATCCAGGTGGCCGGCGCGGTGGAGGAAAGCAGCAAGGGCTCGTCCTCGATTGTTGCCGGCCTGCCGGTCGCGCTGTTTATCGTACTCACCCTGCTGATGCTGCAACTGCACAGCTTCAGCCGGTCGATGCTGGCCTTTGTGACGGGCTTCATGGGCATCGCGGGCGTGGCAGGGGCGCTGCTGGCGCTGAACCGGCCTTTCGGTTTCGTCGCGCTGCTGGGCGTGATCGCGCTGTTCGGCATGATCATCCGCAACTCGGTGATCCTGATCGACCAGATCGAACAGGACCGCGCCCGCGGCGTGCCGACCTGGAATGCAATCGTCGAGGCGGCCGTGCGCCGGCTGCGGCCCATCGTGCTGACGGCCGCCGCCGCCGTGCTGGCCATGATCCCGCTGTCGCGCAGCGTGTTCTGGGGGCCGATGGCGGTCGCCATTATGGGCGGCCTGATTGTGGCGACGGTGCTGACTTTGCTGGCTTTGCCGGCGATGTACGCTGCCTGGTTCCGGGTCAAACGCGAAGACAGGCTGCAAGCCGGGCCGCCCACGGCCGAAAAGCCATTGCCGGCCTGATTCTTTGCGGCCGCCCGCCCGGACGCAAAAACCGGGCGCGATACGGCTAAAATAGAGAGTTGACCGATTTCAAGCGGGGATTCGGAGGTTTTTCGGATTCCCGTTTTTATTTCCGGCGCGCGGGTGGCGAAATTGGTAGACGCACCAGGTTTAGGTCCTGACGCCAGCAATGGTGTGGGGGTTCGAGTCCCCCCCCGCGCACCACCCTGAGGCTTGCGGACGGCAGTTCTTGCGTCCATGCATTCAGGCGTTGCGGAAATCCGCGACATGCCAGGTGAAAACCTGTTTTGACTATTTTTTGATCTTAGGAAGACCATCATGGCCGTGACTGTTGAAACCCTTGAAAAGCTCGAGCGCAAGATGACGCTCACGCTGCCCGTCAACACCATCCAGTCGGAAGTTGACACCCGCCTCAAGCGCCTGGCCCGCACGGTCAAGATGGACGGTTTCCGTCCCGGCAAGGTCCCCATGAATGTCGTGGCCCAGCGCTACGGCTATTCGGTGCACTACGAGGTCATGAACGACAAGGTCGGTGAAGCCTTCGCCGTGGCCGCCAACGAAGCCAAGCTGCGCGTTGCCGGCCAGCCCCGCATCAGCGAAAAAGAGGGCGCTCCAGAAGGCGAACTCGCATTCGACGCGGTCTTCGAGGTCTATCCCGAAGTCAAGATCGCCGACTTGTCGGGTGCCCAGGTCGAAAAAGTCAGCGCCGAAGTCAGCGACGCGGCCATCGACAAGACCCTGGACATCCTGCGCAAGCAGCGCCGCACCTTTGCCCAGCGCGCCGCCGACGCGCCCGCGCAGGACGGCGACCGCGCCACCATCGACTTTGAAGGCAAGATCGACGGCGAACCTTTCGCCGGCGGCAAGGCCGAGGACTACCAGTTCCTGATCGGCGACGGCCAGATGCTCAAGGAGTTCGAAGACGCCGTGCGCGGCATGAAGACCGGCGAAAGCAAGACCTTCCCGCTGAACTTCCCGGCCGACTACCACGGCAAGGACGTGGCCGGCAAACAGGCCGACTTCCTCGTGACGGTCAAGAAGATCGAAGCCGCGCACCTGCCTGAAGTCAATGAAGCGCTGGCCAAGTCCCTGGGCATTGCCGATGCGACGGTTGAAGGCCTGCGCGCCGACATCAAGAAAAACCTCGAGCGCGAAGTCAAGTTCCGCCTGCTGGCCCGCAACAAGAACGCCGTGATGGACGCGCTGGTCGCCAATGCCGAACTCGACCTGCCCAAGTCCAGCGTGCAGGCTGAACTGGACCGCATGGTCGAAGGCGCCCGCGCCGACCTCAAGCAGCGCGGCATCAAGGACGCCGACAAGGCGCCGATTCCCGAAGAAATCTTCCGCCCGCAAGCCGAAAAGCGCGTGCGCCTGGGCCTGGTGGTTGCTGAACTGGTGCGCACCAACGAGCTGCAGGCCAAGCCCGAGCAGCTCAAGGCCCACATCGAAGAGCTGGCCGCCAGCTACGAAAAACCGCAGGACGTGGTGCGCTGGTACCTGAGCGACAACCGCCGCATGGCGGAAGTCGAGGCGGTTGTAATCGAAAACAACGTCACCGACTTCGTGCTGGGCAAGGCCAAGGTCACCGAAAAAGCCATTTCCTTCGACGACCTGATGGGCCAGAACTGATTCTTCAGCGCCTTTCCTGACTTTCCTGGCATTGGGGCTTGTGCTTTGCGGCGCAGGCCCCAATTTCTTTGGGCTATGGCATCGGCAGCCCGCGAGTGCGCCGCCAGCCTTCGCCGAAATTCCCTGGTGGAATTTTTGGGTACAGTACAAACATCTCTGGAGAAAACATGATGGTCCGAAACAGTATTTACGGCGGCGTCCATACCGGCCCGCAAGCCGGCGCCCTGGATGCGCAAGCCCTGGGCATGGTGCCCATGGTCATCGAGCAATCCGGCCGCGGCGAGCGCTCCTACGACATTTACTCGCGCCTGCTCAAGGAGCGCGTGATCTTTCTGGTGGGCCCGGTCAACGACCAGACGGCCAACCTGGTGGTGGCCCAGCTCCTGTTCCTGGAAAGCGAAAACCCGGACAAGGATATTTCCTTCTACATCAACTCGCCGGGCGGCTCCGTCACCGCCGGCATGGCGATTTACGACACCATGCAGTTCATCAAGCCCGACGTCTCCACGCTCTGCGTGGGCATGGCGGCCAGCATGGGCGCTTTCCTGCTGTCGGCCGGCGCCAAGGGCAAACGCTTCTCGCTGCCGAACTCGCGCGTGATGATCCACCAGCCCTCGGGCGGTGCCCAGGGCCAGGCGACGGACATCGAAATCCATGCCCGCGACATCCTCAAGACGCGCGACCAGCTCAACCGCATCCTGGCGGCCAATACCGGCCAGCCGATCGAGAAGATCGAGCGCGACACCGAGCGTGACTACTTCATGTTCGCGGAAGACGCCAAGGAATACGGCCTGGTCGACCAGGTGATCGCCAAGCGGCCTTAAGCGTCCCAGGGCGGTAAAACCGGCCAGTCGGCCCAGAACCCCCTCAAGTTGCTCTGCAACAACGGCGTTTTCTGTAACAGAAACGCCGTTTTTTTATTGGTTATCATTAGGTAACAGTTCCCTTCAGGCTCCTTAAAAGGCATCCCCACAATGGCCGAGAAAAAAGGCTCCTCCAGCGAAAAGACTTTGCACTGCTCTTTTTGCGGTAAAAGTCAGCACGAAGTCAAAAAACTGATCGCTGGCCCCTCGGTATTCATCTGCGACGAATGCATCGATCTCTGCAACGAGATCATTCGCGACGAACTTCCCGCCGGCGACGATGTCCGCGAAACCCGCACGGATTTGCCCACTCCCCTGGAAATCAAGGGAACACTGGACGGCTACGTGATCGGCCAGGAGCCGGCCAAGCGCACGTTGGCCGTGGCCGTCTACAACCACTACAAGCGCCTGCGCCACAAGGAAAAAGCCAAAAAAGACGACGTGGAACTGACCAAGAGCAATATCCTGCTGATTGGCCCCACCGGCTCGGGCAAGACTTTGCTGGCCCAGACACTGGCGCGCACCCTCAATGTGCCCTTCGTGATGGCCGATGCCACCACGCTGACCGAGGCCGGTTATGTGGGTGAGGACGTCGAAAACATCATCCAGAAACTGCTGCAGAGCTGCAACTATGAAGTCGAGCGCGCCCAGCAGGGCATCGTTTACATCGACGAGATCGACAAGATCTCGCGCAAGTCCGACAACCCTTCCATCACGCGCGACGTGTCGGGCGAGGGCGTGCAGCAGGCGCTGCTCAAGCTGATCGAAGGCACCATGGCCTCGGTGCCGCCGCAGGGCGGCCGCAAGCACCCGAACCAGGATTTCCTGCAGGTGGACACCACCAACATCCTGTTCATCTGCGGCGGCGCCTTCGCCGGCCTCGAAAAAGTCATCGAGAACCGCACGGAAGCCTCGGGCATGGGTTTTGGCGCGACCGTCAAAAGCAAGAAATCCCGTACCTTGACCGAAGCCTTCAAGGAAGTCGAACCGGAAGACCTGATCAAGTTCGGCCTGATCCCCGAACTGGTCGGCCGTATGCCCGTGGTCGCCACGCTGGCCGAGCTCAGCGAAGACGCCCTGGTACAGATCCTGACCGAGCCGAAAAACGCCGTCGTCAAGCAGTTCAGCAAGCTGCTGGCCATGGAAGGCGTGGACCTTGAGATTCGCCCCTCCGCGCTCAAGGCCATCGCCCGCAAGGCCCTGGCCCGCAAGACCGGCGCGCGCGGCTTGCGGTCCATCCTGGAGCAGTCGCTGATAGACACCATGTTCGACCTGCCCAATGCCAGCAATGTGGACAAGGTTGTTGTGGACGAGTCCACAATCGAGGAAAACAAGGCTCCCTTGTTGGTGTACCGCGAAGCGGCCAAGAAAGCCTGAGCACCATAAAGGCTGGCCGGAATGCTTGAAAAGCGCTCCCCGCGCCCCATGTCTGGGTTGATTGTGTTTCGCCGGGCCATGCAACTGGCTGCCACGGCCAACGTTTAAGGTTTATATGTCCGGACAAACTTCACTGCCTTCCACCCCCATAGACCTCCCCCTCCTGCCCTTGCGGGATGTGGTGGTTTTCCCGCACATGGTGATTCCGCTCTTCGTGGGTCGCCCCAAGAGCATCAAGGCGCTGGAATCGGCCATGGAGGCCGAGCGCCGCATCATGCTGGTGGCGCAAAAAGCCGCGGCCAAGGATGAACCCTCGGTCGAGGACATGTTCGAAGTCGGCTGCGTGGCCACCATCCTGCAACTGCTCAAGCTGCCCGACGGCACCGTGAAGGTGCTGGTTGAAGGCCAGCAGCGCGCCAGCGTCAACAAGATTGAAGAAGGCGAGCAGCATTTCTCGGCCAACGTGACTCCCGTCGAAACCGTGGCCGTGATTGCCGGCGACAAGACCAGCGAAATCGAGGCTTTGCGCCGGGCCGTGATGCAGCAGTTCGACCACTACGTCAAACTGAATAAAAAAATTCCGCCCGAGATCCTCACCTCGATCTCGAGCATCGACGATGCCGGCCGCCTGGCCGACACGATTGCCGCGCACCTGCCGCTCAAACTCGACGCGAAGCAGGTCATCCTGGACCTGGCCAACGTGAAGGCGCGGCTCGAGAATCTCTACGAGCAGCTCGAGCGCGAAGTCGACATCCTCAACGTCGACAAGAAAATCCGCGGCCGTGTGAAGCGCCAGATGGAAAAGAACCAGCGCGACTTCTACCTCAACGAGCAGGTCAAGGCCATCCAGAAGGAACTGGGCGAAGGCGAAGAGGGCGCCGATATCGAAGAGATCGAGAAAAAGATCAAGTCGGCCAAGATGCCGCAGGAAGCCCGTAAAAAAGCCGAGAGCGAACTCAAGAAGCTCAAGCTCATGTCGCCCATGTCCGCCGAGGCGACCGTGGTGCGCACCTACATCGACGTGCTGACAGGCCTGCCCTGGAGCAAGAAGACCAAGATCAAGCACGACCTGGGCAATGCCGAGAACGTGCTCAATGAAGACCACTATGGGCTCGAGAAGGTCAAGGACCGCATCGTCGAGTACCTCGCGGTGCAGCAGCGCGTCGACAAGCTCAAGGCGCCCATCCTGTGCCTGGTCGGGCCTCCCGGCGTGGGCAAGACCTCGCTGGGCCAGTCCATCGCCAAGGCGACGGGCCGCAAGTATGTGCGCATGGCGCTGGGTGGTATGCGCGACGAGGCGGAAATCCGCGGCCATCGCCGTACCTACATCGGCGCCTTGCCGGGCAAGGTCCTGCAAAGCCTGACCAAGGCCGGCACGCGCAACCCGCTGTTCCTGCTCGATGAGATCGACAAGCTGGGCACCGACTTCCGCGGCGACCCTTCCAGCGCCTTGCTGGAGGTGCTGGACCCGGAGCAGAACCATACCTTCGGCGACCACTACGTCGAGGTTGACTTCGACCTTAGCGACGTGATGTTCGTGGCCACCTCGAACTCGATGAACATTCCGCCGGCCCTGCTGGACCGCATGGAAGTCATCCGTTTGTCCGGCTACACCGAGGACGAAAAAACCAGCATCGCCATGCGCTACCTGCTGCCCAAGCAGGTCAAGAACAACGGCGTGAAGGAAGGCGAGCTTGAGGTGCAGGAGCAGGCTGTGCGCGACATCGTGCGCTACTACACGCGTGAAGCCGGCGTGCGCTCGCTGGAGCGCGAACTCTCCAAGATCTGCCGAAAGGTCATCAAGGGCATACAACTCAAGAAGATGGAGCCCAAGGTCATTGTCACGCCGGACAATCTCAATGAGTTCCTGGGCGTGCGCAAATACAACTACGGCCGCGCCGAGCAGCAGAACCAGGTCGGGCAGGTCGTGGGCCTGGCATGGACCGAAGTCGGCGGCGACCTGCTGACCATCGAAGCCGCCATTATGCCCGGCAAGGGCGTGATCACGCGCACCGGTTCGCTCGGCGACGTCATGAAGGAATCCGTCGAAGCCGCGCGCACGGTGGTGCGCAGCCGCGCCAAGGTGCTGGGCATCAAGGACGAGATGTTCGAAAAACGTGACATCCACATCCACGTGCCCGACGGCGCGACGCCCAAGGACGGACCGAGCGCCGGCGCCGCGATGACGACGGCTTTCGTGTCCGCGTTGACCGGCATCCCGGTGCGCGGCGATGTGGCCATGACGGGTGAGATCACGCTGCGCGGTGAAGTCACCGCGATCGGCGGCCTGAAGGAAAAACTGCTGGCGGCCTTGCGCGGCGGCATCAAGACCGTGTTGATCCCCGAAGAGAATGCCAAGGACCTGCAGGAGATTCCCGACAACGTCAAAAGCGGCCTGGAGATCGTGCCGGTGAAATGGATAGACCAGGTGCTGCAGGTCGCGCTTGAGCGCCAGCCTGTTCCCCTGACGGATGAAGAAGCCGCCGTGGCCGCGCAGGCCGCTACCGCTGTGCCGGCGGAAGCCGCGGGTACAGTCAAACATTGAATCTTTCGCAAAGTTTTTTCGGACAGTTTGGAAAAGCCGAAAAACTACGCTATAATTTGAGGCTGTTATCGCGGGAGTAGCTCAGTTGGTAGAGCGCAACCTTGCCAAGGTTGAGGTCGAGAGTTCGAGACTCTTCTCCCGCTCCAATTCAAAGGGCAGCACTTCAAAATGCTGTCCTTTTTCATTGGGGTTTCACGAATAGTCGGCAAGGCCATTCAGGCCAAAGCCGGTGGCAGACAGAATACGGCGCGGTAACAAAGCGGTTATGTACCGGATTGCAAATCCGGCTAGCCCGGTTCGACTCCGGGCCGCGCCTCCATCAAACCCTGCAATCAGCCCCAGTCATGGGGCTTTTTTGTTTGACAATAGGCTGGCGATGCCGAACCGGATGTTTGCGCGGAGCCCTGGAAATAAAGCGTTTGAGCCTGAGTGGTGAAATAGGTAGACACAGCGGACTTAAAATCCGCCGCTTCGTGAATAGCGGGCGTACCGGTTCGATTCCGGTCTCAGGCACCACAGCACAGCGGCTCACCCATGCCCCGGGCACGCCTTCGAAAACTGGGTAAGATAAATTCCATCATGTCCCGTTACAACACACCTTTTGAGATCCACGTGCACGGTGAAGTGCCTTTGCGTGTGGAAGTTACCTTTGAGCAGCTGCAGGAGGCCCTGAAGCCGCTGTGGAAGTACACGGGCTCCAAATCCCTGGCGGCCGCCGCCGCGAGCGCCTATGAGGAAGAACCGGGCATTCGCTTCGACGTCCACAAGCACCTGCTGCAGATGTGCTGGACCGTGCCGGGCGACGAGGATTTCCGCCAGGCCCTCGATGAAATGTGCATGGGCCTGAACGACCTCGCCGAGGCGGGAGCGCCCATCGAGGTGACCTTCTACGACTCCGACTTCGATGAGGAGGAGGGCGACGAGGACGAAGAGGCGCGTGACGACTTCGCGATGTACTTCGTCGGCCCGACACCGGCCGCCATCATGCAGGTGCAGCGCGACTTGCTGGTGCAGGACATGATTGGCCTGATGGAGCGTCACTTCGACGGCTCCGAACTCGGCGAAGTCGTCGCGGCGGTCGACAGATTGTTCGAGCAGCGTTTTGACGCTCTCGTCAACTCCATGCAGCTCGGCAAGCCGCCACGGGGGCTGGGCGGGCCGCAGGGCGGCTCAGGCCACGGTGGTGGGCGCAAGCCCCGGCATTTGCACTAGACGGGCGCGGGAATGCCGTAGGGGGCCGTGGCGTCCTGCGTTTCGCCGGGAAATCCCAGGCCGCGCAAATAAACGTCGATCGCGCACTGGCCGACCTCCAGCAGGTCAAAAGCCTGCGGGTCCAGCAGCCAGTTCTGGATCAGCCCGTCGATCAGCGCATGCAGGCCCTGTGCGCCCACCGATGCCGGCACCGGCAAGGCAAGGTTTATCTGGCCAGCGGCGGTTTCCAGGCTTTGCTCGATGCGTTCCAAAAAGCCGCTGCGCACCGTGAGGTGGCGCAGCCGGACGGCCTGCAGTTCCTCCACATATTCGACTTTCTGGGTCGCGACTTCGAATACCCGGCGGGTCTGCATATCGGTCACGATTTGCCGTAAAGCATTGACGGTGGACAGCCGTATCCGGTCTATGGCATTGAGGCCGGTCTCGCCGTCCGGGGCTTGCTGTTGCTCGTTCTCATGGTGGAAGGACTCTTCCATGGGCAGCGTGACCCGCTCCATCATTGCGTTGAACAGGTCCGCCTTGTCCTTGAAGTGCCAGTAGACCGCGCCGCGGGTAGCGCCGGCGCGCCTGGCGATGTCCTGCAGGCTGGTGCGCGACACCCCCTGCGCCTGGAACAGGTGCTCAGCCGCGTCCAGCAGCTTGTGGCGAGTGGCCAGAGCCTCTTCTTTTGTTCGACGGGCCATCGACTGCCTCCAATGTAAAGTTCTGGATTTTTGTTATACATTCACAAATGTATGTAAACTATAACACTCGCAAAAACCCTTATTCTTTTCGTTTTCGGCGAACAACAGGCTGTGCCTCCATTGCCGACTACGCCCTTGCTTTGCGCTTTTTTCCCAAAAATTCGAGGAATAGCATGCCCAAGTCTCGCGTTGCCCATTCGTTTGTACTCCCCCCATTTCTGAAATACCAGCCCCTTGCCGTCGCGGCCGCATTGGCCCTGCTTCTGGCTGGATGCGGCAAAGGCGCAGGCGCTCCCGGCGGGGCGCCGCCGCCCGCGGAAGTCGGTGTTGTCACCGTGACCCAGGGCGATGTCGGCCTGATTACCGAACTGCCCGGCCGCCTGGAGGCTTCGCGCGTGGCCGAAGTCAGGGCGCGCGCCGCCGGCATCCTGCAAAAGCGGCTGTTCCGCGAAGGCAGCGATGTCAAGGCAGGCCAGCAGCTGTTCAGCATCGATCCCGCGCCTTACGCGGCCGCGGCCGCCAGCGCCAAGGCCAGCCAGGCCCGCGCCGAAGCCAACCTGGCGCAGGCGACCGCGCTGGCCGAGCGCTACAAGCCGCTGGTGGAAGCCAATGCCATCAGCAAACAGGAATACGCCAACGCCGTGGCCGCGCAGAAGCAGGCCGAGGCCGATGTGGCCGTGGGCAAAGCCAGCGTTCAGACCGCCAGCATCAACTTGGGCTATGCCTCGGTGACGGCGCCCATTTCGGGCCGCATAGGCCGCGCGCTGGTCACCGAAGGCGCGCTGGTCGGGCAGGGTGAGGCCACGCAGCTCGCGGTGATCCAGCAGATCAACCCCATGTACGTCAATTTCACGCAGTCGGCGCCCGAGATCATGAAGCTGCGTGCCGCGATGGACAGCGGCCAGTTCAAGCGCGCCAGCGGCGCTGAAGCCGCCAGCGTGCGCATCGTGCTCGAAGACGGCAGCGAATACGCGCGCCCCGGCCGCCTGCTGTTTTCCGACCTGACGGTGGACGCCACCACCGGGCAGGTGACCTTGCGCGCCGAAGTCCCCAATCCCGGCGGCCAGCTGCTGCCGGGCCTTTACGTGCGCGTGCGCCTGGAGCAGGCGCAGGTCAGCAATGCCATCACCTTGCCGCAGCAGGCCGTCACCCGCACCGCGCAGGGCGACACGGTCATGGTGGTGGGGGCCGACGGCAAGGTCAGCCCGCGACCCATCAAGATCGGTTCGGCCCAGGGCAACCAGTGGGTGGTGCTCGACGGCCTGAAGACCGGCGAGCAGGTCATGGTCGACGGCTTCCAGAAACTGCAGCCCGGCGCCACGGTCAAGCCCGTGCCGTGGCAGGCGCCCGGCGCCAAGCCCGCCGCCGGCGCGGCATCCGCTCCGGGGGCGCCGGCTTCGGCAGCATCCGCAGCGACACCCGCCGCTTCCGCCGCAGCGAAGTAAGGAGCCCCAGCACATGTCCAAGTTTTTCATTGACAGGCCGATCTTTGCCTGGGTGATCGCACTGTTCATCCTGGTGGTGGGCGGCGTGGCGATCACGCAGCTGCCGATCGCCCAGTACCCGCCCGTGGCACCGCCCGCCATCGTCGTCAGCACCGCCTACCCGGGCGCTTCGGCCCAGACGCTGGAGGACAGCGTGCTGTCGGTGATCGAGCGCGAAATGAATGGTTCGCCCGGTCTCATTTACATGGAGTCGGTCGCGCAGGCCGACGGCACCGGCAGCATCACGCTGAGCTTTGAGCCCGGCACCAACGCCGACCTGGCGCAGGTGGACGTGCAGAACCGGCTCTCGCGCGCTTCGCCGCGCCTGCCCGCCGCGGTGACGCAGCAAGGTGTGCGCGTCGACAAGTCGCGCTCCAACTTCCTGCTGTTCACCATGCTGTCGTCCGACAACCCCGCGCACGACCCCGTGGCGCTGGGCGACTATGCCTCGCGCAACATCGTGCCCGAATTGCAGCGCGTCAAAGGCATAGGCCAGGCCCAGTTGTTCGGCAGCGAGCGCGCCATGCGCATCTGGCTGGACCCGGCCAAGCTGCAGGGCGTGAGCCTTTCGGCCAACGACGTCAACACCGCGATCCGCGCGCAGAACGCCCAGGTGTCCGCCGGCAGCATAGGCGACCGGCCCAATGTGGCGGGGCAGGGCATCGCGGCCACGGTGGTGGTCAACGGCCAGCTCGCCAACGTCGAGCAGTTCGGCAACATCGTGCTGCGCGCCAATACCGACGGTTCGTCGGTGCGCCTGAAGGATGTGGCGCGCATCGAGCTGGGCGGCCAGTCCTACGCGACCTCGGCGCGCTTGAACGGCAAGCAGGCCATCGGTATCGGCGTGCAGCTCGCGCCCAGCGGCAATGCCCTGGCTTCGGCCCAGGCGGTGCGCGCCAAGATGACCGAGCTCGAGCGCTATTTCCCGCAGGGCATGAAGTGGAGCATCCCCTACGACAGCTCGCGTTTCGTCAAGATCTCGATCTCGCAAGTGGCCGAGACACTGTTCGAGGCCGTGGCCCTGGTGTTCCTGGTGATGTTCCTGTTCCTGCAGAACTGGCGCTACACCATCATCCCGACCATCGTGGTGCCCATCGCGCTGCTGGGTACTTTTGCCACATTGCTGGCGCTCGGTTTTTCAATCAACGTGCTGACCATGTTCGGCATGGTGCTGGTCATCGGTATCGTGGTGGACGATGCGATCGTGGTGGTCGAGAACGTCGAGCGCATCATGACCGAGGAAGGCCTGCCGCCGCTGGAAGCCACACGCAAGGCCATGCAGCAGATTTCGGGCGCCATCATCGGCGTGACCGTGGTGCTGATCTCGGTCTTCGTGCCGCTGGCCTTCTTCGCGGGCTCGACCGGCAACATCTACCGCCAGTTCTCGGCGGTGATGGTGTCGTCCATCGCCTTCTCGGCCTTCATGGCCCTGTCGCTCACGCCGGCGCTGTGCGCCACGCTGCTCAAACCCGTCGAGGCCGGGCACCACCACGCAAAGACCGGCTTCTTCGGCTGGTTCAACCGCGGCTTCTCGCGCACCGCCAAGAGTTATGAAGGGGTTGTCGCGCGCATCCTCAAGCGCGCGGCGCGCTACCTCATCATCTACGTGGCCATCATTGGCGCGGTCGCGGTGGTCTACCTGCGCCTGCCGACCTCCTTCCTGCCCAATGAAGACCAGGGCAACCTGCTGGTCAACGTGCAACTGCCGCCGGGTGCGACCTACGAGCGCACGCTGTCGGTGATGCAGACCGTCGAAGGCTTCATGCTCAAGCAGCCCGAGGTCGAAAGCATGGTCGGCGTGCTGGGCTTCAGCTTCTCGGGCCAGGGCCAGAACGCGGCACTCGCCTTCGTGACACTCAAGGACTGGAAAGAGCGCGAGGGCGAACAGCACTCGGCCAGCGCTGTCGCGGGCCGCGCCTTCGGCGCGCTCATGGGTGTGCGCGACGCCTTCATCTACCCGCTGAGCCCGCCGCCGATTCCGGAGCTGGGCACGGCTTCGGGCTTCAGCTTCCGCCTGCAGGACCGCGGCGGCGCGGGCCACCAGGCGCTGGTCAACGCGCGTAACCAGTTGCTGGGCATGGCTTCCAAGAGCCCGGTCCTCGCCCAGGTGCGTCCTGACGGCCTGGAAGACGCGCCGCAGCTGCAGATCGACATAGACCGCGACAAGGCCAACGCGCTGGGCGTGACCTTCGACTCGATCAACTCGGTGCTGTCGACCTCGCTGGGCTCGAGCTATGTGAACGACTTCCCGAACCAGGGCCGCCTGCAACGCGTGGTGGTGCAGGCCGATGCGCCGGCGCGCATGCAGCCCGACGACCTGCTCAGGCTCAACGCCAGCAACAGCAAGGGGCAGCCCGTTCCGCTTGCGGCTTTTGCCACCACCCGCTGGATCACCGGCGCGATGCAGACGGTGCGCTACAACGGCTACCCCGCGATGCGCATAGGCGGCAGCGCCGCACCGGGCTACAGCACCGGTGCCGCCATGGCCGAGATGGAAAAACTCGCGGCCCAGCTGCCGCAAGGCTTCGGCTTTGAATGGACCGGCCAGTCGCGCGAGGAAAAACTCGCCGGTTCCCAGGCCACGCTGCTCTACGGTTTCGCCATCCTGGCGGTGTTCCTCTGCCTGGCCGCGCTGTATGAGAGCTGGAGCATCCCGCTGGCGGTGATCCTGGTCGTGCCGCTGGGCGTGATCGGCGTGCTGCTGGCCACCCTGTTCCGCGGCTATGCGAACGACGTGTACTTCCAGGTCGGCCTGATCACCATCATCGGCCTGTCGGCGAAGAACGCGATTCTGATCATCGAGTTCGCCAAGGACCTGCAGGCGCAGGGCAAGGGCGTGATCGAGTCCGCCCTGGCGGCGGCCCATTTGCGCTTTCGGCCCATCGTCATGACCTCGCTGGCATTCGGCCTGGGCGTGGTGCCGCTGGTGATCGCCTCGGGCGCGGGCTCGGCGAGCCAGCGCGCCATCGGCACCGGCGTGATTGGCGGCATGGTCACCGGCACGGCCCTGGCGGTGATTTTTGTTCCCGTGTTCTTCGTGGTGGTGCGCGGCCTCTTCAAGGGCAGCGAACGGCAAAACAGGATGTATTCCGAGCATGCCAAGGCGGCAGGCATCACCGGAGAGGAAGGAAATGAAGGCAAGGCCCATGACTAAGACAAGGCTCCCACAACTTCTGGCGCTGGCCACGGCGGCATTGCTCGCCGGTTGCTCCATGATCCCGAAGTACGAGCGGCCGGCCGCCCCGGTGGCCGACCAATACCCCACCGCCTCGGGCTGGATCGCCGAGTCGGCGAAGGCCACCACAGGTAGCCCGGCCGCAGCCAACACGCCGGCCGCGGCCGACATCGAGTGGCAGACCTTCTTCAGCGACCCGCAGTTGCGCAAGCTGATCGATGCGGCGCTGCGCAACAACCGCGACCTGCGCATCGCCGTGCTTAACATCGAGCAGGCACGCGCGCAGTACCGGATCCAGCGCGCCGACCAGTTCCCGACCATCAACGCCGGCATCACCGGTTCGCGCCAGCCCAATGCCAACGGCAACGGCAGCATCACCAGCGCCTACACCGGTGGCTTGATCATGACCTCCTACGAGCTGGATTTCTTCGGCCGCGTCGCCGCCCTCAAGGAGTCGGCGCTGGCGCAGTACCTGGCGACCGGGGAAGCGCGCAAGACCACCCAGATCAGCCTGATCGCCGCGGTGGCCAACACCTACCTGAGCCTGCTGGCCGACGAGGAACTGCTGGCGATCACGCAGCAGACGCTGGTCACGCGCGAGGAATCCTTCAAGCTCAGCAAGCTGCGTTTTGACAACGGCGTCAGCTCCGAACTGGACTTTCGCCAGGCCGAGTCGCTGACCGAGGCGGCACGCGTCTCACTGGCCCAGCAGGTGCGGCAGCGCGCGCTGGACCTGAACGCCCTCACCTTGCTGATCGGACAGCCGCTCACCGGCGAACTGGCCGTGGCCCTGCCGGCCGGCAAAGGCCTGGCCGATGCGCCCTTGATGGTCGACGTGCCCGCCGGCCTGCCTTCGGACCTGCTGACGCGCCGCCCCGACGTGCGCCAGGCCGAGCAGCTGTTGCTATCCGCCAATGCCGACATAGGCGCGGCGCGCGCTGCCTTCTTCCCGCGCATTTCGCTTACGGCCAGCGCCGGCAGCGCCAGCTCGCACTTGAACGGCCTCTTCAAGAGCGGCTCCTACGGCTGGACCATGGCGCCGCAGCTGATCCTGCCGCTGTTTGACGCGGGCCGCAACCGTGCGGGCCTGGATTCGGCCAACGCCGGGCGCGATATCGCCGTCGCCCAGTACGAAAAATCCATCCAAACGGCTTTCCGCGAAGTGGCTGATGCCCTGGCCGGCCGTGCCACCCTGGGTGAGCAGCTGCGTGCCCAGCAGGCCCAGGCCAACGCCGAAGCCACGCGCTTCAAGCTGGCCGACCTGCGCTACCAGAACGGGGTGGCCAGCTACCTGGACCAGCTCGACGCCCAGCGCGCGCTGTTTACCGCGCGCCAGGCCGTGGTGCAAACCCGCCTGGCCCAGCTGCAAAGCCAGGTCACGCTCTACAAGACGCTGGGCGGCGGCTGGAAGGAGCCGCCTCCTGAAGAAGCCCTGAGCCTGAAGGCCGACACCCAGCTCAGCCGCTAAAACCGTTCGCCGCCAAATCCTGGCCGCCCGCTCCCTTTCAAAAGGGGCGGGTTTTTTTTGCCGATTTCCCGGCTGCGGCCCGACATCGTCCTGCGCGCGCCATCTTCATTTGTGAGCAAGTGTGGCGAATGTATCTGCGCCGGCCTTCCGCCGCGAGGTCTCTTAAGCGACAAGGCATGCTAATTGCTGAAGGGTTACTCCCTACGAAGCGGCCTCGGGGGCGGCGGTATATTCGCGCCGACCAACAGGCCAAACGTCGAGCCCCCCATGGGAGGCGAGATGCTCCATCCACCACGGCGGGCCACAAGCCCGCCGGTTTTTTATTCGGGAGTGCAAACAAGCATGAACTCAAACTGGACGATGAAAACCCTGGCCGGCGCCGTGCTGCTGGCCTCTGCCGGCCTGGCCGCCGCGGCCAACGTGCCCGCCGGCGTGAAGCTGCATGAGACCCAGGAACTGGTACGCAACAACGGCTCCGAGCCTGAAACCCTGGACGCCGCGCTGGCGACCGGCGTTCCGGCCAACAACGTGATCCGCGACATGTTCGAAGGTCTGTGCGCCGCGGACAACAACGGCAAGATCGTGCCCGGCGTGGCGGAAAGCTGGAAGCAGGTCGACCCGCAGACCTGGGTCTTCAAGCTGCGCAAGAACGCCAAGTGGTCCAACGGCGACGCTGTGACCGCCGAAGACTTCATCTACAGCATGCGCCGTTTCGTCGACCCGGCGACCGCCTCGAAATACGCCTCCACCTATGGCGTCTTCCTGCTCAATGCGAAAGAGATCATCGAAGGCAAGAAGCCCGTCACCGAACTGGGTGTCAAGGCCGTCGACCCCTACACCCTGGAAATCAAGACGCCTTTCCCGGTCAACTTCCTGCCCGAGGTCGTCTCCAACCCCCAGCTCGCGCCCCTGCACAAGGCCACCATCGAAAAATTCGGCAAGGACTGGACCCGGCCCGCCAACATGGTGAACAACGGCGCCTTTTCGCTCAAGGACTGGCAGGTCAACAGCAAGATCATCCTGGCCAAGAACCCCGCCTACTGGGATGCAAAGAACGTCCAGCTCACCAAGATCACCTACCTCTCGGTCGAGGACGGCAATGCCGACGTCAAGCTCTATGAGTCGGGTGAGAACGACTGGGTCTACCAGCTCCCGCCCGGCACCTACGACAAGTACAAGGCGCAGTACCCCAAGGAGATCCGCAACACCGACATGCTGGGCCTGCGCTACTACTCGCTGAACAATGCGGACCCGGCCCTCAAGGACATCCGCGTGCGCAAGGCGCTGTCCATGGCGCTGGACCGCGACATCCTGGCGCAGCGCGTCACGGCCGACGGGCAGACCCCGGCCTACGGCGTGATCGTCAAGGGAACCTCGGGCGCCGACGTGACCGCCTACGACTGGGCCAAGTGGCCCGCCGACAAACGTATTGCCGAAGCCAAGAAGCTGCTCAAGGAAGCCGCGTTACCGCCAGGCACCAAGCTCAAGTTCTCCTACAACACCAGCGATTACCACAAGAAGATGGCCATCTTCGCGGCCTCCGAGTGGAAGACCAAGCTGGGCCTGGACGTTGAACTCGAGGCCATGGAGTTCAAGGTGCTGATCAAGAAACGCACCGACAAGGACTACCAGATCGCCCGCAACGGCTGGATCGCCGACTACAACGATGCCACCACCTGGCTCACGCTGGTGCAGTGCGATTCCGACCAGAACTACCACAACAGCTGCAACCGCAAGGCCTCCGCGCTGATCGACGAAGGCAACCAGTCCATGGACCCGGCCAAGCGCAAGGTCCTGCTGACCCAGGCGGCGAAGATGATCATGGAGGACTATCCCATCATCCCGCTGCTGCAGTACACCGTGCCGCGCCTGGTCAAGCCCTATGTGGGCGGCTATTCGACCAACAACGCGTTGGACCGCTACCGCGGCAAGGACCTGTACATCGTCAAGCATTGATGGTCGGCCGGGCAGGCGCCGCCGCGCGCCTGCCTGTCCCTGACCTGCTTTTCACCGCTTTCCAGGATCTTTCTGACGCCATGCCGGCCGTTCAGGGCCAAGCTGTATCCGGTCCACGCCTTCATGCGCTCATGCATTCACACTAGCCCGGAGATATCCTCATGTGGTCATACGCCTTCAGGCGCGCCCTGGCGACCCTCCCGACCTTGCTGGCCGTGGTCACCGTCTGCTACCTCCTGCTGCACGGCACGCCCGGCGGCCCTTTCGACGACGAGCGCAAGGTATCCGCGGCGGTGCTGGCCAACCTGCAGGCCAAGTACCACCTCGACCTGCCGCTGTGGCAGCAGTACCTGTACTACCTCAACAGTTTGTTGCACGGCGACCTGGGCGCCTCCTTCCGCTACGCCGACTGGTCGGTCAACGAGCTGGTGGCCAAGGCGCTGCCGGTTTCAGCGGCGATAGGTGGGGGCGCCATCATCATCTCCCTGTTTGTCGGCGTTTTCCTCGGCACCATGGCCGCCTTGCGGCAGAACAGCGCCATCGACTACCTTGTCATGCTGCTCGGCAACGCGGGCCACGTGTTCCCGTCCTTTGTGATCGGTCCGGTGCTGATCCTGGTGTTCGCGGTCTGGCTCAAGATCGCGCCGGCCGGCGGTTGGGACGACTTTTCGCCGCGCTTCATGGTGCTCCCCATGCTGCTGCTGATTTTTATCAATGTGGCCACCATAGGGCGCGTCATGCGCGGCAGCCTGATCGAGGTGCTGCACAGCAACTTCATACGCACCGCGCGCGCCAAGGGCCTGCCCACGCGCACCGTCATCCTGCGCCACGCCCTCAAGCCCGCGCTGCTGCCGGTGGTGTCCGTCATGGGCCCACTGGCGATCTCCTCGATCACCTCGGCCATCGTGACCGAGTCGGTGTTCTCGCTGCCGGGCATCGGCAAGCTGATCGTCAACGGCGCCGCCAACCGCGACTACACCCTGGTGCTGGGCCTGGTGGTGCTGGTGACCGTGATCGCCGTGACGCTCAACCTGCTGGTCGACCTGGCTTACGCCTTGCTTGACCCGAAGATCCGGTACTGAAGCGCAACGCCATGCTGTTCAGGACCAAAAACAAACAAGACCGGCTGGCCGCGGCGTTGGGCAACACGCTGGCAGTGGCGCCGGCCGACATCGCGGGGCGCAGCCCCTGGACCGATGCCCGCGTGCGTTTTCTGCGCAACAAGGCGGCGGTGTTCAGCCTGGGACTGCTGGCCTTCATCACGCTGTGTTGCATCGCCGGCCCCTGGCTGCTGCCGCATGCCTTCGATGCCGCCGACTGGGACGCCATGAGCTTGCCGCCTACGCTCAAGAACGCGCATTTTTTCGGCACCGACGAGTCGGGCCGAGACCTGCTGGTGCGCAGCCTGGTCGGCGGACGCGTGTCGCTGCTGGTGGGTTTCCTGGCCACCTTGTCGGCCGTTACGCTGGGCATCGTTTGGGGCGCGACGGCGGGCTTTATAGGCGGCAAGGTGGATGCCTTCATGATGCGCGTGGTCGACATGATGTACGCCGTTCCCTATTTGCTGATCGCCATCCTGATGGTGACCATTTTGGGGCGGGCCTTCTACCTGGTGGTGATCACCATCACGGTGTTCTCCTGGATGGACATGGCGCGCGTGGTGCGCGGCCAGACCCTGTCGCTGCGCTCGCGCGAGTTCATCGAGGCGGCGAGGGCGCTGGGCGTGCCGACGCGGCGCATCATCTTCCAGCACATCGTTCCCAACCTGCTGGGCATCGTGGTGATTTACACCACGGTCACCGTGCCGACCGTGATCCTGGTCGAGTCGGTGCTGTCCTTTCTGGGGCTGGGCATTCAGGAGCCCATGACAAGCTGGGGCGTGCTGATCCACGATGGTGCATCCGTCATGGAGGTTTCGTCCTGGATGCTGCTGTTTCCGGCCGGCCTGCTGTCGCTGACCCTGTACTGCTTCAACTACATCGGGGACGGCCTGCGCGATGCGCTGGACCCCAAGGAACGCTGACCCGCACCATGAGCCTGATCGAAGTCAAGAATCTCGGCGTCCAGTTCCAGACCCAGGACGGGCTGGTCTACGCCGTTAACGGCATCAACTTTTCGCTGGACCGGGGCCAGACCCTGGGCATCGTCGGTGAAAGCGGCTCCGGCAAAAGCCAGAGCGTTCTGGCCATGATGGGCCTGCTGGCCAGCAACGGCCGGGCCACCGGCCAGGCCCTGTACCAGGGACAGGATTTGCTGGCCATGAAGCCGGCCGATCTCAACAGGATACGCGGCAACCGCGTGGCCATGATCTTCCAGGACCCCATGACTTCGCTCAATCCCTACCTCACGGTGGAGCGGCAGATGACCGAGGTGCTGCAGTTCCACAAGGGCCTGGACCGCAAGGCGGCGCGCGCCCGTTCGGTGCAACTGCTTGATGCCGTCAAGATCCCCGAAGCCGCGCGCCGCATCACCATGTACCCGCATGAGTTTTCGGGCGGCATGCGCCAGCGCGTGATGATCGCCATGGCTTTGCTGTGCGAGCCCGAGGTGCTGATCGCCGACGAGCCCACGACCGCGCTGGACGTCACGGTGCAGGCGCAGATCATCGCCTTGCTGCGCGAGCTGCAGCGCGATTTCGGCACCGCCATCATCATGATCACGCATGATCTGGGCGTGGTGGCGGGCCTGTGCGACGAGGTGATGGTGCTCTACGGCGGGCGCGTGATGGAGCAGGGCAGCGCCGACAGCATTTTTTACCGCGCCTCGCATCCCTATACCGTGGGCCTGCTGGGCGCCATACCGCGCCTGGACGCGGAGGGCGAAACGCTGGTCGCCATCCCCGGCGCGCCGCCGAATATGGCGAAGCTGCCCAAAGGCTGCCCGTTCAGCGAGCGCTGCACCTTGTCCAGTGAGCAGTGCATCGAGATCTTGCCCGCGCTGTTGCCGGCCGAACACGATGCGGCCGTGCTCAGGGCCTGCCACCGGTCTGTCCAGGCTGTGTCGGAGCTCGCGGCGAAGGAGGCCAGCCATGCGTGAGGCCGCCCCACCCATTCTGTCGGTGCGCGACCTCCAGGTGCACTTCAGGATCAAGGCGGGCGGCGCCTGGCCCTGGTCGCCGGCCCGTATCCTCAAGGCCGTGGACGGCATTTCCTTCGACATCCATGCCGGCGAAACCCTGGGCGTGGTGGGCGAGTCGGGCTGCGGCAAATCGACGCTGGCACGCGCGGTGCTGAACCTGATCCCGGCCACCGCCGGCAGTATTGCCTGGATGGGCCGGGAGATGACAACGGCCTCCAGCGACACCTGGCAGGCGGCCAGGGCGGACATCCAGATGATCTTCCAGGACCCCCTGGCCTCGCTGGACCCGCGCATGACCATCGCGCAAATCATTGCCGAGCCGCTGCGCACACACCGCCCGGCCATGGCCGAGGTAGAGGTGATGCAGCGCGTCAAGGCCATGATGGGCCGCGTCGGCCTGATGCCGCAGCAGATCAACCGCTACCCGCACGAGTTCTCCGGCGGCCAGTGCCAGCGAATAGGCATTGCGCGCGCCCTGATCCTGGAGCCCAAGCTCATCATCTGCGACGAGCCGGTGTCGGCGCTGGACGTGTCCATCCAGGCGCAGATCATCAACCTGCTCAAGGAGCTGCAAAAGTCCATGGGCCTGGCGCTGATCTTCATCGCGCACGACCTGGCCGTCGTCAAACACATCAGCGACCGCATCCTGGTGATGTACCTCGGACATGAAATGGAAGTGGCGCACAAAAAAGCGTTGTACGCGGCGCCGCGCCATCCCTACACCCAGGCCCTGCTGTCGGCCATCCCGATTCCCGACCCGGCGCTGGAGCGCAAAAAGGTGATCCAGTTGCTGCAGGGCGACCTGCCTTCGCCCATGTCGCCGCCTTCGGGTTGTGTGTTCCGCACGCGCTGCCCGCTGGCGATTGCGCGCTGCGCCGAGGAAGTGCCGGCGCTACGCCGCCTGAGCGATCAGACGGATGCGGCCTGCCTGCTGGCCTGAAGACTTTTCACCGGAAGACGCACAGGTAGACCGCGAAGATAGCGACCAGCCACAAGGTCTCGATCAGCATCAGCGCCATGGGCCGCCAGCCCAGCTTGACCAGTTCCTCAAAGGAGGTCTTGATGCCCAGCGCCGCGATGGCGACCACCAGGCAGACGCGCGAGACCTGGCCCAGTGCCTCGTTGAGCCGCGGCGTGACCACGCCCAGGCTGTTGGCCAGCACCAGCGCCATGAAGCCGACCAGGAAGAAGGGCAGCAGCGGCGTGCGCGGGCCGGCTTCGCCGATGCTGCTGCGCCTGCGCCAATACCAGGCCAGCACGGCGACCACGGGCACCAGCAGCGTGACGCGAAACAGCTTGACGATCACCGCGACGTCGCCGGTCTCATGCGACATCATCAGGCCCGCGCCCACGACCTGCGCCACGTCATGGATGGTGCCGCCCAGGAAGATGCCGGCACCGCTGTCGTCCAGCCGCAAAATCCTGGCCAGCAGCGGGTAGACGACCATGGCCAGCGTCGACAGGCCTGTGACGCCGACCACCGTCAACAGCGTGTGGCGCTCGTTGTCCGGCGTTTTGGGCATGACGGCCGCCACGGCCAGGGCCGCCGATGCGCCGCAGATGGACACCGCTGCGCCGCACAGCAGGCCGAAGTCTGTGCCCAGGCCCAGGCGCCGCGCCAGCCAGGCGCCCAGCGCGATGGCGCTGGCAACGGCGATCACCGCGGTGGCCAGCGGCCCCATGCCCAACTGCCCGATTTGCGCCAGCGTGATGCGCGCGCCCAGCAGCGCCACACCTATGCGCAGGAGCGTCCTGGCGCAGAACTCTATGCCGGGCCGGCAGCGCGCATCCTGGTAAAGGAAGTGAAAAGCCAGGCCGAACAGCAGCGCGTACAGCAGTTGCGGGCCGCCGTAGTGCTCGGAAAGAAAGGTCGCGCCCAGCATGATGAGCAGCGGCAAAGCCAGGCCCGGCCACAGGCTGCGGGTGTGAAGAAGCCAGGAACGCGCAGCGCTGGGCATGGTCGTGCAAACCTCGTGGAAAAGAAACGAAGGGAAGAGGCGCCTCGAAGGCGCGAGACACGGAACAGGGGGCTCAAGGCCCCCGGGTTCAGGCTTGCAGCGCGGCAAAGCCCTGCTGCAAATCGGCCAGCAGGTCGGCCGGGTCTTCGAGCCCGATGTGCAGCCGGATGATCTGGCCGCGGCCCGACCAGTCGGTCACGCTGCGGGCGTTGCGCAGGTTGGCCAGCGTGACCAGGCTTTCATAGCCGCCCCAAGAGGCACCCAGGCCGAATAGCCGCAGGCCGTCGATCAGGCGCTCGGCGGCGGCCTGGTCGAAGCCCTGCTGCAGTTCGAAAGACAGCAGGCCGTTGGTGCCTTTGCAGTCGCGTTGCCAGATGGCATGGCCCGGGTGGCTTGGCAAGGCCGGGCAGAACACGGTCGCCACTTCACTGCGCGCCTGCAGCCAGGCCGCCACCTTCAGCGCGCCGCTTTCATGCACGGCCAGGCGGGCGGCCATGCTGCGCGTGCCGCGCAGCACCAGGAAGGCGTCGTCGGGGCTCACCGTCATGCCGAAGGCGTCGCTGCGCTCGTTGAGCGCCTGCCATGCGGCTTGCGTGGTGGCGACGGTGCCCATCATCACGTCGGAATGGCCCGACAGGTATTTGGTCGCGGCCATGACCGACACGTCGGCACCCAGCGCCAGCGGGCGGTACTGGTAGCCGGATCCCCAGGTGTTGTCGGCCACCAGCAGCGCCCCCCGCGCATGGGCGATGGCGGCCAGGCGCGGCAGGTCGCACATCTCATAGACCAGCGAGCCCGGGCATTCGGTGTACACCATGCGGGTGTCCGGTTCGATTTTTTCCTCCACGTCGCTGCCGTCGGCCGCAAAAAAAGTGCAGCGGATGTTGTAGGGCGTGAGGAAGGACTCGACCAGCTTGCGCGCCGGCTCATAGACGCCGTCCGACATCAGCACATGGTCGCCGGGCTTGAGGTAGGCCAGCAGCGTCATCGCGATGGCAGCCAGGCCCGTGGGGAAGAGCCGCGTGCGGTAGGCGCCCTCAAGCTCGCTGACCATGTCTTCCAGCGCGTAATTCGTCGGGTTGCCGCGGGCCCCGTAGGTGAACACGCGTTCTTCGCCGCGCCGCTGGCGCATCTCGCGCTGGTGCACCGTGCTGTCGAAGAGCACGGTGCTGGCGCGCACCACCGGCGGGTTGACCGGCCGCCCGCCCTCATAGGCCGGCTGCTTGCCGGCGTGGACCAGGCGGGTCAGGGAGGAAGGGCTGGGCAAGTTGGCCGGCGGCGATTTTTTGTTCATGTCGGGGCAGCTTTGGTGAACGGGGGATCAGTCTAGCTTGGCGCCCGAGAGTTTGACGACGCGCGACCAGCGGGCGATGTCCGCCTTGAGCTGCGTGGCGAAGGCCGCCGAGGTGTTGCCGACCACTTCACTGCCGCCGTCGGTGATCAGCTTGCTGACTTCCGGCGTCTTCAGGGCGCGCACGATGCTGTCGTGCAGGTAGGCCACGCGTTCGGGAGGCGTGCCGGCCGGTGCGAAGAAACCGTACCAGTCTTCAAAGGTGGTGTTCTTGTAGCCCAGCTCTTCCAGCGTGGGCACCTTGGTGAACACGCCGATGCGGCGCGGGCTGGTGACGGCCAGGGCGCGCATCTTGCCGTTCTGGATGAAGCTGGACACCGAGGCGGTGGAGGTGATGAGCACGTCCACCTGGCCGCCCAGCAGGTCGGTGATGGCGGGCGCCGCGCCCTTGTAGGGCACGTGGGTCATGCCGATGCCGCTGTCCTTTTCCAGGACCACGCCGACCAGGTGCGAGAGCGTGCCGTTGCCGGGCGTGGCGTAGGTGACGCGCCCGCCGGGGGCCTTGGTTTGCGCGGCCAGGTCGGCAAAGCTTTTCAGGGGTGAATTGCTGGGCACCACCAGCACCAGCGGCGCGGCGTTGATCTGGGTGATGGGCAGGAAGTTCTTCAGCGGATCGAAGCCCGGCGAGGCGTACAGCGTCGGGTTGACGGCCATCAGCGAGACCTGGCCCGTGAGCACGGTGTAGCCGTCGGGCTTGGCGTCGGCCACGGCCTTGGCGCCTATGTTGCCGCCGGCGCCGCCGCGGTTGTCGACGATGGCGCTCTGGCCGGTGATGTCGGACAGGCGGGTGGTCACAAAACGCGTGGTAGCGTCATTGCCGCCGCCGGCCGGGAAGGGAGAGACGAATTTGATGGCCTGGTTGGGGAAGCCGCCGACTTGGGGCATTGGCTGCGCGGACGTGGCGCCGTGCACGGCGAGCAGGGCGCAGCAAAGTGAGGCGGCGGTGAATTTCAGCTGGGCAAGCATGAGGGCTCCTGAATGGATGGAAGCAAGAATGAAAAAAGAAGGACGAGGGCGCCGGGCCGGCGGCCTCAGGCGTGGGTGTGCGCGGCGGCGGCTTCGGGCAATTGATACGCCTTGAGTTCCTGCGCGTCGAGCTGCCCGATCAGGTTGACTTCCCAGGCCAGGTACTGGCGGGCCGCCTCCTTGTTGCCGTCGTGCCGGTCGTGCACGAAGAACAGATAGTCGATGCAGTCGCTGTCGGCCGGAATGTTTTCAGAGGCCTGCAGCGGCAGGCCGGCGGCGCGCCAGCCGTCCAGGCCGCCTTCGAGCAGGCTGGGCTTCAGGCCCAGCGCCTGCAGGTCCACGGCCGCGCAGGCTGCCACGGCGGGTTCGTCGGCAATCAGCACTACCGGGCGGTGCTCACCGGCCAGGGCCTGCGTCAGGCGCGGCCGTATCGACCAGCGCGTGCCCGCGATGTGTTTTTGGCGGAACTGCATGCTGGGGCGCAGGTCCACGGCGCAGATGCTGCCGTCGGCCAGGCCGTCCATCAGCGCCTGCGCGCTGGTGGCGGGCAGTGCGGGCAAGGCCACGGGCGCCGCGGCGGGCAGGGCCAGGCCGCTGGCCAGGCCCTGGCCCAGCACGCTGGCGTCATGGCCCAGCTGGCGCAGCCAGCTTGCCACCGTCAGCGCACGCATGCCGTCGGTATCGAACAGCACCAGGCGGGCCTTGCGCACGCCCACATACTGGTCGGTGGCCTGGATCAGCTGGCCGCCCGGCGTGTGCTGCGCGCCGGGCAGGCTGCCTTGCGCGAATTCCTCGGGGCTGCGGACGTCGCATAAAAACAGCGTGCGCTGCTTGTCGCCGGCCCAGCCGCGAACCGTCTGTGCGTCGACGACGGGAACGCCGAAGCGCTGCCCCAGGGCCTGGGCCGCAGCGCGCATGTCGGCAGTGCCGGCAGGCTGCGCCGATTCCGGGTAGCGGCGCGTGCCGCCGTGCTCGAGTTTGAGGTCGGCCAGGTACCAGCCCTGGGTGCCGTTTTCGAGTGCCGACACGGGGTTGCGCACACCCAGGTTGATCAGCGTCTGCGCGCCTATGATGCTGCGCGTGCGGCCCGCGCAGTTGATCACGATGTGAGTGCTCTCGCTGGGCACCAGGTCGCGTATGCGCAGGGCCAGTTCGCCGTTGGGGCAACTGATCGCCGTCGGGATGTTCATCTTGCGGAACTCCGAGAACGGCCGTCCGTCCAGCACCACGACGTCGTCCTTGCGTTCGATCATGGCCGCCAGTTCGGTCGCGCTGACCCGGGGCGTGTGGTAGACCTGCTCGGCCAGTTCGCCGAAAGTCTTGGACGGCACGTTGACGCCCGCGAACAGGGCAAAGCCGGCAGCCTGCCAGCCGGCGGTGCCGCCTTGCAGCACCTGCACGTTGCTGTAGCCGATCGCGGCCAGGCGGCGCGCGGCCAGGGGGGCGGCGCTGGCGCCGTCCTCGTCATAGACCACCAGCCGCACGCCTTTGCGCGGCGCCAGGCGCGGCGCATCCAGCTCGAGACGGCTGTAGGGCAGGGTGATGCCGTAGAACAAATGCGACTGGCCGTACTGGCCGTGCTCGCGCACATCGAACAAGGCGATTTCTTCGCCGTCGTGCAGCCAGGCTTTGAGCGTGGCCGCGTCTACAAAACGTGTCATGGGATAAATGCGTGTGGGTTCGGGAGATTCGGAAAATTCAAGGAAAGGGCGTGAAGTACGGGGCGTTCAGCGGCGGGTCTGCACGCCGATGCCCATGGTTTCGTACGTGCCTTTTTCCATGTCGTAGCTGGTGCGCGAGGTCAGGGTCTCGAGCGCGCGGCCGTACATGTGCAGGTGGCGTATCACCTGGCCCGCGGGAATTTCAACCGAGTGGATGTCTTCCGGCAGCAGCGCGATGCCCGTGCCGGGCTCGACCACGACGGAGCTGACTTCCTTGAGCTGCGCTTTGCCCGGCACCGAGCCGTCGTCCTGGCGTTCGTACACGCGGTTCAGTTCCGTGCCTTCCACGGCGCTGATGCAGGCCCAGGTGGTGTGGTTGTGCGGCACGATGCGCTTGCCGGGACGCATCACGTTGAGGTAAAGCGCAAAGCTCTGGTCGGCGTCTTCAGCGATCAGGTAGCGCGCCTGCAGTTCAGGGCTGACGGGGGCATTGAACTCGGCTTCGCTCCACAGATCCCTGCGGTCGGCCAGCTGGTTCAGCACCGCCAGCACCTTGGCCAGGGACTGGCGGTTGGCTTCACCGCTTCCAACAATAAGTTTAATGTTTTGAATGGCGGCGCCAACTACCTGGCTGCGCTCTGCTGTTGCGGTGTTCATGGGCGTTTCCTCGGTGAAATTCCGGTTTGAAGGGCTTAATATAGTCAAGTCATATTTTTCAAACAACTCAGAAATAGAGATAAACGCATTAGCATTCGTAATATGAAGACAGCCCCGAGGAGGGTCCTCGCATGAAAACCCTTGACCTGGAATTGCTGAGGTCCCTGGTCGCCATTGACGAGCAGGACAGCTTTGCCGGCGCGGCGGTCCAACTGGGCAAGACGCAGTCGGCGGTGACGCAGCAGATGCAGCGCCTGGAAGACCAGATCGGCCACCCGCTGTTCGAAAAACAGGGGCGCAGCAAGCGGCTGACGCCGCACGGGCGCAAGCTGCTCGAGTACGCGCGCCACCTGCTGGCCATCAACGACGATGCGCTGCGCAGCCTGCAGCAGGGCAGCCTTGAGGGTGTGCTGCGCATAGGCGCGCCGCACGATGTGGCCGACAACATGCTGCCGACGCTGCTGGCGCAGGTGGCGCGCGTCTCGCCGCTGCTGCAGCTCGACATCCACGTGGGGCGCAGCCCCTTCCTGATGGAGTCGCTCAAGCGCGGCGAGATCGACATGAGCATTTCCAACCGCAACGACCCGGGGCTGGACGGCGTGGTGCTGCGCACCTCGCCCACGGTGTGGCTGTGTTCGGCCAGCTATGTGCATGACCGCTCCAAGCCGGTGCCCCTGATCCTCGTGGAAGGGCCCAGCGTGTTCCACCGGCTGGCGCGCGAGGCGCTGGATGCGGCCGGCATCCCCTGGTCGCCCAACTACACCGCGTCCAGCCTGATCGGCATCAAGGCCGCGCTGCGCGCCGGCCTGGGCGTGACCGCGCGCGGCATAGAAACGGCGGGGCCCGAGCTGCGCGTGCTCGGCGAAAACGACGGCCTGCCGCGGCTGCCCGACCTCGACTATTACCTGTTCATTCGCAGGAACGTCATCAACCCGGTCACACGCAAGGTGTTCGACATGCTCAAGGCCAACCTCGGTTTGATCCGCAGCGCGGCGGACCCTGCGATGCCTGCGGGCAGGGCAGGGTCGATGCCGGGCGACTAGCGCATCGCCGGCGAATTGCCGGTGTTCTACTTTCTACTTACTTGCGCAAGAGCGCCTGCGCAAATCAAGGGTGATCGTGGCTTCGTAACCATGCGGCCGTAACAAATTGTTGGACGCAAGCCACATGAAGAAGCCAAACTTGCGAAGGGATGCGGCACTTGCATTGGCTCGGTGTACCCTTGCCGGACGCGGATGACTCACGGCATGGATCGGAGTTGTCGGGCGTATGAGAACACATGCAAGGAGTGAGAGTTAATGTCTGTTTCAAAATTCCCCATCAAGCGGCGCACGCTGCTTGCTGGTTCCGCGGCCACCCTGGCGCTTGGCGCCGCTCCCGCGTGGGCTGCCTATCCCGACAAGCCCATCAAGATCATCGTTCCCTGGGCTGCCGGTGGCAGCACCGACGCCATCACCCGCGTGCTCGCGCAACGCCTGAGCGACAGCTTGAAGCAGCCCGTGGTCGTGGACAACAAGCCGGGCGGCGCGGGCCACGTCGGCATTGACCAGGCCGCCAAGTCGGCGCCCGATGGCTATACGCTGGCGATTGTCGAACTGTCCCATGTGTACGCACCCGCGGTTGTCGCCAACCTGCCCTATGACATCCTGCGCGACTTCACGCCGGTCACATTGGTGGGCACCTCGCCCATGGTGCTGTTCACCGGCCCTGAAGTCAGCGACTTCAAGAGCTTCCTGAAATCCGTTTCCAATCCCAAGGGTGGGCCGTCTCCCATGGCGAACAGCGGTACGGGCTCTATCAGCCACCTGGTGGGCGAGCTGTTTTCGCAGGAAACCAAGGTCAAGTTCAACATGGTGCCTTACCGCGGTGGCGCGCCGGCCATGGTCGATCTGGCGGCAGGACAGGTGTCCTCTTACTTCGCCACGCTGGCGACCGGCTCCAGCCTGATGGCTTCGGGCAAGGTGAAGGCGCTGGCGGTCACGGGCCGCAAACGCTCCGACGTCCCCATCCTGCGCTCCCTGCCGACGATGACGGAACTCGGCCTGAAAAACATGGACGTCGCCCAGTGGTGGGCGTTGGTGGCCCCGGCGACCACGCCGCTGGAAGTCACCGAGCGGCTTCGCCTGGAGCTGCTGTCCGCGATGTCGGATTTGAAGGTGGTGGAGCGCATGTCGGCGCTGGGCGTGGAAATGAAGGGTACCTCGCGCGACCAGCTGCGTGGCTTCCTGCGCTCGGAGTCCGAGCGCTGGCGAACCCTGGCCCGCAACGTGGGCCTGAAGCCGCAATAAGCGGCAGCCGGCGCTACAGATCCAGCCAGCGCCGGGCTGCTGCCTGCAGCGCCTCTTGCGCGCCTGTGGTCAGCAAGGTGGTGTGGCCGGGCAAATCGCCCGGCTGCAACTGCCCGGCGGCCTGCAGCAAACGGCGGGCCTGCCGCGCGACAGGTTCGCCGGTTTCCATCAGCCGGACATCGGCCCCCACCATCGCCTGCAGCGTGTCCCACGCGAAGGCGTAGTGCGTGCAGCCCAGCACCAGGGTATCAACCTGGCCAGCCTGGTTGCCGAAAGGCCCCATCGCCCGCGTGTATTGCTCGCACAGCGCGCGGACCCGCGCGACATCATGGTTCTGGATCGCATCGGCCAGCCCGTCGCAGGGCTGCAGGATGAACTCGGCCTGGTCTTTTAATGTGTCGTGCAAGGTGCGCAGCTTCGCGCTTGCCACCGTGCCGCGTGTCGCCATCACGCCGATGCGGCGTGTCCTGCTCAAGGCGACGGCCGGCTTGAGTGCCGGCTCCACGCCGACCAGCGGCAAGTCCGGGTGTTCGGTTCGCACAAGATGAGCGGCGGCCGCCGTCGCGGTGTTGCAGGCGATCACCAACGCCTTGATCGCATGCTCGTCGCGCAATTGGCGCACGACGGCACGTGTGCGGTCTGTGACAAAAGCATCGCCGCGTTCGCCATAGGGCGCGAAGCCCGCGTCGGCCAGGTAGACGAAAGACTCGGCGGGCAGCTGCGCCCGCAGCGCCTTGAGGATGCTCAGGCCGCCCACGCCGCTGTCGAACACGCCGACCGGCCGTGCGGCCCCGGCCTGGCTTTCGCTCACGCCGCCGCGACGGGGATGTTCTTGAATTCCCCGCTGGCGATTTTTTTCTGCCACTCGGCCGGGCCGGTGATGTGGGCGCTGGTGCCGCCCGAGTCCACCGCCACGGTTACGGGCATGTCCACCACGTCGAATTCGTAAATCGCTTCCATGCCCAGGTCGGCGAAACCGATGACCTTGGCGGTCTTGATGGCCTTGCTGACCAGGTAGGCGGCGCCGCCGACGGCCATCAGGTAGGCGCTCTTGTGTTTTTTGATGGCCTCGATGGCGACCGGGCCGCGCTCGGACTTGCCAATCATGGAGATCAGGCCGGTTTCAGCCAGCATCATTTCCGTGAAGCCGTCCATGCGCGTGGCGGTGGTCGGGCCGGCCGGGCCCACGGCTTCGTCGCGCACCGGGTCGACCGGGCCGACGTAGTAGATGACACGGTTGGTGAAATCGACCGGCAGTTTTTCGCCCTTGGCCAGCATGCCCTGGATGCGCTTGTGCGCGGCGTCGCGGCCGGTCAGCATCTTGCCGTTGAGCAGCAGGGTCTGGCCGGGCTTCCAGCTGGCGACTTCTTCCCGGGTGAGCGTGTTGAGGTTGACCTTTTTGCTCTTGTTGTAGTCGGGTGCCCAGTTCACGTTGGGCCACAGGTCCAGCGAAGGCGGATCCAGGTAGACCGGGCCGCTGCCGTCCATCACGAAGTGGGCGTGGCGCGTGGCGGCGCAGTTGGGGATCATGGCCACGGGCTTGCTGGCCGCGTGGGTGGGGTACATCTTGATCTTGATGTCGAGCACGGTGGTGAGGCCCCCCAGGCCTTGCGCGCCTATGCCCAGGGCGTTGACTTTCTCGAACAGCTCCAGGCGCAACTCTTCGGTCTTGCTCAGTGGGGCGCCCGAGGACGACTTGGCCTGCAGTTCGTACATGTCGAGGTCGTCCATCAGGCTTTCCTTGGCCATCAGCACGGCTTTTTCTGCGGTGCCGCCTATGCCTATGCCCAGCATGCCGGGCGGGCACCAGCCTGCGCCCATGGTGGGCACGGTCTTGAGCACCCAGTCGACCACCGAGTCGCCGGGGTTGAGCATCACCAGCTTGCTTTTGTTTTCGCTGCCGCCGCCCTTGGCGGCCACGGTGACATCGACTTTGTCGCCGGGCACCAATTCGGTGAAGATCACGGCCGGCGTGTTGTCCTTGGTGTTCTTGCGTTCGAACTGCGGGTCGGCGACGACCGAGGCGCGGAGGGTGTTGTCGGGGTGGTTGTAGCCGCGGCGCACGCCTTCGTTGACGGCGTCGTCAATGCTTCCGGTGAAGCCTTCCCAGCGCACGTTCATGCCGATCTTGAGGAACACGTTGACGATGCCGGTGTCCTGGCAGATGGGGCGCTGGCCGGTGGCGCTCATCTTGCTGTTGGTGAGGATCTGTGCGATCGCGTCCTTGGCTGCCGGGCTTTGCTCGCGCTCGTAGGCGCGCGCCAGGTGGGCGATGTAGTCCGTGGGGTGGTAGTAGCTGATGTACTGCAGCGCGGCGGCTACGGATTCGATGAGGTCGGCTTGCTTGATCGTGGTCATGGTGGGGTGGGGATCGTCGTTTTGGGGGAATTCGGGCAAACCTTGCAATTATCCGTCTTCGCAAAACCCCTCAGATGAGAATTCTTCTCGTCTGCGGTCATACTTCAGTTTTCCCCTTTTTTGACAGCGCAGGACATTCCATGACGACAAGCAGCAGCACGCGCACCGAGCGCGACACCTTCGGCCCCATCGCGGTGCCGTCCGACAAACTCTGGGGCGCGCAGACGCAGCGTTCCCTGCAGAACTTCGACATCTCGGGTGAACAGCAGCCGCGCGAGATCATCAAGGCGCTGGCCCAGGTCAAGCGATCTTCTGCCAAGGTCAACCACGCGCTGGGCCTGCAGGACGAGAAAAAAACCAAAGCCATCGTGGCCGCGGCCGACGAGGTGATCGCGGGCAAACATGCGGACGAGTTCCCGCTGGTGGTCTGGCAGACCGGCTCGGGCACGCAGACCAATATGAACGTCAACGAGGTGCTGGCCAACCGCGCGAGCGAAATCCTGGGCGGCGAGCGCGGCGAAGGCCGGCTGGTGCACCCCAACGACGACGTCAACCGCAGCCAGTCTTCCAACGACGTGTTCCCGACCGCCATGCATGTGGCCGCGGTGGAAGCGCTGACCCACAAGCTGCTGCCGGCCATCGCGAAACTGCGCGCCACGCTGGCGAAGAAAGCGCAGGATTTCGACGGCATCGTCAAGATTGGCCGCACCCACCTGCAGGATGCCACGCCGCTCACGCTGGGCCAGGAGTTTTCGGGCTATGTCGCGCAGCTGGACCACGGCGAAAAACACGTGCGCGCCGCCTTGCCACACCTGTGCGAGCTGGCGTTGGGCGGCACCGCCGTCGGTACCGGCCTGAACGCACCCAAGGGTTATGCCGTGCAGGTGGCGGCCGAGCTGGCCACGCTCACCGGTCTGCCTTTTGTCACGGCGCCCAACAAATTCGAAGCGCTGGCCTCGGTCGACGGCCTGGTGCATGCGCACGGCGCGCTCAAGACCCTGGCGGCCAGCATGATGAAAATCGCCAATGACGTGCGCTGGCTGGCCAGCGGCCCGCGCAGCGGCATCGGCGAGCTCAGCATTCCCGAGAACGAACCCGGCTCGTCCATCATGCCGGGCAAGGTCAACCCGACGCAGAGCGAAGCCGTCACCATGCTGGCGGCCCAGGTGTTCGGCAATGACGTCGCCATCAACTTCGGCGGCGCCTCGGGCAATTTCGAACTCAACGTCTTCCGGCCCATGGTGGCGCACAACTTCCTGCAGAGCGTGCGCCTGCTGGCCGACGGCATGGTGAGCTTCAACGACCACTGCGCCGAGGGCATAGAGCCGAACCGCGAACGCATCACCGAGCTGGTGGACCGCTCGCTGATGCTGGTGACGGCGCTGAACACCCACATTGGCTACGACAAGGCCGCCTTCATCGCGAAAAAAGCGCACAAGGAAGGCAGCAGCCTGCGCGACGCGGCGCTGGCTTCGGGCTATGTCACGGGCGAGCAGTTCGATAAGTGGGTGGTTCCCGGGGATATGGTCTGAACATAGGCACACCCCCGTCCAGGCTCACTGCGTGTAGCCTGTTCCCCCCTTGCAGGGGGCGGCGCCTGCGGCCCGGCAAAGCCGGTTCCGCGGCGCCTTGGGAGGGGCGGACGCGTCGGTGACCTGGTGTCTGGGACAATAGGGCATGCTGAAATTCGTCCATCGCACCCTCAACCAGTTCATCAATTCGCAGTCGCTGTCGGGCGTGGTCCTGGCGCTGGCCGCCGTGCTGGCGCTGGTCCTGAGCAATTCGCCATGGGGTGAGGCTTACAACCGGTTTGTGCAGTTGCCCGGCGAGCTGCGTGTCGGCAGTGATCTGCTGGTGCTTTCCAAGTCGCTGCTGCACTGGGTCAATGATCTGTGGATGGCGGTGTTCTTTTTCCTGGTGGGGCTGGAAATCAAGCGCGAGTTGCTGGACGGTGAGCTCGCCTCGCGAAGCCAGGCCCTTTTGCCGGCGGGTGCGGCACTGGGCGGCATGCTGGTGCCTGCCCTCATTTACATGGCGATCAATGCCGGCAACCCCGTCGCCATGCGCGGCTGGGCCATCCCGGCGGCGACCGACATCGCCTTTGCGCTGGGCATCCTGGTGTTGCTGGGCAGTCGTGTGCCGACATCGCTGAAAGTGTTTTTGACGGCCGTCGCCATCATTGACGACCTCGGGGCCATCCTCATCATCGCTTTTTTCTACACCGATGGCCTGTCGGTGACGGCGCTGGCCGCTGCCGGCGTGGGCGTGCTGGTGCTGCTGGCCCTGAACCGGGCCAAGGTCATGGCGATTGGGCCCTATGTGATGGTGGGTCTGGTGATCTGGCTCTTCGTCTACAAGTCCGGCATTCATGCGACGCTGGCGGGCGTCGTGACCGCGCTGGCGATTCCCCTGTCGGACGGCAAGGGCGGCTCGCCGCTCAAGACAGCCGAGCATGCGCTGCATCCCTGGGTGGCTTTTGCGGTGCTGCCCATGTTTGCGTTCGCCAACGCGGGGGTGTCGCTTCAGGGCGTGACGATGGGGACGCTGCTGCAAAGCGTGCCCATGGGCATCACGCTGGGCCTGCTGGTGGGCAAGGCGATAGGCGTGTTCGGCGCGTCCTGGCTGCTGATCCGCTTTGCCGGTGCGCGCCTGCCGGCAGAGGCCGATTGGAGGCAGTTTTTTGGCGTCTGCCTGCTCTGCGGCGTGGGTTTCACCATGAGCCTCTTCATAGGCGCGCTGGCCTTTGCCGGCCAGGATGCCGCCTATGAAACGCAGCTCAAGCTGGGGGTGCTCTGCGGCTCGCTGCTGTCCGGCGCGCTGGGCGCGCTGATGCTGTTGCGCAGCGGCACCGCCGTGGAGGCGGCGAAAACGCCCACCTGAGGTTTAGTGCTTTTGCGCGGCGATGCCCGACATGATCTTGTCGGTGTAGGCGATCGCAATGGCTGACAGCAGGAAGGTGATGTGGATCACGGTCTGCGCGATCAGGACCTTGTCGGTGTAGTTGTCGGCGTTGATGAAGGTCTTGAGCAGGTGGATGGAGCTGATGCCGATGATGGCCGTGGCCAGTTTGACCTTGAGCACCGAGGCATTCACATGGCTCAGCCATTCCGGCTGGTCGCGGTGGCCCTCAAGGTTCATGCGGCTCACAAAGGTTTCGTAGCCGCCGACGATGACCATGATCAGCAGGTTGGAGATCATGACCACGTCGATCAGGGCCAGCACCACCAGCATGATGACCGTCTCATTTAGCGACACGATGGGCGTAGCGGTCTTGTAGCCTATGCTGTTGATCAGCGATTGCAGGGCGGTCTGGCTGCCGAAGGCGGCTTCGACCAGGTGCCACAATTCGACCAGGAAGTGCATCACGTACACCGCCTGCGCGGCGATCAGGCCCAGGTAGAGCGGCAATTGCAGCCAGCGGCTGGCGAAAATCAGGTTGGGCAGCGGGCGCAGCGGGGAGATTTTTCCGGGTGGTTGGTCTTGGGTAGGTTCAGTCATGGTGGCGTAAGCTGAAGGTTTGCGGCATTGTAGAGGGGAGGCTGGCCACCCCGGGAACTTTGGGATTTGTAAGGTTCAAGCCAGTCAGTGGCTTGTAAGTGCGGCAGATAACAGTACCACGCATTCAGTGACAAACAGGAGACAAAGCCAAATGAGCGCCCCCAATTCTGCGATTGAATCGACCCTGGTGGAGAACCGCATCTTCCCGCCCGCCGCCGCCACCGTGAAGGCCGCGCGCATTTCGGGCATGCCGGCCTACCAGGCTTTGTGCGCCGAGGCTGAAAAGGATTTTGAGGGATTCTGGGCGCGCCTGGCGCGCGAAAACCTCAGCTGGAAAAAGCCTTTCACGAAGACGCTGGACGAATCCGCCGCACCCTTCTACAAATGGTTTGCCGACGGCGAACTCAACGCCTCCTACAACTGCCTGGACCGCCACCTGGGCACGCCGACCGAAAACAAAAAAGCCATCATTTTCGAAAGCGACGACGGCAAGGTCACCAACGTCACTTACAAGGAACTGCACGCCAGGGTCAGCCAGTTTGCCAGCGCGCTCAAGGGCGCGGGCATCAAGAAGGGCGACCGCGTCATCATCTACATGCCGATGACGGTTGAGGGTGTGGTGGCCATGCAGGCCTGCGCGCGCATAGGCGCCACGCATTCCGTCGTGTTCGGCGGCTTCTCGGCCAAGAGCCTGCAGGAGCGCATCCAGGACGCCGGCGCCGTGGCCGTCATTACCGCCAACTACCAGTTGCGCGGCGGCAAGGAACTGCCGCTCAAAGCCATCGTCGATGAAGGCATCGCCATGGGTGGCTGCGAGTCGATCAAGAACGTGATCGTCTACCAGCGCACCGCCACGGCCTGCAACATGGTGGCCGGGCGCGACAGCCTGATGCACGAAATCACGGCCAAGGCGGCGCCGGTGTGCGAGCCCGAATTCGTCGGCGCCGAGCACCCGCTGTTCATTCTTTACACCTCGGGCTCGACCGGCAAACCCAAGGGCGTGCAGCACAGCACGGGCGGCTATCTGCTCTGGGCCAAGCTCACGATGGACTGGACCTTCGACATCCAGCCCGCCGACGTGTTCTGGTGCACGGCCGACATCGGCTGGATCACCGGCCACACCTACGTGGCCTACGGCCCGCTGGCGGCCGGCGCGACGCAGATCATTTTCGAGGGCATCCCGACCTTCCCGAATGCGGGACGCTTCTGGCAGATGATCGAAAAGCACAAGGTCACGATTTTCTACACCGCGCCCACGGCCATCCGTTCACTGATCAAGGCCGCCGAAGGCGACGAAAAAGTGCACCCGGCACGCTCGGACCTCAGCAGCCTGCGCATCCTGGGCTCGGTCGGCGAGCCCATCAATCCCGAAGCCTGGATGTGGTACTACAAAAACGTGGGCGGCGAGCGCTGCCCCATCGTGGACACCTTCTGGCAGACCGAAACCGGCGGCCACATGATCACGCCGCTGCCCGGCGCCACGCCGCTGGTGCCCGGCAGCTGCACCCTGCCGCTGCCCGGCATCATGACCGCCATCGTCGATGAAACCGGCAAGGACCTGCCCAACGGCTCGGGCGGCATGCTGGTCGTCAAGCGTCCCTGGCCGTCCATGATCCGCACCATCTGGAACGACCCCGAGCGTTTCAAGAAGAGCTATTTCCCCGAAGAAATGGGCGGCACGATTTACCTGGCCGGCGACGGCGCGGTGCGCAATGCCGACAACGGCTACTTCCGCATCACCGGCCGCATCGATGACGTGCTGAACGTCTCGGGCCACCGCATGGGCACCATGGAAATCGAATCGGCGCTGGTGGCGCATTCCGCGCTGGTGGCCGAGGCCGCCGTGGTGGGCCGGCCCGACGACCTGACCGGCGAGGCCATCGTGGCCTTTGTGGTGCTCAAGCGCGCGCGCCCCACGGGCGAGGAGGCCAAGGCCATCGCCAAGGAACTGCGCGACTGGGTCGGCAAGGAAATCGGTCCCATCGCCAAGCCCAAGGACATCCGCTTCGGCGACAACCTGCCCAAGACACGCAGCGGCAAGATCATGCGCCGCCTGCTGCGCGGCATCGCCAAGGGCGAGGCGATCACGCAGGACACTTCGACCTTGGAAAATCCGGCGATCCTGGAGCAATTGGCTGAAAAGCAGTAAGGTTAATCAGGTATAAAAAAAGCCCGTCGATGACGGGCTTTTTTGTGGGCTTGCGAGCCGCTTATTTGGTTGCCAGGACCCAGGCGGCCAGTTTTTTGGCTTCTTCAGGATTGACTTGCGCGTTCGCGGGCATGGGCACCGGGCCCCAGACGCCCGAACCGCCCTTGATGATTTTGGCGGCCAGCTTGTCGGCGGCATCTTTCTGGCCGGCGTACTTGGCGGCAACATCCTTGTAGGAGGGACCGACCAGCTTTTTGTCGACGGCATGGCAGGCCATGCAGTTCTTGGCGGTAGCCAATTGCAGGTCGGCCAGGGCAGGGGTCGACACGGCAAAACCCGTGGTCACAAAAGCGATTACCGAAAGAATGCGTTTCATGGATTGTCCTCGTGGGGGGAAGTTGTGGATTCGGTTACAGTCAATCAACGTGATTGTAGTGGTGCCGGTTGACCCTTGTTTCAAGGGGATACCCCTTGGCGCTGGTGGACATATTCAGGAGAAATTTCATGTTTTTTTTATTGCTGGGCATTGCCGCGTTGGTGCTTAAATACCTGGAGATCGGGCCGGTGGCCACCTTGAATTGGTTCATCGTGCTGTCTCCTTTTGCAATGGCCGTCGCCTGGTGGGCCTGGGCCGATGCATCGGGCTACACCAAGCGCAGGGAAGTCGACAAGATGGCCAAGCGCAAGGACGACCGGATCGAAAAGCAGCGCGAAGCCATGGGTATGCTCTCGGCCAAAAAGAGGAAGAAGTAGGCCCGAGCCACCTCAAGTCCTTATTAGGGTACAGCACCAATTTATCCGCCGTTCGCAAACGGCGAGGCGGCCCAAAGCAAAGAGCCCGTGAAGTCTGTAACTTCACGGGCTCTTGTTGTTTCAGCGGGCCGGGGTCAACTCAATAGTCGTCCAGCACCGCGCCTTTGCTGGCGCTGGATGCATTAAACGCGAACTTCGCCTGCACGCCGCGGGTGTAACGCGGCGCCGGAGCCTTCCAGCCGACCTTGCGCTGGGCCAGTTCGGCGTCGCTGATGTTCAGCTGCAGCAAAAGCTGCTTGGAATCGATGGTGATGGAGTCACCTTCGTTGATGAAGGCGATGTTGCCACCGGCCGCGGCTTCGGGCGCGACGTGGCCGACCACCATGCCCCAGGTGCCGCCGGAGAAGCGGCCGTCGGTGATCAGGCCCACGCTTTCACCGAGGCCGGCGCCTATCAGCGCGCCGGTGGGGGCCAGCATTTCAGGCATGCCGGGCCCGCCCTTGGGGCCGAGGTAACGCAGCACCATCACGTCGCCGGCCTTGATCTTGCCGGCCAGAATCGCGGCCAGCGCAGACTGTTCGTCGTCAAACACGCGCGCCGGGCCGGTCATGACCGGGTTTTTCAGGCCGGTGATCTTGGCGACGCAGCCCTCGGGCGAAAGGTTGCCCTTGAGGATGGCCAGGTGGCCCTGGGCGTACATGGGCTTGTCGATAGGGCGGATCACGTCCTGGTCGGCACGCGGTACCTCAGGTACGTCCTTGAGCGTCTCGGCGATGGTCTGGCCGGAAATCGTCAGGCAGTCGCCGTGCAGCAGGCCGGCGGCCAGCAGCGTTTTCATGACCTGGGGAATGCCGCCGGCGCGGTGCAGGTCCACAGCGAGGTATTTTCCCGAGGGTTTGAGGTCGCACAGCACCGGCGTGCGCTGGCGCACGCGCTCGAAGTCGTCGATCGTCCATTCCACGCCGGCCGCGTGGGCGATGGCCAGAAAGTGCAGCACGGCATTGGTGGAGCCGCCGGTCGCCATGATCACGGCGACCGCGTTTTCAATCGCCTTCTTGGTGACGATGTCGCGCGGCTTGATGTCTTTCTTGATGGCTTCGACCAGGACCTTGGCCGACTCCTTGGCCGAGTTCATTTTTTCATCGTGCGGGTTGGCCATGGTGCTGGAGTAGGGCAGCGAAATACCCAGGGCCTCGAAAGCGCTGGACATGGTGTTGGCCGTGTACATGCCGCCGCAGCTGCCGGTGCCGGGAATGGCGCGGCGCTCGATCTCCAGCAGGTCCTCATCGCTCATGCGGCCGGCGGCGTTCTCTCCCACGGCTTCGAATACGCTGACGATGTTGAGGTCCTTGCCCTTGTAGCTGCCCGGCAGGATGGTGCCGCCGTAGACGTAGATCGCCGGCACGTTGGCGCGCAGCATGCCCATCAGGCCGCCCGGCATGTTCTTGTCGCAACCGCCGACCACCAGCACGCCGTCCATCCACTGGCCCTGCACGCAGGTTTCGATGCAGTCCGAGATCACCTCGCGGCTCACCAGCGAATACTTCATGCCTTCGGTGCCCATGGCCATGCCGTCGGAGATGGTCGGCGTGCCGAAGACCTGGGCGTTGCCGCCGGCTTCCTCGATGCCGGCAATCGCCGCATCCGCCAGCTTTTGCAGGCCGCTGTTGCAAGGCGTGATGGTGCTGTGGCCGTTGGCCACGCCGACCATGGGTTTTTTGAAGTCGTCGGCCTCGTAGCCCATGGCGTAGTACATGGAGCGGTTGGGCGCGCGCGATTTGCCCTCGGTGATGTTTTTGCTGCGCGGGTTGGCAACGATGTTGATGGTCTTGGTGTTCATGGTGCGTCTCGTGGTGGATGTCTGTTTGGGTGTGCCCGGGCTGTGCCGTGGCAATCGAAAGCAGAGTATGCGTGCTTTGATTGATTCTTTCCAATCCATTATTTATGATCTATTAATATGTAATACATATGAATGACGCCATCAATACCGTGCACACGGCTTCCCGCAAACCGCCCCTGATCGAGCTGCGCCTGTGGCGCCAGTTCCTGGCCGTGGCCGAGGAGTTGCACTTCGGCCGCGCGGCCCTGCGCCTGAGCATGACCCAGCCGCCGCTCACGCAAGCCATTGCGCAACTGGAGTCGCTGCTGGGGCTCAGGCTGTTTGACCGCACCAAGCGCAGCGTGCAGCTCACGGCGGCGGGTGCGGCGCTGGTGCCCGAGGCGCGCGACCTGCTGGCGCGCGCCCAGGCCTTGCCGGCGTACGCGCGCGCCAGCGCCGACGGCGAGGCGGGGCGTTTGCGGCTGGCTTTTGTCTCCACCGTGGGTTTTGAGTTGCTGCCGCGCTGGGTGCGGGCCTTTCGCGAGCACTACCCGAAAGTGCAACTGGAGCTGCTGGAGGCAACCGGCGACGTGCAATTGCAGGCCTTTGAACGCGGCGAGATCGACGCGGGCTTCATGCTGCATTCCCCCGGCTTTGCGCCGCCCGGCCTGGCTTGCCGGCGCATCAGCCAGGATCCGCTGGTGGTGGCGCTGCCTGAACAGCACCCGCTGGCAAACAAGGCTGAACTCACTCTTGCGGACCTGTTGGACCAGGCGCTGGTGATTTTTCCGCGGCGCATCGTGCCTTCGCTTTATGACGCGATTTTTGCGATGTACCACGCGGCCGGGCAATTGCCGCAGGTCGCGCAGGAAGCCATCCAGATGCAGACCATCGTGAACCTGGTATCCGCCGGGCTGGGCGTGGCCTGGGTTCCCGAGAGCGTGCGGCAATTCCAGCGGCCCGGCGTGGTGTACCGCAGCCTGCCTGTCGGCAGGCCTTCCGCGCGCGGCGGTTCGCGGGGCGCTCTGGTCGCGGTGCCTGGCTGCGAGACCAGCCTGGTCTGGCCGGGCGCCAGCGCCAACCCGGCGCTCGCGCGCTTCGCGGCCTTTATCGGCGAGTAGACCGGTAAAAGGCTTCGTCCTGTTCGCGTTGCCGGCGCGCCGCCACCGCGCTTTGCTGCTGCTGCCTTTCCGACGCGGTGAGTTCGCGCTGCTCCATCCTGCGTTGGGCTATTTCGTTGGCGCTGCTGCAGCGCGCGCCGCGATTGGCCTCGCAGTTGGCAATGATTTGTTTGTCGGTGAGCGGGGCTGGGGCAGCGCCTTTGCGCAAACCGCCCAATGCCGGGGACGTGCCTTGGCGCGATGCGCCGGCGGCGGCTTCGGCGGCCGCCGCCCGCGCGTCGGCGGCGGCGTTTTCCGCCGCCCAGTCTTTTGGCGCAGCAGCGTTGGCAGAGGGCAAGCCGTCGGCCGGCACCGGGGGAGCGGCGGATCTCGCGGGCGCCTGCATGATGAGTTTTTCGCTGCCGCCCTGGGTCGCGCACGGCATTTGTGAAAACACTTTTTTGCCGTTCGCGTCCAGGCATTGGTAGACCTGCGCGGTGGCAGGCTGCATGAAGAGCAGGCCCAGCAGGCAGGCAGCAAGGGCAGGGAGGAAGCGGTGGCGCATGGCGGAGTCCGTGACGGTGTTGCCGGCAGTCTAATCCAACGCAGTCTTCGCGTAAGCCCTTTCCTACGAGGCATGCGTGCAAAATACCGCTCATGCTCATCCACCCGCAAATCAATCCCATCGCACTCCAGATAGGCCCGCTGGGCATCCACTGGTACGGCCTGACCTACCTGGCGGCCTTTGGCCTGTTTTTCTTCCTTGCCACGCGGCGGCTGCGTCACCAGCCTTTTGCCTCCATCACCGGACCGGGCGCCTGGTCGCGCAGGGATATTGAGGACATGCTGTTTCTGGGGGTGATGGGTGTGGTGGTGGGCGGGCGGCTCGGTTACTGCCTTTTCTACAAGCCAGGCTACTACCTGTCGCATCCGCTGGAGATTTTTTTCGTGTGGCAGGGCGGCATGAGCTTTCACGGCGGCATGCTGGGGGTGCTGGCCTCGCAATGGTGGTTTGCGCGTTCGCGCCAGCGGCCCTGGCTGCAGGTGATGGATTTTGTGGCGCCTTGCGTGCCCACGGGGCTGGCGGCGGGGCGCGTCGGCAATTTCATCAACGGGGAGCTGTGGGGGCGCTTCAGCGACCCGGCCCTGCTCTGGGGCATGGTGTTTCCGGGCAGCGGCTCCCCGCTGCCGCGCCATCCCTCACAGGTTTACCAGTTCCTGCTTGAAGGCCTGCTGCTGTTCGTGCTGCTGTGGCTGTATGCGCGCAAGCCCCGCAAGACGGGCCAGGTCTCCGGCGCCTTCCTGCTGGGCTACGGCGTGTTCCGCTTCATTGCCGAGTTTTTCCGCGAGCCGGACGAGTTCCTCGGCATCCTGGCCCTGGGCATGAGCATGGGTCAATGGCTTTGCGTTCCCATGATCATCGGCGGCGCCTGGCTCTGGGTGTGGGCGACAAAACGCGCCGAGCCGGCCTGAGGCCCGGCCAAACCGGCACAAGGGAGGCTGCCCGGGCGGGGCGGCCCATGCTGCTCGCGTTCGCGCCACAATCCGCAAGTCTCCACTAGGGTTTTTCCCTGTCGTTTTCAGGCACAGCCTCTTGATTGCGTTTGAGTTATTTCTCATAATTACACGTAATTACTTGAAATTACCGCTGGATTGAACGTCAAGGCACCAGCGGGAAAGCGAGTGTTCAGCAGGGGTTCGCCGTGCCGGCGGGCCGGGTCAGTCAAAGGGTCATGCCATGCGTCTTGTCCAGAATTCACTGCACCAGGAGGTCGCCGATACCCTGCGCGAGCAAATTTTCGCGGGTCAGCTGGCGCCCGGGAGCTTTCTGGATGAGGTCGCGTTGTGCGAGCGGCTGGAAATCTCGCGCACGCCGCTGCGCGAGGCGCTCAAGGTGCTGACATCGGAAGGGCTGCTGCGCCATGAGCCCCGGCGCGGCTGCTTTGTCAACGAAGTGACCGAAAAGGACCTCGACGACATCTTCCCGGTGATCGCGCTGCTGGAAGGGCGCTGCGCCTACGAGGCGGCGCGCAACGCCACGGACGCCGACCTCGCGGCGCTGACCACCCTGCACGAGCGCCTCAACAGCCATGCGGCGGCCGGCCGCATCAACGACTACTACGCCACCAATTTCGCGATCCACGAGGCCATCATCCTGCTGGCCGACAACCGCTGGCTGGCGCAGGCCATTGCCGACCTGCGCAAAATCCTCAAGCTCGCGCGGCTGCAGCAGCTTCACGCGCCGGGTCGGCTGGCGCAAAGCCTGTCGGAGCACATGACGGTGTTCGCGGCCCTCAAGAGCCGCGACAGTGAAGGCGCGGAGGCCGCCATGCGCACTCACTTGACGCGCCAGCGTGAAGCGCTGCGCGAACTGGCCCGCAACCAGCGCTCCAGGGTGGCAGCATGAGCGCCGCCGAGTGGCTCAGCCGCAACGTCTCGCGCTTTACCGGCGACAAGGGCGCCGCGGGGAATACGGCGCCACCAGCCGCCCCGGCGGTGGCCAAAAAAGCGGCGTCCGGTGCAAGCCTGCCCGCGCGCAGCACGCATGAGCGGCTGCAGGCGACGCTGAGCCAGAAAGACGAGGCGCTGTCGCCGCGCGTGCTGCGCCGCACCTTGCAGGAGCTGCAGGCCATCATCGATCCCCGCGTGAGCGAGGTCGAGGGCGGCCGCCGCGCCATGGCCATCGCGGCCTGGTACGAGGGCGCCACGGCGGCGCGCCGGCGCGACCTGTGGATGCTCATGAGCGAACAGTTCGTTGCCAACCCGCAAAAGGTCAAGGCCGCGCAGGCGCAGTTCGCGGCGGCGGTGGGCACGCCCGAGGAGGCGGTGGCCGAAGTGCGCTACCGGCGCGCCACGGTGTCGCCGCGCCGGCGCCTGCTGCAGCGCTTCAGCGTCTACCCGGGTGGCATCCAGTTTCTGGTCGACATGCGGGCCGAAATGCAGTCCAGCCTCAAGTCCGACAAGCGCCTGCTGGCGCTGGACGTGGAAATGGAATACATGTTTTCCACCTGGTTCGACGTGGGCTTTCTCGACCTGCGCCGCATCACCTGGGATTCGCCGGCCTCGCTGATCGAGAAGCTCATCAAGTACGAGGCGGTCCATGACATCAAAGGCTGGGCCGACGTGAAGAACCGGCTCGACAGCGACAGGCGCTGCTACGGCTTTTTCCACCCGCGCCTGCCCGAGGTGCCGCTGATCTTCGTGGAGGTCGCCATGGTCGAGCAGATTGCGGGCGACATCATGCCGCTGCTCGACGAACTGGCCGCGCCTTCGGACCTGAGCCGCGCCACCACCGCCATTTTTTATTCGATAAGCAACACCCAGGCCGGGCTGCGCGGCGTGAGTTTCGGCGACTCCCTGATCAAGCGCGTGGTCGAGACGCTGAAGGAAGAGTTTCCCAAGCTCAAGACCTTTGCCACGCTGTCGCCGATTCCGGGTTTTCGCAACTGGCTGGGCAAGAACGCCGGCGCCATGCTCGAAAAGCTGGGCGAAAAGGAACTCACGGCGCTGGGCCGGGCCGTGGGCTTCGAGCCGCCCGGCGCGGGGCATTTGCTTTCGGCCATCGAGAACCCGCTCGCGCTCGGCGAAAAATCGCCGGTGCGCAAAATGCTGCTGCATTGCGCCGCCCATTACCTGGGGCGGACCCTGGAAGAGGGCAAGCCGCTGGACCCGGTGGCGCGCTTTCACCTGGGCAATGGCGCGCGCATAGAACGCATCAACTGGGCAGGCGACCCCACGCCCAAAGGACTCAAGCAGTCCTACGGTCTCATGGTGAATTACCTCTACGACCTCAAGCGCCTTGACAGGCACCGCGCGCAGCTCGCACAGGGGGAAATCCCCGTGTCAGGCGACATCGAAGATTTGTACATTTGAATGTGTACTTAAGAACGTGGTTGAGGACGTATTGACGATGGGTTTGGGTGGCGGCAGGCCGGGTTCATCACCCTTGAACTTCCGGTTTGCCTTTTTCTGATTTCGACAACGACAGGAGACAACAATGACTTTCAGCTTTCATGCCCGGGCCTCCCGGCGCGACATCTTGCGCGCCGCGGCCGCCGGCGCCGCGACACTGTCCTTGGGTAGCCAGGCCCAGTCGGCCTGGCCCACCAAGCCGGTGACGGTCATCGTGCCCTTCCCGGCCGGCGGCGGCACCGACGCCTTCGCCCGCCCCCTGTCCGCCCAGTTCGCCAGGCTGACCGGCAAGCAGCTCATCATCGACAACCGCGGCGGCGCCGGCGGCACGCTGGGGGCCAGCATCGCGGCCAAGGCGCAGCCCGACGGCTACACGCTGTTCATGGGCGCGGTGCACCACACCATCGCGCCTTCGATGTATCCCAAGCTCGACTACGACATCGAAAAAGACTTCGTGCCGCTGGCCCTGATGGCCAACGTGCCGCAGGTGCTGGTGGTCAACCCCCGCAACATGCCTTTTGCCGATTTCAAGGCTTACATCGCGGCCGTGCGCAAGGCGCCGGGCAAGTACAACTACGGCTCGGCCGGCGCGGGCACTTCGCACCACCTGGCGGGCGAGCTGTTCAAGCAGCAGACCAAGACCTTCATCACCCACATTCCCTACCGCGGCGCGGGCCCGGCCCTGCAGGATTTGATCTCCGGAAATGTCGACATGATGTTTGACGGTCTGGGTTCTTCCGCCAATCACATCAAGGGCGGCCGGATCAAGGCGCTGATGGTGTCCGGCACCAAGCGCAATCCGGCTTTCCCGGATGTGCCCTGCGCCGGCGAATTGGGCCTGCCCGACTACACCGTGACCACCTGGTATGGCATGTGGACACCCAAGGGCACGCCGGCCGACGTGCAGGCGCGCATCGTTGAAGACCTGCGCAAAGCCGCCACCACCGACGAGCTCAAAGCCATCTGGGCCAGCAATGGCGCGGACTTCGGCAACCTCACGCCGCAGCAGTTCGGTGCGTTCGTGAGCAGCGAGGTCAAGCGCTGGTCGGCGGTGGTGAAGGCCTCCGGCGCCAAACTCGAATGACCGATTGATGGCCGGAGCTGTTTTACTCGAGGTGAAGGGCTCCCTGGCCTTTGTGACCCTGTTGCATCCGGGCAAGTTCAATGCCATGAGCCGCGCCATGTGGCGCGAACTGCGCGCGGCCTTCGAGCGCCTCCAGCGGGCAGCCGATGTGCGCTGCGTGCTTGTGCGGGGCGAGGGCGGGCATTTTTGCGCGGGAGGCGACATTTCCGAATACGCCGGTTTCCGGTTTGAAGAATCCGCCTTGCGTGATTTTCATGAGCGTGATGTGTGGGGCGGCTTGCGGGCCATGCTCGATTGCGACCTGCCCATGGTCGCGCAGATCGACGGCAACTGCATGGGCGCCGGCCTGGAGATTGCCAGTTGCTGCGATATCCGCATCGCGGCCGACAGCGCGAAGTTCGGCGCGCCCATCGCCAGGCTCGGCTTTCCGATGGCGCCGCGCGAAGCCGCGCTGGTGTTGCGCGCGGCGGGCGAGCTGACCGCGCGCGAAATGCTGCTGTCGGCCGCCGTGCTGGACGCTGGTGAGATGAAGCGGCGCGGCTTTCTCAACCAGGTGCTGCCCGCTGATGAGGCGGTCGCCGCTGCCATGGCTTGCGTGGAACGGTGCGCCGCCCTCGCGCCCGGCGCCGCGAGGCTGAACAAGCAGGCTTTGCGGGTCTTGGCCCAGGCCGGCAGCGAGCAAGCCGTGATGGACCTTGCAGCGAATGCTTACCGCTACGCTGCGTCGCCCGAACACCGGGAAGGCGTGACGGCCTTTACCGAAAAACGCCAGCCCCGGTTTGATGGCCGGGCCGCTGAATCTATGACCACTGACAGCCTGAGCCATGAAAAACCATAACCTGTTCGCGGCACTGCGAGCCGCTTTTCCTTCTTCGCTGGACGACGTTGCCGTCGAAACCGACAACGGCCTGAGCTACTCATGGCGCGACCTCGAACGTGGCACCGCGATGCTGGCCAACCTGCTGGCCTCGCTGGGCCTGCCCGCGGGGGCCCGGGTGGCGGTGCAAGTCGAAAAGTCGGTGGAAGCGATGATGCTGTACCTGGCGACCTTGCGCGCCGGTTATGTGTTCCTGCCGCTCAACACCGCCTACCAAAGTGCCGAGATCGAGTACTTCATCGGCAATGCCGAGCCCTCGGTGATGGTGTGCAGCAGCAAGAATTTCGGCTGGGTCAGCAAGATCGCCTTCAAGGCCGGCACACGCAACGTCTTCACGCTGGATGACGACCGCACGGGCTCGCTGCTGGAGCGCGCCGCGCATTGCAGCGACCGGCATGAACCCGTGCAGCGGCAGGCCGACGACCTGGCCGCCATCCTTTACACCAGCGGCACCACGGGCCGCAGCAAGGGCGCCATGCTGACGCACGGCAACATGCTGAGCAACGCGCTGGTGCTCAAGGACTACTGGGGCTGGAAGAAGGGCGACGTGCTGATCCACGCCTTGCCGATTTTTCATGTGCACGGCCTGTTTGTCGCCATCCACGGTGCGCTGATCAACGGCAGCAAGATGATCTGGCTCGCGAAGTTCGATCCCAAGCTGGTGGTTCGCAAGCTGCCCGAGGCCACGGTTTTCATGGGTGTGCCCACGCTCTACGTGCGCCTGCTGGCCGAAGCGGGGCTCACGCGCGAGGCCTGCCGCAACATGCGCCTTTTTGTCGCGGGATCGGCCCCCTTGCTGATCGAAACCTTCAACGAATGGAAGGAGCGCACCGGCCATACGATTCTGGAGCGCTACGGTATGTCCGAAACCGTGATGCTGACCTCCAACCCCTACCAGGGCGCCGAGCGGCGCGGCGGCACCGTGGGCTTTGCGCTGCCGGGCGTCAGCCTGCGCGTACAAGGCGACGACGGGCAGCCCCTGCCGGCCGGCGAGATAGGCGGCATCCAGGTCAAGGGGCCGAATGTCTTCAAGGGCTATTGGCGCATGCCGGAAAAGACCAAGGAAGAGTTCACGGCGGACGGCTACTTCAAGACCGGTGACGTCGGCAAGATCGACGAGCGCGGCTACATCGTCATCGTGGGCCGCAGCAAGGACCTGATCATCAGTGGCGGCTACAACGTCTACCCGGCCGAGATCGAGGGCTATATCAACGACATGCCGGGCGTGGCCGAAAGCGCCCTGGTCGGCGTGCCGCACCCGGATTTTGGCGAAGTGGGCGTGGCCGTCGTGATCGCCAAACCAGGCGCTTCGCTGGAAGGCGGCCGGATTGTGGGCGAACTCAAGTCCAGGCTGGCCAACTTCAAGATTCCCAAACAGTGTTTTGTGGTCAGCGAGCTGCCGCGCAACACCATGGGCAAGGTGCAAAAGAATTTGCTGCGTGAGCAGTACAAGGGCCTGTTTGCTTAAAACAGGCTAGGGTGCGAAGTCGTCGACCTGGATCACCCGGTCGGCAGCGCGCAGATAGGCCAGTGCCAGCTCAGGGCGGCTTGAGGCCTGTGCGGCGCGCTCCATGGACGCGCTGCGGCGCACGGCCTTGTTGAGGGCCACGGTTTCCTCCCCCAGCTGTGCCGCTAGCGCCAGCGCATCCATCAGGTCCCGCAAGCCGCCGCCGGCCGGCGTGGCCAGGTCGGGACAGAGGCGTTTCACGAGCGCATTGTTGGTGCGCAGCAGCCTGGCGAGTTCCAGCAACTGGACGTCACGAAGCGGCGCCAGCCGCGTGCTGCGGTTGAGCACCAGTGTGCCCACCACCCGGCGCAGCGGCGATGGAAAGTTGGCGTAAAGCGCTTCCAGCGCACTGCCGGCCTGGTCGAGCTGCATGCGAATGGCGGCCCTGGCCACCGGCAGCATGTCGCCATCCTTTTCAACGGCATAGCGCCAGACGCAGGCGCTGGCCATATAAAGATGGGCCAGCACGTCGCCCAGCCGGGCCGACAGCAACTCCATGCGCTTGAGCTTGCCGCCCAGCAGGCCCATGGCCAGGTCGCAGGTGAGTGCGTACTGGCTGCTCAGGCGCGCGATCAGCCGGGCTTCCTTTTCCAGGCCCGCGGGCGGCGTGCCCCGCAGCGGCGCGCCCGCGATGCTGTGCCAGAAGTTGCGCAGCACGTGCCCGCCATGGCCTGTCAATGCTTCGCCCAGCGCCTGGGCGTCATTGTCCTGCACCGCCCGCATTTCCTTCATCACGTAAGGGTGGCAGCGTACCGCGCCCTGGCCGAAGATGATCAGCGAGCGGGTCAGGATGTTGGCGCCTTCCACCGTGATGGCAATCGGCGCGCCGCGATAGGCCACGGATAGCAGGTTGGAAGGGCCCTGGATGATGCCCTTGCCGCCCAGAATGTCCATGCCGTGGTTGACGGCGCGGCGGCCGGCTTCGGTCAAATGCACCTTCAGGATGGCGCTGGCCACGCTGGGCTGCTCGCCGTGGTCGAGCACCGCAGCGGTGTAGCGGCGGGCGGCATCCGTCGCGTACAGCTCGCAGGCCATCCCGGCGATCACGCCGGCAATCGCGTCGAAACGCCCGATCGGGAGCCCGAACTGCTCGCGCACCTGGCCGTAGCCGTTGGCGACAAACAAGGCGGTCTGCTGCATCGCCGAGCCCAGTGCCGGCAGCGAAATGGCCCGTCCGGCCGCCAGGCATTCCATCAGCATGCGCCAGCCCTGGCCGACCCGGGCTTCGCCGCCTATGACCCAGTCCATGGGGATGAAGACCTCGCGGCCTTCGATAGGGCCGTTCATGAAGGCCGCGTCCATCGGCCGGTGCCGCCTGCCGATCTCCATACGGGGCTGCGGCACCGGGATCAGCGCGCAGGTGATGCCCAACTCGCGCTGGCCTTCGGGCAGGCGTTCGTCGATGGCGTTGAAGGCCAGGCCCACGACGGTGGCCACGGGCGCCAGGGTGATGTAGCGCTTGGAGAAATTCACGCTGAAGCCGCGCACCATGGCGCCATCGATTTCCCGCTCGACCAGTACGCCGCTGTCGGGGATGGAGGCCGCGTCCGAGCCCGCATAGGGCGAGGTCAGCCCGAAACAGGGCAGGTCGCGGCCGTCGGCCAGGCGCGGCAGGTAGTGTTGCTTCTGATCCGGCGTGCCATAGCGCAACAGCAGCTCCGCGGGGCCCAGGGAGTTGGGCACCATGACGGTCACGGCGGCCGAGATATTGAGGGTGGCGATGCGCGTGACCACGGTGGCGTGGGCATAGTGGCTGAAGCCCAACCCGCCATGCGCCTCGGGAATGATCATGCCGAAGAAGCGGTGTTCGCGCAGGTAAGCCCAGACCTCTGCGGGCAGGTCCCCGGCCTGGTCGATGGCAAAGTCGTCCAGCATGGCGCACAGGGTGGTGACTTCCTTGTCCAGAAAGGCCTGTTCCGCGGCGCTGAGCACATTGGGCCCGGCGGCCAGCAGGGCGTCAAAATCGGGCCGGCCGGAGAACAGCCGGCCTTCAAAGCCGACAGTGCCCGCTTCGAGCGCGGCGCGCTCTGTGTTGCCCATCACAGGCAACGCCCGGGCAAAGGGTTTCATGGCGGCCCGACCCAGCCAGCGGGAAAATCCCATGGGGTGTCTTTCGGAAGGGAAGTGAAAGCTTGCCCCAAAAGCGTACGCGGGGAGGGGAGGGGCGCCTAGCGCCTTCGGCCCGTCCTGCTGTAGGCGGATTTACCGGGCGGCTGATGGCAAGCCCTGATGCAAAGGCCGCATAAGAAGAAAGGTTCCCGTGCCTTCGGCCCTCTTATACAATTGCTCCGGTCTGATTTTTGCTAGTGTTTCCTGGTTTTTACTTCCAAGTTTTTATAAGAGGAGTTGAGGACATTATGAAAAAGCATCTTGGGTATTGGGCGTTTTCGGCCATGCTGGTGGCGGCACTGACCGCCTGCGGTAAAAAAGACGAAGCGCCTGCCGCTGCCGCCCCGGCCGCCGCCGCGAGCGCACCGGCCCCCGTGGCCGCCGAGGAAAAGGTACTCAATGTCTACAATTGGCCCGACTACGTCGCCAAGGACATGGTCGCCAACTTCGAGAAGGAAACCGGCATCAAGGTCAATTACCAGACCTTCGAGAACAACGAGGCCCTGCATGCCAAGCTGGTCGCCGGCAACACCGGCTACGACATCGTCGTGCCGGGCGCCGTGTTCGCCAAGCCGCAGATCGACGGCGGCCTGCTTGCCAAACTCGACAAAACCAAAATCGCCAACTACGGCAACCTGGACCCGGCCATCATGGAAAAGCTGGGCACCATTGACCCGGGCAATGCCTACCTCGTGCCCTGGGCCTGGAGCTTCACCACGGTCGGCATCAACAAGGCCAAGGTCGCCAAGGCCCTGGGTTCCACCCCCATGCCGGAAAACGCCTGGGACCTGGTGTTCAACCCGGTCTACACCGCCAAGCTCAAGGCCTGCGGCATCGCTTACCTCGACTCGCCCACCGAAGTGTTGCCGCCGGCCATGCACTATCTGGGCAAGAACGCGTACTCCAACGACCCGGCCGACCATAAGGCGGCGGCCGAGATGCTGGCCAAGGTGCGCCCGCACATCCGCATGTTTTCCAGCACCATGATTGACGACCTGGCCGGTGGCAAGGCCTGCGTGGCCCTGGCCTGGGCCGGCGACATCAACATTGCCCGCGGCCGCGCCCTTGAAAACAAGAGCGGCAATGAAGTCGAGGCCCTGTTGCCCAGCACCGGCGGCCTGATCTTCTTCGACACCCTGGCCATCCCCAAGGATGCCAAGCACCCCAACAACGCGCTGGCCTTCATCAATTACTCGCTGCGCCCTGAAGTGTCCGCCTCCCTGACCAACGAACTGGGCTACGCCACCGCCAACAAGGCCAGCCTGCCCAACGTCAAGCCCGAAATCGCCAAGGACAAGGCGGTGTTCCCCGATGCCGACAACCTGAAGAAAATGGTGTCACCGGCCAGCTTCAGCAATGAAGCCCGCGAATCCATGAGCAATGTGTTTACCGCCTTCAAAAAAGGCAAGTGACGTTTTACTGATCTCTGGCAAGCGCTGATTTCAGTGTGAACCCGGCTGTGCATGCAATGCGTTGTGTGCGCAGCTTTTTTTCATCTTGGTGCCTCTGTTCATGAATCTGCCCCTATCGCCCGGTGATGGCTATTTGCGGACCGACCAGCTGGTCAAGCGCTTTGACGGCGTGGCAGCGGTCGACGACGTCTCGCTGTCCATCCACAAGGGGGAAATCTTCGCACTGCTGGGCAGCTCAGGCTGCGGCAAATCGACCTTGCTGCGCATGCTGGCGGGTTTTGAAAAACCGACCTCCGGTGCGGTCTTCCTCGACGGCGTGGACATCGCGTCCTTCCCGCCCTACGAGCGGCCCATCAACATGATGTTCCAGTCGTACGCGCTGTTTCCGCACCTGACGGTCTGGGACAACATCGCCTTCGGCCTCAAGCGCGAGGGTATGCCCAAGCCCGAGATCGAGGCCCGCGTGCAGGAAATGCTCAAGCTGGTCCAGCTCGAGGCCTTCGCCAAACGCAAGCCGCACCAGCTCTCGGGCGGCCAGCAGCAGCGTGTGGCCCTGGCGCGCAGCCTGGCCAAGCGCCCCCAGCTGCTTTTGCTTGACGAACCCCTGGGTGCGCTGGATAAAAAGCTACGCGAACGCACGCAATTCGAGCTCGTCAACATTCTTGAGTCGGTGGGCGTGACCTGTGTCATGGTCACGCACGACCAGGAAGAGGCCATGGCCATGGCCTCCCGCATCGCCGTGATGAGCCACGGCCGCGTGCTGCAGGTTGGCACGCCCAAGGAAATCTACGAGCATCCCAATTGCCGTTTTGTGGCCGACTTCATCGGCAACGTCAACATGCTGGAAGGCGAGCTCACGCTGGACGAGGCCGACCGCTGCGAAGTCACCACCGACCAGGGCGTGGTCAGCGTGGGGCACGGCATCAGCGGCACGCTGGGCATGGCGGTGGCCATCGCGGTGCGGCCCGAGAAGATCCATATCGCCAAGGCCCGCCCGCCTGGGGTCGGCAGCAACCTGTTCACCGGCAAGGTGCGCGAGATTGCCTATTTCGGCAGCTACAACACCTTCATCGTGGAAGCGGCCGGCGGGCGCACCCTCAAGATCACCGAGACCAACACCACGCGCCACGACAGCGACACGATCACCTGGGACGACCCGGTTTTCTTCTGGTGGGACGGCTCCGCGCCGGTGGTGCTGACGCAGTAGGCCCGGCCCACAGGCTGCAACGATTCAATCCCGGCGATGAAAAACATCCCCTCCTGGCTTCAGCTCAACCTCGGGCGGCGCTTCGTAATTGCCGTGCCCTACGTCTGGCTGCTGCTGTTTTTTGTGCTGCCTTTCCTGATCCTGCTGCGCATCAGCGTGACGGACATGGGAGGCGGCGTCGATCCCTTCGCGCCGCTGATAGAGACGGTGAAGGGCTCCTGGCACGTCCTGCTGCGCTACAACAACTACGCATCCATCTTTATCGACAACGCGCAGGACGCCGTGGGCGGCTTCGGCAACACCATCTACATGGAGGCCTACAAGACCTCACTGAAGTACGCCTTGCTGACCACGCTGTCCTGCCTGGTCATAGGCTATCCCTTTGCCTACTTCATCGCGCGCTCGCGGCCCTCGATACGCCCGGCCTTGCTGATGCTGGTGATGCTGCCGTTCTGGACCTCCTTCCTGCTGCGTGTCTACGCCTGGAAGGGCATCCTGGCCGACCAGGGTGTGCTCAACAACCTGCTGCTGTCGCTGGGCATCATCCAGGAGCCCATGGTGATGCTCTACACCGACGTCTCCATGCTGGTGGGCATGACCTATGTGTACTGCCCCTTCATGATCCTGCCGCTCTACGCCAACCTGGTGAAGATGGATTTCCGCCTGCTGGAGGCCGCGCATGACCTGGGCGCCAGCGCCTGGAAGGCCTTCTGGCTGATCACCGTGCCGCTCAGCAAGTCGGGCATCGTGGCCGGCTCCATGCTGGTGTTCATTCCCAGCGTCGGCGAGTTCGTGATCCCCTCGTTGCTGGGCGGCGCCGAAAACATCATGATCGGCCGCGTGGTCTGGGACGAGATGTTCAGCAGCAACAACTGGCCGCGCGCGTCCGCGCTCGCGGTGGTGATGATTCTGCTGATCCTGGTGCCGCTGGCCTTTTATTACCGCTCCAGCAGCGACCGCGACGCGCGGGGAGGGCACTGAGATGAAGTTCACCCTGAGGGGTTTTTCGCGCCTGGTGGAAAACAACGTGGGCCGGCTCTGGATGGGGCTGGTCTATCTCTTTCTTTACATCCCGCTGTTTTTCCTTATCGTCTTTTCTTTCAACAGCACGCGGCAGGACGGCGTTTTCACCGGCTTTTCCACGCGCTGGTACGAGGCACTGCTGGCGGATTCGCGGCTGGTCGAGGGCTTCTTCCTGTCGCTCAAGGTGGCGCTGATCACCGGCACGCTGTCGGTGGTGCTGGGAACCTTTGCCGCCTTTGTGCTGGTGCGCTACCTGCGCTTTACCGGACGCACGCTGTTTTACGGATTGGTCAACGCGCCCCTGGTCATGCCCGAGGTCATCATCGGGCTGTCCTTGCTGCTGCTGATGGTGGCGGTGCAGCGCGCCGTGGGCTGGCCTGACCGCGGCTTCATCACCATTGTGACCGGCCACACCCTGCTGGGCATGGCCTACGCGACCGTGGTGGTCCAGTCGCGCCTGAGCGAAATGGACCGGACCCTCGAGGAGGCCGCCATGGACCTGGGCTGCCGGCCCATGCAGGTGTTTTTCCTGGTGACCCTGCCCAATATCGCGCCGGCCCTGGTGTCGGCCTGGCTGCTGACGTTCACGCTCTCGTTTGACGACGTGGTGATCTCCGAGTTTTTGTCGGGCCCGGGCGTGACGACATTGCCGCAGGTGATCTTCAGCTACGCCCGCCGTGGCGTGAACCCGTCCATTTACGCGGCGGCCACGATCCTGATCACGGTGGTGTCGCTGGGCATCATCAGCTACAGCATCTATGTGATGCGCCGGCAAAAGCGGCTGGACCGCGAGATCAGTGCGGCGGCTCGACCGGAGCAGGCTTTTCCAGACCCCGTCCCGGCAAAGTAGCCAGCACCACGCCGGCCAGCGCAATGCCGAAGGCGCCGATCTGGGTGGGGCTCAGCGTTTCGCCCAGCACGATGACGCCGACCGCGGCGGCGCTGATGGGCAGCAGCACGGCAAACACGCCGGCTTCGTTGGCGGGGATGGTCTTGAGGCCCGTCATCCAGAGCCATACCGTCCAGACACTGGCGGCCAGCGAGTAGAACACCAGCAGCAACCAGAGGGAAGGCGCGACTCCGCCGAAATCAAAGCTCCAGGCCATCCAGAGGCCCAGCGGCGTGACGAGCGCAAAACCCCAGAGGTTGATCAGAGCCGAAATGCGTTTGGGGCTCAGCACGCCGGTCAGCTTCTTGCCGATCACCGCATAGAAGGCCTCGCACAGGACGGCGCCTACCAATAGCAGGTTGCCCAGCCAGGCGTAGCTTGGCGCCGGGCCGGTTTGCGGCCCCGTTACCGCGTGTGTCGCCGCCGGATTTTTGGCCAGCGACACCAGCGCGATGCCGACCACGGCACAAGCTACCGCACCCCATATCCGCAAACTGATGCGCTCCCGCAGGAAGAGCCAGCTCATGAGCGCGACGGCGGCCGGGATGGAGGCCATGATCACGCCGGCCGCGACGGCGCTGGTCATGCTCACGCCGAACAGCATGCAGATGGAAAACAGAAAGTTGCCCAGGAAGGACTCCAGGAACAGCAGGCGGGCGGTCTGCCGGCTCATGGGAATCTCTTCAGCGGGTTTTTTGAGCCAGCGCAGCATGGCCGCGCCCCCTATGCCAAAACGCAGCCAGGCGAGCAGAAAGACGGGAAGGGCGGCGACCAGGGGTTTGGACAGCGCCACATAGCTGCCCACCAAAGACATGCTGAGCCCGAGACAGGCGTAAGCCACAATGCGGTTCATTAAACTGGGAGTTCCTGTTGCAGCGGCCCTGCGGCCCGTCGGTTGCATGGGCCGGCAGGGGATGCCGGCGCAGGCCGGAATCATGCCTTAGTTTTTGCGGACCGAATTTCCCCGCCTTCCGATACCCAGGGCTTCACGCGATGACACCTTCCGCCACCCGCCATGTTTTTGTCTACGGCACCCTGCGCAAAGGGGAAGAGCGTGACATCAACCGCCTGCGGCCCGCGCCGCAGTGGGTGGGGCGGGCCCAAGTGGCCGGCGTCATGCACCACCTGGGAAGCTACCCGGGCCTGGTGCTGGGCGGGACGGGTGTTGTGCACGGCGAGGTCTATGCCGTGAGCCCCGAGCTGGAGCGGGTGCTCGATGAGATCGAAGAGGTCTGGCCGCAGCAAACCGGTGAATACACCAAGCGGGAAGTGGTGGTGCAACTGGACAGCACGCCGGCACCGGCGGGGCTGCATGGCACGCCGCGCGAACTGCTGTGCGTGCTTTATGAAATTTCGCCGGAGCGCACCCGGGGCAAGCCCGTCATTGCCGGCGGCGACTGGGTGCTGCACCGCACCGGCCGCCAGGCCTGAATTTCAGGGCGCTTGCCGCAAACGCGCCAGGCCCCCCTTTGCTCCTGACTCAACCGCGCTGCTGCCGCGCCGTTCCGCCCTGCGCGGGCAGCGCACTCTTATTTCACGATCCAATAAATTAATTTCACAATACAAAATTGAAAATGCTGCACCGCGGAAATATTTCTCAATCCGAGAAATATGATTTTGTATTGCGATATTTTGTCAGTAGTTTGTTGATTTTATTGAATTTAATTTTTGTCTTATATAAGACATAAGAGCTTCACAAAGTCTTGTAGAAGACTTAAAGTGAGTCCATCGCATTCACCACTTTTCTCTTCTTCAATTCTTTCAACTCAAGGAGCCCACCATGCCACAAACCCTCACTGAACAACTGAGCCGCGACCAGCAGATTTCCGCCCTCGAAAAAGAATGGGCCACCAACCCACGCTGGAAGGGCATCAAGCGCGGTTACAGCGCGGCCGACGTGGTTCGCCTGCGCGGCTCCTTCCCGATTGAACACACGCTGGCACGCCGCGGTGCCGAAAAGCTCTGGAACCTGGTCAACAACGAGCCTTACGTGAACTGCCTGGGCGCGCTCACGGGCGGCCAGGCCATGCAGCAGGTCAAGGCCGGCGTCAAAGCCATTTACTTGTCGGGCTGGCAAGTCGCCGCCGACAACAACAGCTACGCCTCCATGTACCCCGACCAATCGCTGTACCCGGTCGACTCCGTCCCCACCGTGGTTGAGCGCATCAACAACACCTTCCGCCGCGCCGACGAGATCCAGCATTCCAAGGGCATAGACGCCGGCGACAAGGGCTACATCGACAACTTCGCACCCATCGTGGCCGATGCCGAAGCCGGTTTCGGCGGCGTGCTCAACGCCTTCGAACTGATGAAGGCCATGATCAAGGCCGGCGCCGCTGGCGTTCACTGGGAAGACCAGCTTGCCTCGGTCAAGAAATGCGGCCACATGGGCGGCAAGGTACTGGTGCCTACGGCTGAAGCCGTGCAAAAACTGGTGGCAGCCCGCATGGCCGCCGACGTCTGCGGCGTGCCCACGCTGGTGATTGCCCGCACCGACGCTGAAGCGGCCGACCTGCTGACCAGCGACTACGACGAAAACGACAAGCCTTTCATCACCGGCGAACGCACGTCCGAAGGCTTTTACAAGACGAAAAAAGGCATCGACCAGGCCATCAGCCGCGCCATTGCCTACGCCCACTACGCCGACCTCGTGTGGTGCGAAACCGGCACGCCCGACCTGGAGTTCGCCAGGAAGTTTGCCGAGGCCGTGCACAAGGTGCACCCCGGAAAATTGCTGGCCTACAACTGCTCGCCGTCCTTCAACTGGAAGAAAAACCTCGACGACGCGACCATTGCCAAGTTCCAGAAAGAGCTGGGCGCGATGGGCTACAAATACCAGTTCATCACCCTGGCCGGCATCCACTCGATGTGGTTCAACATGTTCGATCTGGCCCAGGACTACGTCAAACGCGGCATGTCGGCCTATGTCGAGAAGGTGCAAGAGCCCGAATTCGCGGCACGCGATCGCGGCTACACCTTTGTGTCGCATCAGCAGGAAGTCGGCACCGGCTACTTCGACGAGGTCACCACGGTGATCCAGGGCGGCAAGTCCAGCGTCACCGCGCTGACCGGTTCCACCGAAGAAGAGCAGTTCCACTGAACTGTTTTCATTCCAACGATTACCCAGACGCTGGAGCCTTCACGGGCGCAGCTTTCAGCCCGGACAGGAACTTAGGGCCTGTCCGGGCTTTTTTGCGGGTGCTTTTTGGCGTAGAGTGACGTTTGTTACATAAAACACGACTTTGAACATCAACTGGAGGAGGGCTTGCCGTGTCGGACTTAACCGTGGGTTTCAAGCGTATTTCCTGTCCCGACTGCGAGGGTTCCGGTGAACTGCGCATCGAGAGCGAAAACATCAACGAACATTTCGAGGTCGAGAAGCAGACCGTTATTACCGAATGCCCGCGTTGCCTGGGCCTGGGTTTTTTGCCGCCGAACTCGCCGCAGTAGCACTTCGCCGCCGTCCAATAGGCCTGGCGGGCGGCCCCCGGGCAACCTGCCGTAAAATACGCGCATGCAATCAATCAAACTGGAAACAGGAAGGATCGTTCGGGTTATGACACCGCGAACTACGACCTCGTCCGTTTTCTGGAGTCATCCAGGGCGCTAGTCCGCACCCCTTGGTGATTGTTAGCTACATTATTCATAGCTTAAATCCAAATACCCTCCATCAAAGCGCGGCATGTTCCGCGCTTTTTTGTTTTCCCATTTTTCCTAAAAATTCATCCCATGATTCAGATCACGCTCCCCGATGCCTCCAAGCGCGAATACCCGCAAGCCGTCACGGTCGCCGAAGTCGCCGCCTCGATAGGCACCGGTCTGGCCAAAGCCGCCTTGGGCGGCAAGGTCGACGGCAAGGTAGTGGACACCAGCTACCTGATCGCCAAGGACAGCGCGGTCTCCATCATCACGGCCAAGGATGCAGACGGGCTGGACATGATCCGCCATTCCACAGCCCACTTGCTGGCTTATGCCGTGAAGGAACTGTTCCCGGATGCGCAGGTCACGATTGGCCCGGTGATTGAAAACGGCTTTTTCTACGATTTCTCGTACAAGCGCCCGTTCACGCCGGAAGACCTGGTCGCGATCGAAAAACGCATGACGGAGCTTGCCGCCAAGGACGAGCCGGTCACGCGCCGCGTGCTGCCGCGCGATGAGGCCGTGGCGTACTTCAAGAGCATAGGCGAGCACTACAAGGCCGAGATCATCGCCAGCATCCCCGCCAATGAGGACGTGTCGCTCTATCGTGAGGGCGCTTTCGAGGACCTGTGCCGCGGCCCCCACGTGCCCAGCACGGGCAAGCTGAAATTTTTCAAGCTCATGAAAGTGGCCGGCGCCTACTGGCGCGGCGACCACCGCAACGAGATGCTGCAGCGCGTCTACGGCACGGCCTGGGCGACCAAGGACGAACTCCAGCAGTACCTGACCATGCTGGAAGAAGCCGAAAAACGCGACCACCGCAAGCTCGGCAAGGAACTGGACCTGTTCCACATCGACGACCATGCGCCCGGCCTGGTGTTCTGGCACCCCAAGGGCTGGACGGTCTGGCAAGGCGTGGAGCAGTACATGCGCAAGGTCTACCAGGACAACGGCTACCAGGAGGTCAAGGGCCCGCAGATCATCGACAAGACGCTGTGGGAAAAAACCGGCCACTGGGACAAATACCGCGACAACATGTTCACGACCGAGAGCGAAAAGCGCGAATACGCGCTCAAGCCCATGAACTGCCCCGGTCACATCCTGATCTTCAAGCAGGGTATCAAGAGCTACCGTGACCTGCCGTTGCGCTACGGCGAATTCGGCCAGTGCCACCGCAACGAGCCTTCGGGCGGGCTGCACGGCATCATGCGCGTGCGCGGCTTCACACAGGACGACGGCCATATTTTCTGCACCGAGGACCAGATCCTCAAGGAGTGCGTGGACTACACCACCCTGTTGCAAAAGGTGTACGCCGATTTCGGCTTCAAGAACATCATCTACAAGGTTGCCACGCGCCCCGAAGCCCGCATCGGCTCGGATGAAAGCTGGGACAGGGCCGAGCATGCGCTGATGGAAAGCCTGCGCGCGTCCGGCTGCGAGTTTGAAATCGCCCCCGGCGACGGCGCGTTTTACGGCCCCAAGATCGAATACACGCTGAAAGACGCAATAGGCCGCCAGTGGCAGTGCGGCACCATGCAGGTCGATTTTTCGATGCCGGAGCGCCTGGATGCTGAATACGTCGGCGAGGACGGCAACCGCCACCGGCCGGTGATGCTGCACCGTGCGATTGTGGGCAGCCTGGAGCGGTTTATCGGGATTTTGATCGAGGAACACGCCGGCGCGCTGCCGACCTGGCTGGCTCCAGAACAGGTTTCAGTCCTCAATATCACCGATTCCCAGGCCGAATATGCCCGGGAAGTGGCCAAAACGCTGCAAAATCAAGGGCTTAGGGTCAACCTGGACCTGCGCAATGAGAAAATTACGTATAAAATACGGGAGCACTCGATGAAAAAGCTGCCTTACATCCTGGTCGTGGGCGACAAGGAGAAGGAAGCCGGAGCCGTTGCAGTGCGCGCCCGGGGTAACAAAGACCTTGGAGTGATGCCTCTCGATGCGTTTGCCCGGCAAATCGCTTCTGACATCGCACAAAAAGCCTGAATCGCTGGCAAATTCTCCCGAATTTGTGGGCATTAAAGCTTCTCGTTCTTGCAGGACGGGCGCAAGCCGCTATAGCTTTTATAGCAAGAGTTAAAGGATAGAACCATCGCTACTGAATTTCGTGACCGCCGTCACCGTGAAGAACGCAAGCACCGCTTGAACCGTGAAATCATGGCCCCCGAAGTGCGTCTGACCGGGCCGGACAACGAGCCTTTAGGCATTGTCAGCATCGCGGAGGCCTTGCGCCTGGCAGGTGAAGCCGACGTTGACCTTGTTGAAATCTCCCCCACGGCGGTTCCGCCCGTGTGCAGGTTGATGGATTACGGCAAGTTCAAATACGCCGAGCAGAAGAAGGCGGCGGAAGCGAAGTCCAAGCAAAAAGTGATCGAGATCAAGGAAGTCAAATTCCGGCCCGGCACTGACGATGGGGACTACAACATCAAATTGCGCAACATCAAGCGCTTTTTGGAAGAGGGCGACAAGTGCAAGATTACCTTGCGCTTTCGCGGCCGCGAAATCACGCACCAGGAACTGGGTTTGGCCCTGTTGGCGCGGATTCGCGACGAATTGGCGGATTTGATCGTGGTGGAGCAGTTTCCCAAGCTTGAAGGCAGGCAGATGGTCATGATGATCGCGCCGGGCCGCAAGAAGCCCGGCGGCAAGCCGGCTACGGAAACTGCGGCAGCACCGGCGCCCTCGGCCACGGCCTGAGGGTAGCCAGAAGAGATACGGGTTTGCCGGATTGATCCGGCGGGCCTTTGAGGGGATGCCGCAAGGCGTTTCCTGTGAGGGTGGGCGACAAGCCTGCTTTCCGAAAGTGACGGGGTCAAACCCGTCGCGACCAGCGGATGTTGCAAGACATCCGCCGGCAGTGGCAGGTGTCATCACCGGCCACTGACAAGTGGCTCGGGGCCATCAAGTCTGCGGAAGGTTCGCAGCGCCTCACGAGCACAAATGAAAAGGAGCATTTACATGCCCAAAATGAAGACCAAGAGCGGCGCTAAAAAGCGTTTCCGCGTTCGTCCGGGTGGTACCGTCAAGCGCGGCCAAGCCTTCAAACGTCACATCCTGACCAAGAAGACCACCAAAAACAAACGCCATCTGCGTGGTGCGGTGACTGTCCATGAGACCAATATGGGTCACATGGCACAGATGCTCCCAGGCCAGGGCATTTAATTAACGACGAACAAGGAGTACACACATGCCTCGCGTCAAACGTGGTGTAACGGCTCGCGCCCGCCACAAAAAAGTTTTAACCCTTGCAAAAGGTTTCCGCGGCCGCCGCGGCAATGTCTTCCGTATCGCCAAAGAAGCGGTAATGAAGGCCGGGCAATATGCCTACCGTGACCGCCGTACCAAGAAGCGCGTGTTCCGCCAGTTGTGGATCGCCCGTATCAATGCCGCAAGCCGTTCATTCGGCCTGACCTACAGCCAGTTTGCCAACGGCCTGAAGAAAGCCGGCATCGAGATCGACCGCAAGGTTCTGTCCGACATGGCCATCAATGACAGCGCTGCTTTCGGCGCCATCGTTGAACAGGTGAAAGCCAAGCTGGCCGCCTGATTTTCAGGCCAGGCAGTATTGACGCTATTCAATCACTGCCTGCGCAAGAAAATAAGGGCTGGAGCTTGAAAAGGCTCTGGCCCTTTTTTATGGTTTTTTCCGCAGTGCTTACTCTCAGTTGGCGTGATGCGAGTGCTGCCGAAAGCGCCTTTGCCGTTTTGTATTTCGAACAAGAGAACGTATGACCCAACCTGATGCCCTCCAAGAACTGGTCAGCAGCGCCCAGGCCAGCTTTGCGCAGGCCAATACGCCCGCCGACCTGGAAAACGCCAAGGCGCAATTCCTGGGCAAAACCGGCCGTGTGACCGAGTTGATGAAGGGCATGGCGGCCCTCAGCGTGGAGGAGAAAAAATCCCGCGGCGCCGCCATCAACCTGGCCAAGCAGGCCATTGAAACCGCGCTGAACGCGCGCCGACAGGCGCTGGCCGATGCCGAACTGCAAAAGCAGCTCAAAGCCGAAGCGCTCGACGTGAGCCTGCCCGGCCGCCAGCGCGTGCAGGGCGGCCTGCATCCCGTGTCGTTGACGCTGGAGCGCATTGAAGGCATTTTTGGCTCCATGGGTTTTGACGTGGCCCAGGGTCCCGAGATCGAGACCGACTGGTTCAACTTCACCGCGCTCAACACGCCGGAAGACCATCCCGCGCGTTCCATGCACGACACCTTTTACGTCGAAGGCGGCACCGAGGCCGCGCCCAACCTGCTGCGCACCCACACCAGCCCGATGCAGATCCGCTATGCGGTGCAGCATGTCAAAAAGCATCGTGCCTTGATTGATGCCGGTGGCCGCATGCCAGAGATCCGCGTCATCGCGCCGGGTCGCACCTACCGCGTCGACAGCGATGCCACCCACTCGCCTATGTTCCACCAGTGCGAAGGCCTGTGGATAGGCGAGAACGTGAGCTTCAAGGACCTCAAGTTTGTCTTCACCGATTTCTGCCGCACCTTCTTTGAAAGCGACGACCTGGTGTTGCGTTTCCGGCCCAGCTTTTTCCCCTTTACCGAGCCCAGCGCCGAGATCGACATCCAGTTCCAGACCGGCCCGCTCGCCGGCCGCTGGCTGGAAGTGGCCGGCTCCGGCCAGGTGCACCCGAACGTGGTGCGCAACATGGGCCTGGACCCCGAGAAATACATCGGCTTTGCCTTCGGCATGGGCCCGGACCGCCTGACCATGCTCCGCTATGGCGTCAACGACCTGCGCCTGTTCTTCGACGGCGACATCCGCTTCCTCTCGCAGTTCCAGTCATAAGCCACAAGAACAAGAACAACAAGGTCTCACCATGCAATTCCCAGAATCCTGGTTGCGCGAATTTTGCAACCCGCCGCTCGACACCCAGCAGCTTGCCGACACCCTCACCATGGCCGGCCTGGAGGTCGAAGAGCTCAAGCCCGTGGCACCGCCCTTCACCAAAATCGTCGTCGGCGAAATCAAGGAGGCCGTCCAGCATCCTGACGCCGACCGCCTGCGCGTTTGCCAGGTCGACGTGGGGCAGGGCAGCCTGCTCAACATCGTCTGCGGCGCGCCTAACGCCCGTGTCGGCATCAAGGTGCCCTGCGCCCTCGTCGGCGCTGAGCTGCCGCCCGGTGAAGACGGCAAGCCCTTCCTGATCAAGGTCGGCAAGCTGCGCGGCGTGGAAAGCCAGGGCATGCTGTGCTCGGCGCGCGAGCTCAAGCTCTCCGAAGACCATGGCGGTTTGCTCGAATTGGCTGCCGACGCGCCGCTGGGCCAGGACATCCGCGAGCACCTGCGCCTGGACGACACCCTGTTCACCCTCAAGCTCACGCCCAACCTCGCGCATTGCCTGAGCGTCTACGGCGTCGCGCGCGAAGTCGCCGCGCTCACCGGCGCGCCGCTGAGCGCGCCGTCTATCCCGGCCGTGGCCGCCGTGGACACGACCAGGGTGCCGGTCAAGATCAGCGCGCCCGATCTCTGCGGCCGCTTTTCGGGCCGCGTGGTACGCAACGTCAACACCAAAGCCGCCACGCCGCAGTGGATGGTGGACCGTCTGGCGCGCTGCGGCCAGCGCAGCGTGACCGCGCTGGTCGACATCTCGAACTACGTGATGTTCGAACTCGGCCGTCCCTCGCACATCTTTGACCTCGACAAAATCCACGGCGGGCTCGACGTCCGCTGGGGCAAGCCTGGCGAGACACTCAAGCTGCTCAACGGCAATACCGTGACGGTTGATGAAAAGGTTGGCGTCATCGCCGACAACGCTCAGGTTGAGTCCCTGGCCGGCATCATGGGCGGCGACGCCACCGCAGTGTCCGACGACACGAAACATGTTTACGTGGAAGCCGCTTTCTGGTGGCCGAAATCCATCGCCGGCCGTTCGCGCCGCTACAACTTTTCGACTGACGCCGGCCATCGTTTCGAGCGCGGCGTTGACCCTGGCCAGACCGTGGAGCACATCGACCGCATCACCCAGCTGATCATCGACATCTGCGGCACGCCGCAAACCGCCTGCGGCCCCATGGATGACCAGCAGGTCAATGTGCCTAAGGCGGCACCCGTCACCCTGCGCGTGGCGCGCGCCGCCAAGGTCATCGGCATGCCGCTCACCCAGGCGCAGTGCCTGGATGCGCTCCAGCGCCTGGGTTTGCCGGTGACGCAGGGCGAGGGCACCCTCACGGTGACGCCGCCCAGCTACCGTTTTGACCTGCAGATCGAGGAAGACCTCATCGAAGAAGTGGTGCGCATGGTGGGCTACCAGCAGTTGCCCGACACGCCGCCGCTGGCACCCATCACGGCACGGCTGCGCGCCGAATCCGAGCGCAGCCCCTTTGCCGTGCGCCGCGCGCTCGCTTCGCTCGGTTACCAGGAAACCATCAACTTCAGCTTTGTGGAAGAGCGCTGGGAGCACGAACTCGCCGGCAACCCGAACCCCATCAAGCTGCTCAACCCGATCGCCAGCCAGATGAGCGTCATGCGCTCCTCGTTGCTGGGCTCGCTGCTGCAGGTGCTCAAGTTCAACCTGGACCGCAAGGCCTCCCGTGTGAGCGTGTTTGAGCTGGGCCGTGTTTTCCTGCGCGACGCCCATACCCAGAACACCGATACCACCGTAGCCGGTTTCAGTCAGCCCATGCGCGTCGCCGGCCTGGCCTACGGGCCGCGGGCTGCCCTGAACTGGAGCCAGTCCGACAAGGCTGTGGATTTCTTCGACATCAAGGGCGATGTCGAGGCTTTGCTCGCGCCGCTCCAGGCGGTCTTTGCGCCCTCCGCGCATCCCGCCATGCACCCCGGCCGCTGCGCCAGCGTGTCGGCGGGCGGCAAGGCCGTGGGTTTTGTGGGCGAGCTGCATCCGCAATGGCGCCAGGGCTATGACCTGGCCCAGGCCCCATTGCTGTTCGAACTCGAACTGGACGCGGTCCTGCAGCGCCCGGTGCCCGAATTCATGCCGGTCAGCAAGCTGCAGCCCGTGGAGCGCGACATCGCCGTCATCGTGCCTGAGGGCGCCACGCACGCCGCGCTCATGGCGGCCATCCACGGCGCAGCCACGCAGGGCCTGCTCAAGGGGGCCACCCTGTTTGACGTCTACAGGCCGCAACAGGCCAGCGCCAGCATGCAAATGGGTGAAAAAAGCCTGGCCGTGCGCTTGGTGCTTTCCAGCGACACCGCTACACTGACCGACGAGGAGATTGAGGCGGCCGTTCAGGCGGTTCTCGCGAATCTGCAGGGGCAACTCGGGGCGCGCCTGCGTGCCTGAGGCTTCCACGAACCTTCCAAAATAAAAAACGCCAGGAGCACTGCCGCATGGAATTTTCTGTAGAAAGCCTGGAGACCCCGGCGTTGACCAAGGCGCACCTCGCCGAATTGCTGTTTGAGCAGATCGGGCTCAACAAACGCGAATCGAAAGACATGATCGACGCGTTTTTCGACCTGATTTCAGACAGCCTGGTGGACGGAAATGATGTAAAAATTTCCGGTTTTGGCAATTTCCAGATCCGCACCAAGGCTCCGCGCCCCGGTCGCAATCCCCGAACCGGCGAAGCCATCCCCATCCAGGCCCGCCGCGTGGTCACCTTCCACGCCAGCCACAAGCTCAAAGACCAGATTCAGGGCGAAAACCCGACGGAATAGCCTGGGGCCGCGCTCCAGGCCGCGCCGACACCGTCTTATTGCACCGCAGCGATGGGTTGGTAACTTCGTGTTACTTGTGTGACGGAGCAACAGATTTCAAAAAAGCCAAGCAACTCTTTGCGCTAACTTTCGACTTAGAGTAGATTTGGAGGTTTCCTCCTTAGCGCATTGATTTAATTGGAGAAAACTCTTCCACCTATCCCGGCGAAACGCTATTTCACTATCGGTGAAGTCAGCGACTTGTGCGGCGTCAAACCTCACGTGCTCCGTTATTGGGAGCAAGAGTTTACGCAGCTGCGCCCGATGAAAAGGCGCGGCAACCGGCGCTACTACCAGCACCATGAGGTGCTCATGATCCGGCGCATCCGCGACCTGCTCTACGACCAGGGCTTCACGATCAGCGGCGCGCGCAACAAGCTCCAGGAAATCGTCCAGATCGAACGCGACAAGCGCCGCAACGGGGAGGTCATGCTCGACGGTGTCGAAGTGCTTGAAGGCGGCGATTCGCTGCTCGAGGATTTTGAGGATTCAACCGACCACGCCGACTTTGAGGATAGCGAACCCGAGGGTGCCGACCTGCCCACAGGGGCCGCCGCGCAGCAAAGGTTGCTGCTGGTGCGCCGCGAGTTGTTCGAAATCCGCGATCTCCTGGGCAACAACCACTGAGAAGTGCCTTTCAGCAGGCTATAATCTAAGGCTTGTCGGTGTGTGGCGCAGCCTGGTAGCGCACTTGCATGGGGTGCAAGGGGTCGAAGGTTCGAATCCTTTCACACCGACCATTAAAACCAGCAGAGAGCCGGTTAGCTAACGCTAACCGGCTTTTTTGTTTTTCGCTCGCCGCCTTTTTCTTCTTTGGCCTCTTGCGGCCGTGTCCAGCGCGCGATTGCTCTTTATAAGTAGGCCCTTGCGCGGTTTGTCTTGCGGGGCACCTCGCGCAGCACCGACTGAATGCGTGCGGCCCCTTCCGGCTTCAGCGTGCCTCGCTCCAGTCCCATGGGCACGGTGCGCAGCGCGAGCTCACGGTAGAGCGCAGCGTGCGCATCCGTGCAGAGTTCGTTCAACGCCTCCAGGTGCTTGCCGACCGTGCCGACGTCGCCGCGGGCCACGCAGCCGCCCATGCCTTTGGCCAATCCCGCATCTTTCACGGCCGCGACAGTGCCGGCCAGCAGCGGCAGCAGGGCATCCAGTGTTTGCTGCTCGGTTCCGCCAAAAGATTTCCAGAGCAGGGACGCTTCGCGCAGCAGCGCGATCAGAAACGGGCCCACGTAGTACGCTGACGCGTGGTACAGCGCCCGGCTGCCTTCCGGAACACGGAAGGGAATGCAACCGAGCCGGGTGGCGACATCGCCGAGCTCCGCCGCGAAATCGCCGTCCGCCGCGATCCCCACAGTGCAGCCCGGCAAGCCCTGCAGGGCGACCTCGGGATTGGCAAACATCTGCAAGGGGTGAAAGCCGCCGGTCCGGGCGCCTTCGCGCATCGCTTTGGACAGCGCCGCCAGTCCGGTGGCACCGCTGCAATGCACAACGCGGTGCCGCGGTGACCATTGCAGGGACTGCGCGACGGATGCAATGGCATCATCAGCCACGGTGATCCAGACAAAATCGCAGCGGGCCACGAGGTCTTGCGCCGCGCCGCAGGGCATCACGCCGGGAATTTCATTGGCGAATCGTTGCAGTGCCTCCCGATCGCGTGTCCAGGCCGCCGATACCGTGTAGCCGGCATTCGCCAGGGCTCGGGCCAGCGTCCGGCCCACCCGGCCGCAGCCGATAAAACCCATGGTGCTGTCCCTGGTCGGCATGCTCAATTCCTGTAAGAAGGATCGAGGCGATCCAGTTTGCGCAGCAGCGCGGGCCACTCCAGGCTGCCATAGCCGCCATGCGGTGTTCGCGCGGCGGCGTTCAGAACCGGGTTGGTTCGTGCCTCGTTGGTGAGCGTGATCTCCTCGCCGGAAAAACAGCTCACCGTGTTGGCGATCGCCGAACCCGTCGGGTGGTGAATGGCCCGGCTGCAGCCCAGGATGTCCACCTGGATGCGGCACGCGTTTTCAAGCCAGTACATGGCGTTGAAGGCCTGCGCGATGCTGAGGCCGCACACCAGCAGGCCGTGGTTGCGCAGCATGAGGATGTCGTGCGGGCCCAGGTCGTCCACCACGCGAGCGCACTCGGCGCCGTTGATCGCCGGGCCCTCGAAGTCATGGTAGGCCACGCGGCCGTGAAAGCGCATGGCGGTCTGCGACAGCGGCAGCAGGCCTTCGGCGAGCGCGCTGACGGCCGTGCCGGCGCGGGTGTGCGTGTGAATGATGCACCGCACGTCGGGCCGGGCCAGGTGGATGGGCGCGTGCAGGTAAAAGCCCGCGACGTTGACGTTGTAGCCATGGTCCGGCTGCAGCAATGTGCGGCCTTCCACGTCGATCTTCACCAGGCTGGATGCCGTGATCTCCTCGTACAGCATGCCGTAGGGGTTGATCAGGTACTGCTCCCTGCTGCCCGGAATGCGCGCGCTGACGTGGTTGTAGATGAGGTCCGTCATGCCGTAGACGGCCAGCAGGCGGTAGCAGGCGGCGAGGTCGACGCGGGTCGCCCATTCTGCCTCGCCCACATGCGCGCGGACCTGGCTTTCGGCAAGCGTGAGGGGAGCGTCCATGGGCGGCTCAATGGCCAATCACCGCCGCCCGCCGCACGATGGCGGGCAAGGCCTGTGAATCGGGCAGGGCACCGAACACCGGCAGGCCGTTGCTTTCCAGGCGCGACGCGATAAAAAGCTCCGCGGCCTCCAGCGTGCCGTGCGCCAACATCTCGCCCGCCTGCAAGGCCAGCGCGATGCGCGTGACCAGCATGCGCGCATGGCCGTCGTGCGGATAGGAGCGGGCAAGGTGGCCGGCGAGGTCGTCGATGAAGCGGTCGTAGGCGGCATTCGCGCCGCGGTGCAGCCACAGCTCCTCGACCAGGGCGTCGCGGCAACGACCATCCTTGTCCATGGCGCGCAGCACATCCATGCACATCATGTTGGAACTGCCTTCCCAGATCGAATTGAGCGGCGCCTCGCGGTACAGCCGGGCCACGGGGTTCTCCATGATGAAACCGTTGCCGCCGTGAACCTGCACGCATTCGTAGACAAAAACCGGCGCGCGCTGGCAGTTCCAGTACTTCATCGCCGGCGTCGCCACCCGGGAGAGCAGGTTTTCGTGCTCGCTGGATGCCATGCCGTCCACAGCCCGCGCCACGCGCATCGCGCCCAGCATTGCCGCCTCGCTGTCGATCGCCAGGTCGGCCAGCACATTGCACTGCATCGGCAGCTCTGACATGGGCTTACCGAAGGCCGTGCGCGTCTGGGCATGGTTGATCGCCAGCGTCAGGGCCTGGCGCATCAGGCCGGCCGAGCCCACCGCGAAGTCCAGGCGCGTCAGGTGTGCATGCGAAAGAATTTCGCGTATGCCGCGTCCTTCCTCGCCCACCAGCATGGACCAGGTGTCGCGGTACTCGATCTCGCTGGAGGCGTTGGAGCGGTTGCCGCACTTGTCCTTGAGGCGCTGGATGAAAAAATTATTCTGGCTGCCGTCCGGGCGGAAGCGCGGAACAAACAGGCAGCTCACCCCCGAGCGGGTTTGCGCCAGCGTGTAGAAGCCGTCGGCCACTGGCACCGAGCAAAACCATTTGTGGCCGGTGATGCTATAGGTGTCGCCGTCCGTGCCGCTGCCGGTGAACTCGGCCGTGGTCTGCGTCTGGCGCAAATCGGAGCCGCCTTGTTTTTCAGTCATCGCGTAGCCGATGACCGCGGCACGTTTCTGTTCGATGGGCAGGCGGCGCGGGTCGTAGTCCGCGGCCAGCGTCCTCTGCCGCCAGGCTTCAAGCGGCGGCTTGCCGGTGAAGCCGGCCACCGCCGCGTAAGCCATGCCGGTCGGGCAGCCCACGCCGTTCTCGACCTGGTTCCAGAGGTAGCTCAGCGCGGCGCGTGCAAAGTGACCCTTGCCGTTCTGCGTGGTCCAGGCCAGGCTGTGCACCTCATGGCCGAAGGCCGCGGCCATCAGCTGGTGCCAGGCCGGGTGGAACTCCACCCAGTCCGTGCGATGGCCGAAGCGGTCGTGCGTGCGCAACCGCGGCTCGAATTCGTTGGCCAGGCGCGCGGCATCCTGCAGCGTTTCGTTACCCGCCAGCGCACCCAGCGCGCTGCATTTTCCGGTGGCCCAGGGAGCGATTTTTCCGACCAGCTCACGCAGCGCCTCATCACCATCGAATGCGTTGAAGCCGTTGGCCGAGGCGGCCTGATTCAGCACTTCATGCGTCGCTGCCGCGAGGCCGGGCGCGGAGGCCGTGAAAGGCGTCTCGTAAGGTTGGTTCACGGTGCGTCCCTGGAGACCAGTTTCAGCTTGGGCGCCGCGTGGCGGAACAGCATGCGTGCCGCCAGGCTGGCGGTTGTCTGGGCGATGGCCTTGGCGGAGTCGGAATCGGGCACCGCCTCCGGCGCCAGTGGGCCGACCAATGCTTCCATGAAGGCGCCCGTCACGCACGAGGCCGCCACGCCTGGGTCCACCTCGATGAATTCACCGCTGGCAATGCCCTGCACGACCAGCCGTGCGATCTGGTCACCCAGCGCCGCCCGGTACTGGAGGCGGGCGGCGTCGATTTCGGGTTCGCAGGGCTCGGCAATGAGGGCATAGGCCAGCCGGCGCCCGCGCATGGCGCGCAGCGAGAAGCTGTAGATCGCATCGACCAGGCGCTGCGCGGCCGGTCCTTCCGAGTCGACGATCTCCCGGACCACGTCGACCTCCCGCTGCGAGACCAGTGCCAGCACCTGGGCGTACAGATCCGCCTTGGAGTCGAAGTAGCGGTAGACGCTACCGGTGGCCACGCCCGCCTTCGCGGCGATCAAGGCTATCTGCGCATCCTTCCAGCCGCTCAAGGCGACCGCGTCGCGGGCCGCTTCCAGGATCAAGGTTTTGGTGGCCTGGAGACGTTCTATCCGGTTTGCTGCTGCTGGCATGGATTTATGAATATGAATTCATTGAAAGTGAATATCAGTTCATATTAGGCCAATTTTCAACCCATTGCAAGCGCGCTTGCCGCAGGTTTAGGGGAGGCCGTGTTGCCGGCCTCGGTGAAATGGAGAGGGCGATTCAGGCGGCAGGCGCCACACCCCGTACCGCCCGGTGAAGCGCGGCACGTGCAAGCAGGCGCGTGGAATCCAGCGTCGGCAGGGGCGAATTCGCGTCACTCATGATCAGCGGGATTTCGGTGCAGCCCAGCACGACGGCATCGCAGCCTGCGCCCTTCATGCGCGACATGACTTGCTGGAAGTAGGTGATCGCCTCGGATTTGAACACGCCGTAAACCAGCTCGTCCATGATGATGCGGTTGATCTCGTCGCGCTCGGTGTCTGTGGGCCGCAGGTAGTCCAGCCCGCGCGCACGGAGTTTTTCGGGGTAGACCTCGCTACCCACCAGCCAGCGGGTGCCGGTGATGCCCAGGCGCAGAAAACCGCGCTGCGCGGCTTCCGCGGCCACGACCTCGGCAATATGCAGCCAGGGCAGGGGCGAGCGCGCTTCCACATGAGCGAAGGCCTGGTGGATGGTGTTGTCGGGGCAGATCAGGAAGTCGGCGCCTGCCGCCGCGAGCTTGTGGGCCGAGGCCAGCATGATGTCGCCTACGCCGCGCCAGTCATCTTTGTAAATACAGGCCATGTAGTCGGCCAGCGACGGCGTGTGCAGGCTCACCTCGGGATGGGCGTGCGGGCCCAGCAGTTTGGCACCTTCGGTGCAGATGGTCTGGTAACAAAGCGCCGCGCCTTCCGCGGAGCAGCCGACGATGCCGATGTGCTGGGGTTTCACCATGGTGTTCACAACCTTGTGCGGAGATGTGTCGCAGCGGGAACTCGCGCGGCTACCCTGTCAGCTGGTGCCGCCGCCGCGGGATTTCAACTCCCGGAAAACCCTGAGCGCTCAGGCGGGTTCGGGGGCCAGTTCGGGCGGGGCCGCGACTGCAGTTTGTCCGGGAACGGCCTCGCCCTCGCCCAGTTCGCCGCCCAGCGCATCCAGCAGGTCGGGGATCAGCGAAGACAACTCGCCGGTGATGATGGCCGCGTCGGTGTCAAAGCCGTCGTCGTCCTTGCCGCTTTCCTGCACACCGTCCAGCACCACGTCGAGCAGCTTGAGTTTTTTGAGTTGCGCGGTTTCGGTGAGCACGAAGGACACGCGCTCGTTCCAGGTCATGGCCAGCTGCGTAGGCAGCTTGCCGGCGGCGATGTGCTGGGCCACCTCGTCGATGTCCAGGGTGTGGCGCGAATAGCGCACGGTCGCCTTCTGGTCGTCGGGCGTCTTGAGTTCGCAGTCGCGGTCCACGGTGAAGTTGTAGGGCGCTTCACGCGTCGACAGCCAGTGCGACATCGCGGCGGCGGCCGACATCTGCGTCTGTATGGGGCTGGCCTTGAGGCCGGGCAGGGCGCCGGGGATTTCGCTGAGCGCCTCCACCAGGTAGCTGATGACCTTGTCGGCGCCCGTGAGGTTGCCGGAATCGATCACCAGGAATTTATTCACCGGGTCTATCCACAGCGTGGTGGTGGATCGTTTGGTGAAGGCGCGCGGCAGCAGGTCCAGCATGACTTCCTGCTTGAACTCTTTTTTGATCTTGGCGCCCACGCGTTCGCGGCCGGTTTCCTCTTTGTATTTTTCAATGCGCTCGTCTACCGCGGCCTTCACGGCGGAGGAGGGTACGGGCCGGCGCTCGGTGCACAGCCGGGCAATTACCGAGCGGCCTACGCTTTCGAGCAGCACGGTGCTTTTGTTGCCGCGCGGCGGCACCCAGCCGCTGGACTCGGGTTCGGTCGCGCCGCAGGGCACAAAGCGGTGGGACTGGAAAATCTCTTCCAGCGCCTCCAGGGGCGGCAACACAAAATCATCGGCAATGCGGAAAAAGATCGCGGTATTGAACATGGATTCCGGGGAGGGTGTGGGAGACAGGGAAAGGAGCCTGGCCGCGGGGCCGGGTGAAAGCGAAGGCCTTGTGGTGGATTGGCCGGTATGCGGGAAATTCTACCGGGTCCGCCCGGACGGGTTGCGCGGTCCGCCGGCGCTCATGCGATATCGGTGGTATGGATACCGAAGGCACCCTTGCGCCTGTCTTCAAAGTAGCGCTCCAGGGTTTCCTTGACCGTCCTGAAGGCGATCTCGTCCCAGGGAATTTCGGCTTCGGTGAACAGCCGTGCCTCTATGGTTTCGTGGCCGGGATTGAACTCGGTGCTGAGCAGGCGCGCCCGGTAGAAGAGGTGGACCTGGCCGACGTGCACCACGTTCATCACGGTGAAAAGGCCCAGCATCTCAAATTGCGCGCCGGCTTCTTCATCGGTCTCACGGGCCGCGCCTTCGGAAGTGGTTTCGCCCAGTTCCATGAAACCGGCGGGCAAGGTCCACTTGCCCCAGCGCGGTTCGATGTTGCGCTTGCAGAGCAGCACCTGCGCGCCGTCCGCGCCCCAGGTGGGCACGGTGCCGACCACATTGAGCGGGTTTTCATAGTGGACGGTGTTGCAGGCCGGGCAGACCGCGCGCTCCTTGGTGTCGCCGTCATCCGGCAATCTGTAGGCCACGGCGGTGCCACAGACGCGGCAGTGTTTCAGGGGAGGGCGGTGCATCAAATGAGTGTAGCGGCATCGACTTGCGGGCGGCGGGCCGGCGCAAGGCCGGCAGGCGTCAAAAAAAACCGGGCCCAGGGCCCGGTTTTTTGGGTGTGCGCGTAACGCGTAGGGCTCAGGCCTTGGTCGTCTTGGTATGCTTTTCGATGAGGCTGCGTGCCGTGTCGAGCAGCTTCTTGCCATCGAAGCCTTTTTTGTTCATGTCTTCCACCCACTCGACTTCCACCGTGCGCGATTTGCGGCGGAAATCCTGGGCTTCGGCCGCGCTCACGGTGTAAATCGTGTTGCCGCGGTCGCTGGCGGTCTTGCGGCCGGGGACGTCGTTGCCCTGCTGCACCTTGCCCAGCCAGGCCGAGGTCGCCATGCCGGAGTTGTTGTCGATGACCTTCTTGAGATCGGGCGCCAGCGAGTTGTACTTGGCCTTGTTCATGGCCATCACAAAGGTGGTGGTGTAGAGGCTGCCGCCGGCGGGGTCGAACTCTGCGTGGAATTTGGTGAGCTCGTTGACCTTGACAGAAGGCACGACCTCCCAGGGAATCACACAGCCGTTGATGGTGCCCTTGCTCAGCGCGTCGGGAATCTGCGGCAGCGGCATGCCGACCGGCGTGGCGCCCAGCACGCCCATGAGCTTGGTCACCTGGCGGGTCGGTGCGCGCAGCTTGAGGCCGCGCATGTCGGCGATGGACTTGACGGGCTTGTCCACCGTGTGGATCACGCCGGGGCCGTGCACCTGCAGCGCCAGCACCTGGGTGTCCTTGAATTCATCGGGCGCGACTGTCTGCACGTATTCCCAATAGGCCTTGGACGTCGCTTCGGCGTTGGACATGATGAAAGGCAGCTCAAACACCTCGATGCGCGGGAAGCGGCCGGCGGTGTTGCCGGGCAGGGTCCAGACCACGTCGACCACACCGTCCTTGACCTGGTCGTAGAGCTGCACGGGCGTGCCGCCCAGCTGCATGGCCGGGTAGCCCTCGAACTTGATGCGCCCGCCCGATTCCTTTTCGACCTTTTCCATCCAGGGCTTGTGCATGGCCAGCCAGACGTTGGACGAGGGCGACATGAAGGTGTGGAACTTCAGGGTCACGGCCTGCTGGGCCAGACTGGAGAGGGCCGGTGCGCCCAGCGCGGCGGCGGCGGCGCCGGTTTTAAGAAGGGTTCGTCTTTGAATCATGGCGTGTCTCCTGTGGGCAATATGGGTAACTTAAGGCAAGCGAGCGGGTTTGAGAAGCGGTGAAAGCCCTAGCCGATGTATTTCACCAGCCACAGCGATATGCCGGGGAACAACAGCAGCAAAGTAGTGCGGATGGTGTCGCTGATGAGGAAGGGCATCACACCCTTGTAGCTTTCGCTGATGGGCACGTCCTTGGCCAGGCCGTTGACGACGTAGACGTTCAGCCCCACCGGCGGCGCCAGCATGCCGAAGCCCACCGTCATCAGCACCATGATGCCGAACCAGATCGCGGTGGATTCCTTGGCCATGCCGAAGTCCAGGCCCATGACCATGGGGAAAAAGATCGGTATGGTCAGCAGCAGCATGGACAGCTCGTCCATCACCGCGCCCAGCACCACGTAAAACAGCAGGATGGCCGTGACGACCATCAGGGGCGACAGGCCCCAGCCGCCGACCACGCCGGCGAGCTGGTTGGGCACCTGGGTCAGGGCCAGGGCGGAGTTCATCAGGTCGGCACCTATGAAAATCAGGAAGATCATGGCCGAGCTTTCCGCGGTGGCGTAAAAACACAGCTTGAACTTGGCCCAGGTGATCTCGCGCTTGATCAACGCGGCCACAAAGGTGGCGGCCGCGCCCACGGCCGCGCCTTCGGTGGGCGTGAACAAGCCGCCGTAAATGCCGCCGAAGACGATCATGAAGATGAGGGCGATGGGCAGTATGCCCATCAGGGAAGCCAGCGTCATGGGCGGCCTGTCGTCGTCCACCTCGGGGGCCTGGCCGGGCACCAGCCGCACGTAGATGGCGATAGCCACCATGTAGCCGAACATCGCGATGATGCCCGGCACCATGGCTGCGGCAAACAGCTTGGCAATGTTCTGCTCGGTGAGGATGGCGTAAATCACCAGCGGTACGGACGGCGGGATCAGGATGCCCAGGGTACCGCCTGCCGCCAGCGTGCCGGTGGACAGCCGGCCCGAATAGCCGTGGCGCTTCATTTCGGGCAGCGCCACGCCGGTGATGGTGGCGGCCGTGGCGACCGAAGACCCGCAGATGGCGCCGAAAGCCGCGCACGCGAGGATGGAGGCCATGGCCAGCCCGCCCTTGAAGCGGCCCATCACGCCGGCCGCGAAACTGAACAGCGCGCGGCTGATGCCTCCCTGCGTCGCGAAATGTCCCATCAGGATGAAGAGCGGGATTACCGACAGGTCATAGCTGGCAAAGCGCGCGAAGGCCTGGGTATTGAGGAAACTGGAAAACGGGCCCCATCCGGTTTGCATCACATAACCGATGGCGCCCGCGGTGAACATGGCGACCGCAATAGGCACGCGGATGGCCATGAAGACCAGCATGATGCCGAAAATGACCAGGGCGAGCGTGATGGAGCTCATATGTGCGCCTCCAGCTCGTCCAGCGCGTCGCGTGTTTCATGGGCATCGCCGAAGCCGAAAACGGCCTGGTAAAAACCGATCACGCAGGTCAGCACGAAGGGCGGAACCATGGCGGCGTAGACCGTCCATTCCGGAAAACCCAGGATCTGGGTTTCCGAGTGCGTGTTGTAGGAGTTGAGGCCGCCCAGCACCGTGCGCCAGGCCAGCAGGCCGAAGATGACGCCCAGCAGCAGCGCGCCGAAACGGTCCAGCCTGTCGTTGGAAGGCCGACTCAGCCTGGCCGTGAAAAAGTCCACGATGATGTTGCCGCGCTTGATCTGGCAAAAGGGCATGAAAAGCGCGATGGCCGCGCCGGTCACCACACCGGTGAGCTCGAAGTCGCCGACCAGTGTGGCGCCCAGCAGGTTGCGGCCTATCAGGCTGGCGCAGGTCATCAAGGTGATGGCCGTGAGCAGCACGCCGGCCAGCACGGCGCAGAGTTTTGCGAGGGACTGCAGGATTTTCAAGTAGGGTCTCCGAAAGGCAGGACAGGATCTCGGGAACGTCCCCGGACCGCATGGGCCGATTATCAGAATGGCGGCTTCATCCGGGCAGGCGGCTTACCCGAAGAGGCCAGGGTATTTGCGCGATGATTAAAACAGATGCGCGTTCATCGCGCAAACCGCCCGCCATGAAAAACGGCCGCGCGAGGCGGCCGTTCATGCTTGTCGTCGCCGCCTGCGGTGTGGGCGCGGACATGGGCGAAAGCGTGCTTACGCGACCTTGACGGTCAGCGTGCTTACGCGACCTTGACGGTCAGCGTGCCCAGGCCGGCCACGCTGCCGACCATGGTGTCGCCGGACACCACCGCCGCCACGCCTTCGGGCGTGCCGGTGTAAATCAGGTCGCCGGGCTGCAGTTCCCAGGCCGTCGACAGGTGTTCAATGGTTTCGGCGATGTTCCAGATCAGCTTGGAGACATTGCTGCGCTGGCGGTCCGTGCCATTGACCTGGATGTACAGCTCGGCATTGTTCACGTCGCCGGCCTGGGCCGCGGGCGTGATGGGGCCTATAGGCGCGGAGTGGTCGTAGGCCTTGCCGATGCACCAGGGGCGGCCCTGCTTTTTCATCTCGCCCTGCAGGTCGCGGCGCGTCATGTCCAGGCCCACGGCGTAGCCGTAGATGTGCTTGTGCGCGTCGGCGGCCTTGATGTTCTTGCCGCCGGTGCCGATCGCCACCACCAGCTCGATCTCGTGGTGCAGGTTTTTGGTGAGGCTGGGGTAGGGAATGGTGCCGGTGCTGCCGGCGTCCACCGCGACGATGGCGTCGGCCGGTTTCAGGAAGAAGAAGGGCGGCTCGCGGCCGGTAAAACCCATTTCCTTGGCGTGCTCTTCGTAGTTGCGGCCCACGCAGTAAATGCGGTGCACGGGAAAACGCTCCTTGGTGCCGACGACGGGGACGGACACCGTGGCCGGTGGGGTGATGACAAAACTCATGACAACCTTTCTTCTCTGTGTATGCCCAGGGCCTGGTGCACCGGGCGGTCTGAAAAACTGAACAGCACACAAGCTTGCGCCGAACGCAATTGCGCAGTGTGCCACGACGGAATCACAAAATGGTCGCGCGGGCCGAACTCGAAAACCTGAGTCTCGCCGTTGCGCTCGATGTGAACGGTGCCTGAACCCTCGACCACGCTGAACACGGCGCCGTCGGTCTGGCGCCAGGGCTTGCCGGCAAAACCCGCGGGCAGGCGCTGCATAAAGGTCGCCATGGTGGGCATGGGCGAGCCGCCCGTGGCCGGGTTCACGTAGCGCAGCTTGACGCCGTCCCAGGCGTCGATGTCGGCATGCATCTCCAGCTGGTGCAGGGTCTCGCGGGTGCGCTCGTAGGGATAGCTGAAGATGGGCGAAGTCTGGCCGAAAGGCGCGTCGTAGCGCATCGGCAGCATGTTGGCGCCGTAGCGGTGGCTGCTGATGCCCAGGGGCTTGGTGACTTCCTGCTGCCTGGCGCCGCCGTTTTCGGCAAAGCCCGCGTCGAAGAAGCGCAGCATCGGGATGTCCAGCCCGTCCAGCCAGACCACCGGCGTGTCGGATTCGACGCGGCCTTCGTGGCCGTGGTCGTGCCAGGTCCAGCTTGGCGTGATGATGAAGTCGCCGGGTTTCATCTGCGTGCGCTCGCCGTCCACCGCGGTGAAGGCGCCATGGCCTTCGACCACGAAGCGCAGCGCGCTTTGCGTGTGGCGGTGGCTGGGCGCGATTTCACCGGGCAGGATGACCTGCAGGCCGGCGTAGAGCGACTGCGTGATGCAGGACTGCCCGCGCAGGCCTGGGTTCTCCAGGATCAGCACGCGGCGCACCGCTTCCTCGGCGGTGATCAGTTCGCCCGACTGCATCAGGAAGGGATGCACATCGGCATATTTCCACAGCGCCGGCCGGCAGGGCGTGCTCGGCGATTGCGGCACCAGGGCGTGCAGCACCTCCCAGAGCGGCGTCATGCTGTGCGCCGAAATGGCCTCATAAAAAGCCTTGCGCGCGGCGCCGTCGGGCACTGCGCGCTGGCCGGGGGCGGGAGGGGGCGTCATGTCCATGATGGGTGTCCTTCCTGGGTTAAAGATCGCCGTCGTTGTCGAAATACACGCCGTCCCGTGTGAGCAACTGTTGCAACTGCTTCACATCGGTCTCGGCAAAACTCGGGCCCGCGCCCGGCATGGCCGCGGCCGTGCCGGCTGCCTGGCCCATCACAAAACAGCCGCCGCTGGCGCGCGCGGCCGACTGGCCCTCATGCGTCATCGAGGCGCAGCGCCCGGCCACCAGCAGGTTGGCCACGCCCTGGGGCACCAGCATGCGCCAGGGCAGCTCGTTGTAGGCGCGGCCTTGCGCTGCGTCGACGTTGCGCGGAAACTGCCAGTCGATGCGGCCGTCGGCGTGCAGCTCCATGGGCCAGGCGTTGATGCCTATGGCGTCGTCAAAACGGGCCGAGGAAAGGATGTCTTCGCCGCTCAGCGCATACAGGCCCTTGATACGGCGCGTCTCGCGTATGCCGACCTGGGGCGCGATGTCCACGATGGCGGAATCCGCGAAACCCGGCACCTCGTCGCGCAGGAAGCGGAAGTACTCGGTGATCTGGCGCCGGCCTTCGAGTTCGCCCTCGCTGAGCTGGCGCGCGTCGGTGGCGTCCATGGCCGTGCCTTGGGCATTGCGGATCTGCGTGACGTTGGCGCGCCATTCGGCCGGGTTCTTCTGCGGCCTGAGGATGGCGCCCTCGCGCGGGAACTTGTAGCGGCCCGGATGCCGTGCCTGGCTGTCGGCCATCAGCGTGTTGATGGCCTTGAACTCGCCGACGGCCGCCAGCGCGCGCGCTGCGTCGACGTGGCCGACACGGAACATGGTCGACGGAAACAGCGCACTGCCGTGGCCGTCGCCGAGCTCGAAAGGCACGCCCGCGAAGTTCGCCACGTCGGCATCGCCCGAGCAGTCGATAAAACGCGTGGCGCGTATGGCCTGGCGGCCGGATTTTGTTTCCACCACCAGGGCGCTGATGCGATCACCCTCCATCACCACGGCCGCGGCCCAGGCATGGAAGAGGATGTGCACGCCGGCGGCCACCAGCAACTGGTCGGCCGCGCATTTGTAGGCCGACACGTCATAGGAGCGCACGCGTATGCGGCCCTGCATGCCGTCCTGCGGCGCGTTCAGGCCGCCCAGCGTGTCTATGCGCTGCAGCAGCTCGTCGACGACGCCGCGCACCACCTGCCGCATTTCGCCGTTCTTGCCGCCGTACAGGCCCGCGAAATTGGTGACGCCGCCGGCCGTGCCCATGCCGCCCAGGAAACCGTAGCGCTCCACCAGCAGGGTGCGCGCGCCATGCCGTGCGGCGCTGACGCTGGCGGCCAGGCCCGCTGGCCCGCCGCCCACGACGACCACGTCAAATTCGCCGTAAACGGGCAGGGCGCGTGCGGGTTCTGTAACGGAAGGCATGACTGTTTTCAGCGGCTTATTCAAGCTTGATGCCGCGCGACTGGATGATGCCGCCCAGGATGGCGGCCTCGTCCTTCACGCGGCTCTTGAGGCCGTCCGGCGATGTGCCCACGGCCTGCCAGCCCTGGTTGAACAGCTTTTGCCGGGTGTCGGCGTCGCGGATGATGCGCGGCACTTCCTGCGCGAGGCGCGCCTGTGCAGCTTTGGAGAGGTTGGCTGGGCCTATCAGCGCCGTCCACACCTCGAGGTTGACTTTGCTCACGCCGGCATCGGCCAGCGGCGGCACTTCGGGCACCAGCGAGGAGCGCCCGCCAGCCAGGCCTATGGCCTTGAGTTTGCCCGCGCGCACATGCGGCATGGCCACGCCGGGCGGGATCAGCGCCATCTGGATCTGGCCGCCCAGCATGGCGGTGACCACCTGCGGGTTGCCGGCAAAGGGCACGTGCACGGGCGTGAGGCCGGGCACGCGGCTCTTGAGCAGCTCCATGCCCAGGTGGGCGACCGAGCCGTTGCCGACCGAGCCGTAGTTCCATTGGGCGCCGCCCTGGCGCGCGGCCGTGAAAAAGTCGGCCCCGCCGGGCTCGTTCGCGGGCGCCACCAGTACCAGCGGTGCGGTGGCCAGCAGCGAGATGAGCGTGAAATCTTTCACCGGGTCGTAAGGCAGCTTGGGGTAGAGCAGCTTGGCCGAGGTCAGGTTGCCGTTGATGACGACACCCAGCGTATGGTCATCGGTGGCCTTGGCGACCTGGTCGGCCGCGATATTGCCCGACGCGCCGGGCTTGTTCTCGATGACCACCGGCTGGCCGAGCGCGCGGCTCAGCGGTTCGGCCAGGGTGCGCGCCGCCATGTCGGGTGTGGAGCCGCCGGGAAAGCCCACGAGGATGCGCACCGGCTTGCTCGGCCAGGCAGCGGGGGCTGCCGCCATCGCGGATTGCGCGCAGGCGGCCAAAAATACGGCGGAAAACAAGGTGGCAAAAGGCTTCATCGCAACAATCCCTGAGGCTTTAAAACCGTCATTGGAACAGTTTTGAAGGCTCGATTCCGTCGTACATCCACTTCAGGCCGGCGAAGCCCGCACTTTCGGTGCCGCTCTGGAACATCTGGTTGCGAAGCTCGCGCTGCACGCCGGCCGCATGGTAAATATCGCCGTAAAAACGCGCCGTCAGCTGCACGCGGCCGGTGCGCAGGTAGCGCTTTTGCTGGTACTTCTGGAACGCTTTTTCCACATCGCCACGGGTATGGCGCAGCGCTTCGCGCAGGACCACCGCGTCTTCAATGGCCTGGCCGGCACCCTGGGCTAGGTACTGCAGCATGGGGTGGGCGGCGTCGCCCAGCAGGGTCACGCGCCTGTCGGTCCAGTTCTTCACCGGCTCGCGGTCGCACAGCACCCACATTTTCCAGGTCTCTATCTTGCCCAGCAGTTCCTTGACCTGCGGGCAGGCCCCGGCGAAACGCTCGTTGAGCTCGGCCGTGTCGCCAAAGGTGTTCCAGCCCTCGTCGTACTTGTTGCTGTGGAACACCGCGACCAGGTTGAAGAGTTCGCCGCGGCGCAGCGGGTAGTGCACCAGGTGGGTTTTTTCGCCGCCCCAGAGCAGCACGTCGTCGCTCCACAAATGGGTCGGGACGTCCTCGCGCTTGAGCACCGCGCGGTAGGCGATGTGGCCGGACACGCGTGGCTTGCCGTCGCCGACCACGGCTTCGCGGATGCGGCTCCACATGCCGTCGGCGCCTATCAGCGCGCTGCCTTCCACGGTTTCGCCGCCTTCGAGCTTCACCGTCACGCCGTCGGTCGATTGGTCAAAGGACTCGACCTTGGCGCTGGTGCGCAAGGTGACGTTGGGCAGTGCGCGGCAGGCGTCCAGGAAGACCTGGTGCAGGTCGGCGCGGTAAATCACGCCATAAGGAAAGCCGTAGGTTGCGCGGGCCAGGTCGCCCAGCGGCACGCGCACGACTTTTTCACCGGTCCGCACGTCGTTCATGCCCAGCCCGGCGGGAAAGAACGCCACGCGGTTGATGGCTTCGGTCAGGCCCAGGTAGTCGAACATGCGGAAGATGTTGGGGCCCAGTTGGATGCCGGCGCCGATTTCGCCGAAGCTCGCCGCCTGCTCGAACAGGGTCACGCGGTGGCCGTCCTGGGCCAGCACCATGGCAGCGGCCAGCCCGCCAATGCCGCCGCCCGAGACGAGGAGAGGAAGTGCGGATGTTTGTGCCATAGGTGAGAGGATGGGTGAAAGGCTGAGCCAGGGAGGGCTTGAGTGGGATGCCTTTATGATAAGTATACTTATCAATAGGGCTCTTGATACCTTGGTAGTTACCCTGAATTGCAAAGTGGGCCGTTAAACTCCGCGGATGGCAAAAACATTTAATTTCAGCGAAGCTCCCGGCCACCTGATCCGCCGCGCGCAACAGCTCGCGGTGGCGATTTTCATGGAGGAGACGGCCGGCTTTGACGCCACACCGGTGCAGTTTGCCATCCTGAACGCCCTGATGGACGACCCCGGCGAGGACCAGATCACGCTGTCGGGCCGGGTGGCCTTCGATCCGGCCACTTTCGGTTCGGTGATAGGGCGGCTGGAAGCCAAGGGCTGGGTCAAACGCGAGGCCGACCCCGCCGACAAGCGCCGCAAGCTGCTGTGGACTACGCCCGAGGGCGAAAAAATCGCGCTGCAGATGAAGCGCGCCGTGAGCAAGACCCAGCAGCGCATCCTGGCCCCGCTGGACGAAAACGAGCGGGTCCAGTTCAACCAGCTGCTGGCCAAGCTGGTCACCGGCCACGAAAACGACGGCCGCTAGCCGGCACGCGAATAAAAAAACGGGGCTTTTCAGCCCCGTTTTTGATGGGATCCAGCCAGGCCTCAGGCTGACTTGGCGACCAGGTCGAAATGCTCCACCGTGGGCGGGCCGGCGAAAAACGGCCCGACGATGGCGCGCCAGTCGGCAAAAGCCGGCGACTGGCGGAAGTCGACGGTGTGGTTTTCCAGCGTATCCCAGAAGATCTGCAGGATGTAGCGCTCGGGGCTTTCAATGCCCTTGTTGACCTTGAAACCCTGGAAGCCCTTGGCCTTGGAAATCACCTCCCGCAGGCCGCGCTGTATGGCTTCGTCAAAAGCGGCTTGCTGGCCGGGGTGGATGCGGATGTCGGCGAGTTCGAGAATCATGAAAAAGCTCCTTTGATTTTTATTTGATGTCTCAGTATTGGGTTGCCGGTAACTGTACCGTCAATCCGTCCAGCGCCGGCGTGAGCTTGATCTGGCAGCTCAGGCGGCTGGTGGCGCTGCGCGGCGCGGCGGTGAACTCCAGCATGCCCAGCTCCTCGCCGTCGGGCGGCGGCAGGCTGGCTGTGTCGGAGGCGAAGGGCTCCTGGACATGCACATGGCAGGTGGCGCAGGTCAGCAACCCGCCGCAGTCGGCCGCGATGCCGTCTATGCCGGCCGCCACGGCGGCCTCCATCAGGCTTTTGCCGGGCTTGCCTTTGGCCTCGGTGGTGCGGCCGTCGGCCGCGATGAAATGAAGGGTGATCATGAAGAGGGGTGATGCCGTCAGATGCGGCTGAAGTATTCGCGTCTTTGCCAGTCGTCCTTGTCCTCGGCGTCGGCATGGCGGGCGATTTCGGCCTGTTTGATGTGGGTGAGGTGGCCGATGAAAGTATCGCCGAAGGCGGCCACCAGCACGGCGTCGGCCTTCAGCGCCTCCAGCGCCTCGCCCAGGCTGCTGGGGATTTTTTCGGCACTGCCGCCATAAGGCGCATCGGTGGCCGGCGGGGCCTTGAGGCGGCGCGTGATGCCGTCCAGCCCGGCGTGGATTTGCGAGGCCAGGTAGAGGTAGGGGTTGGCGGCGGGCTCGCCCAGGCGGTTTTCGATGCGCGTGCCCTTGTCATCGCACTGGCCGACCACACGCAGCATGGCGCCCCGGTTGTCGCGGCCCCACAAGATCGATTGCGGCGCCAGCGCGTTGGGCCGAAAGCGCCCGAAGCCGTTGATGGTGGGCGTGCAGAAGGCCGTCATGCCGCGCGCATGCGCCAGCAGCCCCGCCAGGTAGTGCTCGCCGGTTTCCGAGAGCGTGTACTGCGCATCCGCTGGCGTCGTGCCGGCCGCGGGATTGGCGCGCTTGAACAGGTTGGCGCCGGTTTTCAGGTCCACCAGCGATTGGTGCAGATGCCAGCCGCTGGACATGATGTGGGGGAAAGGCGGGCGGCACATGAAAGTCGCGTGGTAGCCGGCGCGGCGCAGCGCCTGCTTCACCGCGCTGCGAAACAGCACCATGTTGTCGGCGGCGGCCAGCGCATCGGTGGCCTCGAACACCGCCTCGACCTGGCTGGGGCCGAGCTCGATTTCCAGCGAGAGCAGTGGCAGGCCCAGCGCCTGCGCCGTGCGCTGCACGATGCGCAGTGGTTCTTCGGCCATGTCGGCCCACTGCTCGGACAGCAGGTGGTAGCCGGGGTGGATCATGCTCACCTGCGGCGGCAGGCCGGGCCAGCCGGCCAGTTCGGGGTCCAATTGCGGATGCCGCCCGCCCTCGTTGATGCGGTAGATATGGAATTCGATTTCCAGCCCGCACTTCATGCCGTAGCCGGCCCCGGCCAGCTTGGCCAGCGCGCTTTGCAGCACGCGGCGCGTGTCGAGTTCGACCGGGCTGCCGTCGGGAAACCAGGGCTGGCACTGCAGCCAGCCGGTTTTGTCGACCCATGGCAGTTGCTGGAGGCTGGCCGGGTCGGCCAGCAGCATCACATTGCCGCCGAATTCAAAACCCGGCAGGCCCGCGGCGCCGCCGGCCTCGAACACCTTGTAGGCGGTGCGGTCGGCCGTGTCCTTGAGCAGCAGCGTGCTGACCATGCCCACGCCATCCGTCATGGCTTGTGCAGCGGCAGAAGCCACCAGCGTCTTGCCGCGCAGCATACCGTGCAGGTCGCACCAGGCAAAGCGCACCAGCTCCAGGCCGCCGGCCTCGATGCGCCGCAGCGCTTCGGCCTGGGCGGCCTGCCTGGCGGCGTCGTGCACGCCGCATTGCGCCGCGAAACTCATGATTGTGTGGCGGTGTCGGCTGAAGCGAGCGATGCGGCGCCGGCATCCAGCCAGGGCGCGCCCTCGCGTTTGGCGCGCGCGTTTTGCTGCCACCACTGGGCCCACTCGCCGGCCGGCGCGATGCCGTCCACCGTGTCCGGGCCGGTGATCATCGCGGCCTGCGCGGGGTCGCCGATGCCGGGGGCCACGCCGCCGTTCTGCACGGTCTCGATCGCCTTGAGCAGCACGCGCCGGTTGGCCATGATGACCTTGTCGGACGTGGCCAGGTGCTCGCGCGTGCGGTCCTGGATCGCGCCCATGCTTTCCACAGCCCACTGGTCGTGCACATTGATGTCTTCCTCGCCCATGCCCAGGTAGGTGGTGCTCATCTGCTCCTCGGCATTAAAGCCCCAGTCGTTGTGGCGGCCGGCCTTGGGGATGTAGTCGGGCAGGGCGATGAACTGCTGGCGCTGCGCGCGCATGCTTTCGCGGTCCAGCGGGCCGGCAAAACTCGTGAAGAAGGTGTACCAGTAGGTGTGGGTGTCGTCTACCGGCACATGCATCTGGGTGATGGTCATGGTCTCCGACAACGGGATCACAAAGGTGGCCGGGAAGATGGCATTGGTCACGCGCACGTGGGTGAGCTTGTCGGTCATGGCGCGCAGCGCGGTCAGCTGCATGCCCCAGGGCTTGTTCTCGAAGCTGATGTCGGGCTGGGCGAACTCGCGCATGATGCGCGTCATCGGCCACTGCTCACCGTCCTTGCTGCCGGCACTGGCGCTGCGAAACTGTTTGCCGGCCGGGTTCTCGCCGATCTGGTCCAGCGGGTCGTCCTGCAAAAAGCGGTGCAAAAAGGATGGATGCGCCGGGTCTATGCCCACTTCAAAGGCCTGCAGCCAGTTGGCGTTCCACAAGCCCTTGAAGGCAAAGCTGTGCGTGGCCGGCGCGGTGAAGCAGTCAAACGCCGGGAAGGGCGGCGGCGTACTGCCCTCGTCGCCCAGCCAGGCAAACAGCACGCCGGCTTTTTCAATGACCGGGTAGCTGCGCTGACGTATGCGTTCGCACAGCTTGCTGCCGGTCGGCTCCGCCGGCGTTTCCAGGCAGCGGCCGTCGGTGGCGAACTTCCAGCCATGGAAAGGGCAGCGCAGGCCGCCGCCCTGGGCTGCGCTTTCGCGCCGGCCGAAGGACAGGTCGGCGCCGCGGTGCGCGCAGTCGCGGTCCAGCAGGCCCCAGGCGCCGGAGGCATCCTTGAACAGCACCAGGTCCTGGCCGAAGAGTTTCAGCGCCTTGACCGGGCGGATCGCCATGCGCGGGTCCAGTGCCGGGTTGAACTCGTCGACCAGCGCGGCGGGCTGCCAGTACTGGCGCAGCAGCTTGCCGCAGGGCGTGCCCGCGGTGATGCGGGTCAACAGTTGGTTTTGTTCAGCGTTCATGGCGAGGCCTTGTCATGCAGGGTAAACCTAAAAACGGTATCCCAAATTTAAAATTCAGTGTACATTCACGGCCATGAACTTGCAAGAAACCGTGTTGATGCAGTTGCGCGACCTGATCCTGCGCGGCGAGTTCGAGCCCGGCCAGCGCCTGGCCGAGCAGCAGCTGGCCGAGCGCCTGGGCGCCTCGCGCACACCGGTGCGGGCCGCGCTGGTCACGCTGGAGCAGGAAGGGCTGGTCGAGGCCAACGACACCGGCAAATACCTGGTGCGCCAGTTCACGCCGCGCGAGGTGTCCGACGCCATCGCGGTGCGCGGCCACCTTGAGGGCATGGCCGCGCGCCTGGTGGCCGAGCACGGCGTGTCGCGCCAGCTGCAGCTCGATTTGCAGTCCTGCCTGGACGAAGGCGACAGGGCACTGGCGGCCAACCCGCTGGGCTATGACAACTACGCGGCCTATGCCGCCATGAACGACCGCTTCCACGCGCTGATCCTGGAGGCCAGCGGCAACCGCGCCTTGCAGCGGGCCGTCGAACTCAACGACAAACTGCCTTTCGCATCGGCCTCGGCCATGCTGCCCATGCAGTCCACGCTGGAGCAGGACCGCGACTGGATGCATTACGCGCACCGCCAGCACCACATGCTGTTTGCCGCGCTCAAGGCCGGCGAGGGCGCGCGCGCCCAGGCCCTGGCCGTGGAGCACACCGAGGTGGCGCAAATGAATATGCGCATGGCGCTGGAGCGGCGCGCCGAGACCGAAAGCGTGTTGCCGGGCTTGCGTCTCGTCGTAGGTCGTTAAACCTTAGCGCTCGCCCAGCAGCAGCTTCACGTCCACCGAATCGGCAACGGCCTTGTTGCCGGCATTACTCAGGTGCAGGTGGTCGCCCGAGTCGTAGGCCGGCAGTATGCGCAGCGGGTTCAAGGGGGCGCGCACCACCGCATCAAAGTCCAGCACCGCGTCAAATTCACCGCTGTGGCGTATCCAGTGATTGATGCGCTGACGCAGCGCATCCTTCTCGGGGCTGTAATAGTTCGCGATCGGCGAGCCCGGCATGGTCAGCGCTCCTTCAAACGGCGTCAGCGTGGCGCCGGCTATGCGCACGCCCCGGCTGCGGGCGCGGGCAATCAGTTGCCGGTAGCCGGCTATCAGGGCATCGGCCTGCGTGGCCGGCTCCCGAGGTTCAAACGTGCTGCCGGGCCAACTGATGTCGTTGATGCCCATCAGCAGCACCACGCTCGCCACGCCGGGCTGACCCAGAACGTCGCGCTCAAAGCGCGCGAGCGCATTCGGGCCCATGTGGTTTTTGAGCACCCGCCCGCCCGAGATCCCGGCATTGAGCACGGCCACGTTCTGGCCTGCCAGGCGGCGCGCCAGGAAATCGGGCCAGCGGCTGTCGGTGCCCGGCGTGGAGGCCGCGCCGTCGGTGATGGAATCGCCAAAGGCCACCACGCTGCGCGTACCGGGAGCGGCCTCGACCAGCACGGCGCTCAGGAACAGCCGGCTGTTCACTACGCCGTCGGCCTTGACGCTTGCCGCACTGGCGACGTTGCCCGCCGCGATCTGCGCGGGCTGCAGGCCGTCCCAGTGGATGGTCGTGACCGGTGTTGCTTGCGGAAAGTACAGGCTGACGGCCAGGCGCTGCAGCGGCGCGACATCCATCGCGACCGGGTCGCTGACGATGGGCGCGCCCGCCGGCACAGTGGCCGTGGTTTGGCCGCCGAAGGTCAAGGCCAGGCTGGGCCCCCCAGTGCTGCCCGCGGTATCGCCTGCAGCCGCGATATGGGCCGCGCCGATCCGCAGGGGCTGCGCGCCGTATTCGTTGGACAGCACGATGCGCACGCGCGAGCCGCCCAGGCCGGCGCGCACGACCTGGCGCACGGTCTGGTCCTGCAAGCTGGCCGGAAGGCCCAGGGGCAAAACAAAGCCGTCAGCCCAGACGGGCTGGGGGCTGGCCGTCCAGCCCGGAACCCATTTGCCATCAGCGGCTTGCGCCAGCGGGGCAAGCGCGGCGCACAGCAATACGACGGAAAGGGCGGACTTAAGCACGCGGAGTTTCATCAAGGTATTCATGGCGATGCTGTTCAGCAGGTGGCGGGAATGGCATGCAGTTCGGCCTTGTCGCGCGACAGGCTGTACAGCGTGACGGCGATGCCCGCCGCAGTGATCAGCGCGGCCAGCCAGCTCAAGCCTCCCAGGCCGAAGGAACTGCTCACGACCAGGCCGCCCAGCCAGGCGCCCAGCGCATTGCCCACATTGAAAGCGCCTATGTTGAGGCTGGCCGCCAGGTTCTGGCCGGCGCCGTGGGCCTGCTGCAGCACGCGCATCTGCAGCGGCGCCACCGTGGCGAAAGAGGCGACGCCCAGCAGCCCGACGAAGAGCACCGTGGCCACCGGCGAGTGCAGCACAAAGCCCATCGCGCCCAGCACCAGCGCCGTCGCGCCCAGGGTGATGAGCAGGGACATGCGCAGGCCGCGGTCGGCCAGGCGCCCGCCCAGCAGGTTGCCGATGAAGATGCCGCCGCCGAACACCAGCAGGATGGGCGACACAGCGGCTTCGCTAAAGCCGGTGAGCCGGGTCAGTATGGGCTGGATATAGGTGAAGATCGCGAACACGCCGGCAAAGCCGAACACCGTCATCAACAGGCCCAGCAGGACTTGCGGGCGGGCCAGCCCGGCCAGTTCCTGGCGGATGGAGCCATTGCCGTTTTCCGCCGCGCTACGCGGCACAAAAATCGCCAGCACCAGAAAGGCCAGCAGGCCGATCAGCGCCACCACCCAGAAAGTGGAGCGCCAGCCATGGTGCAGGCCCAGCCAGGCGCCGGCCGGCACGCCGAGCAGGGTGGCCAGCGACAGGCCGCTGAACATGATGGCAATCGCTGAGGCCTTGCGCTCGGGCGCAACCAGGCCGGTGGCGACGATGGAACCCACGCCGAAGAAAGTGCCGTGCGCCAGCGAGGTGATCACGCGCGCGGCCATCAGGCTGGCGTAGTCGGGCGCCAGCGCGCAGGCGAGGTTGCCCAGGGTGAAGATGGCCATCAGCGCCAGCAGCACGGTTTTGCGCGGCAGCTTGCGCGTGGCCAGCGTCAGCACGGGCGCGCCCACCGCCACGCCCAGCGCGTAACCGGAAATCAGTAGACCCGCCGAAGCGATGCTGACGCCGAGGTCGGCGGAGACCTGCAGCAGCAGACCCATGATGACGAACTCGGTCGTGCCTATGCCGAAGGAGCCGACGGTGAGGGCCAGCAGGCCCAGGGGAAGTGAAGGGGGTGATTTTTGCGCAGCCATGGAAGTTGCCGGAAAAGTGAGGATGCAGCTAGTGTGGAGACGCAGCGGCATCTTGACTAGAATGGACTGAAGACAATCATTTGTGAATTCAATTCACATTAATCCGGGCAAAATAGCCCCACCATGCCCCGTATAGACGTCAACCGCTCCGGCGAAATGGAGGCCTTTGTCCAGGTGGTGGACAAAGGCGGGTTTTCAGCTGCCGCGCGCCAGCTGTGCATGACGCCTTCGGCCGTCAGCAAGCTGGTCACCCGGCTGGAGGCACGGCTGGGCACGCGCCTGGTCAACCGCTCCACCCGCAAGCTGCAGCTCACGCCCGAGGGCACGACCTTTTACGAACAAAGCACGCGCGTGCTGGCCGACATGGACGAGGCCGAGCGCGGCGCGGCCGCCGGCGCCATGCCGCGCGGGCGCGTCAGCATCAACGCCAGCATGCCGACCGCGCACCGCCTGCTGCTGCCGCTGGTGCCGGCCTTCCACGAGCGCTATCCCGACATCTCGCTGGACATCACGTTGACCGACCGCGTGGTCGACCTGCTGGACGAGCGCACCGACGTGGCGATACGCTGGGGCGCGCTCGCCTCGTCCCAACTGGTGGCGCGGCACCTGGGCGATACGGCGCAGCTTATCGTCGGCAGCCCGGCCTACCTGGCGCGCCACGGCACGCCGCGCACGCTGCAGGAGCTGGAGGCGCACCAGCGCCTGGCCCATACCTTCAAGCGCAATATGCATTACTGGCCGGTGCGCGTGGACGGCCAAATCCAGCAATTGCCGATCACCGGCTACGCGCGCGCGAGCGACGGCGAGGCGCTGCGCCACCTGGTGCTGGCGGGCGCGGGCCTGGCCCGCATGTCCCTGTTCCACATACGCCGCGACCTGGACGCGGGCCGCCTGGTGGCCGTGGCCGAGGACCTCAACCCGGGCGAGCGCGAACCGATCCATGCGGTGTTTGTCGGCCGTGGCGGCCGTCTGCCGGCGCGTGTGCGCGTGCTGCTGGATTTCCTGGTGGAGCAGGTCACGCAGGAGGTGCTTGATGCCGGTGGCGTGGGGCCCGATTACCTGCCCTGAGCGCCCTGGTCGCCGGTAGCCGGCAGCTGGCTAGGTACAAGCCACTAGATAGCTTTCCCTATGGTTGCCTGCCTTGGACCTGCCTAGTATTCCCATATGGGGCCGCTCCCGGCCATGGAGAATTGCTATGCACCGCCTTTCGTTTCGTACCCTGGGATTTGTCCTTGTGTTGCTCTCATCGGCCGGTGCCAGCCTGGCGCAGGAGCGCTTCACGCCCTCGGCCGACGGCCAGGAAGTCACCGACAGCCGCACCGGCCTGATCTGGAAGCGTTGCGCCGAAGGCATGGTCTTCAAGGGCAAAACCTGCACCGGGCAGGCGGCTTTCCTGAACCAGCCCGACGCGGCCGCGCGCGCCAAGGCGGCTTCCGCGCCGGGGGCTGAATGGCGCTTGCCCATCCTCAAGGAACTCTCCAGCATTGTGTCGGCGCGCGAGGCCGAGGAAAACAAGGCAGCGATAGACCCCAATGCCTTTCCCGCCACACCGGTGGCCCGCTTCTGGACTTCCAGCAGCACCGGCCCGGGCTATTTCACCTTTGTGGGTTTCAGCGACGGCAGCGCCGGTGAAGCCCCGCGCGCCACGTCCGCCGCGGTGCGCCTGGTGCGCGGCGGCAAGTAAGAACGAGGGAAAGCCCTCAGTCCTTCGCCACCTGCAGCACCAGCTTGCCGAAGTTTTCGCCGTTGAAGAGCTTGAGCAGGGTTTCGGGGAAGGTGTCCAGGCCGACGACGATGTCTTCCTTGCTTTTCATGGTGCCGGCCTTGAGGTAGCCCGCCATCTCGGCCACGCCGACGTGGTAGCGGTCGGCATAGTCGAACACCACGATGCCTTCCATGCGGGCGCGGTTCACCAGCAGCGACAGGTAGTTGGCCGGACCCTTCACCGGCGTGGTGTTGTTGTACTGGCTGATCGCGCCGCAGATGATGATGCGGGCGCCGCGCGCCAGGCGCGCCAGCACCATGTCCAGGATCTCCCCGCCCACGTTGTCGAAGTAGATGTCTATGCCCTTGGGGCAGTGTTCCTTGAGCCCGGCGCGCACGTCGCCGTTTTTGTAGTCTATGCAGGCATCAAAGCCCAGCTCGTTGACCACCCAGTCGCACTTGGCCTTGCCGCCGGCGATGCCGACCACGCGGCAGCCCTTGAGCTTGGCGATCTGGCCCACGGTCTGGCCCACGGCGCCGGCCGCACCCGACACCACCACGGTTTCGCCCGCCTTGGGCAGGCCGACTTCCAGCAGGCCGAAGTAGCCCGTCATGCCGGGCAGGCCCAGCACATTGAGCCAGGACGTCAGGCCCAGGCGCGGGTCTATCTTGAACATGCCGCTGCGCTTGATCTGGTCGGCCGGAATCAGGCAGTACTCCTGCACGTCGAGCGCGGCGTTCACATAGTCGCCCACGGCAAAGGCCGGGTTTTGCGAGGCGATCACCTTGCCCACGCCGCCGGCGCGCATCACAGCGCCGATTTCCACCGGCGGGATGTAGCTTTTGGCGTCGTTCATCCAGCCGCGCATGGCCGGGTCCAGCGACAGGTACAGGGTCTTGACGAGCACGCCGCCCGGGCCGGGTTCGGCCACGGGTTCGGTGGTGAAGTTCCAGTTGTCGCGTGTGGGCAGGCCGACGGGGCGGCTGGCCAGTCGAATCTGGTGGTTGCTCAGGCTGGTAATGGCGCTCATGGGTGTCTCCGCTGAATCTGTTGAGAAAGTGTCGCGGCCATGGTAGCGGCGGCCAGGCCCTGCGTCAGTCGCGCAGGCGATTGCCCTGCCACGGGGTGTCGCTTGAAACCACACCAGTTGTGTGACGGCGGGGATGTATTTAACCCAGCCGGGGCCGCGGAACCGGCTTTGCCGGGCCGCAGGCGCAGCGCCCCCTTCGGGGGGCAGAGAGCTACACG
>NZ_AKIV01000077.1 GCF_000282655.1 Polaromonas sp. CF318
CCCCCCCGCCACTGGCAGGCCACCCACCCTTACATGCCCCGGCAGGAAAGCTGAACATGGCCATCACCCTTGAACAGGTCAACACCGCGCCGCGCGAGCAGGCGCTGCAACTGCTGGACGGGCTTTACGAGCACTCCCCCTGGGTGGCCGAAAAAGCGCTGGACGCCCGCCCTTTCCGCTCGCTGGCGCATCTCAAGCACGCGATGGCCCAGGTGCTGCGGGGCGCCGGCAAGGACGCGCAGGTCAAGTTGATACAAGCCCACCCCGAACTGGCCGGCAAAGCCATGGTGAGCAAAAGCCTTACGGCCGAATCCGCGAACGAACAGGGCAAGGCGGGCCTGGCCGACTGCACGCCGGAGGAATTCGCCACCCTGCAAAAGCTCAATACCGACTACAACGCGAAGTTCGGCTTCCCCTTTATCCTCGCGGTGCGCGGCCCGCGCGGCACCGGCCTGAGCCGCCGGCAGATCATCGAGACCTTCGCGCGCCGCCTGCTCAACCACCCCGACTTCGAGCTGCAGGAAAACCTGCGCAACATCCACCGCGTGGTGGAACTGAGGCTCAATGACAAGTTCGCCGCCACGCCCGCGCTGGGCAACGACGTCTGGGACTGGCACGAAGCCCTGTCGCAGTACAGCGACCCGGGCTACCTCGAAAAAGGCCAGCTCACGGTGACCTACCTGACCGACGCGCACCGCGCCTGCGCTGCCTACATCAGCGGCACCATGCGCGATTGCGGTTTTGACGAGGTGAGCATCGATGCCGTCGGCAACGTGGTGGGTGTTTACAAAGCCTCGGCGCCGGGTGCCAAAACACTGCTGACCGGCAGCCACTACGACACCGTGCGCAACGGCGGCAAGTACGACGGCCGGCTCGGCATCTTCGCGCCCATGGCCTGCGTGCGCGAGCTGCACCGCCAGGGCAAGCGCCTGCCCTTCAACATCGAGGTCGTGGGCTTTGCCGAAGAGGAAGGCCAGCGCTACAAGGCCACCTTCCTCGGTTCGGGCGCGCTGATCGGCGACTTCAAGCCCGAGTGGCTGGACCAGAAAGACACCGACGGCATCACCATGCGCGAGGCCATGCACAACGCAGGCCTGAAGCCCGACGATATCGGCAAGATCAAACGCGAGGCCGGCAACTACCTGGGTTTTGTCGAAGTCCATATCGAGCAGGGCCCGGTGCTCAACGAGCTTGATTTGCCGCTGGGCATCGTGACCTCCATCAACGGCAATGTGCGCTACCTCTGCGAGATCAGCGGCATGGCCAGCCACGCCGGCACCACGCCCATGAATCGCCGCCGCGACGCGGCCGCCGCCACCGCCGAACTGCTGCTTTATGTGGAGCGCCGCGCAGCCCAGGATGGCGATTCGGTCGGCACCGTGGGCATGCTGCAGGTGCCCAGCGGCTCCATCAACGTGGTGCCGGGGCGCTGCCTGTTCTCGCTGGACCTGCGCGCGCCCGTCGATGCGCAGCGCGACGCGCTGGTGGCCGACGTGCTGGCCGAACTCAAGGCGATTTGCGAACGCCGCGGTGTGCACTTCACGACCGAGCTGACCGAACGTGCCGCCGCCGCGCCCAGCGCGCCGGCCTGGCAGCAGCGCTGGGAACGCGCGGTCGACTCGCTGGGTGTGCCGCTGCATGCCATGCCCAGCGGCGCCGGCCACGACGCCATGAAGCTGCACAAGGTGATGCCGCAGGCCATGCTGTTTGTGCGCGGCCAGAACTCCGGCATCAGCCACAACCCGCTGGAAAGCAGCACCAGCGACGACATCGAGCTTGCGATCCAGGCTTTCACCCACCTGCTCACCCATCTCTCCCCCTGACCACAATGACCTTCTCCACCGACTACGCCCGGCTCGACAGCTGGATAGACGCCCACTTCGACGAGGAAACAGCATTCCTGCAGCAACTCATACGCGTGCCCACCGACACGCCGCCGGGCAACAACGCGCCGCATGCCGAGCGCACCGCCGAACTCATCAAGGCCTTCGGCTTCGAGGCCGAGAAACACCCGGTGCCCGAAGCCGAAGTGCGCGGCTACGGCATGGAGTCCATCACCAACCTGATCGTGCGGCGCCAGTACGGTGGCAAGGGTGAGGGAAAAACCATTGCCTTGAACGCCCACGGCGACGTGGTGCCGCCCGGCGAGGGCTGGACCCGGGACCCCTACGGCGGCGAAATCGTGGACGGCAAGATCTACGGCCGCGCTTCCGCTGTCAGCAAATGCGATTTCGCGAGCTTCACCTTCGCCGTGCGTGCGCTCGAGGCGCTGGGCGCGCCGCTCAAGGGCGCTGTCGAGCTGCACTTCACCTACGACGAGGAGTTCGGCGGCGAGATGGGCCCGGGCTGGCTGCTGAAAAATGGCCTCACAAAGCCCGACCTGCTGATCGCGGCTGGTTTTTCCTACGAAGTCGTCACCGCCCACAACGGCTGCCTGCAGATGGAAGTCACGGTGCACGGCAAGATGGCCCATGCCGCGATTCCCGACACCGGTGTCGACGCGCTGCAGGGCGCGGTGCACATCCTCAACGCCCTCTATGCGCAGAACGCGCTGTACCAGCAGGTCACGTCCAGGGTCGAGGGCATCAAGCACCCCTACCTCAATGTGGGCCGCATCGAGGGCGGCACCAATACCAATGTGGTGCCCGGCAAGGTGGTGTTCAAGCTGGACCGCCGCATGATCCCCGAAGAGAACCCGGCCGAGGTCGAAGCCAACATCCGCCAGGTGATCGCCGACGCGGCCGCCGGCCGCAAGGGCATCACGGTCGACATCAAGCGCCTGCTGCTGGCCAACTCCATGCGGCCGCTGCCCGGCAACAAGCCGCTGGTCGAGGCCATCCAGAAGCACGGCGAGGCGCTGTTCGGCCAGAAGATCCCGGCCATGGGCACGCCGCTGTACACCGACGTGCGCCTGTATGCCGAGGCCGGCATTCCCGGCGTGATCTACGGCGCCGGGCCGCGCACCGTGCTCGAATCGCACGCCAAGCGCGCCGACGAGCGTCTGGAGCTCGAAGACCTGCGCCGCGCCACCAAGGTGATCGCGCGCACGCTGCGCGACCTGCTGGCCTGAGCCAAGCCGCCCCGCCCCTCCAGACACCCGCCACGGCGGGTGTTTTGCTTTGCGGCATCCGCAGGAACGGTTGCGTCAGTGTTGACCGAATCAGCTGGAATCGCCCGGGATAACCCTGTAGTAGCGCTAAAACTACTTGTCTACATTTCTTGTATGCAAGTCTTGACCGCAAGAACTTGCTACCCCGCAACGACTCTTCCGGAGACTGCCATGCCCAAGTTTTTCCGCTCACTGTTCGGCCAGGTGATCCTGGCCCTCATCGTCGGCGTGCTCGTCGGCTTCATCTGGCCGGAGACGGCCGTCAAGCTCAAACCGCTGGGCGACGGCTTTATCAAGCTGATCAAGATGCTGATTCCCCTGATCGTCTTCTGTGTCGTGGTCCACGGCATCGCGGGCGCCGGAGACCTCAAGCGGGTCGGCCGTGTCGGCGTCAAGGCGCTGATCTACTTCGAGGTGGTGACCACCATCGCGCTGGTGATCGGCCTGGTGCTGGCCTTTGTGTTCCAGCCGGGCGCCGGCATGAACGTGGACCCCAAGCTGCTGGATCCCAAGGCCATGGGCGCTTATGTCGAAAACGCCGGCAAGCTCACCGGCGGCGGCACGGTGGAGTTCCTGATGAAGCTGATCCCCACCACCGCGGTCAGCGCCTTCGTCAACGGCGACGTGCTGCAGGTCCTGCTGTTCTCGGTGCTGTTCGGCTGCGCGCTGGCCATGCTGGGCGACCGGGGCCGGAAAGTGGTCGGCCTGGTCGACGACCTGGCCCACGTGCTGTTCAAGACCATGGGCATCATCATCAAGCTCGCGCCGCTGGGCGTGCTGGGCGCCATCGCCTTCACCGTCGGCAAGTACGGCATAGGCTCGCTCAAGCAGCTGGGCATGCTGGTGGTGCTGTTTTACGGCGCCGTGATCATCTTCGTGGCCGTGGTGCTGGGCAGCATCATGCGGCTCTCGGGCTTCAGCCTGCTCAAGCTGCTCAAGTACCTGCGCGAGGAGCTGATGGTGGTGTTCGCCACCACCTCCTCGGACAGCGTGCTGCCGCAGATCATGGCCAAGCTCAAGCGCATGGGCATACGCGACTCCACCGTCGGCCTGGTGATTCCCACCGGCTACTCCTTCAACCTCGACGCCTTCTCGATCTACATCACGCTGGCGGCCGTCTTCATCGCCCAGGCCACCAACACGCCCATCTCCATGGCCGACCTGCTGACCATCCTGGCAATCTCGCTGATCACCTCCAAGGGCGCACACGGCGTGCCCGGCTCGGCCATCGTGGTGCTGGCGGCCACCCTGCACGCGATCCCCGCGATCCCGGCCATAGGCCTGGTGCTGGTGCTGTCGGTGGACTGGTTCATGGGCATCGCCCGGGCCCTGGGCAACCTGATCGGCAACTGCGTGGCCACCGTGGCGGTGGCGGCCTGGGAGGGCGACATAGACCGCGAGCGTGCCCATGCGGTGCTCGACGGTCGCTATGTGCCGCCGGCCGAAGACGACATGGACATCGAAGTCGGCGCCGTCCCGGCCAAGGCCTGAAAATCCTGCGCCCGCGCTGAACCTCAGCCGCTACACTCGCAGCACCATGAGCAGCAGCCAGGTCCAGATCGCCCAGCAAGTCGTCGAGTCCATACTCGCGCAGAAACTTTCGCCCGGCGAACGCCTGGGCGAGCAGGAACTGGCCGAGCTCTTCGGCGTCAGCCGCACCCTGGTGCGCGAAGCGCTGATGCAGCTGCAGGCGCGCGGCTTTGTGGAAGTGCGCACGCGCAAGGGCTGGTATGTGGTCGAACCCTCGGTCGAGGAAGCGCGCGACGCCTTCTCGGCCCGGCGCATCATCGAAGGCGGCATTCTTCGCGAGGCCGGGCGGCCGCTGCAGTCGGTGCTGCACAGGCTGCGCGATCACATCGCCCAGGAAGAGCAGGCCATCGAAGAAGCCGACGCCGCCACCCGGGCTTTCCTGCTGGCCGACTTCCACGTCTGCCTGGCCGAATGCCTGGGCCAGCGCCTGCTGTGCGACGTGCTGCGCGACCTGACCGCGCGCACCACGCTGGCCGCGTCGCTCTACCAGTCCAAACATGACGCGGGCCAGTCCTGCGCCGAGCACGCGGCCATCGTGGCCGCGCTGGAACAAGGCCAGCTGGAGTCAGCCCGTGAACTGATGCTCACGCACATCGGCAGCGTCGAAGCCGCGCTGGGCTCGTCCGCGCCCGATACCGCGGCCGGCGGGGAGCGCCTGCGCGCGGCGCTCACGCAGCTGGCGCGGCCGCCGCTGCGCAAGGTCAGCTAAAGGGCTGAGACCCCCTCAGACCTTGGGCAGGGTCTCCCACCAGCGCTCGCCGAAATGCCCCTGCAGAAAAGCCACAAAGGCCTGGACCTTGCCCGGCACCAGCTTGGGCGAAGGAAACACCGCGTGAATTTCCTGCTCGGGCAAGGCGTGGTCCTTGAGCACTTCCACGATATGGCCCGAGGCCAGTGAATCGCCCGCCACATAACGCGGCAGCGCCGCAATGCCCAGGCCGCCGCGCGCCGCCGCCAGCACCGCCGAGAGGTTGTTCGAATGCAGGCGGCCGGTCACCGGCACCGTCACCGGCTCGCCTTTGGGCGTGAAGAGCCGCCAGACGTCGTCGCCCTGCACGCTGCTGTAGACCAGCGCGTTGTGGCCGCTGAGATCGGCCGGCTTTTTGGGTGTGCCCGCCTTCTTGAGGTAAGTGGGTGAGGCCACCAGCACCCAGGGGTTCATGCCCAGGAAACGCGCGCCCAGCGTGGAGTCGGCCAGCTTGCCCATGCGCACCGCCACGTCGATGCCCTGGGCCACCAGGTCGACATAGCGGTCCTCAAAACTCAGGTCCACCTGCACCTGCTTGTGCCTGGCCATGAAGTCCAGCGCCAGCGGCACGATCACGCGGCGGCCGAAGGCCACCGAGGTGCCTATGCGCAGCAGGCCCTGCGCCTGCGTCTGGCGCAGCCGCGCCATGCTGTCGGCCTCCTCCACCTCGCGCACGATGGATTTGCACTTTTCGTAGTACAGCGCGCCCGACTCGGTAAGGCTGACGCCGCGCGTGTTGCGGTTGAGCAGCCGCACCTTCAGGCGCGCCTCGGTGGCCGCCACCTGCTTGGTCACCGTGGGCTGGGTGGTGGCGAATTCGCGCGCCGCTTTCGAGAAGCTGCCGGTCTCCACCACACGCACAAACATGTGCATCGCCTGCAATCTGTCCATGCTTTCATCATAGTGAGTTATCCGTGAATCCTGAGCTGATTTATTCCTGCATGGAATAGCTTTTATGGCGGCCCGCCGCCTTCCGCGCGGCGCCATGCCTGCCTAAAGTTGGCTCCATCCAAGGAGTTCAAGCATGGCAAAAATGACAGCCATCCAGGCCGCGGTCTGGGTGATGGAAAAAGAAGGCATCACGCAGGCCTTCGGCATTCCCGGCGCGGCGATCAACCCGCTGTACGCGGCCTTGCGCAAGCAGGGCAGCATCGGCCACATCCTGGCGCGCCATGTCGAGGGCGCCTCCCACATGGCCGAGGGCTACACCCGCGCCTGCCCCGGCAACATCGGCGTGTGCATAGGCACCTCGGGCCCGGCCGGCACCGACATGATCACCGGCCTCTACTCGGCCCAGGCCGACTCGATTCCCATCCTCTGCATCACCGGCCAGGCGCCGCGCGCGCGCCTGTACAAGGAAGACTTCCAGGCGGTGGACATCGAGTCGATTTCCAAGCCAGTGACCAAGTGGAGCGTGACGGTGCGCGAACCCGCCCAGGTGCCGCGCGCCTTCCAGCAGGCCTTTCACCTGATGCGCTCCGGCCGGCCCGGGCCGGTGCTGATAGACCTGCCCTTTGACGTGCAGATGGGCGAGATCGAATTCGACCCCGACACCTATTCGCCGCTGCCGGTCTACAAGCCCTCGGCCACCCGCGCCCAGGTTGAAAAAGCGCTGGCCATGCTCAACGAAGCCGCCAGGCCGCTCATCGTGGCCGGCGGCGGCGTCATCAACGCCGAAGCCTCGCCGCTGCTGGTGCAGTTGGCCGAGATCACCGGTGTGCCGGTGATTCCCACCCTGATGGGCTGGGGCGCGATTCCCGACAGCCACCCGCTGATGGCCGGCATGTGCGGCCTGCAGACCAGCCACCGCTACGGCAACGCCACCCTGCTGGCCTCGGACTTCGTGCTGGGCATGGGCAACCGCTGGGCGAACCGGCACACCGGCTCCGTCGAGGTCTACACCCGGGGCCGCAAGTTCGTGCACGTGGACATCGAGCCCACGCAGATAGGCCGCGTCTTCGCGCCCGACTACGGCATCGTCTCCGACGCGAAGCTGGCGCTCGAGCTTTTCGTGCAGGTGGCCGGCGAGATGAAGGCCGACGGCCGGCTCAAGGACCGCGGCGCATGGGCGGCCGAATGCCGGGAACGCAAGCGCACACTGCTGCGCAAGACCAACTTCGACAGCGTGCCCATGAAACCGCAGCGCGTCTACCAGTGCATGAACAATGCCTTCGGCGACGACACCTGTTATGTCAGCACCATAGGCCTGTCGCAGATCGCCGCCGCGCAGTTCCTGCACGTGCACAAGCCGCGCCACTGGATCAACTGCGGCCAGGCCGGCCCGCTGGGCTGGACGGTGCCGGCCGCGCTGGGCGTGCGCGCGGCCGATCCCACGCGCAAGATCGTCGCGCTGTCGGGCGACTACGACTTCCAGTTCATGGTCGAAGAGCTGGCCGTGGGCGCGCAGTTCAAGCTGCCCTACCTGCACATCGTGGTCAACAACTCCTACCTCGGGCTGATACGCCAGGCCCAGCGCGGCTTCGAGATGGACTACTGCGTGCAGCTGGGCTTTGACAACATCAACACGCCCGAAGAGGAGACGGCGGTCAGGGGCTACGGCGTCGACCACCTCAAGGTGGCCGAAGGCCTGGGCTGCAAGGCCTTGCGTGTGCTCAGGCAGGAGGAATTCGCGCCCGCCGTGCGGCAGGCCGAAGCCTGGATGAAGGAGTTCCAGGTGCCCGTGGTCATCGAGGTGATCCTGGAGCGCGTGACCAACATCGCCATGGGCACAGAGATCGACAACATCAGCGAGTTCGAGGAACTCGCCCTGAAGAAATCCGACGCACCCACCGCCATAGCCAGCGCGCTGCTGGATTGACCGAGCCCGAACTCACCCACTGAAAGATCCCATGCCGACATTCGCCGCCAACCTGAGCATGCTGTTCACCGAACTTCCCTTCATGGAACGCTTCGCGGCCGCCCGCGCCGCCGGCTTCGACGCCGTGGAATACCTGTTCCCCTACGCTTATCCCAAGCAGGCGCTGGCCGCCGCGCTCAAGGACAACGGCCTGACGCAAGTGCTGCACAACCTGCCGGCCGGCGACTGGGAAGCCGGCGAGCGCGGCATCGCCTGCCACCCGGGCCGCGAGGCCGAATTCCGCGAAGGCCTGGCCCGCGCCATCGGCTACGCCAACGCACTGGACTGCCGGCAGCTCAACTGCCTGGCGGGCAAGCTTCCCGCCGGCGTTACGCGGCAGGACGCCCACGTCACCCTGGTCACCAACCTGCGCCACGCGGCTGCCGCGCTCAAGCAGGCCGGCATACGCCTGCTGATAGAGCCCATCAACCACTACGACATTCCCGGCTTCTTCCTGACCCGCACCGACGAGGCGCTGGCCATCGCCGACGAGGTCGGCTCGGACAACCTGTTTGTGCAGTACGACATCTACCACGCGCAGCGCATGGAGGGCGAGCTCGCCGCCACGCTGACCAAACACCTGGGCCGCATCGGCCACATCCAGCTGGCCGACAACCCGGGCCGCCATGAACCCGGCACCGGCGAGATCAACTACCGCTGGCTGCTGCGCCACATCGACGCCATCGGCTACACCGGCACCATAGGCTGCGAATACAAGCCGCAAACCACCACGGCCGCGGGCCTGGGCTGGCGCAGCGCGCTCACCGCATAAGGCAAACCGTCATGATCAAGTCAGGGCTCAAACTCGGCTTCATAGGCCTGGGCATCATGGGCGCGCCCATGGCAGGCCACCTGCTCAAGGCCGGCCACGTGCTGTTCGTCAACACCCGCGGCACGGTGCCCGAGGCCCTGTCGGGCGGCGGCGCCACCCTCTGCACCACGGCCCAGGGCGTGGCCGAGCGGGCCGACATCATCTTCATCATGGTGCCCGACACGCCCGACGTGCAGGCCGTGCTGTTCGGCGAGCACGGCGTGGCCGCCGGCCTGAAGGCCTCGGTCCGGGACAGCTCGGGCCGAGGCAAGGCCGTGGTCGACTGCAGCTCCATAGATCCCATCGCCACGCGCGGCTTCGCGGAAAAAATCCAGGCCCTGGGCTGCGACTACCTGGACGCGCCGGTCTCGGGCGGCGAGGTCGGCGCCAAGGCCGCCAGCTTGACCATCATGGTCGGCGGCGAGGAGCAGGCCTTTGAGCGCATCAGGCCGCTGCTCGCGCTGATGGGCAAGAACGTCACCCGCGTCGGCGGCGCCGGCGACGGCCAGGTCTGCAAGGTCGCCAACCAGATCATCGTGGCGCTCAACATCGCCGCCGTGGGCGAAGCGCTGGTGTTCGCCGCCAGGGCCGGCGCCGACCCGGCCAGGGTGCGCGAAGCGCTGATGGGTGGCTTTGCCGCCTCGCGCATCCTCGAAGTGCACGGCGAGCGCATGATCAAACGCAGCTTCGCGCCGGGCTTTCGCATCGCGCTGCACCAGAAGGACCTGAACCTCGCGCTGCAGGGCGCGCGGGCCCTGGGCGTGGCCTTGCCGCAGACCGCCAGTGCCGCGCAGCTGATGCAGTGCTGCGCGGCGCTGGGCCATGCGCAGGCCGACCATTCGGCGCTGGTGCTGGCCCTGGAGGCCATGGCGGGGCATGCGGTCGCGCCTTGAGCGCACCTTGGGCCCGCCGGCTCACTTCACTCGTGGGTGTAGTCCAGCAGGGCCAGGTATTCCTTGCGGTCTGCCTTGACCCACTGCTTGACACCTATCTCCGACAGGATTCCCGATGACTGGCTGTTCATGGCCAGCAGCGACTCGGTCAGCTTGCTGACCAGCTCCGGCGGCACGCCCGGAGCCGCGAGCACGGACCAGTTCACCACGGGCTGGGTTTCACCGATGACGCGGCCGCCGCCTTCCTGCCATTTTTTTGCCAGGGTCGGGTTGACCGCGCCCACTTCGGCAAGGCCCGCCGCCACCTGGGCCGTCACCGAGTCCTGGTAGCGCGTGTAGGAAATATAGGGTTCGCGCACGTTGAGGCGGCGCATCTCGGCACGCGCGACCGCCACCGTGGCGGAAGACTCATCGGGCATCAGGATTTTTTTGCCGCTCAACTGCCCGATCTCGTTGATGGGCGAATCTTTTTTCACGATAAAGGCCGCCTTGTAGGGCTCAGGCCGGCGCACCAGGGGCTGGTAGCCCCCATCGCGAACCAGCTTGGACAGCTGGTTGACGGATTTCCCGAACACCATCAGAGGCTTTTGGTCCGACGATGCCTGCCGCACGAAATTCTGGATGTCGATGACGGGATCGACCACCACCTGCTTGCTACGGATCTGCCCGCCCAGGTAATCGGCCCAGCCCCGGTAGCGCAGGGCCAGCATCGAAATACTGAGGTCCGCCGTGACCGCCTCGTTGATCAGCAGCCGCCAGCGCTCCGCACCACCCGGCTGCTGCTGGCTCCAGCTGATCGAGGGAAAGCCCTGCCAGGCCACGGCAGCCGCGGCGGCACCCACCACGCCGCGAAGAACCGCGCGGCGACCGGTTACGTGTGACAGCAATGCAGTATTCATTTGATCACCTTCAAAGGGTTGATTGCGGATTGCACGGTCTTCTTCGCTGCCTCGTCCTCCCATTGCCTGGCAGCTGTCAGGCTTGCCTTGAATGCCAGCGCACTCTCAAGCAGCCACTTCTTGTTGTCTTCGGACAGGGCGTAGCTCAACCTGAACTCGTCCATAGGCATGCGGTCCTCCCGCACGGCCTTGATCAAGCGGTCCACTTCGGCCGCGGCATGCGCGGGCGTCGACAGCAGGACCAGGCGGCTCATCTTGTCGGGGTTGTTGGGCACATGGCAGTTCACGCACTGCGACTCGCGCATCTGCGTCGCCAGGTCCCGGTAGCGCTTGTCCACGCTGCCCAGATACGGGTTTTCCGGCCGGTACAGGCCGTCGAACAGGGTCACCGCCGGCTGGGTGTGGCCTTTTTCATCGGTCCACAGCCAGGGCCCCTGGTATTTCTCATGCTGCACCGCCGCCACCGGCTGCAGCATCGGCGTGGGCGCCACGTCGGTGAACTGTGCCACCTTGATGGTGGCCGTGTCGGGGCTCATCCACAGCATCATGCTGCGGGCGTTCTCGTACATGGTCCACTTGGCCTCATCGTGCCAGAACGGGTAGGGAAACTGGCCCGGCGGCAGGCGATTGCGAAAGGCCGCTTCCAGCCGTACCAGGAACATCTTCTCGTCGGCCACCCATTCCACGGTATGCCGGCCGTTGAACATGAAAAGCGGCGCATACATGCCGGTCCAGGCGTCCGGCGCGAACTGCGTGAGGTTGGTCTGGCGCAGCGTGGCGTTGTCCTTTTTGTTCTGCCGGCCCCACAGCACGATGGGCGCCACGTGCGCCCGCAGCTGGCTGGGGCCGAACAGGGCTTGCCGGCACTGGGTGTAGGCGCCGACATCGCCGGCCGGCGCCAGGGGGCAATGCCCCGCGAGTTCCGCGGCGATTTCCGCCGCGGCCCGTTCGATGTTGGGCGGCACCGCCCTTTTGTCCTGGGCTTGCGCGCCGCAGGAAAGTGCCAGCACGGCGGCCAGCAGCCCGGTTCGCCATGCAGACGGCGAAAGCAGCTTCGTTCGAATCAACACGTCCATTTTTTACTCCCTCGTGTAGTCCAACAAATCCAGGTAATCCTTTCTTTCGGCTTTGGCCCAGGCCTTCACGCCCATCGATGCCATCACGGCGGCGCTTTCGGGATTGGCGGCCATCAGCGCATCACGCAGCTGCTGCACCATGTCCGCGGCCAGGCCGGGACCGGCCAGAATCGACCAGTTCACCACCGGCTGCGTTTCAGCCACCACGCGCCCGCCGTCTTCCACCCATTTTTTGGCGATGGTGGGATTGACCACCCCAATCTGGCCCATTCCGGACTTGACGAACTGCGCGACCTCCTCCTGGAAGCGCACATGCGTCACGCGGATCTGGCCGAGCTTTTGCCGCCGCAGTTCCGCCAGGGCCACCGCGCTGGTGGCCGCGAACTCGTCAGGCATGATGACCTTGGCATCCGCCGCATCCGTAAGGGTTTTGATCGGGGAGTCCTTGGCCACGATAAAGGCCGCCTTGTAGGGATCGGCGCGCCGCACCACCGGCTGGTAGCCGTTGTCGCGCACCAGCTTGGCCAGTTGGTTGACGGACTTGCCGAAGACGAACTCGGGTTTGCTGGCGCCCTGGGCCACCGCCATGAAGCGCTTGATGTCGACCATGGGCTCCACCACGATGGGCCGCCCCTTGAGCTGGGCGGTGATGAAATCGGCGGCAGGCCGGTAGCGGTTGGTCAGCACAAAGGAGTTGGTATCGCCGCCCACGGCCTCATTGATCAGAAAGCGCCAATTGGCCCCTCCCGGCCCCGCGGCGGCCGGTTTTTTGCCGGCTGCCGCAGCCTGGGCCCAGGCACTGCCTGCCCCGCCCATCCCCCCTGTCAGGGCGCCCAGGCCCAGAATTGACAACATCTGGCGGCGCAGCTGCGAATAAGGCGTTTTCATGAAATCCCTGTCTGAATACATCGTTGTTAGATCGCTTCGGTCGCCACCCCCAGGTTTTGTCAACGCCTGGGAGCCGTACGGCCTTGCGGCTTAATCCCTCTCACGCAATGCCACTCTATGGATGGGCCGCGGAAATAGTCAAAGGCTGTTTGAGGGCCCCTTCCTGTCAGGACTGACAGGTAAAACGTGGGAAAAGACACGGGCGCCGCGACGTCCCGATCCCGTTCATCGCGGCGGCCAGCCCCAAACGTAAACAGCTGTAACGCCAGCCGCATTTCCCGAGGCCGCGTTCCGACCTGGAAAATGACGCCCACTTCGTCGAACAGGCAGTACTTTCTCTCCGGGCTTCTTCGCGTCCGGCGGAGCCATCCGCACAAGCGAGGGACACCTCGAAAATAAGGGCCCAAAGAATACATAAGGCATCCGGTGAGCAATCCCCAAAGTGCGAACACTGACAGCCCCCAACAGGGCTATCTGTTGCGCTTCAGCCAATCCGCGCCGCCGGTTTGCAAGGCCTTTTTGTGCGGCACACGGCGCGCGGCCCCGCAGGTAATCTCTAAGTTCTATTTCGACGCACGGCAGGCATTGTTTTTGCTGTATCGTTTTGGCTTCGCCCGCCTGGCACGACCATGGCGTCTTTCCGCGCCTTGCTCCGCCTTTTCGCGCCTTTGCGCATCTCTGCCTGCCGATTTCCGACCGCCGCCTCCTTTCGCAACCCCCTTGAAAATGTCCGACATGAAAAACCGCGCACCCGCCCTCCCCCACCTCGCCGCCCGGATGGCCGCAGCAGCCATTGCCCTGACGGCCTTGAGCACGCATGCGCAGAACACGCCCATCAAATTCCAGCTCGACTGGCGTTTTGAGGGCCCCTCCGCGCTCTTCCTCACGCCGGTGGCCAAGGGCTACTTCAAGGCCAACAAGCTGGACGTCACGGTGGACGCCGGCAACGGCTCGGGCGGCGCGGTCACGCGTGTGGCGTCGGGCACTTACGACATGGGCTTTGCCGACCTGGCCTCGGTGATGGAATTCCATGCCAACAATCCCGACGCGCCCAACAAGCCGGTGGCCGTGATGATGGTCTACAACAACACGCCGGCCTCGGTCATGGCGCTCAAGAAGTCGGGCATCAAGACCCCCGCCGACCTCAACGGCAAAAAAATGGGTGCACCGGTGTTCGACGCCGGCCGCCGCGCCTTCCCGGTGTTTGCCAAGGCCAACAAGATCACCGGCTTCCAGTGGGTCACCATGGACCCGCCGCTGCGCGAAACCATGCTGGCGCGCGGCGAGGTGGACGCCATCACCGGCTTTACCTTCACATCCCTGCTCAACCTCGAAGCGCGCGGCGTCAAGGCCGAGGACGTCGTGGTGCTGCCGTATGCCGACTTCGGCGTGAAACACTACGGCAATGTGGTCATCGCCTCGCCCAAGCTCATCAAGGAGAACCCGGCCGCCATCAAGGCTTTCCTGCAGGCCTTCACCAAGGGCGTCAAAGACGTGGTTGCCGACCCGGCCGCGGCGATTGAATTCGTCAAGGCGCGCGACGGCATCATCAACGTGCCGCTGGAAGTGCGCCGCCTGCGCCTGGCCATAGACACCGTGGTCAACAGCCCCGACGCCCGCGCCGAAGGCTTCGGCCAGGTGAAAGCCCCGCGCCTCACGCTGATGGCCTCGCAGGTGTCCGACGCCTTCGGCACCAAGACCCGCGTCGACCCGAATGTGGTGTGGAACGGCAGCTTCCTGCCGACGGCGGCTGAACTCAATGTACTGCCCGTCCCGAAAAAATGACTGAAGCCTTGAGCGCCGCCGGGCCGCCCCAAGGCGCGAGGGCCCCCTCGGGGGGCAGCGACCCACACGCAGTGGGGGAGCGTGGGGGCAATTTCGTTGATTTCCGCGACGTCTGGCTTGCGTATAACGACGAGCTGCTCGCACGCAAACAGTTTTCCGTCGAGGCCATAGACCTGCAGGTGCGGCAGGGCGAGTTCATCGCCATCGTCGGGCCCTCGGGCTGCGGCAAGTCCACCTTCATGAAACTGGCCACCGGCCTGAAGACGCCTTCGTCCGGCCGCATCCTGATCGACGGCCGGCCCGTGACCGGGCCGCTGAAAATTTCGGGCATGGCCTTCCAGGCGCCCTCGCTGCTGCCCTGGCGCACCGCGGTCGGCAATGTGCTGCTGCCGCTGGAAATCGTCGAGCCCTACCGCAGCCAGTTCAAGGCCAGGCGCAAGGAGTTCGAGGAACGCGCGCGCCGCCTGCTGCAAAAGGTCGGCCTGGCCGGTTATGAAGACAAATTCCCCTGGCAGCTCTCGGGCGGCATGCAGCAGCGCGCCAGCATTTGCCGCGCGCTGATCCACGAGCCCAAGATGCTGCTGCTCGACGAGCCCTTCGGCGCGCTGGACGCCTTCACGCGCGAGGAACTCTGGTGCATCCTGCGCGACCTCTGGACCGAGCAGCGCTTTAACGTGATCCTGGTCACGCATGATTTACGCGAATCGGTGTTCCTGGCCGACACGGTCTATGTGATGAGCAAGAGTCCGGGCCGTTTTGTCGTCAGGCGCGAAATCGACCTGCCGCGCCCACGCGACCTCGAAGTGACCTACACGCGTGAATTCAGCGACATCGTGCACGAGTTGCGCGGCCACATAGGCGCGGTGCGCGGCGGGGCCGCGCCATGAACATGAACAACAAACAGCTGGAATGCTGGGCGCCCTGGGCGCTGCTCGCGGCCGTGGTCTTGCTGTGGCAACTGGTGTGCAGCGCCTTCACCGTGCCCGAATTCATTTTCCCCGCGCCGCTGGCCATCGCCCAGGCCATGGCCGAGTTCGCCACGCCGATTGCCGAAGCCGCCTGGAAAACCTTCTGGGTCACCCTGGTCGGTTTCGGCATTTCCATCATCGTCGGCGTGCTGCTCGGCTTTCTGGTCGGCTCCTCGCGCCTGGCCTATGCGGCGGTGTATCCGCTGCTGGTGGCCTTCAACGCCGTGCCCAAGGCGGCGATTGTCCCCATCCTGATCGTCTGGTTCGGCATAGGCATAGGCCCCGGCATCCTCACGGCCTTCCTGATCTCGTTTTTCCCCATCACCGTCAACATGGCCACGGGGCTGGCCACACTGGAGCCCGAACTCGAAGACGTGCTGCGCGTGCTGGGCGCCAAACGCTGGGACGTACTCGTCAAGGTCGGCCTGCCGCGTTCCATGCCTTATTTCTTCGCCTCGCTCAAGGTCTCCATCACGCTGGCGTTTGTCGGCACCGTGCTGGCCGAAATGACGGCTGGCGATTCGGGGATTGGCTATCTCATGCAGAGTGCCGGTTCGCAACAACGGCTGGCGTTGGCGTTTGCCGGGCTGGTGGTGATTGGGGCTATGGCGATGGCGATGTATGAGTTGTTCAGTTATGTTGAGAAACATACAACCGGGTGGGCTCATAGGGGGTCGCATTAAGCCGGGTCTTGCTCCGGCTTGCGCGCCTGTGCCCTCGTCTTAGTTCTGCTGGCCGGGGGTTGCCCGGCAGC
>NZ_AKIV01000078.1 GCF_000282655.1 Polaromonas sp. CF318
TCGGCGGCGATAGCCGCCATGTCCGCGTCAAAGTCCTGGCCGTGGTATTCCCAGTAGCCGAACAGCAGGTTTTCCGGCTCCCGCAGAAAAATGCTGTAGTTGCGCAGCTGCGACTGGTGAATGCGCTGCAGCACAGCGGGCCAGACGGCCGCATGCAGACGCTTGTATTCGTCGATGTGTTGGGGGTCGATACCAATGACCCATCCCATTCGTTGCATGCAATCTCCGTGTATAGGTTTAGTCGAGGCGGTACAGGCGCCGCGTATTGCCGCCAAAGATGGCCGCCATGCCGGCGTCGTCCATGCCCGGGTGGGCACGGCACAGGGCTCGGGCCATGGCCAGCCAGCCGGGGTAGTCGGCTGCCAGTTCCAGCACCGGCCAGTCACTGCCCCACATCAGCCGGCGCATCCCGAAGACCTTCAGGACATGGTCCACATACGGGCCAAGGGCCTGCGCGGTGGGATGGGCGCCGGCCTCGGTGAGCAGCCCGAACAGCTTGCAGTGCACCTGGGGCAAGCTTGCCAGCATCTCCATATGGGCGCGCCAGGGCTCCACTCGCGCCAGGGCGATTTCAGGCTTGGCTGCGTGGTCGATGACGATGGACAGCGAAGAATGGCGCTGGGCCATGGCCTGCAGCGCCGGCAGATGCCGGGGCAGCACCAGGGCATCGAACACCAGTCCATGGGTCTGCATGGCGTGCAGGGCCGGGTCCAGTGCGGGGTGGGTGATCCAATCGGTATCGGCTATGTCCTGCAGCATGGGGCGCAGGCCCTTGAGCTTGGGGTGGCGCGCCAGCGCTGCGATTTGTGCGGGGGCATCCGCGGCGAGCAGGTCCACCCAGCCCACGACACCCAGCACGAAGGGGCTGCGCTGCGCTATCTCCAGCAGGTAGTGGGTGTCGGCGATGGTGGGCAGCGATTGGACCAGCACGGTACCGGCCACCTCGCATCGCTGCAGTTCGGGCCGCAAGTCGGCGGGGCCAAAGTCGCGGTAGATGGCTGCCAGGGCGGCCGGCGGCCAGTGGCCGGTGCGGTCCGCCAGGTTCCAGAAATGCTGGTGCGCGTCGATCAGCATGGAGTTTTCTCAGGCTGGGCGGGAAAGGGGTTTCACATCCGTGGTGTGCACATACCCTCCTCCGGCAGCCGGTGCCGGAGGGGTTCCTGGGTTCGGGCGGCTTAGTAGAGAACGTTCTTGGCAGCCGGCGTGTCGATGTTTTTCTTGTTGACCATCAAGACGCCGGTATCGCGGAAGGCCGGCACTTTCTTGCCTCCCACAATTTCCGCCACGGTCTTTACGCCCAGGTTACCCATCTCGAAGGCGCTTTGCACGGCAATTGCCTCGATGGTGCCGTCTTTCACAAAGCCCTGCAGGTCGGAGTTGCCGTCAAAGCCAATGGCCACCACTTTGCCGGCTTTGCCCGCTTGAACCAGAGCGCGGCCCATGCCGATAGCAGTGGGTTCGTTGGCGCCGAAGATGCCCTTGAGGTCGGGATTGGCGGCCAGCACGTCGGTGGTCTGGTTCAGTGCGGTACCCATCTGCGAGTTGGAGTAGAAGGGGCCCACGATCTGCAGCTTGGAATGCTTCTTGATGTAGTCGGTGAAACCTCCCACGCGGCCGATTTCGGAGCCCGAGCCCGCGGTGTAGGACATGACGGCAATCTTGCCGGTGGTACCGATCTTGTCGATCAGCGTCTTGGCCGACATTTCCCCGGCGGCCTTGTTGTCGGTGGCCAGGAAGGATTGGTAATAAGCCTTGCCGGAATCCGATGCGGCGGAGTCAATCAGCACAACGGGGATCTTGGCTTCCCAGGCCTTTTTCATGGCGGGGATCAGGGCATCCGGGTCCGAAGGGGCCAGCACAATGCCGGCGACCTTGCGGTTCACGGCGTTTTCCACCAGGGATACCTGCCCGGCCAGGTCGGTGTCGGATGCCGCGCCCTGGAAGGTGGCGGTGTAGCCCTTGAGATTGCCCACGGCAGCGTTGGCGCCTTTCTTCACGTTCTGCCAGAAGTCCGAGTTGGCGGTCTTCACGATGACGGCAATCTCCTTGTCGGCGGCCAGGGCCATCGACGATGCGGCCACCAGGGCGGCCGCGATCAGGGTGTGGACAAATTTTTTCATTTCTTTCCTCATGGGTGGTTGTAGAGGTTGTCTCTCGAAGTCCCGGTAAGCCCTGCCGGTAGGGATCACTTGCGATGGCGCATCTGGTCGATCCACACGGCCAGCAGGATGACGACGCCAATCAGAATTTGCTGGGTGAAGGCGGACACGCCGCTCATGTTCAAACCGTTGCGCAGGATGCCAATCACGAACGCGCCAATGACGGTGCCCGACACCGTGCCCACACCGCCCGTGAGCGAGGTGCCGCCTATCACCGCGGCGGCAATGGCATCAAGTTCGTACATCAGGCCCTCACTGGGCTGGGCCGTGACCAGGCGTGACATCAGCACGCAGCCGGTCAGCCCGGCCAGCAGGCCGGAAAGCACATAGGCAAACAGCGTCACGCCCTTGACGTTCACGCCCGAGAGCCGGGCGGCTTCCAGGTTGGAGCCGATGGCGTACAGATGGCGTCCCAGCGTGGCGCGATTGAGCAGGATGGAGACGGCCAGCGCCAGCACGACCATGAGCACCACGGGATAAGGAATGCCGACGAACACCACATCGGGAAAGCCGTCCGCACCGATATTGACGATGCGGAACAAGGCTCCGTTGCCCAGTGCCGCAAAGCTGTCGCCCAGGCCGCTGATGGCGCGGGCATCGGTCAGTTGCAAGGCCACGCCGCGTGCCACCAGCATCATTCCCAAGGTGGCAATAAAGGGCGGCAGTTGGAGCACCGTCACACACAGGCCGTTGATCAGCCCGCACAGCCCACCCACCAGCAGGCCGGCAAACATGCCCAGCGGCACGGGCGCGCCCGCCTTGACCAGCATGGCCGCCACGACGCCGGCCAGCGCCAGGATGGCACCTACCGAGAGGTCAATGCCGCCGGTGATGATCACGCAGGTTGCCGCGATGCCGAGATAGGCGATGGACGTCACCTGGAGCGCCACGGTCATGCCGTTGCCCACGCTGAAGAAGGCGTTGCTGGTGAACGAGAAGATGGCGACGAGTCCCAGCAGGCTGGCCAGCGCGGCAAATTTTTGAAACAGGTCTTTTTGTTGTTCGGTCATGATGTGGTCCGGGAAAGGGTCTTGGAGGGCTCAGCCGGCGGAGGGCACGCTGCGGCCGGAGGCGTAGTGCATGACCTCTTCCTGATGGGTCTCGCGGGTGGGACGGATGGTGACCAGGCGGCCTTCATGGAAGACCGCGACACGATCGGTCATCCCCATGATTTCGGGCAGCTCGGAGCTGATCATCACGACGCCAATGCCCTGGCCCGCGAGCTGGTCCAGCAACTGGTAGATCGCGTACTTGGCGCCCACGTCAATGCCGCGCGTGGGCTCGTCAAAAAACAGCACGCGTGATTCACGGAACAGCCATTTGCTGATCACGAGTTTCTGCTGGTTGCCGCCCGAGAGCAGGCGCACGATCTGGTTGCTGCCCGGCGTGCGGATGTCGAGTGCGCCGATGTAATGGCGCGCGGCATCCTGTTCTTTGGCGAACTGGATCATGCCCGCACGGTTGGACACGGCATCCATGTTGGCCAGCGTGATGTTCTGTGCCACAGTCATCTTCAATGCCAGCCCGTCATGCTTGCGATCCTCCGACAGGTAGGCCAGCCCCTGGCGCACCGCATCCCGCGGCGAGTGAATGGTGAGGCGCTGCCCGGCCAGAAACACCTCGCCGGCGTCGATGGGGTCGGCGCCAAAAATGGCGCGAGCCACTTCGGTCCGGCCGGCCCCCATGAGCCCCGCAAAGCCCAGGATTTCGCCGCGGCGCAGCTCGAAGTTCACGTCGTGAAACACACCCTGGCGTGTCAGGCCCTGCACGCTCAACAACACGTCGGTCGTGGGCACGGATGTTCTCTTGGGGAATACATCGTCCAGCGGGCGCCCAACCATCTTGGCCACAATCTCTTCCACACTGGTGTCGGCCAGCTGTTCGGTGGACACGTAGCGTCCGTCGCGCAAGACGGTGACCCGGTCCACGATGAGCGCCAGCTCGTCGAGGCGGTGGGAGATGTAGACAATACCGACCCCCGTGCGCTTGAGCTCGTGGATGATGCCAAACAGCTTCTCGGTCTCCGACTCCGTGAGGGAGGAGGTGGGCTCGTCCATGATGAGCACCTGGGCGTTGAGCGACAGCGCCTTGGCAATTTCCACCATCTGCTGCTGGGCCACCGACAGGGTTTTGACGAGGGCGTCCGGTGCGATGTCCAGTCCCAGCCGGTCCAGGCATTGCCGTGCCTGGCGGCGCAGTGCCGCCCGGTCAATCAGCCAGCCCTTGCGTGGCTCACGGGCCAGGTAAATGTTTTCGGCCACCGTGAGGTGCGGCGCCAGGTTCAACTCCTGGTGAATGATGGCAATGCCGAGAGCCTCGGATTCGGCGGGGGATTGGAATTGACGGACCTCGCCGCGGTAGCGCAGTGCCCCCGCATCGGGCTGGTACTGGCCGCTGATCACCTTCATCAGCGTCGATTTGCCTGCGCCGTTTTCACCGCACACGGCGTGTACCTCGCCACTTCGCACGTCAAAGCTCACGCCATCGAGTGCCAGCACCCCCGGGAAGCGTTTGGTAATCCCTTCCAGGCGCAGCAGTACGCCAGCCTCGGCAGGGCTGGGCGCGTCGGGACGGACGTGATCGGACACGGATGACAGCAATGCGCACTCCTCTTGGGGGGTCGGGGGCCGGGAGGGGATGAATTTGCCGCCTCGCAAATTGGTAAGGCCACCTGACACAATTTGGCGTATTTGGCCTTACCAGAAAGCGCGTGAGTATTGGTGCTTACCCGTGGCCCGGGCGTCACAAGCAGCGTGAAACGACGAAAAAAAGCCTGCGCAATTGCACAGGCCTGACCAGGGGAAGGGTTAACAGGCCCTAGCTCATGACCATTCGCGACGGCTCTCGACCCAGCGCTGTTCGGAGGCTTGCAGATGCGCGCGCATGGCGGTCTGCGCGGCCAGCACGTCCTGGTTCTCCAGGGCGCGCAAGATGGCTTCGTGCTCCTGCAGCGCAATGGCCCAGCTTTGGCCGGATTCGGAATGCGCGCTCAGGCGCGCGGCAATCGGGCTGTGACGCTCGTCAAATAGTTCGCCCACCAGCCGCTCCAGCACGGAGTTGCCCGTCATGGCCGCAATCGTCTGGTGAAACTGCCGGTCAAAGGCCAGGGGCGAGCGGTTTTGCGCCATGGCGGACAGCATGTTGTCCAGAATCTGGCGCAGCGCCAACAGCGCCTCGGGCGTGGCTTTGGCGCAGGCCTGCAGCACGACGGTTCCTTCGATGGCGGCGCGTGCCTGCATCAGCTCGATCGGGCTTTCGCCCATGGTGGCCAGGACCTGCGGCTTGCGCTGGGCCGCGCTGCAGACATACACGCCGGCGCCCATGCGCACTTCCACGCTGCCCTCGATTTCCAGTGCAATCAGCGCCTCGCGCACCGAGGGGCGTGAGACGCCCAGCTGCTGGGCCAGATCGCGCTCCGGCGGCAACCGCGCACCCGCGGTGTAGTTGCCCTTGTCAATGAAGGCGCGAATCTGGTCGGCAATTTGTTGGTAGAGCCGACGGTTGTCGACCTGTTTGAGTTGGTCCAGCATGAGTCCTCTGCGTGAGGTGCAGTTTATGCGACGGCGGGCTTTGCCATGGCTGATAGCCCAAAAGGTAAGGCCAATCCAATATCAGGATCGTTGGCCTTACCAATTTTAGAACTTTGGAACCAACACAGGCCTATTGTTTCAACACAAAGGCCGCCAAGGCCTTGAGCTCCTGCGGGCTCAGGTTGGCAAAAGGCGGCATCACCACCGGCCCCCATTTGCCCGACCCGCCCGCCCGTATGCTGGCCTCGAGTTTGGCCTGGGCCTGTGGGTCGCTTTTGTACCGGGCCGCGACGTCGTGGTAGGCCGGCCCGACGATTTTCTGCGCCACCGCATGGCAGCCCAGGCAGGCATTGGCCTTGAGCACGGCCTGCACATCGACGGCCGCGGCCGGAGCGCCCGGGGCTGCGGCGGGAACCGGCGTCGCCGCCGCCACCGGCCCCAGCGTGGGCTTGGCACCGCCGTAGGTCACGGCCAGGTATTCGCCGATCTGCGCCACGTCGCCGTCGCTGAGCGGTGCGGCATAGGCATGCTCCATCTTGCGCACCTCGGCGGTCCACTGCGCGGCCGTCATGGCCGGTGGCTGCTGGCTGATGTAGTCGGCCGAGTGGCAGATGCCGCATTTTTGCAGCGCGATCTGGTAGCCGGCCAGCTTGGAGGGCTTGAGCCTGGCGGTCTCCAGCGGCAGGGTCACGCTCTGCACGGCTTGCGCCGATGCGGCGCCGCAGCCCAGGGCCAAAGCGGCCGCGGACAGAACACGCACGGCAATTAAATGGAGGATGTTCATGGCGATCTCCTAGACCGCCAGCAGGCGCGTGGTTTCCACAACATTGCGCGCATAACCGCCCGGGTTCCAGCTGGCCGTGGCGGGCTGCACATCGCCCTGCATATTGGTGGCACGCACCATGAGCTTGAACTCGCCCTTGCGCGGAGCTGCCATGCCGAAACTCCATTCGCGGAACGAAAAACGCCCCAGGTCCTTGCCCAGCGCCGCCTCGTGCCACTGCCGGCCGTCTTCGGACAGCTCGACCTTGCGTATGCCGCTGCCGCCGTCAAAGGCAATGCCCTTGAGCTGCAGCGGCTTGCCCGCCGGCACGCGCGCGCCGCCCGCCACGCTGGTGATGAAGGAGCGCACCGGCAGCGTGGTGATGGGCCGCGTTGCCGTGGGCGCCGTGCCGGCCGGCACGCACTGGCAGGCGTTGTCGGGCACACGGTAGGCCGTGGACATGAAAAAACCTTCGAAGCCGTGGTCCATCACGACGATCTCGCTCAGGTGCTTGACCCAGTAGGTGCCGAAATACCCCGGCACGATGAGCTTGATCGGGTAGCCGTTAAGGAAAGGAATGTCGGCACCGTTCATGGACCAGGCCACGAGGGGCTCGGCAGTGAGCGCCAGGTCTATGTTCAGGGCCTTGATGAAGTCCGGCGTTTGGGGCAGCACCGGCGTGTCCAGGCCATTGAACGCCACCTGCCTGGCGCCGGGAAGCACGCCGGCTTTTTCGAGCACCGCCCGCAGCGGCACGCCCACCCAGCGCGCATTGCCCATGGAGCCGTTGCCCAGCTGCGCGCCAAAAACGCGCGGCTCGAAAAACCCGCGGCTGTTGCCCGAGCACTGGTTGACGGCCACCACCTCGACCGGCGCGGCCAGGGCCTTGAGTTCGGCCAGCGAAAGTGACAGCGACTGTTTGACATGGCCGCCCACGCGCAGCCGGTAAGTATTGGCATCTATGCGTTTGGGAATATTGGCCAGGTGGTAGCGCACGAAGAAGGCATTGTTGGGTGTGATCACCCCTTCGCCGAAGGCGCTGAACGGTGTTTCCAGGTGCGGCGGCCGCGTGGTCACGCGCAGCAGCGGGCGCTTGCCCGGGTAGGTCACCAGTTCGCGTTCGCCATTGCCGAAGGGCAGCGTTTCACGCCCCGCCGCGAAAGCCTGGAGCGGAAAAGCCCCCATGGCCGCGGCCCCCAGACCGGCGTGCTGCAAAAAAACTCTCCTGCGGGCATCGTGGTCATCGCGATGGTTCATGGGGGCGTCCTCCTGGTGGGGCTGAGGGTATGCCGCGGGAACGGCGGCGGACGCTTCCATGATAGGCCAGCCGGCGCCGCAGCGATAATCCGCGCAGTTCCCCCAGTCCCCTTATCCATGAAAGCCATGATTGCCATGAAAACATTGACCGCCGCACTGGCCTGCCTCGCCTCCTTCGCGGTTTCCACCGCCGCCCTTGCCGCCGCCCCGGCCGAAACCCTGCCCAGCGGCGTCAAGGTCGTGCACACGGCCGACGGCACCGGCCCGCAGCCCAAGGCGACCGACACCGTCAAGGTGCACTATCGCGGCACCCTGGCCGACGGCAAGGAATTCGACAGCTCCTACAAGCGCGGCGCGCCCGCGAGCTTTCCGCTGAACCGCGTCGTACCCTGCTGGACCGAAGGCGTGCAGAAAATCAAGGTCGGCGGCAAGGCCACGCTGACCTGCCCGCCCGCCACGGCCTATGGCGAGCGCGGCGCCGGCGGCGTGGTGCCGCCCAATGCCACGCTGACCTTCGACATCGAGCTGCTCGCGATTGAAAAATAAGCGCTAGGCTTCCAGCGCGGCCAGCAGTGCTTTGTCGAAAGCAGCGGCCCGCTCAAACTGCAGCCAGTGGCCGGCGTCCTCCACCAGCGCCAGGCCCCTGAAATCAGCGGCCCGCGCCAGGGCCTCCCGCAGCGCATCCAGCTTGCCGCGGTACAGCGCATCCTCACGCCCGTAAATCGCCCACACCGGGCAGCGCAGCCGCGCCAGCGACTGCGCCAGCGCATCGGTGCGTGCCAGGCTGCGGCCCTTCATGCGGTCGCGCAGCACATTGGCGATGTGCAGGTGCAGGGCCAGTTCATTGATGGATTCTTCGTGCTGCAACATCAGCGCCGCGAGGTTGTGCCGGTGTATCGCGTCACGCTCGGCCGCATCGGCCAGGTGCCGCCAGGCGCGCAGGCGGATGGCTTTTTCGGGCGCCACACCGAGGCCGGGCGCGCCCACCAGCACCACACGCACGGCCCGGGCCGGGAAGCGCTCCGCGAGGAAGCCGGCCACCATGCCGCCAAACGAAAATCCCACCAGGTCGCAGGCCGCATCGCCCACCAGCACGGCCAGCCCCTGCTCCACCGGCTCGGGCAGCACGTCGGCATCGGTGCCGCGCGGGGGCGCCGCTGAATCGCCAAAGCCGGGCAAGTCGGGCACCAGCAGCCAGCGTCCCGATGCGGCCAGCGCGGCAAGGTTGCGCAGCCAGTGCATCCAGCTGCCGCTGCCGCCGTGCAAGAGCACCAGCGGCGCAAGCCCGGGCCGGCGCGTGGCCTGGCCCCAGCTGTGCCAGACCATGGTGCCGTCGCCGCAAGGGGTTTCAAAACGGCTGGCTGTGCGCAGCAACGCGTGCGCCTCGGGGGGCAGTTGGATATCCGGGAGATCGCTCATGCAGGGTTTATACCCTGCCACCCGTGCGGCCATAGGGAAGCTCCTAAACTGGCCCGTCGCGCTTCACTCACGAGGCGCCCTCCCAGATTTCCATGATCCCCTTTTCAGTCCTTGACCTCTCTCCCATCGTCAAAGGCGCCACCGCCGCCGACGCCTTTCGCAACACGCTGGCCCTGGCCCGGCATGCCGAACAGTTGGGCTTCAAGCGCTTCTGGCTGGCCGAGCACCACAACAACCCCGGCATCGCGAGTGCCGCCACCGCGGTGGTGATAGGCCATGTGGCTGGCGGCACCAACACAATTCGCGTGGGGTCGGGCGGCGTGATGCTGCCCAACCATTCGCCGCTGGTGATTGCCGAGCAGTTCGGCACGCTGGCCTCGCTCTATCCCGGCCGTATTGATCTGGGCCTGGGCCGCGCACCCGGCACCGACCAGCTGACCGCCCGCGCGCTGCGCCGTGACCACCAGAACAATGCCGACACTTTTCCGCAGGACGTGCAGGAGCTGCGCTACTACTTCGAAGACATAGAGCCCGGCCAGAGGATCCGCGCCGTGCCGGGCGCCGGCCTCAAGGTTCCGCTATGGATACTCGGCTCCAGCCTCTTCGGCGCCCAGCTGGCCGCCGCGCTGGGCCTGCCCTTTGCCTTTGCCTCGCATTTCGCGCCCGACATGCTGATGCAGGCGCTGGAGGTTTACCGCAGCCGCTTCGAACCCTCGGCGCAGCTGGGCAAGCCCTACGCCATGGTCGCCGCCAACGTGGTGGCCGCCGACACCGACGAAGCGGCACGTTACCAGCTCACCTCCGTCCAGCAGGCCATGACCAACCTGCTGCGCGGAACCCCCGGCCCCATGCCGCCGCCTATCGACGACATCGACGCCTACTGGTCGCCGGCCGAAAGGGTGGGTGCGCAGCGGATGTTGAAGTATGCGGTGGCGGGGTCTGCAGACTCCGTCCGGGAGGGTTTGCGTTCTTTTATCGCCGAGACCCGGGCCGATGAGTTGATGGTGACCACGCATATTTTTGATCCGGCGATTGCCCGGAGGTCGCTGGAGATCACCGCACAGGTGCGGGACAGCCTATAGGCCGCCACGCCTGCCGCAGTGCCAGGCAAAGCAAATTGCTATTGTTTTTATAGCTTCCTGCACCCAATTTTATTGGGCTGGATCCCTGTAACGCCCTTGGCCGCGATCCAGCGGCCGGACCGGCTTGGCGGATGGGCGCCATTTGGCATGGATCATGCTGAGCCTGAAGTGCCGTCCGCAGGCGCTCTTCCAGTTTCCGATATGGCTCAATCCTCAGTCCCCGAACGCCACACCCTCTTTGACGATGCGCAGGGCATCTTCACGGGAACCCTGTTTGTGTCGCTGGCGATGGTGATCTTCAACCAGGCGGGGCTGTTGACGGGCGGCACGGCCGGCATGGCCTTTGTGCTGCACTACGCCACCGGCGTGAGTTTCGGCAAGCTGTTCTTTCTGGTCAACCTGCCCTTTTACTGGTTCTCATGGACCCGCATGGGGCGCGAGTTCACCATCAAGACATTCCTGTCCATTGCATTGCTGTCGCTGCTGGCGGACTGGTCGCCCAGGGTGCTTGACATCGCGGACATCCACCCGCTGTATGCCGCGCTGGTGGGCGGCCTGCTGCTGGGAAGCGGTTGCCTTTTCCTGGCCCGGCACCGGGCCAGCCTGGGCGGCGCCACCATCGTGACGCTCTACCTGCAGGAAAAGCACGGCTGGCGCGCGGGCAAGGTGCAGATGGCCATTGACGCCAGCGTGGTGCTGCTGGCATTGCTGGTGGTGCCACCCGAACGCGTCAGCTATTCCGTGATGGCCGCCGTGCTGATGAGCCTGTTCCTCTGGGTCAACCACAAGCCCGGCCGCTATACGGTGACTTGAGCGGCTCAATCGCCTCCGCCCACCTTGCCCCGTGAAGACTTGATGTCCGAACGCCGGCTTTTGCCTGCGAGCCGCCGCTGCCTGGAGCCATAAGTCGGTTTGGTCGCGCGCCGCGCCTTGGGCGGCGTGGAAACCCCGTCGACAACCTCCTGCAGCCGCGCCAGCGCATCGGCGCGGTTCATCTCTTGCGTCCGGTGCTGCTGCGCCTTGAGCACCAGCACGCCCTCCTGCGTGATGCGGCTGTCGGACAGGGCCAGCAAGCGCTCCTTGATCGCATCGGGCAAGGAAGAGGCGTTGATGTCAAAGCGCAGGTGCACCGCGCTGGAAACCTTGTTGACGTTCTGCCCGCCCGCGCCTTGCGCGCGTATGGCGCTGAATTCGACCTCGCGTTCGTCAACCGGGAATTTCGGCGGCGCGGCCATATCCGTCAGCGCGCCGGCCGCTTCAGCCGGTCAGTTCGGCCAAACCGGCGATGGCCAGGGCGTAGCCCTTGACGCCGAAGCCGGCCATGACGGCCTTGGCGGCCGGCGAGATGTAGGAGTGGTGGCGAAAGGCCTCGCGCGCATGCACATTGCTGATGTGCAGCTCGATCAGCGTCACGCCCGCGCCCTTGATGGCGTCGTGCAGGGCCACGCTGGTATGGGTGTAAGCGCCCGCATTGAGCACCACGCCGGCCAGCGTGCCGGCGGCCTGTGCGCGGCCGGCCTCATGGATGGCGTCTATCAGCGCGCCTTCGTGGTTGCTCTGCCGGAAGTCCAGCTTGAAGCCGTGGGTCTTGCAGGCCTGGACGCACAGCGCCTCGACGTCGGCCAGGGTCTGCGAGCCATAGACGGCCGGTTCGCGCGTGCCCAGCAGGTTGAGGTTGGGGCCGTTGAGGACCAAAGCTGTTTTCATGAAGCAAGTCTTTCCGGGGGTTCAGGGTTGACGAGGGTTGGCTGCGAGGTCCCGCAGCGCGACGGTTTCGCCGGTGGCGATCGAGCGCCGCACGGCTTCCACGGCCAACAGGCTTTGCAAGGCATCCGCGACCGTGATTATCGGCTCTGCCTTGCCGTCTATCAAATCGCAGAAATGGTCCAGTTGCGCCTGCAGCGGGTCCACCGCCTCCAGGGCCAGGGTTTGCTCGGTAAAAGGCGTCATCCAGCCGGGCTCGCCGCGGCTGTCGGGGCCATGGGTCCAGGCCTGCAGGGTGGGCACGGCCAGCGAGCCCCGTGTGCCGGCGATAAAGTAACAGTCTTGCGAGGCATAGCGCGCATAGGCCGTGTTCTCGCCTGAAGTCTGCTCCCAGCTGCGCGGCGAGGCCACGGTGTCCGAGAGCGTGAACGTGCCCAGCACACCACTGGCAAATTTCAGCGTCATCACGGCCGTGTCTTCCACCGCGAACTGCCGCACCGCGTTGGATGCGAAGGCGTGGACCGACTCCAGCTCGCCGCACAGGTAGCGCAGGTTGTCCATCTCGTGGATCAGGTTGATCAGGATGGGGCCGCCGCCGGCCTGGGCGCGCCAGGCACCCTGCGCAAAATAACTGGCCGGTTTGTAGAACTGCGCGCTGCCCGCCACCGTGACCACGCGGCCCAGCAGGCCAGCCCGGATGGCGCGCCGCGCCGCCTGCAGCGTGCCGCTGTGCCGCCTGTGGTGGCCCACCAGCATGGGCGTGGCTTGCTTCGCCAGCGCCTCGGCCAGCCGCAGGCCGGCCTCCAGCGAATCGGCCACGGGTTTTTCAATCAGCGCCGGCACGCCCTGGCGCGCGCAGGCCAGCGCGCCGGCCACATGCAAATGATTGGGCGTGGCCAAAACCACACCGTCGGGCCTGGCCTCGCCGGGCCCGGCGAACAGCTGCTCAAGGCTCTCAAAATGCGGTACGCCCAGGCCGGCGGCGAAGTCCCGCGAGGCGGGCTGCGGGTCCACCACGGCGCACAAGCGGGTGCGCGGGCCCGCCTGGATCAGCTCGATATGCCGCCGGCCTATGACGCCGGCACCCGCGACGGCAATGCCCAGCCCAGCCGCCGCCGGCTGCGCCATCTCAGCCCTGGCTTTCGAAAAAACGCTCCAACAGGCCGGCAAAGGCGGCCGGCTGCTCGACCGCGCTCAGGTGCGCGGCCGGCAAGGTCTGGAGCCTGGCGCCCGGAATGCTTTTGCAGATCGCCTCGGACATGGCCACGGGCGTGGCCTCGTCGCGCGTGCCGGCGATCACGAGCGCGGGGCACTGGATGCCGCCGTTGCCGGCGCGAAAGTCTATGCCGGCCACCGCCTCACAGCTCGCGGCATAGGCGGCCGCGTCGGTGCCCACCAGCCGCTCGCGCAAAGCGGCCACACGCTGTTTGCCGCCGCCTGTTTCATCGGCGCGGTACTCGGGCGTGAACCAGCGCTGCAGCGCGCCGTCGGCAATCGCTTCCATGCCCTGGGCCAACACCGTCTGCACACGCGCCGCCCACATGGCGCGCGCCGCTTCGTCGTAATACATCGCGGCATTGGCGACCGTGATGCTTTTGACCAGCTGGGGATATTTCGCGGCCAGCGCCTGCGCGGTCATGCCGCCCATGCTCAGGCCCACAAAATGCACGGGGCCGCCGCCCTGCGCTGATATAAAGCCCGCCGCATCGTCAGCCAGCAGGTCAATGGTGCAGGGCCCGGGCACGGCTTCCGAGCGGCCGTGGCCGCGGTGGTCGTAGCGCAGCACGGTGTAGCTCGACTTGAGCGCGGCGGCCACGCCGTCCCACATGCCGAGTTCGCAGCCCAGCGCATGGCTGAGCACCACGACCGGGCCGCTGCCCTCCTGGACCCAGTGCAGATGAGGTTTTTTCATGTCTGGCTTTCCGGCAGCAGGCCTTTTTCGCGCAGGATCTCGCCGGCCAGCGCGAAGGCATGGTTGGCGGCGGGAACACCGCAGTAAATCGCGGCCTGCAAAATGACTTCCTTGATCTCGTCGGGCGTGAGCCGCGATTCGGGCGGGCCGTCCAGCGCGGCGCGCACATGCATCACGAACTCCTCATAGGCCTTGAGCGCGATCATGGTCGACAGCACCATGAGGCGGCGCGTCTTGTCGCCCAGCGCCGGCCGGCCCCAGATCTCGTTCCAGGCATAACGCGTGATCAGGTCCTGGAACTCGCTGTTGAAGGCGTTGCTTTTGGCGATGGACTTGTCCACCCAGGCGTCGCCGAGGACGCGGCGGCGGTTGACCATGCCCTTTTCGTTGTCACTTTTCGCGTTGCTCATGGGCTCACCTTGCTGCGTTTGTTGTCGTCGGGTTGCGAAACCATGGCCTGCAGCGCGTCGGCCTGGGCGTGGGCCTGGGCCGCGGCCTGCGTGGCCAGTTCGGGGTTAAACCATTCCTCGGCCGCATCGGGCGGCAGCTCGGCGCGCAGCGCGTCCAGGTTGGCGCGCATGCGCCGGGTATCCACCTGCAGGCCGGGCAGCGCATGGGCCATGGCGCGCACCGAGCCGTGCGCCGACATCAGCAGGCCCGGCCATTCGGCCAGCTCGGCCTGCCAGTTGCCCAGTGCACGCTCGTGTTCCTGCGGCATGGCGGCCAGCAAGGCGGCCACGCGCTGCGGCGCGCGCGCGCTGGCCGCCAGCGCCACCATGCAGGCAACCGGGTTGCGCTTGTGCGGCATGGCCGACGAGCCGCCGCGCCCGGGCTCGGTGGGCTCGGCCAGTTCGCCGATCTCGTACTGGCCCATCAGCGAAATGTCCTTTGCGATCTTGCCCAGGCTGCCCACCAGCAGGCCCAGTTCGCAGCCCAGCGCCACCCATTCGTCGCGCTGGGTGTGCCAGGGGAAGGCGCTGGCCTTGAGCTTCAAGTCGGCAGCCATGTGGGCGATGATCTGCGGGCCCTTGCCCTGCATTTGCGCCAGCGTGCCCACCGCGCCGCCCAGTTGCACGGCCAGCGCGCTGTCGCCGGCGGCCCGCAGGCGCAGCAGGCTGCGCGCCAGCGGCGCGGCCCAGCCCGCGCATTTAAAACCAAAACTCGTGACCGAAGCCGGCTGCATCAGGGTGCGGGCCATCACCGGATCGGCCGCGTGGCGGCGCGCCAGCACCAGCAGGGCCGCCACCGCCTTGCGGATGTCGGCCTCGACCAGGTTCAGCGCATTGCGCGTCACCAGCGCCAGCGCGGTGTCGATGACGTCCTGCGACGTGGAGCCGAAATGCACATAAGCGGCGGCCTCCTTGTTGAACAGCGCCACGGTCTCCTTGAGGCTTTTGACCAGCGGGATTGCGATGCTGCCGGCGCGCCCGCTTTCGCGCACGATCTTGGCGACGTCGAAGAGCTCGACCTTGCAGGTGCCGACGATGGACTGGGCGGCGGCCTCGGGGATCAGGCCGGCGCCGGCCTGGGCGCGCGCCAGCGAAGCCTCAAAGCGCAGCATCGCATCAATGAAGTTGCGCTCGCTGAACGCATCCAGGACTTCGGGTGTGGAGAGGAAACCTTCAAAAATACTGCTCATTCCGTGCAACTCTCAAAATAGTCAAACCCGGCATGTACCCTCACCGTTTCAATCGCATCTGATTCGGCAACGGCACCGAGCGCCGCAGCACGTCTTCGCCCAGCCACAGGGCCGAGCGCCAGGCGCGCTCCGCCACCGAGGGCAAGGGCATCTGCTGGTAGTCGTCGTTGAACACCTCAAAACTGTAGTCGCCGCGGTAGCCCAGGCCGTGCAGCCGGGTCACCAGCGTGGCCAGCGCCTCGCTGTGCACGCCCTCGCCCGGGAACACGCGGAAATGCCGGGCCGTGGCGATGCGCTCCTCGACCGACTTGATTTCGGTCCACATGAAGTCGGCCAGCTGCACCAGGAAAATCTTGTCCGGGTCCAGGATGTCGAGTTCCTCCAGCGAGGTGTTCGTGGCGAACATATGGTAGGAGTCAAAGCCCAGGCCCAGGTTGGGCATGTCGGCCTGGCAGATGATCTCCCAAGCCTGCGGAAACTCGTTGACCACGCGGCCCCATGAGAGGGCCTCGTAGGCGATCTTGATGTTCATGGGGATCGCCAGCATGGCCAGCTTGCGCAGGTCCTTGACCAGCGCGGCGGTCTCGTCCGTGGCATGTACCGAGGTCGAGGAGCAGACCAGCAGCAGCCGGCAGTCCAGCGCATGGCACATGTCCAGCATGGACTTGGCGATGTCCATCTTGTAGTCGTGCAGGTGGCCCGAAAGGCCCTCGAAGTCGCGCAGCACCTGAAAGCCGGTGACGCGCAGGCCACTGGCGCGCACCGCCGCAACGGCGGCCTGCATGCCTTCGGGATGGCCGACGATGTCCCTGGCCGCCAGCATGATCTGCGTGAAGCCGGCTTCGCGCACGGCCTTGAGCTTGGCCTCCAGCGGCCCCGCGAGCGAGATGGTGTCCATCCCGAAGTCGTCAATGTTTCCGCTGTAGTGGCTCATGGTGTGTACCGCCCGTTCAGCGTTCGTTGTGGACCAACTCAAAGCTCACGCTGCCCATCCAGGTACGCGTGAGCGCGCCGCGGTCCTCGGTATGCACGCCGCGCGATTCGACAAACTCCACGCCGCGCTTGGTGAGTTCGGCCACCGAGGCCAGCACGTCGGGGCTGCCCAGGCCCACGCGCTGCAGGGCTTCGTCGCCCTCCACGTCCAGCACGCTGGCTTCGGGCTCTATCAGTTGCAGGTAAAAGCGCGAGGCCGCCGGACAGGGGCTGCGCAGGATGCGGCCCTTGGGCAGTATGCCGAAGCGCTGGTCGTCGGGCAGGTCGGTGAAACCGAAAAGCTCGCGGTAGAACTCGGCCCAGTCCTCGGTGCGGTCGTTGCCGATGTACTGCACGACGCCGAAAAAATGCAGTCCGGCGACGGCCGGCGGGCGCGGATCCACGGTCGGGATGGGCACGAAGTCCACGTCGTAGATCGAGAAGGTGTCGTAGCGGTCGACAAAATAAATGCGGCTCTTGCCCACGCCGTGGATGGCCGGGATGTTGAGCTCCATCACCTCGACACGCGAAGGCACGGCCCAGGCGCCGCGCGCCAGGGCGCGGCGGTAGGCCTCGGCCGCGTCGCGCACGCGCAGCGCGACGGCGGCGATCACCGGTTTATCGGTGGGCGCGGCGCCGTCGGGCATGGCGGGGATGTGGGCATTGACGATGACGTTCATGCCGCCCTGGCGGTACAGCATGACCTCGCGCGAGCGGTGCCGCGCCACCGGCCTGAAACCCATCATCTCCAGCACCTGGCCCAGGGCCTGGGGCTTGGAGGTGGTGTATTCGATGAACTCAATCCCGTCCATGCCCAGCGGGTTGGCGACTTCGGGGATGGCTTCGCGGTCGGTGGGGGCTTGCGTGGCGGTGCTCATGGTGTTCTCCCGGTCAGGTGTTCCAGACAGATCAGGCGGCCTTCACGGCTGCGCCCGGTACATGGCCGCCGCCCAGGAACAGGCGCTCGATGTTCGGGTCGGCCAGCAATTGGGCGGCCGGCTTGTGCAGCACCAGCTGGCCCGATTCCAGTGCGATGGCGTCGTCCGAGATCTTGAGCGCGCTCTTGACGTTCTGCTCCACCATCAGCACCGTCGTGCCCTGGGCCGCCAGCTTCTGCAGCAGCTTGAATACGTCCTGCACCACCATGGGCGACAGGCCTATGGAGGGCTCGTCGATCAGCAGCACCTTGGGGCGCAGCAGCAGCGCGCGGCCGATCTCGAGCTGCTTTTGCTCGCCGCCCGACAGGGCCGAGGCCTGTGAATGCAAACGCTCCTTCACGCGCGGGAAAAACTCCAGCACCTCGGGAATGCGCTCGTGCGTGGTCTTGGTGCCCAGGGTAATGCCGCCCAGCTCCAGGTTCTGGAACACGGTCAGCTGCCCGAACAGGTTGCGGCCCTGCGGCACGAAGGCAATGCCCTTGGCCAGCAGTTCCTTCTGGCTGGCGCCCGAGATGTCCTCGCCCTCCAGCAGGATGCGGCCCTGGCGAGGCTTGAGCAGGCCGAACAGGGTTTTGAGCACAGTGGACTTGCCCGCGCCGTTGGGGCCCAGCAGCAGGGTGATGGAGCCGCGCCTGACCTTGAAGGACAGGTTGTTCAGGATCATGAAATCCTTGTAACCCGCCACCACGTCGTCGAATTCAATACAGGTGTCGTTTGCCATGTCAGTTTCCGAGGTAAGCGTCGAGCACTTCTTTGTTAGCGCGGATCTCGGCCGGTGTGCCGATGGCCATGACTTTGCCCTCCACCATCACCATGATGCGGTGGCACAGGTCCATCACAAAATCCATGTTGTGCTCGATCACGACAAAAGAGCTCTTGCGGCCGAACCTGGGGTTCTGGTTGAGTTCCTTGAGCAGCGAGGAAATGCCGCCCACCAGGCTGGGGTTCACGCCGGCGCAGGGCTCGTCGAGCAGCACCAGGTCGGGCTCGGCCATAAAGGCCATGGCGATGTCCACCAGTTTCTGCTGGCCGTAGCTCAGGGTGCCGGCCAGCTTGTCGGCCACGTGGCGTATGCGGAACTGGTCGATCAGCGCGTCGGCCTTGTCGCCCAGGCCTGAATCGCCGGGCGCGAACATGCGGCTGAACATGCTGCCCTTGTGCTCCTGCGCGGCCACGATGAGGTTGTCGCGCACCGTCATCTTGCCGAAGACCTGCAGGGTCTGGAAGGTACGGCCCACGCCGCGGCGGCTCAGCTCCAGCGGCGACAGGCCGGTGATGTTCTGGCCGTTGAGCTCGATAGCGCCCTCGTTGGGTGTGATCTGGCCCAGCACGCTGTTGAACATGGTGGTCTTGCCCGAACCGTTGGGGCCTATGACGCCGAAGATCTCGCCCGGCATGACTTCGAAGGACACACCGCCCACGGCCTGGATGGCGCCGTAAGCTTTTTTGAGTCCTGTGACTTTTAACAATGCATGGCTCATGACGTCGCTCCGATCCGGCCGGCGGCCGCCGCACGTGCCTGCGATGCTTCGCGCGCCGCGCGCTTGCTGCGAATGCGGTCGGGAATGCTGAGCAAACCATCGGGCAGCCAGACCATCAAAATCACCACGGCGGCGCCAAACATCGGCAAATACCAGTTGGACACCAGGGGCACGTCGCGCAGCCATTCCGGCAGCACCACGCCCACGGCGGCGCCGACGACAGGCCCGAGGAAGTAACCGGCACCGCCGACCACCACCATCAGGTACAGCATGATGGACGCAGCCACGGCGAAAGGCCCGGGCTCGATAAACTGCACCAGCGAGGCGAACAGCGCGCCCGCAATGCCCGCATAGACCGCGCCTATGGCAAAACTCAGCAGCGTGTAGTTGCGAATGTTCACGCCCAGGCTTTCGGCGCGTATCGGGTTGTCGCGCAGCGCGGTGAAGGCCTTGCCCCAGGGCGAGCGCAGCAGGCCCCACAGCAGGCCCGCCAGCAGCAGGGTGACCGCCAGCACGAAGTAGTAGTACGCCAGGTTGCCTTCGAGCGAGTAGCCGAACAGCGAGGGCCGCGCGATGTTGTTGATGCCGAAAGTGCCGCCCGTGAGCCACTCCTCGTTGCGCATCACCAGCCAGATCGCGGTGTTGAAGCCCAGCGTGGCGAAGGCCAGGTAAATCGCCTGCACGCGCAGCGCCGGAAAACCCAGGACCAGGCCGACGGCAAAGCAGATCAGCGCGGCGGCCGGCAGGCCCAGCCAGAAACTGACCCCGGCTTTCATCAGGATGGCCACGGTGTACGCGCCTATGCCGAAGAAGGCCGCATGGCCCAGCGACTTCTGGCCCGCGTAGCCGACCGTGAGGTTCAGGCCCATGGTGGCGACAATAAAGACCAGCCAGTAGGTCAGCAGGTAGATGCCGTAGTTCTTGAGGAACTGCGGCACCACCAACACCAGCAAGGCAGCCAGGACCGTCAGCACCAGGGCGAATTTGTTGTTGGCGAGCTTCATACCTTGCGCTCCTCTTTTTTACCCAGCAGGCCCTGCGGCTTGAAGAGAATCACCACCATGAAAATCACCAGCGCCACCGCGTCCTTGTAGGCCGGCGAGATGTAGGCCGAGGCGAGGTTTTCAGCTACCCCCACGATCAGGCCGCCCAGCAGCGCGCCGCGCGAGTTGTTGAACCCGCCGATGATGGCGGCGAAAAATGCCTTGGTGCCCAGGCCCTCGCCCATGTCGAACTTGGCGAGGTAGGTGGGCGTGACCAGCAAGGCGGCCACCACCGCCAGCACGGCGTTGATGGCGAAGGTGTAGAAAATCATGCGCGGCACATTGATGCCCAGCACCGAGGCGCTCTCGGTGTTTTGCGCGACGGCCTGCATGGCGCGGCCCGTCACGGTTTTTGCCAGGAAGGCCTGCGTCGCCATCACCACCACCAGCGCCAGCGCGAAGGTGCCCACGTCCTGCAGGGTGATCGTGACCCCGGCGATGTTGAACAGCTTGTCGGCAAACAGGCTGGGGAAAGGATGGGCTTCGGCGCTATAGCCGGCGCGCACGCCGTTGCGCAGGGCAATCGAAAGCCCTATGGTCGCCACGACGATGGGCATCATGCCGTATTTGAAGAGCGGGTCCACCACGCCCCGCTTGAAAACCCAGCCCAGCAGCAGCACGGCCAGCAGCACCGCCATCACAAAGCTCACCAGCATGGGCGCGCCCAGAGAGATGAAGGCCAGCATCATGAAGGCCGGCAGCATGACAAATTCGCCCTGGGCGAAGTTGATGGTTCCCGAGGCCTGCCACAGCAGGGTAAAGCCCAGTGCCGCCAGCGCATAAATGCTGCCGGTGGCCAGGCCCGAAAAAAAGAGTTGGAGAAAGTCCGTCATGGAGAAGTCCGATGGTGGAGAAGGCCGGTTGTGGTCAGCGGAGGCTCCGGTGGGCGGGCCTGCGCCCTGCCCACCGGCGGCCGGGGTTTCAGGTTACTTCTTGGCGGCCGGTTTGGATGCGGCAGGCTTGGGTGCGGCGGCAGCAGTGGTAGCCGCAGGAATGGCCTTGCTCACGTCGCGGGTGGCCAGGCCCAGGGGCGGCACCATGTCGATGACGTCCTGCTTGCCGTTTTTGACTTCCACCATGAAGCTCATGCGGTCGAGGTCACCCTTGTTGTCGAACTCGGTGTACATCAGCGCGCCGGGGTATTTGTCGGTGTTGACCTTCAGGCCCTTCATGGCTTCGGCCACGGCCTTGCGGTCCAGCTTGCCGGCCTTTTCAATCGCGGCCTTGAGCACGTAGACACCGGAGTAGCCCTTCATGCCGTTGTGGTCGGAGATGTATTTGTACTCCTTCTCGAACTTGGCCTTGAAGGCGCGGATGGCAGGCACCGGGGCGTCCACCGTCAGGCCCACGTGGGCGATCGCGCCGTTGGCGGCCTCGCCGGCCAGCTCGATGACTTTCTGGCCGGTCAGCGTGGTTTCGCCGATGATGGGTTTGGTCCAGCCCTGCTTGCGCAATTCGCGCAGCAGGCGCGCCGATTCTTCCTCGTTCGAATAGGCGAACACGCCGTCCGCGTTGCTTTGTTTGGCGCGCAGCACCGCGGCCGAGAAGTCGACCTGGCCGGGTTCGGTGGAAATTTCAGCGAGGATCTTGGTCGGCGAGTTGGCCAGGGCCTTGCGGATCGAGTCCATGCCGCCCTTGCCGAAGTCGTTGTTCACGTAGATGACGGCAATGCTCTTGAGCTTGGCCTGGTCGCTGATGTAGCGCGCCACCTTGGGCATGGCGGTGGCCTGCGTGAAGCTGGTGCGGAACACGTAAGGGTTGCCCTGCTCGGTGATGCTGGCCGCCTCGCCGCCGGTGAAGTTGGGCACTTCGGCGCGCCGCGACTCGGCCATGCTGACCATGATGGAGCCGGAGAACACCGGGCCGAAGATGGCGAACACATTGTCGTCAATGGCTTTTTGCGTCAGGCCCTTGGCCACGCCGGGATTGCTTTGCGTGTCGGCGGTGCTGGTCTGGATTTTTTTGCCCAGGATGCCGCCGCCGGCATTGATTTCCTTGACGGCCAGTTCCACGCCGTTCTTGAAGTTGGTGCCCGCCGTGGCGCCGCCGCCGGACAGTTCCACGATGTTGGCGATCTTGATCACGTCTTGCGCGAAGCCGGCCGTGCTGCCCATGGCCAGCGCGCAGGCCGCAATCAATTGAAGGGCGAATCGTTTTTGCATGCTTGTCTCCTCTGGTTAAAAATCAATGCGGTCAAAAAATGACCCTCACAGGGCGGCCAGCGGCGCACTGGCGTGCGCCCCGGAAACCGTCGCCCGGCCGCCCGCCGGGATACGCCGGATTTCACCCGCCATCGCGGCCGGGTACAAATGCTCGCGGATAAAGGTCGCGTCGCGGCGCACCGCCTCGGCGGCCTCGGCATAGCCGAAGAACTCCAGGTAATCAGGCGCCTGCTGGATCAGCATTTCAAAGCCGGGCTGGGCCACCAGCCCACGGCCGCGCACCGCGCGCACCAGCGGCGTGGGCTGGTTTTTCATGAGGATGTCGACCACCGCCGCATGCGGCGCCAGGCGCGACACATCGCAGGGCAGCGGGTCGGCGGCCTGCAGGCCCAGGGGCGAGGCATTGACCACCAGGTCGTAGCCCGAGGGATCGCTGCCGGCGGCGGCCAGCACCAGCGTGCCCGCGGCCTGCGGTGCCGAGGCAATGCGCCCCGCGATCGCCAGGGCCTTGCCCGGCACCGGGTCGTAGAGCGCGATTTCGGCTGGGGCACGGCTGCCGGCAATCGCCAGCGAGGCGGCAATCGCCGAGGCGCCGCCGCCGGCACCCAGCACCAGCACCCGCTTGCCGGTATAGGCCACGCCGAAGTAGTCGAGCGAAGACACAAAGCCCTTGCCGTCGAACAGCCCGCCTTCGAGCTTGCCGTCCGGGTTGCGGCGAATGCCGTTGACGGCGCCGGCCACGCGGCCATAGTCGTTGCAGTGCGACAGCAGGCCCATCACCAGCGACTTGTGGGGAATGGCCAGGAACATGCCCTTGATGTTCTTTGCCAGAAAAGCCGCGCGCACAAAAGTCTCGATGTCGCCGGCCGCCACGTGCACGGGCACCAGCACGGCATTGATGCCCAGGGTCCTGAAGATCAGGTTGAAGACATCGGGCGCGCGGACCTGCTCCACCGGATCGCCGGGAATCAGGTAGACATCGGTATTGCCCTGGACGGTTGGAAGCATGTCGAAGTTCGCCTTGTTATTTTGCTGATCCGTTCGATGATCGATTAATCAGCACTTGATGGCCTGAACTTTATAGGCCGATAAGGCTACTTCAAAGGAATATCCTTGATATTTGCGCGATTATCGATCAATAATGATCGACAATCGACCGAAACAAGGGTTTGACCTATGAGCACCCCTAGCGCCCCCCCACAGCCAGACGCCCTGCAGGCGCCCAGCCCGCCCGCGCTCGACAAACGCGACTGGATCGCCGGCCTGGAAAAAGGCCTGGGCATCATTGAATGTTTTGACGACGCCAACCCGCGCCTGACGGCCAGCCAGGCCGGCGCGCGCTGCGGCATGACGCGCACCGCGGCGCGCCGCTACCTGCTGACGCTGGAACACCTGGGCTATGTGGCCGGCGACGGCAAGCTGTTCTGGCTCACGCCGCGCGTGCTCAGGCTGGGCCAGTCCTATCTTGAATCAGCCCGGCTGCCGCGCATCGTCCAGCCCTTTTTGCAGCGCGTGACCGCCGGCACTCAGGAAAGCGCGTATGTCAGCGTGATGGATGGGGACGACATCGTCTACATCGCGCGCAACGGCTCCAGCCGCGCGATGAACACCGGCTATGTGCTGGGCTCGCGCGTGCAGGCCCAGGTCACGGCGGCGGGTTTGCTGATGCTGTCCATGCGCGAGCCCGCCTGGCTGGATAAATGGCTGGCCAACCACGAACTCAAGGCCTACACCTCCTACACCATCGCCAGCAAAGACCGCCTGCGCATAGAACTGGCCCGCGTGCGGGCCCAGGGCTGGGCGATTTCCGAACAGCAACTGGAGTTGAATTACCGGGGTATCGCGGTGCCCCTGCGCGACCGGCACGGCGACGTGGCGGGGGCGCTCAGCGTGACCATGCCCATGGGGCATGAGTCGAGCGAGGAGGCGGTAGGGAGGGTTTTGTCTGTCTTGCGCGAGACGGCGCAGGCGATGAGGAACCTGATTTAGCTTTGCGGTCGCTGGTCGGGGGTGAAGCCGGGTCTTGCCCCGGCCTCCGCTGCAACGTCGGGCCGAATCTTGCACAATCAAACAGCCCCCTTCCACAACGCCGCTTCCACTGCCGCCCGTGCGGCGTTTCATGCAAACCCGACACTTCCTCCAGCTCATCGCGATGTCCGCCCTCTGGGGCGCTTCATTTCCCCTTCTTCGCATTGCCAGCCCGGCCCTGGGGCCGTGGGTGGTGGCGGCCGCCCGCTGCATCCTGGCGTCCATCGTGCTGGGCCTGCTGATGGTCACGCTGCGCGGCAACTGGCCGCCGCGCCGGGCCTGGCCACGGCTGGCCTTGCTGAGCATGCTGTCGGTGGTGATGCCTTTTGTGCTGTACAACTGGGCGGCGCTGGTCATCCCCTCGGGTTACTCGGCGGTGCTCAATGCCACGGTGCCGCTCTTCGGCGTGATGGCCGCGGCGCTGGCCGGCGAAGAAAAACTCACCCGTATCCGCCTGCTCGGCTGTGCGGTAGGTTTTGCCGGCGTCGCGCTGCTGGTGCAGTTGGGGCCCGTGGCCGTCACGCCCAGGGTGGTTCTGGCGGCGCTGGCCTGCGTGGCCGCGTCGGCCAGCTACGGCTTTGGCGCCGTCCTCATGAAGCGCGCCACCATGGCCTACTCGCCGCTGCCCTCGTCGGCGGTGGTGCACATTGCCGCGGCCCTGATCCTGCTGCTGCCGGGTGGTATCGCCGCACCGTCGGCCGAGCTGACACCCGGCGCCGTGGCCGCAGTGACGGTGCTGGGCACCTTCACCTCGGGGTTTATGTACTGGATCAGCATGCGGCTGATGCGCGAGATCCCGGCCAGCGCCACCACCTCGGCGGCTTTCATGATCCCGCTGTTCGGCGTGACCTGGGGCGGACTGTTCCTCGGGGAGCCGGTCACGGCCAGCATGCTGCCCGGCTGCATTCTTGTGCTGTCGGCCACCGCGCTGATCACGGGATTCAACCCGTTCCGCTCCGCGCCGCCCGAGCCTTGAGGGCCAAGGCGCGGGCCGCGCAGCAGATTTATGGGCGGCTTCGCATGATGTCGGGCGTGCTGACGACCACGTCCGCGTTCTGCGCGCGCTGGCGCAGCGCATGCTCCATCACCACCAGCGCCAGCAGCGCTTCGGCGATCGGCGTGGCGCGTATGCCCACGCAGGGGTCGTGGCGGCCCTTGGTCACCACTTCCGCCGGGTTGCCGGCCGTGTCGATGGACTGGCGCGGCGTGATGATGGAACTGGTGGGCTTGATGGCAATCGAGACTTCCAGGTCTTGCCCGGTGCTGATACCGCCCAGCACGCCGCCGGCGTTGTTCGAAAGGAAACCTTCGGGCGTCAGCGAATCACCGTGTGTGGTGCCGCGCTGCGTGACGCTGGCGAAACCCGCGCCGATTTCCACACCCTTGACCGCATTGATGCCCATCATGGCAAAGGCAATGTCGGCGTCCAGCTTGTCATACAGCGGCTCGCCCAAGCCGACCGGTATGCCTGAGGCCGTCACGCGTATGCGCGCGCCGCAGGAGTCGCCGGCCTTGCGCAGGGCGTCCATATAGTTTTCCAGCTTGGAGACATCGGCCACCGGCGCAAAAAACGGATTGTTCGGCACGTGCTCCCAGGATTCAAACGGAATGACCTCATCGCCGACCTGCGTCATGCAGCCGCGAAACACCGTGCCGTATTTTTCGGCCAGCCATTTTTTGGCGACGGCGCCGGCCGCCACAGTGGGCGCTGTCAGCCTTGCCGAGGACCGCCCGCCGCCGCGCGGGTCGCGCAGGCCGTATTTGTGCAGGTAGCTGTAGTCGGCATGGCCGGGGCGGAAGGTTTCCAGGATGTTGCTGTAGTCCTTGCTGCGCTGGTCGGTGTTGCGGATCAGCAGGCAGATCGGCGTGCCGGTGGTCTTGCCCTGATAAACGCCGGAGAGGATCTCGACCGCATCGGGCTCGTTGCGCTGCGTCACATGGCGGCTGGTGCCGGGACGGCGGCGGTCCAGGTCGGCCTGGATGTCCGCCTCGCTCAATTCCATGCCCGGCGGGCAGCCATCAATCACACAGCCAATGGCCGGGCCGTGGGATTCACCAAAATTGGTGACCGCGAATAGGGTGCCTAGGGTATTTCCGCTCATGGGAAGGGATTATCCCAGAGGGTTGAGTGAAGGATGTAATTATTGCCATGACACACATCATCGCCAGGTCGACGTCATGTCAGGTGCCTCTGCAATTCGTCAACAATTGGGGAAATCCTCGCACTCCAATCGGGAACCGCAAGCACGCCATCCATTGTCAAAGTCCTCACAATAACGAACACTGCGACAGACACGGTGCGTTCCACAACCTCGGCTGGCGGCCTGATCGATCACCGCGGTGGAAATCTCCGACACGTCAAGAGTGCGGATATCAAAGATCTCGAGCAGGTTCCGCTGCTTCAGAACGCGTCTGGCGGCCTCCAGAACTTCGGCCATTACCTCGTCTGTCAGCCCTTTGCTTTCCAGGATGATCTGGAATTCCTTTTCGCGACCTGCCTGACTCCCAGGTTTCATCTCCATAACTACCCCCTTTTCCTTTTAATAGCTTCTGATAATTGCGAAGCCGGTTAGCCAATATCCGATCAGGAATAGAAATCGGAAGGAGCGCCAGTCTTCGTCAAGACTCGCACCGCCTCAACTCAATTTTCACCACAGCTGCCGCATTCAGGCAACGGCATAAATACACAAAAAATTGCTACCTGAAATAGCTTTGGAACGCTTCATGCTTGCTGCACCGCACCAATCCCGAGTTGGATGTCTTGATGGAACAGGAGCACCCCATGCTGGACCGCACCGCAACCAAGTTTTCCCACGTCAAGCCCGGCGACACGCAGTTTGTTTCCGGCGGTTTGCGCGATTTTTTCCTTTACCGCGACCTCGGTATCGCAGACGCGACCAACGGCCAGGTGATCGCGCACCTTGTCAAGGCGAACATGGCACCGGAAACGGGCACGGGATGGCACCGTCATGAGGCGGATTTCCAGATCGTCATCATGGTCAAGGGCTGGGCCCGCTTTATGTACGAAGACAAGGAAACCCTGGTCGAGGCCGGCGACGTGGTGCACCAGCGCCCGGGCATCAAGCACTTTCTGTTCGACTACTCCCCCGACATGGAATACCTGGAAATCGTCGGGCCGGCGGATTTCAAGTCGATTGACGTGGACCCGGTCTGCGACATCCCACCTCCCACCCCCTGGAAATAACCGACCTCCACTGTCTCCGCATCCGAATCCGTTCCCGAACCCGCCCCCGATTGCCCCTTGTGGATGCGCCGAGGAGCGCAGGTTCAGGCGGATCAGGGATCGCGTTGTTTGAGCGAAGCGAGTTTAGCGAGACCCCGC
>NZ_AKIV01000079.1 GCF_000282655.1 Polaromonas sp. CF318
TGCCTGCGCAGGCTTGGACGGGCGACAGAGGCGAAGCGTCTCGCGAGCCGCGGCCTGCAAGGCCTCGCGACCCACACAAATTGGGGGAGCGTGGGGGCTCTACTCCACCGTGGGGGCCATCTAGCCTCTTGGGTGGTGCTGCGCATGCAAGGCCTTGAGCCGCTCGCGCGCCACGTGGGTGTAAATCGTGGTGGTGGAAATATCGGCGTGGCCCAGCAGCATCTGCACCGCGCGCAGGTCGGCACCGTGGTTCAGCAAATGGGTGGCGAAGGCGTGGCGCAGGGTGTGGGGCGACAGCGGGGAATGGATGCCGGCCAGCCGCGCGTACTTCTTGACCAGCATCCAGAACATCACGCGGCTCATGCCCTTGCCGTGGCCGGTGACGAACAGGTCGTCGGTCTGCTGCCCGCCCAGGATGGCGGGCCTGGCCTCGGCCAGGTAGTTCACGATCCATTCCCGCGCCACCTGGCCGAAGGGTACCAGGCGCTCCTTGCTGCCCTTGCCCATGACGCGCAGCACACCCTCGTTGAGGCTGAGGTGAAAGGTCTTCAGGCCCACCAGCTCGCTCACACGCAGGCCGCTGGCATACAGCAGCTCCAGCATGGCGCGGTCGCGCAGCCCCAGCGGCGTGTTTTCATCCGGTGCGGCCAGCAGCGCTTCGACCTGGGCCTCGCTCAGCGTCTTGGGAACCCGCAGCGCCTGTTTGGCCGACTGCAGCTTGAGCGTCGGGTCCGCATCTATCAGGCGCTCGCGCAGCGCCCAGCGGAAGTAGCGCTTGAACACTGTAAGGCGCCGGTTGGCCGAGGTCGCCTTGGTTGCGGCATGCCGGGCCGAAAAATAGCTGTTGAGGTCGGTCTCGGCCGTGGCGTCCAGCGCGCGCGCGCCCTGCTTGGCAGCGCCCAGCCAGGTCGCAAACAGCGACAAGTCCCGGCGGTAGGCCGCCAGCGTGTTTTTGGACAATCCGTCTTCCAGCCACAGCGCGTCGATGAACGCGTCTATGCTGGACTGGCTTTGTGCTTGCATGGGCCAACCATAACAAAAAAAGCCGCTGCGCAATTCCTCGCGCGGCGGCCTGGTGCGGGGCTACACCCCAGGGGTTCAGTCAAGCTTGAGCTTGGCGGAATCCACCACTTTTTTGTAGACCTCGAACTCGGCCTTGATCTGGGCCGTGAACTGCTCGGGCGTGTTGGCGATGATCAGCGAGCCCGTGTCTTCGATGCGTTTGCGAACGGCCGGGTCTTCCAGCGACTTCTTCACGCCGGCACTGACCTTGTCGACCACTTCCTTGGGCAGCCCCTTGGGGCCCAGGATGCCGTAATAGGCCATGCGGTTCACCGGCTCCAGGCCCACTTCCTTGAAGGTCGGCACGTCCGGCAGAACGGCCAGGCGTTGCGGCGCGGCCACCACGATGGGAATCAGGCGCTTTTGCTGGATGAAAGGCAGCGCCGAAGGAATGTTGTCAAAAATCATGGGAACCTGGCCGGCCACCGTGTCGTTGAGGGCCGGGCCCGCGCCGCGGTAGGGGATGTGGGTGACAAAAGTGCCCGACATGCTTTTGAACAGCTCCATCTGCAGGTGGCCTATGCCGCCCGTACCCGAGGACGAGTAGGAATACTTGCCGGGGTTCTTCTTGAGCTCGGCCACGAACTCCTTGTAGTTGCGGGCCGGAAAGCTGGGGTGCACCGCAATGATGTTGGGCGTGGCCGCGATGTTGATGATGGGCGTGAAGTCCGTCAGCGTGTTGTACGGGATCTTGGGGTTGATGGCCGGATTGGCCGCGGTGGTGGACACCGTGGCCACGCCCAGCGTATAGCCGTCGGGAACGGAGCGGGCGATTTCCAGCGCGCCGACCACACCGCCGCCGCCAGCCTTGTTCTCGACGATGACGCTCTGGCCCAGGGCCTTGCCCAGCGGCTCGGCGATCACACGGGCGACGATGTCGGTGGTGCCGCCGGGCGCGAAAGGCACTTGCAGCTTGACCACCTTGTTGGGATACCCCTGCGCAAGTGCGGGGCCCGCGGCGGCGCCCAGCGCAAGCGCGGACAGCACGGAGTAGGCAAAGAGATAACGACGTTGCATGTTCAGGTCCTTACGGTAATAACTGCTGAAATGTTAATCGCAAGAACCATTCCCGCCAGTTGTGGATTACGCATAAGGGCAAACCCGAAGGGATTGCGGTTATTCTTGGGCCGGTGAACTACGCGCAGCTTCTTTTCCCCGACTTTTCCCTCATCGTCTGCGGCTACCTGGTGTGCCGCTACACCGCCCTCAACCGCACGGTCTGGGAGAAGGTGGAAAGCCTGGTCTATTACTTTCTGTTTCCGGTGCTGCTGTTTCACTCCATCGTGAAAAGCCCGCTGGACCTGGGCGCCGCCTCCAGCCTGATAGGCGCCGGCCTGCTGATGGGCGTGGCGGGCATTGCCATGGCCTACAGCCTGCCGCACCTGCCCTGGCTGCGCCGCCACATCGATGCGCGAGAACACGCGGCCAGCGCGCAGGTGGCCTTTCGCTTCAACTCCTTCATCGCCCTGGCGCTGGCCGACCGCCTGGCAGGCGCCCAGGGCCTGCAGTTGATCGCGGTGCTGATCGGCGTCTGCGTGCCCCTCTTCAACGTTGCCGCGGTATGGCCCATGGCAAGGCACGCGCAACGCGGCTTCATGGGCGAGCTGGTGCGCAACCCGCTGATCGTGGCAACGGCCACCGGCCTTGTTGCCAACCTGTTGGGCTTCACCATTCCCTTCTGGCTGGAACCCACCGTCAACCGCATAGGCGCCGCCTCCCTGGCCCTGGGCCTGATGTCCGCCGGCGCCGGCATGCAGTTCGCGCACCTGGCGCAATCCAGGACCTTGACGGTGGCCGTGCTGTCGATACGCCACCTGCTGCTGCCCGTCGTGGCCCTGGGCCTGGCCAAGGCCTTCAGCCTGTCGCCGGTCCAGACCACCATACTGCTGGCCTTCTCAGCACTGCCGACGGCCTCCAGCGCTTATGTGCTGGCCGCGCGCATGGGCTACAACGGAGGCTATGTGGCGGGCCTGGTGACCTTGTCGACCATGTTGGGGGTGGTGAGCTTGCCCTTTGCCTTGGCGGTGTTGCGCTAAGGTATTCGTTTCCCGCTCCCGTTTGCTTTTCTCCCTTGGGGCTGTGCCGGCCAGGCCCTGCCTGTCGCCGCTGCGCTGGGTATACTAATGTAATAATTTGTAGCTCACAGGGTCAGGCAATGACAGGGGGACCAGGGATGGGAATTCGAAGCTCAATCGCAGCCTTGATGTTCATGGCTGCAACGTGTGCGGGCGCCGCCGGCCAGAACCTGTACAAATGCGGCGCGACTTTCCAGGACAGACCCTGCGACACGGAAGTCCAGAAAAAATACTCCTCCTTGACCGGTTCCTTCAGCAAGGAACAGGTCAATGCCACTGCCGACGCGCAGTGCGCCGACAGGGGCGTGCGTGCACTGCCCTTCATCCAGGCGCGGACCCGCCAGGAAACCCTGGAAAGCCTGCACGCCGGCATTGACGCCAAACCCATCGCAAGGCTGGAAAAGATCAAGGAAAAGGATTTGGCGTCCGCGGTTTTCGCCAAAAAAGGCAGCCCCGTGGAAATCCGGGCCGCCATCGAGACGGAGTGCATGGACAACAAACAGGTCTCCACCCGGACCCGCGCCCCGTCCGCATACTCCACGTACCCCGAATACCCCATTTACCCCGAAAGCAATGCACGACTCGCCGCCGCCGAAAGGCGCGCCGAGGCAGCCGCGGCAAGAGCGGCCGCCGCAGCCGACCGCGCATCGCGCCGCTATTGAACCCGGCCTCCCCTGCCGCAGGGGAAACAACAACAACACCCAACCAACAGGAAGCCCATGAAGTCCGCCTATCTAGTTCTGGGAGTACCGGGAAATGCCAGCCGGGAAGACATCGAAGCGGCTTTTGAAAAAGCCAAGAGTTTTTACTCCCCCGCCAGGCTTGCGGAAGACCCGAAAGCCGTTGATAAATTCCTTGAGGTCAAAACCGCTCACCAGATCCTGCGTGACGAGGAGTCCCGGGCCGCGCATGATCGCAAGCTGAGCAGTGCGCAGGCAAACGCGGCACCGGCTGCGCGTGCGGCCAGAGTGCCCATCGCGAAGCCGGAGGCTTCATGGCCCGTGCGTGCCCTGCCGATCCTGCTGGCGCTGGTCCTTGTGGTGTTCGCAACGGGCTACTACATCAGCTACAAGCGGGAAGCCGCGCGAAAAGCGCAGGCCGCCCTGGAACTTCAACTGAAAGCCCAGGCGGCCGAAGAAGAAAAGAAAGAAGCGGATCGGCTGGCCGCCGAAGAAGCCAACCGGCAGCAGCTCGCCAGGCGCGCGGAGCAACAGGATCGCCAGTTCCGCCAGGAAAGCGAACGAGCGATCAACAATGCACGTTATTCGGAAGCACAACGCAGCTACCGGGAGATACAGCGGGACAGCATCGAGCAGCGGGAAGCCCAGCGCAAGGACTACGAGGCCCGAACGCGCGAGCAAAACGAGGCCAGGGCGGCGGAACAGCGCCTTGCCAGGGACAAAGCCCGTATCCGCGAACTGTGCTACCAGAACTACCGGCGCCCCGACTGTTGAGACCTTCTTGCGGAATCGAAGGTCTCAGGAAGCGTTCTTCTTCTCGATGAACTCGCCCATCCGGCTCATCAAGCGCCACCACTCCGACCCATCCTCGCGATAAACCCGTATCGCCCCCGCCCGCACCAGGATCTTGCGCAGTTCGTCCTCGTCAAACCCGCCCAGGTGCGTCTGCAATGTTTCAAAGGAGCGGTCGGTATAGCCCTTGTGGCTCAGGAAGTGGCGGGCCGTCTCCTCGGCCATGAACTCGGTCTTGTGCTGCTCGCGCGCCAGCGCCAGCTGGTGTTTGTGCAGCTGGCGGTTCAGGAAAAACGTGATGCCGCCGCCGACGACCGCGCCAAACAGCGAAGCCAGCGCACCTGAAATCGTGGGGTCCATGGGAGTGTCCTTTCATGCACGGGGCATATTACCGAATGTCTTTGCTCATTGGGCCAGGGCCCATTCAATGTGTTCCCCGACCAGCGCGCTGCAATCGGCGGCGCGCGTGCGCAGGGCCTCGCGCAGGGGCAGTCCGGCCGCCGGGTCGAGCACACGCAGCGCATTGCCCATGGCCACCGCGATGTTGCGCAGCCAGCGCTCGTGGCCTATGCGCCGTATCGGGCTGCCTTCGGTGAAACGCAAGAATGCCTCTTCACTCCAGCCGAACAGCGTCACCAGCTGCTGCCCTGTCAGGCCGCGCCGTTCGTCGAAATCGGGCAAGGCGCTGCGCTGGGCGAATTTGTTCCAGGGGCAGATCAGCTGGCAGTCGTCGCAGCCGTAGATGCGGTTGCCCATCAGCGAACGCAGCTCCAGCGGTATGGGGCCCGCGTGCTCTATGGTCAGGTAGGAAATACAACGCCTGGCGTCCAGCTTGTGCGGCGCGACGATGGCGCGCGTGGGGCAGACATCGATGCAAGCCTGGCAGCTGCCGCAATGCGGCGCCACCGGCTCGCTGGGCGGCAGCGCGATGTCCACATAGATTTCACCGAGAAAAAACATGGAGCCGGCCTCGCGGTTAAGCAGCAGCGTGTGCTTGCCGCGCCAGCCCTGGCCGCTGCGGGCCGCGAGCTCGGCCTCCATCACCGGGGCGGAATCGGTGAAGGCACGGTGGCCCAGCCGCTCCACATGCTCCGAGATGCGTTCACTGAGTTTTTGCAGGCGGCCGCGCATGATCTTGTGGTAATCACGGCCACGCGCATAGACCGACACAATGCCTTCGGCGGGTCTCTCCAGGCGGCTGAATTCCACCGCCTGCCACTCGCCGGCTCCGGTGGGCGTCGCCGCCGGCAGGTAGTTCATGCGCGCCGTGATCACGCTGACGGTGCCGGGGATCAGTTCGGCCGGCCGGGCGCGCTTGAGCCCGTGCGCGGCCATGTAATGCATGTCACCGTGAAAGCCCGCCGCCAGCCAGGCCGATAATCCGGGTTCAGCCGAGGACAGGTCGACGCCGGTTATGCCGATTTGCGAAAATCCAAGCTCGCGCGCCCAAGCCTGAATTTGAGAAACGAACTGATGACTGTTCAAAGCGTTGCTGGCGGACACCCGCCGATTGTAAAAAACATTAGCTGGCACGACGAGGAGGCCACGGCCGATTTCGCGCGGGCCCTGGCAAAGCACCCCGCCATAGGCCGCGCGCTGATCGAACTGCAGGGCGACCTGGGGGCGGGCAAGACCACCTTTGTGCGCCACCTGCTCAAGAGCCTGGGCGTGCAGGGCCGCATCAAGAGCCCCACCTATGCGGTGGTCGAGCCTTACACATTGGCCACGTCCGGACCGGATGCAGGCCAAAATGGCGGCATGAACATCTGGCATTTCGATTTCTACCGCTTCAACGACCCGCGCGAGTGGGAAGAAGCCGGCTTTCGCGACATCTTCGCGGCCACCGGCCTCAAGCTCGTCGAATGGCCCGAGAAAGCCGGCCCTCACCTGCCGCAACCCGACCTGCTGCTGCGCCTGGAGGTGATGCCGGACGACACCCGCGCCGTCACCCTGACGGCCCACACGCCCACCGGCGCGGAACTGCTCGCATGAAGCGCCCCACCCTAAGCCGCCGCGGCGCCCTGCGACTGGGCAGCGTGGTGCTGTTGCTGGGCGTGCAGCACATCGCGCGCGGCGCCACCATCGTGGCCGTGCGCGTCTGGCCGTCCAAGGACTACACGCGGCTCACCATCGAGTCGGACGGTGAAATCAAGGCCCGGCAGTTTTTTGTCGCCGAGCCGCCGCGGCTGGCCGTCGACATTGAAGGCATAGACCTGATTCCGGCGCTGCGCGAGCTGGTGGCCAAGGTCAAGTCCGACGACCCAAATATCTCCGGTATACGCGTGGGGCAAAACGCCCCCGGCGTGGTGCGGCTGGTGATAGACCTCAAGCAGCCCATACAGCCGCAGGTGTTCACCCTGCCGCCCGTGGCCGCCTACCAGTACCGGCTGGTGTTCGACCTGTATCCGACGCAGGTCGCCGACCCCCTCGAAGCCCTGATTGCCGAGAAGCTCGCAGACAGGCAAACCGGTACCGCGCCGCCACCGGCCAGCGACCCTATCGCCGACCTGATCGCGCGGCAATCGGGCAAACCGGCCGACAACAAGCCACCACCGGCCGTCATCGCGGAAAAAGACAAGGACAAAGCTCCCGGGCCTGCGCACAGCCCAGGCGGCGCCAAACCTTCGCCCGAGGCCGCCATCATCGCGAAGAACAAGACAGACCGCCTCGTCATCGTGGCGCTGGACCCTGGCCACGGCGGCGAGGACCCCGGCGCCGTCGGCCCCGGCGGCACGCGCGAGAAAGACGTGGTGCTGCAGATCGCGCACCGCCTGCGCGACCGCATCAACCAGCAGCCCAATATGCGCGCCTATCTCACGCGCGACGCCGACTTCTTTGTGCCGCTGCATGTGCGCGTGCAAAAAGCCCGGCGCGTGCAGGCCGACCTTTTCATCAGCATCCATGCCGACGCCTTTTTCACGGCCCGGCCGCAGGGCGCCAGCGTCTTTGCGCTCAGCGAAAAAGGCGCCTCCAGCAGCGCGGCGCGCTGGATCGCCGACAAGGAAAATTCAGCCGACCTGGTGGGTGGCATCAACGTCAAGGCCAAGGATGCCCAGGTGCAAAAAGCCCTGCTGGACATGAGCACCACGGCGCAGATCAATGACAGCCTCAAACTCGGCAGCGCCATGCTGGGCGAGATCGGCAACGTCGGCAAGCTGCACAAACCCAAGGTCGAACAAGCCGGCTTCGCCGTTCTGAAAGCGCCCGACATTCCCAGCGTGCTGGTGGAGACCGCCTTCATCAGCAACCCCGACGAGGAAGCCAGGCTGCGCAGCGACGACTACCAGGTCCAGCTGGCCGATGCCCTGATGCGCGGCATCACGCGCTACTTCGCGCGCAACCCGCCGCTGGCGCGCAACCGCGCCGTCTAGGCACGGCGTCGGTGCATGCCGATGCGCCAAGTGAATACAAAAGGCCGCAGCGAGCCGACAGCTCGCGGCGGCCTTCTCCTACAGCCTTGCGGCAGCGGCCCTCCTACATTGAAGCCACAGGCAAGCCGGGGCAAGTTCATGAGCTGAAGGCCCGTAGCAAGAGCCTGGAACTCCTAGCAAAGGCAAACAACATGAATACAAAACTGATGATCTCGGTCGCGGCGGCGGCACTGATAGGCCTGGGAGGCTGCAGTACCAACCCGACCAATGCACAAATCGGTACCGGCGTTGGCGCCGTGGCCGGCGGCCTGGTGGGTAATGCCGTCTTCGGCAGCACCCTGGGCACCGTGGGCGGCGCAGCCGCAGGCGCGCTGATCGGTAACGAGGTCGGCAAGAAGCGCTGACCCCACGCTCCGCCTGGATAAAGCGCCTGGTTTAAGCCCCAGGCGTGGTCATACCGGGTAGATCAGCGAGTTGAGGATCATCTCGCTGTCGTACACACAAAGACGGCTCCTGAATTTCAGCGAGCCGTCTTTTTGCGTGAGCTCGTCGATATAGCGGCCCACGTTGTAGACCTCGCTCACGCTGCCCGGTTTGGTGCGGAACACCGCATAGTTGGCCTCGGCCCGGATGGCATCGCCCTCCTGCGAGAGGATGCGCGCCGGGCTCACGACGTGGCGCATGTAATAGGGCCCGTGGTAAATCGTCTGCGTGACGCCGTACACCCGGTCCTTCATCATGCCGCGGCTTTCCAGCGCCATCAGCGCCAGCGGCAGGCCGCGGTCGAAGTTCTCGCGAGCCTGCACCTTGTAGCGGCCGTCTTCCGTGAAAAATTCCGGCCATTCCTCAAAGCGCTTTTCATCGAGCGCCGCCGCGTAGTCCGCGTTGAGCCGGTCCACCTGCATCTGCAGCAGCAGGTGCTGCATTTGTTCGATCGCCGTCATAGTTCCATGACCTTCTTCCAGTAGGCATACATGCTGCGGATCAGGGTTTCGGTGACCATGTGCTCGGTCATCTCGGTGCCTGTGCCGCCCAGCTCGCACAGCGTGGCGCCCTCGCCGGCCTGGGTAAAGCCGGCCTGGCTGAACTCGATCACCTCGCCGTCGTCGGCGCTGACAAAACCCGCGGGGCCGAACAGGTTGGCCTGGCGCAGGCGGCGCTGCGTCATCTCGGGCGCATCGTCGGCAAAGCCGAAATGCGTCCAGATGAAATCGAATTCGCCCTGGCCGCGCGGCACGATGTGGCGGGTGCTCAGCGAATTGACCTGCTGCTGGATGATCAGGCTGGGAAACAGCGTGAGCATGGTGACGGTGGGCATGATGTCGCTGCCGGGGTTCGAAGGATCAGGCACCTTCCACCAGGGCTCTGTCACCACGTCCAGCAGGCGGTCGTCGTGCAATGCCATGTTCGCCTTGAAGGAGGTCACGCCCTCGGTCACAGCCGCGTTCTGCCCGCCTTCGTTGCGGCGCGAAATCATCACCGCGTGACGGCCCTGGGCGTCCATCACCATGCGGCTTTTCTGGTCGGCGCGCCACAGGCCGAAGGTCACGAACCAGGTGTGCAGCAGGCCGGGATGGTAAGGGTCCTTGATGTTCTCCATCATCAGCTTCCAGTTGCCCGGAATGCGCTGGCGGTTGTAGCCCAGCAGGGTCAGCTTGCGCGCGCCCTCGGGGCCTTTGAAGATGCGGTCCAGCCAGGGCATGATCTGCGGGCCCAGGTAGTCTTCGAGCGGCTCGGCGTCCTCGCTGAAGGTGGCGAACACCAGGCCGTGCAGCAAGGCCACGCGCAGTTTGGTCAGCCCGTGGTCTTTCAGGTCGAAGCTTTCGGGCATGCCGCCATTGACGCAGTCGCCCTCTTTCACGCCATCCTTGAAAGGCAGGCCCGCGAGGTCGCCGTTGAGCTTGTAGGTCCACTGGTGGTAGGGGCAGACAAAGCTGCGCGCATTGCCCTGGGTGTTCTGGCAAAAGCGCACGCCGCGGTGGGCGCAGCGGTTTTCCACCACGCGTATGCCGTGGTCGGTGGCGCGGTCCTTGGGCGCGATGCGGTCGCGCACCATCAGCACCTGGCGCTCGCCCACGTGGCTTAGCCTGTAGTCGCCGACGTTGGGAATCTCGGCCTCAAGCCCCACGTAGCACCAGTGCGCGCCGTAAAAAACCTTCTCCAGCTCGCGCTGGTAAAGCTGGGCGTCGGTGTAGGCCCAGAACGGGACACGGCTGGAGCCCGGCTGGGTCCATCGGGAGAGCTCAGTGGCGGAAAGGGGCGGCGCGTTCATGGGGTCCTCGCACGGGAAATAAGGCGGCTGGATAAATAATACGCTTACTTATTAAGCATCATTCCCCGAGGTTTACCCGCACCCTGCCCCCGGCCCTGGTCAGGATGAGGTGGCGGCCGACGCGGCCTTGCGCCTGGCTTTCCAGGCGCCAAAAATAACGATCAGGCCGGGCACCAGGATCAAGGCCCAGATGATCTTGTCGAGGTGGGTCTTCACAAAGGGAATGTTGCCGAAAAAGTAGCCCACCGTGACGATGCCGCCCACCCACAGGGCGCCGCCCACGAGGTTGAACAGCGTGAATTTGCTGCGCGTCATCTCCGATACCCCGGCCACAAAGGGCGCGAAGGTGCGCAGGAAAGGCATGAAACGCGCGGCGATGATAGTGATGCCGCCATAGCGCTCATAAAACGCATGGGCCTGGTCAAACGCCTTTTTATTGAACCAGCGCGAGTTTTCCCACTGGAAGACCTTGGGCCCCAGGAAACGCCCTATGGAATAGTTGCACTGGTCGCCCAGCACGGCCGCCACGAACAGCAGGCCCACCGCAAGCGGAAAGCTCATCAGGCCCACACCGCACATCGCGCCCACCACAAAGAGCAGCGAATCGCCCGGCAGGAAAGGCATGACGACCACACCGGTTTCCACAAAAATAATGATGAACAACAGGGCGTAAACCCAGGCACCGTAGCTGGTGACGAAGGCCTCCAGGTGCTTGTCGACGTGGAGAATGAAATCGAGGAGAAAGGCGGCTAGTTCCATGCCCCCGATTCTGACAGGTGCGCCGGCCCGGCTTTGGTGGCTCAGCGTCCGCCGGTTCGCGTCATCACATGCACCAGGCCTTTGCCGGGCGCGTAGATATAGCCGTAACTCAGGCCGCCACTGGTTTTCCAGCCGTACTGCAGCGCGCCAGGCACGCCCTCATAGGTGCAGGAGAGTTTTTCAATTTCGAGGGTCGTGGTTTCCTGCCGCGGGCCGCGCGGCGAAAAATAAGTGGTGCTGTAACGCCGCACCTGCCCTTGCGACCAGGCGCCCACGGGAAACTTGCCTTCGTTGCTGGCGTTGCCGAAACGCTGGTCGTAGACCCGGCCTATCGCCGTGCGGTCCGGCGTCAGGGCAAAGCGCTCATGGGCGCGCGGCACCTTGCGCTCGTAGACCTCCTGGCCTTCCCAGGATATAGGCCCCTTGAGCGCCGCCTCGCCTTTTCCCAGGGAACCATCCGGCAACTCGTCGACAAAGGGATAGACCCGGTCGACAGGTCCGAACACCAGCTCACGCGACTCGGTCATGGGATTGCCGGTGAGCAATTCCACCGGCACAAAACGCTCCTTGACACTTTCATCATGCACGCACACAGGGGCGCTCGTGACTTGCGCCATGGTGGCTGGGCCCGCCAGCAGCAGGGTTGCGAAGGCCGCGAAACTGGGGATCTTGAAGGGCATGGTTTTTGGGTAGGGAGAAAAAACAGAATATTACAAGCCGCGCGGCCCGCAGGGCTTGCGTCCGGCTTCCGGCTGAAAAATGGGTGACACCCTAAAATCGCCTGCATGAGCCTTGCCACCACCCGCCGCCCCATTCGCGAACTGCCCGATGAACTGATCAGCCAGATTGCCGCCGGCGAAGTCGTGGAGCGGCCGGCCTCGGTGGTGCGGGAACTGGTGGACAACGCGCTGGACGCGGGCGCCACCCAGGTCACGGTGCGCTTGCTGGCCGGCGGCGTACGGCTGATCCTGGTCGAGGACGACGGCTTGGGCATTCCGCGTGAGGAGCTGCCGGTGGCCCTGAGGCGCCACGCGACCAGCAAGATCGCCTCGCTGCAGGACCTCGAAGCCGTGGGCACCATGGGCTTTCGCGGCGAGGCGCTGGCCGCCATCAATTCCATCGCCGACATGAGCTTGCTGTCCCGGACCGCCGACAGCGAGCACGCTTGGCAGCTGGACGGCCGCACCGGTGAACTCAAGCCCGCCGCGCGCAGCCGCGGCACCAGCGTGGAAGTGCGCGAGCTGTTTTACGCCACGCCGGCGCGCCGCAAATTCCTCAAGACCGATGCCACCGAACTGGCCCATTGCATAGAGGCCGTGCGCCGCCACGCGCTGGTGCGGCCCGACGTCGGCTTTGCCATCTGGCACGAAGGCAAGCTGGTCGAGCAATGGCGTGCCGCCAGCGGCGACAAGGCCCACGAGCAGCGCCTGGCCGATGTGCTGGGTACCGAGTTCGTCGAGCAGTCGGTCGCCGTCAATTACGAAAGTTCGGCCCTGCGCCATGACGGCCGGCCCGCCGTGCGTGTCTGGGGCGTGGCCGGTATTCCCGATGCCGCCCGCTCGCGCGCCGACCAGCAGTTCGCCTATGTCAACGGCCGCTATGTGCGCGACAAGGTGCTGACCCATGCGGCGCGCAGCGCCTATGAGGATGTGCTGCACGGCCACCGCCAGCCGGTCTATGCGCTGTATGTCGAGATCGACCCCAGCCGCGTGGACGTGAACGTGCACCCGACCAAGATAGAGGTGCGCTTTCGCGACAGCCGCGAGGTGCACCAGGCGGTGCGCCATGCGACCGAAAACGCGCTGGCGATTCCGCGCTCCTCCGCCACCGCCGATGCGGCCCTCGCCACAGTCGCGGCGGTGCCCGCGGATGTTTCCGCAGGGCAGCAGGCGTTTTCACGCCAGGGATGGGCGCAACCCGCCATGAATTTCGCCGGCAACGGCGGCAGCCGGGTTTCCGATTTTGAGGCCATGTGGCCGGTGCAGGCGCAGCCCGGTGAAGGCCGCGTGGAAGCAGGCGACGGTTTTGCGCCTGCATCTTCGTATGCCCCGGCGCCCACCCCCATCAACGGCGCGGCAAACCCCGCCGATGCCACCCCTCTGCCCCCCGGCGACTGGCCGCTGGGCCGCGCGATTGCCCAGCTGCAGGGTATTTACGTGCTGGCCGAAAACACCCAGGGCCTGGTCATCGTGGACATGCATGCGGCCCACGAGCGCATTGTTTACGAGCGCCTGAAAATCCAGATGGACGGCGGCGAAGGCGCAAGCCTGGCCAGCCAGCCACTGCTGATCCCCGCCACCTTTGCCGCCAGCCCGCAGGAAGTCGCCACGGCAGAGGCCTGCGCCCAGACCCTGGCAACGCTGGGCCTGGAGATCACGCCTTTTTCGCCCAAGACCCTGGCGGTGCGCGCCGTGCCCACCAGTCTGGCGCAGGGTGACGCGGTGGAGCTGGCGCGCAGCGTATTGGCCGAGCTGGCGCAGCATGAGGCCAGCACCGTGATCCAGCGCGCGCAGAACGAGTTGCTGTCGACCATGGCCTGCCACGGCGCGGTGCGCGCCAACCGCAAGCTCACGCTGGACGAGATGAACGCCCTGCTACGCCAGATGGAAGCCACCGAGCGCTCCGACCAGTGCAACCACGGCCGACCGACCTGGCGCCAGGTCAGCATCAGGGAACTGGACGCATTGTTCATGCGCGGACGCTGACGTAACGTCGCGCGCGAGCGTGAGGATTGCACACCGGAAGCTGTTACATGTAGGGGAAATACCAGCTAGCAGAACTTTTCGGGCAGGATGCAATCACTCATGACCATGAAACGCTGGCACCTTTTCGCAAGCTTCGGCACGGCGCTGGCCCTGCTGGCCGGCTGCGCAACCCTCGACGAAAAGCAGCGCGCCTGGATCTTCCAGCCCAGCGACCGCACCTGGAGCGGCGGCGCCGCCGCGGCGGTGGGCATGGACGACGTCTGGATTGACTACACCGCCGCCGGCGACCATCCCGTCCGCCTGCACGGCCTCTGGCTGGACAGCGACAGGCCCGAGGCCGCAAATACCGCGAAGACGCCGGTGCTCCTCTACCTGCACGGCGCGCGCTACAACGTCACCGGCTCCGCGCCACGCATGCGCCGCATGCAGGAGCTCGGTTTTTCGGTGCTGGCCATCGACTACCGCGGTTTCGGCAAAAGCACACAGGAGCTGCCCTCCGAAAAGTCCGCCTACGAAGACGCCCGCGCCGCCTGGGACTGGCTGGCGAAAAAATACCCGGACCGGCCGCGTTACATCTTTGGTCACTCGCTGGGCGGGCCCATCGCCATCAACCTGGCGACCGAGGTCAGCGACGAGCGCGGCACCATCGTCGAGAGCACCTTCACCTCGATTGCCGACGTGGTGAGCAGTTCCCAGTGGGGCTGGATGCCGGTGTCGCTGCTGATCACCCAGCGCTTTGAGGCCGTGCGCAAGGTGGACAAGATAGGCTCGCCGCTGCTGGTGGTGCACGGCGGCGAAGACCGGCTGATACTGCCCGACCTGGGGCGCAAGCTCTATGACGCGGCCGTGCAACCCAAGCAGTTCCTGCTGGTGCCGGGCGGTTCGCACCACAACACCAACCTGGTCGGGCTGCCGCAGTACCGGGAAGCGCTGACGCAGCTTTTTGACCTGAAATAAGGTCACGAAAAAGGTGGCCTGCGACATGCGGCGCGCGCCGCCTCGCCGAAAATTCAGCAATACCGTTTCAATTCAGGCAACAATTTTTCACAAATAGGTATTTTTACTTACTTAAAACATGTAGCCGGATGTAACATCCCTTCTCGAATAACACCTAGAAATCGAGAGGGATCCATGAGCCAAGTCTTGCCACTCCGCAGGCCATCTGCTTTCACCTTGCTGGCTCTTGCACTGCCGCTATTGGCATCGGCACCTCTGCACGCCCAGACAGCCGCAACCGCGGCAGTGCCGGCACTCGCGAAATTTAATGGGGCTGACACGGCCTGGATGCTGATCTCGACCGTGCTCGTGCTGCTGATGACCATTCCCGGCATCATGCTGTTCTACAGCGGCATGATGCGGGCCAAAAACGCCCTGTCCATCGTGGCGCATACCTTTGCGGCAACAACGGTCGTCACGCTGGTATGGGCAGGCATTGCCTACTCACTCGCATTCACGCCCGGCAATCCCTGGATCGGGGACATGAGCCGCGCGCTCAGCGACGGACTGCTGGGTGCCAAAGTCGGTGCGCACGTGTCGGCGCCCACCGTACCGGAATCGGCTTTTTTCATGTTCCAGCTGGCATTCGCCATCATCACCTTCGCGCTGATCATCGGGGCTACCGTCGAGCGCATGCGCCTGAGCGCCACCATTTTCTTCGCGGCTTTCTGGACCATACTGGTCTACGCTCCCGTGGCGCACTGGATCTGGCAGCCCACCGGCTGGCTCGCCAGCCTGGGCCATATGGATTTTGCGGGCGGCACTGTGGTGCACATCGCCGCGGGAGCCAGTGGCCTGGTGGCGGCCAAGGTGGTGGGGCCGCGCAAAGGCTTCGGTACCGAGCCCATGGTGCCGCACAACCTGCTGGTGACGATCATCGGCGCGGGACTGTTGTGGGCCGGTTGGTTTGGCTTCAATGCAGGCTCGGCCTTTGAGGCCAGCTCACGCGCCGTGGGCGCCCTGCTGGCCACCCAGGTGGCGGCTTGCGTCGGCGCGTTCATGTGGGGTATCTGCGAATATCTGCAACGCGGCAAATTCAGCGTGCTGGGCATGGCAACGGGCGCCATTGCCGGCTTGGTCGCCATCACGCCGGCCTCCGGCTTTGTCGGCGTCCTCGGCGCAACGGCGCTGGGCGCGGCGGCGGGTGTCGGCTGTTTCCTCGCGGTGACCCGTTTCAAGCGCTCGACAGGAATCGACGACTCACTCGATGTGTTTGCGCTGCATGGCGTGGGCGGTTTCATAGGCACCGTCCTGACTCCGGTCTTTGCGCTCAAGGAAATTGCGCCGGTCACCGCGACCGTGCTGACCAACCTCATGGGAGCCTGCGCTGTTGCGGCCTACGCGGGCATCATGACCTGGCTGATCTTGCTGGTGGTCAAACCCCTGGCAGGCCTTCGCGTGACCGCGGAAGAGGAACAACTGGGGCTTGACCTTGCACAGCATGGCGAAATGATTTCAGGCGCCTGAGCGCCTGGCGATCAACACGTACACCATGCAGCTAACCATGAATCCGCCCGATTCCGACCTCATGACCTACGCGGTGCGCATGGTCATTCCCATGAAGCGGGAATTCGGGCGCTCACTGAACGTCCACCAATTCCTGCACGACCTGCCCTACGCCACGGAAGTTATTCAGGAGGCGCTGAAAAGCAAGGACGAGCGCCTGCGCGGCTATGCCGCTTATGCGCAGACCAAAATTTTCGGCCCTCGCAGCAGCGAACCTTTGCCGCCAACCGCTTCCGCCGGGGCTGAAACCTTGCCGGCCGCGCCGGTCGCATCCGCGGCAACTGAAACGGAAATCAGCGAAGACCTCCGGGCCAAGGCCATCGCCCGCTACAAGTCGGGCCTGCGCTGAAACCCGGCGGCGGCTGAGCCGCCACGCGAGCGTTTGTCTGATACGCTCAGTTGATGGATGTTTCCGTTTCGAAGACCGTGGCGCCCGCCATGCCGGCCGGCATGGTTGTATTGATCCTGTCGATGCTGCTGGGCATACAGCCTGTCACCACCGACCTCTATCTGCCGGCCCTGCCCGCGCTCACCGAAGGCTTCGGCGCGCCCATGTCGCAGGCCCAGCTCACGCTGAGCGCACTGCTGCTGGCCTTCGGCTCCTCGCAACTGATCTGGGGGCCGCTGTCCGACCGCTTCGGCCGCAGGCCCATCCTGCTGTGGGGCCTGTCGGCCTACACCCTGGCCTCGGTCGGCAGCATCTTCGCGCCTTCGATGCTGTTGCTCATCGTCTGGCGCATCGTCCAGGGCGCGGCGATGGGCGCGGCGGTGATGTGCGCGCGCGCCATCGTGCGCGACCTGTACCAGCCGCTCGAAGGCGCGCGCGTCATGTCCAAGGGCCTGAGCGGCCTGGGCGTGCTGGCCTGCCTCAGCGCGCCGCTGGGCGGCCTGCTGTCCGAGCTTTATGGCTGGCGCATCGCGCTGGCGGCGCTGGCCGTGTTCGGTGCGGCCACGCTGGCCCTGGTCGGCCTGCGGTTTGAGGAATCGCTGGCGCAGAAAAACCCGCGGGCCCTGCGCCCCGGCACGCTGCTGCGCACCTGGCTCACCATCCTGCGCCATCCCACCTTCCTGGCTTTTTCGGCCCTCACGGCGGCTTCGTACGGCGGGCTGTTCACCTTTCTGGCGACGTCCTCCTTCGTCTTCATTCAGGTGCTGGGCCTGAGCAAGACTGGCTACGGCCTGGTGATGTTCTCCATGTGTTTTTGCTATCTTGCCGGCACCTTCATCTGCCGGCGCCTGCTGCCGCGCTTCGGCGTGCGCCGCTCCGTCGCGATTGCCGCCTGCCTGAGCTTGACGGGCGGCACCACCATGGGCGTGCTGGCCTGGGCCGGCGTGCAAAACGTCTGGGCCATCATGCTGCCCTACTACCTCTTCATGCTGGGCCACGGCGTGCACCAGCCCTGCGGCCAGAGCGGCGCGGTCGGCCCCTTCCCGCAGGCGGCCGGCGCGGCTTCGGCACTCAACGGCTTTTTGATGATGCTGGTGGCCTTCGGCATGGGCGGCTGGCTGGGCACCCACATGGACGGTACCGTGCGGCCCTTGACGCATGGCGTCTGGTTCTGGAGCGTCTTGATCGCCACGACGGCCTGGACGGTGGTACGCAAATACGGCGAGCCGGCGCATGAGGCCGCCGCGAGAAGCCCGTGAGCCTTCCCTGCATCTGCATTGCCGGCCCCACCGCGTCGGGCAAGACGGCCGCCGCGATGGCGATCGCGCAGCGCCATGAGGCCGAGATCGTCAGCGTCGACTCAGCCCTGGTCTACCGCGGCATGGACATAGGCACGGCCAAACCCACGCCCGATGAACTCGCGGCCGTACCGCACCACCTGATCAATATTCGCGACCCGCTACAGGCCTACAGCGCCGCCGAGTTCGTGGCCGACGCCGGCCGCCTGGTCACGGACATCCGGGCGCGCGGCAAGCTGCCGCTGCTGGTGGGCGGCACCATGCTGTATTTCAAGGCCTTGTTCGACGGGCTGGACGACATGCCCAAGGCCGATGCCGCCGTGCGCGCCGCGCTGGCCGATGAAGCCGCCGCGCGGGGCTGGCCCGCGCTGCATGCCGAGCTTGCGCGCGTGGACCCGGCCACGGCCGGACGGCTGGCGCCCAACGATTCGCAACGCATCTCGCGCGCGCTGGAAGTGTTCCGCGTCTCGGGCCGGCCGCTGTCTTTTTTCCATGCGCAAGGCGCGGCCCGAAAATCCGCCGCCGGCGCCGGGGCAGCCGAAGCCTTCACCCTGATCTCGCTGGAACCGCAAGACCGCGTCTGGCTACACGAGCGCATCGCCCAGCGCTTTGACGCCATGCTGACGGCCGGTTTCATCGATGAAGTCAAAACCCTGCGCGCGCGCGGCGACCTCAACCGCGACCTGCCGTCCATGCGCTGCGTCGGCTACCGCCAGGCCTGGGAAGCGCTGGACGGCGACTACCCGATGGCGGAACTGCGCGACCGGGGTGTTTTCGCCACACGCCAGCTGGCCAAGCGCCAGATCACCTGGCTGCGCTCCATGCCGCGGCGCCAGGTGGTGGCCTGCGATGGCGGGCAGCCCGTGGCGCAGGTGCTGCAAGCCATCGCGCAAAGCCTGGATACGGCCGCCACGCGCCCGGCTTGATCGCCGCATCCATAGCTGTAAGAATGGGGCGCGCCTGGCCCCCGGGGGTAACAAGCGCACCCGTCTCGCCTGCCTGAAGTGTCACAACAACAAGGAGAGCGCATCATGGAGCTGTCACCCTTTGCCAACGCCCTGCAAGCCAGCCTGGGCGCGCACATTCCCCAAATCCTGGGCGCCGTCGCCGTGCTGGCGCTGGGCTGGCTGCTGGCCGTGGCCGCGCGCGCGGCCGTGCGGCGACTGCTGAGGCTGCTCAAGGTCAACGTCCGCATCGAGGAAAGCTCGGGCGTGCAGATGGATGCCGAATCGCCGGTCGCGGCGGGCGTGTTCTGGCTGGTGCTGCTGGCCACCTTGATCGCGGTCCTCAATGTGCTGGACCTGTCGCTGCTGACCAACCCCTTCGCCAGCATGATGAGCGACATCGTCGGCTACCTGCCCAAGCTGCTCGCCGGCGTGGTGCTGTCGCTGCTGGCCTGGCTGCTGGCCACCGTGCTGCGCGCGCTGGCCACCCGCGCGCTGACGCTGACCACGCTGGACGAAAAGCTCTCCAGCGAAGCCGGCATGGCCCCCATGAGCCACAACGTCGGCAACGTGCTGTTCTGGCTGGTCATCCTGATGCTGCTGCCGGCCATCCTCAAGGCCTTCGAGCTCAATGCCCTGCTGGAGCCCGTGACCCTGATGCTCAACCAGGTGCTCGGCATGGTGCCCAGCGCCTTCGCGGCCCTGCTGATCGCGGGGGTCGGCTATGTGGTGGGCCGGGTGCTGAGCGGCCTGGTCAGCAACCTGCTGGCCGCCGCCGGCGCCGATCGCATCAACCAGCATATAGGCCTGGACGGCTCCATACGCCTGTCGGCGCTGGCCGGCACGCTGGTCTTCATCTTCGTCTTCGTGCCCTCGCTGATCGCGGCGCTGGACGCGCTCAGGATAGAAGCCATTTCGCGGCCGGCCTCGCAAATGCTCAGCCTGATGTTCGCGGCCGTGCCGCGCATCGTGGCCGCCTCGGTGATTTTGCTGCTGACCTGGTATGTGGCGCGTTTTGCCTCGCGCCTGCTCGCCAGCCTGATGGAAAGCGCCGGCGCCGACAACCTGCCGCAAAAAATGGGCGTGCAACGCCTGCTGTCGGGCGCCGCCCGGCCCTCGCGCCTGGCCTCCACCCTGCTGATGTTTTTTGCCATGCTGTTTGCCGCCACGGAGGCGGCCGGCCAGCTCGGCTTTGAGCAGGTGGGCGTCATGGTGGCCTCCTTCATCCGTTTCGGCGCCGACATCCTGCTGGGCGGCGCCATCCTGGCTGTGGGCTTCTGGATTTCCAACCTCGCCTTCGACGCCATCCAGAAGGCCAGCGGCAAACACACGGCCGGGCTGGCCGGCGTGGCGCGCGTGGCCATCCTGGGGCTGGTGATTGCCATGGGCCTGCGCGCCATGGGCATCGCCAACGAAATCGTGCACCTGGCCTTCGGCCTCACGCTGGGCTCGGTGGCCGTCGCCGTGGCGCTGTCCTTCGGGCTGGGCGGGCGCGAAGCCGCCGGCAAGCTGATGGAGCGGTGGCTCGAACGCTGGAGGGACTAGCCCCCACGCTCCCCCACTGCGTGTGGGTCGCTGCCCCCCGGGGGGGCCGCTGCGCCTGCGGCCCGGCAAAG
>NZ_AKIV01000080.1 GCF_000282655.1 Polaromonas sp. CF318
GGCGGGCCGCTGGCGCCCGCCGTCAGCTCCCCATTGCCGGCGGACACCACCTCGTCCAGGCCCTCGATCTGCGTGACGACGCGCTGCGTGCGCGCGCTGCGCAGCTGCTGCACCGAGGGACGCTCGGGTTTGAGCAGGAAGCGCGAATCGCCGGCGCTGGCGATGACCTGGCCCGAGGGGCTCCAGAGCACCACGTCGCTGGCCTGCAACTGGTCACGCAGGCGCTCCAGTGCCAGGCCCGCCATGGCGTCGGGCGTTTCGGCGATCTGCGTGGCGGCCTGCCGCGTCTTGTTGCCGAGGTCGGCCGCCAGCGTGTCCAGCGTGGCGCGGCCCAGGTTCAGGCCGGCGGCCAGGGCGCCCTCGACCTCCACGTCGAACCAGCTTTCGATGGAGCGCGAGACGAACTGGTAGGACACCACGTAAATCATCAGGCCCGGCACCAGGCCGACCAGCGCGAAGATGGCCGCGAGCTTGACCAGCAGGCGGCTGCCGAAGCGGCCGCGGCGCAGCCGCAGCAACAGGCGCACGACGATCCAGCCGATGACCAACAGCAGCAAGCCGGCCACCGCGATGTTGAGCACCAGCAGCAGCGCGTAATTGCGTTCGTAGAGTTCGCGGTTGCCGGTGGCCTGCGTCAGCAAAAACATCAGCACCAGGCCCAGCGCCACGATGGTGCCTATGCCGACGCCGACCGTCCAGCGAAACGCCTTGCTGCTCTTGAGGGAGCCGCCGCTGACCTGCAGGTTCACTTGGTGGCCTCGGTTCCTGGGGCCGCGGGGACGGCCTGGGGCGCGGCGGGCTCCAGCCTGAGCCGGTCCTTGACCTGCGCTGAAATATTCCAGTCCCGCTGGCCGGCCACGCCGATCTGGAAGGGCCGCGGCAGCTGGGATAAATCCAGCCTGAAGCTGAAGTCCAGCTTGTACGAGGCATCCGGGTCCACGTCGCCGGCATCCGCAATCCTCCATCGGGCCACGCGCTGGATGGCCGACAGGGCCTCGGGCAGGGTTTCGTAATTCTGGTTCAAGGTTGCCCGCAGGCCGGAAGAGCTGGTGATCAGCCCGGACGCGATGTTGACGCGCCAGCGGCGGGTCAGCGGCTGGTAGGCCAGGCGTATGGTGCGGGCGGTGCTGGCCACCCGCGGGTCGGTCCAGTACCAGCGGTCGCGGTAGATGTCGGCTTCGGCCACAAAAAACAGCGGGATGCCCTTGAGCAGGGCGTCTTCCACCACTGGCGGAAGGTCGAAGCGGACCAGGGCGGACAGGTGCACGCCGTCTTCCCCGCGCTCCACGCGCAGCTGCGTGATCTCGGTGGCCGAGGCCGGCGCGCTCGCCCAGGCCAGCAAAAGGCAGAGGCAGGCACCGAGCAGCCAGCGCGCAGCGGCATGCCCCAGGCGCCGGCAGTCGTCAGCGGCTGCTTTTTTCAAGGAGTGCGTAATAAAAACCGTCGTGCTCACGCATCAAATTGTCCGGGAAGACCGTCGCTTCCACGCCACTTTGCGGGAGCAAATGCCCCGGCGAGGGCCTTAATAGGGCGTCGGTGTGGTGCGTAAGAAACGTTTGTATCTGCTCCTCACCTTCCGCGCGAAAAACCGAGCAGGTGCAGTACAACAGGCGACCGCCGGGTTTGAGCAGGGGCCAGAGCGTCTGGAGCAGCTTTGCCTGGATGGCGGCCAGCTGGGCAATATCGGTGGGGCGGCGCAGCCAGCGCACATCGGGGTGGCGCCGCACGATGCCGGACGCGGTGCAGGGGGCGTCCAGCAGGATGCCGTCGTAAAGCCGGCCGTCCCACCAGCCGTCCGGCCGGCCGGCGTCGCCCACGCGGACTTCGGCCTGCAGGCCCAGGCGCAGCAGGTTTTGCCCCACGCGCTCACAGCGGCGGGGGTCAATGTCCAGTGCCGTCACTTCGCAGTCCGCCAGTTCCAGCAGGTGGGCGGTTTTGCCGCCCGGGGCAGCGCAGGCGTCGAGGATGTTGGGGCGGGCGTCGCTCCGCTCCGGGCCGGCCAGCCCCTCCAGCAGCAAGGGGGCGGCCAGCTGGGCTGCGGCATCCTGCACCGAAAAATGCCCTTCGGCAAAGCCGGGCAGGCTGGTCACGGGGCGGGCGGCGGCCAGGATCACGCCGTACTTGCCGACCGGGGAGGCCTCAATCTGGGCGGACGCCAGGGCCTGCAGGTAGCCGGCTTGCGTCGTTTTGCGCTCATTGACACGCAGGATCAGCGGCGCGCGGCTGTTGTTGGCCTGCAGCATGGCCTGCCACTGCCCGGGATGGTCCTTGCGCACCCGGTCTATCCACCACTGCGGGTGGTTCCAGACGGCTTGCGGACTTTTTTCAGTGCGTGCCACCAGCTCCTCGCGCTCGCGCAGGAAACGGCGCAGGCAGCCGTTGATGAAGCTGGCCTGGTGTTGGGTGGCATCGCCGCGCTTGGCGGCTTCCACGGCCTGGTCAACCAGGGTATGGGAGGTGTAAGGCGCGCCCTCCTCCGTCCAGATCAAGGCCAGGGCCACGCACAGCAAGGCGTCGGCCTCGGGCGGCGGCGGGCGGCGGGCCAGCTGCTGGCGCAGGGCCTCGGCGCGGCCCAGCCAGCGCAGCGTATGAAAGCCCAGCGACTGCACGCCGGGCCGCAGCGCGGCGTCCACGTCTTCGAGCGCGGCGGTCATGGACTGGCCGTCGCGCACGGCCATCAGCAGGGAGGCAGCCCCTTGCAGCTGGCGCCAGAGGGGGACTTGGGTCGGGTTGTCTTGCATGGAACTCATGAATACCGTCCGGAATGGACGGCCAAGCTCCTATTAGACCAGCCAGGATAGGCCCACCCCCGTTCAGACTCACTGCGTGTAGCCTGCTCCCCCCTCCGGGGGCGGCGCCTGCGGTCTGGCAAAGCCAGTCCCGCGGCCCCTGCTGGTTGGGAGAGGTCCCACATTTTGAATGGGTCGGTG
>NZ_AKIV01000081.1 GCF_000282655.1 Polaromonas sp. CF318
GGCGGCATGCCCGGCAACAACCCCTGCGCCAGCCGCAGCATCGCCTACGGCAACATGGTGCACAACGTGCTGGGCGCCAGCGCCTGGCGCTCCGACGGCAGCCTGCTGGAACTCGGCCGCTATGACAAGGCCGGCGGCGCGGCGCGCGAACTGGGCGACTATGTGAAGGCACTGTCCGACCAGCTGCGGCCCGAGCTGGAGGCGCACTGGCCCAAGGTGCTGCGCCGCGTGGCCGGCTACAACCTGGACATCTTCAACAACCAGAACGAGAAGCCTTATACCCAGGACGGCTCGGTGAACCTGGCCCACCTGCTGGTGGGCAGCGAAGGCACGCTGGCGCTGACAAAATCGCTCACGCTGCGCCTGGCCGAGCTGCCGCGCACCAAGGTGCTGGGCGTGGTGAACTTCCCGACCTTCTACAAGGCCATGGACACGGCCCAGCACATCGTGAAGCTGGGCGGTGACGGAACGCTGAGCGCGGTCGAGCTGGTGGACCGCACGATGATCGAGCTGTCGCTGCAGAACCCGGCCTTCGCACCCACGGTGCGCACCGCGCTCATCGGCCAACCCGATGCGATTTTGCTGGTGGAGTTCTCGGGTAATTCCAAGGCCGAGCTGGCGCCCAAAATGCACCAGCTGGTGGAGCTCATGGGCGACCTGGGCCTGCCCGGCTCGGTGGTCGAGATGATGGACGACGCGCCCCAGAAAAACCTGTGGGAAGTGCGCAAGGCGGGCCTGAACATCATGATGAGCCTCAAGGGCGACGGCAAGCCGGTCAGCTTCATCGAGGACTGCGCCGTGCCGCTGGAGCACCTGGCCGAGTACACCGACGCGCTGACGCAGGTGTTCCGAAAATACGGCAGCAAGGGCACCTGGTATGCCCATGCGTCCGTCGGCACGCTGCATGTGCGGCCCATCCTGGACATGCGGCGCGAGGGCGGCGCCAAGATGCGCGCGATCGCCGAAGAGGCCTCGGCCCTGGTGCGCCACTACAAGGGCGCCTACAGCGGCGAGCACGGCGACGGCTTGTGCCGCGGCGAGTGGATTGAGTGGCAATTCGGGCCGAAGATCAACGAAGCCTTCGCGCAGATCAAGAACTACCTGGACCCGCTGAACCTGCTGAGCCCGAACCGCATCATCAACCCGCCCAAAATGGACGACACGCGGCTGATGCGCTTCCCGCCCAGCTACAAGGTCATCCCGATCAAGACCGCGCTGGACTGGAGCGCCTGGAACGTGCAGAACGACCCGGTGACCGAGCAGACCAGCGAGCCGGGCACGGGCGGCGACCCGGCCCAGGGTTTTGCCAAGGCCGTGGAGATGTGCAACAACAACGGCCATTGCAGAAAGTTTGACGCGGGCACCATGTGCCCCAGCTACCGCGCCACACGCGACGAGAAACATCTGACGCGCGGACGCGCCAATACCTTGCGCCTGGCGCTGTCGGGCCAGCTTGATGGCTTGAAAGCGGAGGACGCCTTCACCAGCGAGGCCGTGCAGGAGGCCATGGACTTGTGCGTGGGCTGCAAGGGTTGCAAGCGCGACTGCCCCACCGGCGTGGACATGGCCAAGATGAAGGTGGAGTTTTTGCACCACTACAAGACCAGGCACGGCTACACGCTGAAAGACCGGCTGGTCGCCTACCTGCCCGACTACGCGCACTGGGCCAGCCGCTTCGCGCCGCTGCTCAACCTGCGCGACAAGGTGCCGGGCCTGGCGGCCTTGAGTGAAAAAATTCTGGGCCTGTCGGCGCGCCGCACCCTGCCGCAGTGGCGCGGCAACACCTTCTGGAAGCGCCTGGACGCGCAAGCTGAAACCGGCGCCACGCCGCCGGGCCGCCTCCACACCGCGAGCCGCGAGGAGGTGCTGGCCGCCGCCAGGCCCGTGGTGCTGTTCGTGGACACTTTCAACGGCTATTTCGAATCGGAAAACGCGCTGGCTGCGCTCACGGTGCTGCAGGCGGCCGGCTACACCGTACACGTGGCGGCCAAAACCACGGCCGACGGCAAGAGCCTGTGCTGCGGCCGCACCTACCTGGCCGGCGGCATGGTTGACAAGGCCAAGGCCAAGGCGCGCGAGGTGGTGGGCGCCCTGCTGCCCTTCGCCGAGCGCGGCATCGCCATCGTCGGCCTGGAGCCCTCCTGCCTGCTGACGCTGCGCGACGAGATGCTGGTGATGGGCCTGGGCGAGGCGGCGCAAACCATCAGCCGCCATGCGCTGTTGCTGGAAGAATTCCTGGCGCGCGAGGCGGCGGGCGGCAAGCTCGAGACGCTCAAGGGCCGGCTCAAGCCCGCGGCCCAGCCGATTCTTTTGCACGGCCACTGCCACCAGAAGGCCTTTGGCGCGGTGAGCCCCATCCTGGACGTACTGAGGCTGATCCCGGGCGCGCAGCCCGAGCTGATCGAATCCAGCTGCTGCGGCATGGCCGGCAGCTTCGGCTACGAAGCCGGCCACTACGAGGTCTCCATGCAGATGGCGGAGCTGAGCCTGCTGCCGGCGGTGCGCAAGCAGCCCGGCGCCATCGTGGTGGCCGACGGCACCAGCTGCCGCCACCAGATCAAGGACGGGGCGCAGCGCGAGGCCATCCACGTGGCGGTGCTGCTGGCGCGGCAGCTGCAGGCTTAAGCCCTGTTGACGGGCGCGGCCCGGGCACTTCCCGGCTGCCTCCCGACAGCCTTCGGGAAGGCATGTCAGAATAGCCCGCAAAATATTCCAACAAGGAGGGCTTTCATGAACCGTTTGTGGACGCGCATCTGTGCGCTGGCTGTTTGTCTGTCGTGTGCCGCCGCCATGGCGCAGACCCTGTCAAAAGAAGAGTCCGAGAAGATCTGGGCCGAAGGCCGCGCCGCCGCCAAGGAAGGGCCGCAGGACATCGCGCTGGCAAGCCAGGCCGTGCTCAAACTGCCCGCCGGCCGCATCTTTGTGCCGCAACCGCAGGCGGGCAAGCTGCTCAATGCCATGGGCAACCCCGGCACCGACTCACGGCTACAGGGCCTGGTGTTCCCGGCCACGGGCGACAGCTGGTTCATGACGGTGCGCTTCGAGGCGGCCGGCTATGTGAAAGACGACGACGCCAAGGACTGGAACGCGGACGAACTGCTCAAAAGCTACCGCGAAGGCACCGAGGCCTCGAACGCCGAGCGCAAAAAAATGGGTTTTCCCGAAATGGAGATCGTGGGCTGGGCTGAAAAGCCGGCCTACAACGCCGCCACCCACCGCCTGGTCTGGGCCATGTCCAGCAAGGACCGGGGCGCGCCCGCCGGCGCGGCGCAGGGCGTGAACTACAACACCTATGCGTTAGGCCGCGAAGGTTATTTCAGCATGAACCTGGTCACGGCGCTGGACGACCTGCCCAAGGACAAGCCCGCGGCGGCGGAACTGCTGGCTGCCTTGCAGTACGACGAGGGCAAGCGCTACGCCGATTTCAACTCCAAGACCGACAAGGTCGCCGAATACGGCCTGGCCGCGCTGGTGCTGGGCGTGGCCGCGAAAAAACTGGGCTTCTTCGCGGTGATCGCGCTGTTTTTCGCCAAGTTCGCGAAGGTCATCTTCCTGGCCGTGGCGGGTTTCGGCACGGTGTTCCTGAAGTACTTCAAGCGCAAGCCGGCTCCTGTGCCCGCCCCGGAGCCGGCGGTCAGCCGGGCCGAGCAGGACACCGTGCCGGCAGCGTTCGGCGGCGCCGCAACGGACGTGCCGCCCGCGCCGCCCAAAGCCTGAACGGCGAAACGGCATGGCCAAGCTCCTGTTGCTGCTTTTCACGGGCGCGAAGTTCGGCAAGCTGCTGCTGACCGGCGGCAGCATGCTGGTGTCGGTGTTCGCCTATGCGCTGCTGTTCGGCTGGCGCTATGCGGTGGGCTTTGTGCTGCTGCTGTTCGTGCATGAGATGGGCCACTACATCGCCGCCCGCCAGCGCGGACTCAATGTGGGCGCCCCCACCTTCATCCCCTTTATCGGCGCCTGGGTCGAACTCAAGGACATGCCGCATGATGCGGAAACCGAGGCCTATGTGGGCCTGGGCGGCCCGCTGCTGGGCACGGTGGGCGCGCTGGCCTGCTACTTCCTGGCGCGCGACCAGGACAGCAATTTGCTGCTCGCGATCGCCTATTCCGGTTTCTTTCTGAACCTCTTCAACCTGATCCCGCTGTCGCCGTTTGACGGCGGGCGCATCACCGCGGTGCTGTCGCCGCGCATCTGGCTGCTGGGGGTGCCGGTGCTGGTGGGCCTGTTCTTCTGGCGGCCCAGCCCCATGCTGATCCTGATGGCGCTGCTGGCCGCGCCGCAGCTGCTCAAGGCCATACGCTACAAAGCGGACAGCGAGGAGGCCCAGACCTATTACGCGGTCAGCGCGGCCACGCGTGTCGAATACGGTTTTTATTACCTGGCGCTGGCGGGCTTCCTGGCGGTGATGACGCACGACGTGCATGAAATGCTGCGCGGCGTGGGCGCCGTCCGCTAGCCCCGGGTGGCGGGCGTTTCAGTCCGGCACGAATTTCGCGTTGAAAGTGGCTTCGTCTTCGGCCAGTTCCAGCGTGACCAGCTGGCCCATGCGCATATCGGCCAGCCGGCAAGCCCCGAACAGGCTGTATTTGCCTTTGAGCTGATAGCTTTCCATGTCGATCAGCATGTAGGAGTGCGGCACAAACACCTGGTGCAGGAAAATCGTGCGGTGCCGGTTGCGCGGCGACGGAAAGAGCTTGTAATGCTCGGTGGTGATGCTTTGTGCGGCCATGGTGGAGTCAGAAACGGGTTGCCCGGAATGGCGCCCTACCCCGACTGTAAGCTCTAGCCTTGGCCATCCTGTTTTTTAAGACGTCCTTTTCGCATGGATACCTATGACCGAGCGCCATCCCACCCCCGACAAAGAAGAAATCGCGCTGCTCGAGCCCTTCGAGCGACTGGGCCTGGACCAGATCGAAGTCGTGTCCACAGCCGACCGGGCGGCCCAGGCACTCAAGGACCTGACCGGCGCCACCGTGCTGGGCTTTGACACCGAGTCCAAACCCACTTTCGCCAAGAATGAGGCCTCGGACGGGCCGCACATCGTGCAGCTGGCGACTCTTCACAAGGCCTGGATCTTCCAGCTTGAAGACGCCGAATGCCGACGCGCCGTGGGCCTGGTGCTGAGCTCACCTGCCGTGATCAAGGCCGGCTTCGGCCTGGGCGACGACCAGCGCCGCATCATCCGCAAGCTGGGGACGGACCTGCAGGGCGTGCTGGACCTCAACGTGGTGTTCCGCGAGCGCGGCTACCGCAAGGACATGGGCGTGCGCGGCGCCGTGGCCGTGATGTTCAACAAGCGCTTCCTCAAGTCCAAAAAAGCGGCGACCTCCAACTGGGCCAACGAAAGGCTCACGGAGGCGCAAATCGTTTACGCGGCCAATGACGCCTATGGAGCGCTTCGGGTGTACCAGGCGCTGGGGCTGGGTTGACGCGATCAGGCCGGCGTCACCGATGCGGGCTGCCACCCTTTACATTAATCCCTTCAAGGAAATTTTCATGAACAAACTGTCCCTGCTGTCTTCGCTGTTGCTGGCCGGCGCCCTGCTCTCCGGCTGCGCCGCGGAACTGATCAGCAACGGCGAAAAGCTGATCATCGTCAAAGCCCGCCCTTCAAAGCTGCCCGACGCCACGGAGATTGCCGAAACCGAATGCCAGAAGCGCGGCGGCCGGCATGCGCGCTTGATCACCAAGCCGGCTGAAGGCCAGTACGGCTTTGAGTGCGTGCGCTGAGGCGCATCTTCCCTGACACCCTCCCGGGGCCGGCGCTTCAGCTGTCCTGCAAGGCGGACCCGGCCCAGCGCAGAAAGCCCTGGCCCGCCGCGGTGAAGCGAGCGTGCGCGCGCAGCAGTTCGAGCCCTTCGCGCGCCTGCACCCGCAACTCGTCCAGGCGGGTTGCGACGTCGCGCCGCGCCGCGGCATCCAGGTGGGAGTCCTGCAGGTAGCGAACCAGCGCCATCACGCAGTGCAGGTGCACATACACCCCCTCGAAGATGCCGACCACCGGGCGCGGGTCGCTGCGCCAGCCGACCGGAAAGCGCACGCCTGTCTGCACGGGCTGCAGCAGCGCAACGGCTTCCTCGACATAGCGCAGCTTCACGTGGCTATGCTCATGGACCAGGCTTTCGAGGGTGCGCAAAGTATTGGACGGGTGTATCCATGCCGCCCCCTGCATGGAAGAGATCGTGAACCCCTCCATCTGCCAGCCCGGCGGCGGCAGGCGCGGCACCACCACGCGCATCATGCAGCGCCAGTCCTCGTACTCTTCGGGCCAGGCCGACAGCAGGGCTTGCGCCGCCTCCACGATGGGGCGGTGACGGCCCAGCGGGTAGGAGCGTTCGCGCACGTCGGTTTCCTGTTCGCGCACGGTGCTGCCGCGCTCGGGTGTGCGTGTTTCGTCAAGCGACACCCGCAGGCCCGGCAAATCATTGCGGACCACGATGTGGGATCGCGGCAGCACTGCCTCCGGCGCGGCAGGACAGGAACTCAAGGTCTGGCCGTCCGCGGACGGACGGCTCAGGTGGATCCAGGCGCCCTTGCGCCGGCATAACCAGGCGCCGTCCGCATGGCCGGCCGGCAGTTCGGCGCTGGCGGCGCAGTCCCAGGTCTCGATGCGGCCGCCGCGTGACATCAGCACCCTGCTGCGCGGCGACATCTCGGTGAAACCCGGCATATAGTTGGCAACCGACGCGAGCAAGGGCTCGACCGCCGGCAGCGGTGCGCCCGCGATCAGCGCGCGCCCGGTCGCATGCAGCCAGCGGCGGTACAGAGGCGAGGAGCCTATGGCAATGCGTTCATGCGGCAGCAGGGCCTCCAGGTCGAGCACCGCCTGTTCCCAGCGCTCGCGATACGCGGCGAGCGCCGGTGAAGCCCGAACGAAGTCGGCCAGAGCCCGGAAATCGTCCAGACGGCCTGCGGCGGATTCACGGACCAGGTCGGCCGTGATCACGGCGTCCGGCATCAAGGCCTGTTCGACAAAATCGGCGCACTGCAATTCAGGCTTGGCTGCCTGCGGCGGCGGCATTTTCCGGGTCACTGTGGGCATGGCTACCTCGCTGTTGAAGGGAAGATTCGATAAGGCCGAGCGCGACGTCGAAAAAGTGCATCTGGTCCGCGCACAGCACGGATTCACGCGCCGTGATGCCGTCTTTCGCATCGCTGCGGCCGGGAAGGAAACCACCGCCGCAGACCAGGCGGTGGCGGCAGCCGGCGCACTTCACCGGAAGTTCAGCGCGCAAATTGAGCAGCCGCGCGAACAGCGGGTCGCCGGCCAGCGCGGCGATGCCGTCCGTGTCGATGTGGAACGGCGTGCCGGCCGAGCCGTCACCGGCCACACGCAGGTAATCGGGGTATTCGTAGCTGCCGTCGGTATTGACGACGAACATGTTGTAGCTGTCGTTCACCAGGGCATCGATATGGCCCTGCCCTCCCAGCGCGACGTGAAGCAGGTTGTTGAAGAGCCGGATGGTGACGCCCGGATCGTCCAGCGCCCACCAGGCGCGGAACAGTTCGGCATACCAGGCGCCGTAGCGCGGCGCGTCGGCATAGGCGCGCGACGCCCCCAGCGGCCACGGGGGATGGCGCCAGTTGAATTCGATGGGCCACAACACGTCGACCTTGGAAATCGGCAGGCTGCGCACCCAGGCGAGGAATTCCCCCGGAGGCAGCGAAGGGTTGGCCACAGCCAGAAAGCCGCCTATCAAACCGCCGTCGCCGTCGGCCAGCATGCGCTCGACGTTGGCCATGACACGCGCATAGGTGCCGCGGCCGCGCTTGTCCACGCGCGCGGCATCGTTCACCTCGCGCGGGCCGTCCAGGCTGACGCCTAGCGACACGCGATGTTCGCGAAAAAGGGAAAGCAGCTGCGGCGCGATAGGCTGCACCAGGTTGGTCTGTACGGCAACGTCAAGATTCCAGCCCTGTTCGCGACGGCCGGCGATCTGCGAAAGCAGTTCGGCAAAACTGGCATCGGGCCAAAGCATGGGTTCGCCGCCATGCAGGACGATGGAAAAGGGCTCGGACTCGCCCCGCGGGTGATAGTCGCAGATGCGGTCCAGCAGGCGCAAGGCGGTGGGCAAGGCCATGCGTGCCGGCATGCGCTCGAAAGTGCGATCCGCCTGGTTGAACATGTAGCAGTAGGTGCAATCGATGTCGCACACCGCTGTCAGTTTGACGATGGCCGAACGAAACATGGGGAAGGGCGATTAAGAGACCGGGGCCGGAACGGGGCGCGCGAAAAATATCCGTGCGCCCCGCGACAGCTAGCCGGCAGTTACCACTTCAGGCCGAACACGATGCTGATCGCCGCCGGATTGAAACCGGGCCGGCCCGCGAGCTGGGCGATGGCGGTTTCCAGGATGCGACCTTCGACAACCTTCTGGTTGAGCGAGTTCACGTCCCCTTTGAAATTGGACGTCAGGTTACGCGACAAGGTGTGGGCTTCCGCGTTATTCGAGGTGGTAGGCATAGGATTTTTCCTTGTAGGTTGGTGAGTTGAAAACTTCCACTTCAAGTGACGGTTCGGGTGCCGCGAGACAACCGGACGGAACAAGCCTTGCTTCCAGACGAACGCGGATCACACCTTGCCGTCCCGGCGGATGCTAGCCAGTCCGGGCGGCAAAGAACAGGCCAAAGCGAGCCGAATCTGGAAAATCCGACAAACATCTACCGCGCACAGACAATTCGCGCAACCCTCCCAGGCGAACTCGAATACCTTTCAACGTCTTCACAAGAGATCGGCAAACCGTCGGCGAAGTTTTCGAAGATGGGGAGAACGATGCCATCCGATACCAGAACAAGGGAGAAAGCCGTATGGATGAACGCCTGACGGTCCGCCTGCACAAAATCCTGAGGGCCCCCTGGGCCATTCCACCGGTGGAGCATTACCGCGTGATCGGAACCGTGCACCGCGGTATGGAATTCGGCTTCCTGGCCATTGCGCGCAACGGCGCCTACCTGCAGGTCAATGGGTCAGTGGTTCAGCGGCTGAACCGCGGCGACGTCGACGCCGCCATCAGCAGCGCTGAGCACCTGTTCGCCGCCAGGCCCGCGCAAGCCTCGGCAGCGGCGAGTGTCGCGGCGCCGGTGACGGTCATACGAAAAAAAAGGCGCACGCCTGCCGACGCGGATGCTGCGCCCTGAGGCCACCGGCGATCGTCAGAAGTCCCCAGACGCGCCGTGGGCCAGGCTCTCGAACTTGGTGATGCGGTTGATAAAGGCCAGCTTCACCGTGCCGGTGGGGCCGTTACGCTGCTTGCTGATGATGACCTCGGCGACACCGGGCTCCTTGCAGGCCTCTTTGGTGTAGTACTCGTCGCGGTAGATGAACATGATGATGTCGGCGTCCTGCTCGATGGCGCCGGACTCGCGCAGGTCGCTCATCATGGGACGCTTGTCGGTCCGCGACTCAACGCCGCGGCTGAGCTGCGACAGGGCAATGACCGGGCACTGCAGTTCCTTGGCCAGCATCTTCAGGCCGCGCGAGATTTCGCCGACGGCGGTGGCGCGGTTTTCTTCGGCCATGCCGCCGGACACGCTCATGAGTTGCAGGTAGTCAACCACGATGAGACCCAGCTTGCCGCACTGGCGGGCCAGGCGCCGCGCATTGGCGCGCAGCTCGCTCACGGTCAGGCCCGGTGTTTCGTCGATGTGCAGCGAAACGGTTCGCAGCTTTTCGATGGCTTCGGTCAAGCGCGGCCACTCTTCGTCGGTCAGGGCCCCGGTGCGCAAATGGGTCTGGTCGATGCGGCCTATGGAGCCGACGATACGCACGGCAAGCTGGGACGCGCCCATTTCCATGGAGAACACCGCCACCGGCAGGCCTTCGTTGAGCGCGACGTGCTCGGCAATGTTGATGGCCAGTGCGGTCTTGCCCATGGAGGGGCGCGCGGCCAGGACGATCAGGTCGCCGGCCTGGAGGCCGGAGGTCATATGGTCAAAATCCCTGAAGCCGGTGGGCACGCCGGTGACGTCCTGCGGGTTCTCGGCCATTTCGGTTACGCGGTCCAGCAGGCTCACGACCAGCGTGTCCATGCTCTGGAAGCCTTCCTTCATGCGCGAGCCCTGCTCGCCGATCTTGAAGATCTTCTGCTCGGCCTCGTCGAGGATGGTGGCGACGTCCTTGCCCTGCGGGTTGAAGGCGTTGGTGGCGATTTCGTCGGAGGCCGACACCAGCTTGCGCAGGATGGAGCGCTCGCGCACGATCTCGGCGTAGCGGCGGATGTTGGCGGCGCTGGGCACGTATTGCGCCAGCGAGTTGAGGTAGCTCAGACCCCCTACTTCGTCGGCCTTGCCCTGGTTCTGCAGGTATTCGTAGACCGTGATGATGTCGGCCGGCTTGTTCGCGTTGATGAGCGCGCCCACGGCGGCAAAAATCAGCTTGTGCTCGGCGCGGTAGAAATCCTCGTCGACCAGCAGGTCACCCACACGGTCCCAGGCGCCGTTGTCGAGCAACAGGCCGCCCAGCACGCTGGATTCACCCTCGATGGAATGCGGCGGGATGCGCAACTGGGCGATCTGGCGGTCGGGGCTGTAGCCGGGATCGTCATAGGTGGAAAGTACGGCGGACATGGGTTTCCTTGGGAGAGGGTGAATGGTACGCCGTGGGCGCAAAACACCGCAGGATAAGGCTGTGGATAACCAGGGGAAATCGGGTGGAAATGGACCGGGAAGGTGTGCACAGCCGGGGGATGCGGCCGGGCATGAAAAAAGCCGCTCGTCGAGCGGCTTTTTTCGTGAGGGTGAAAACGCTTAAGCGGTTTCGCCGTATACGGTCACGGTGATGTCCACAGCCACATCGGTGTGCAGGGCAACGGTCACGGCGTGGTCGCCGACGATCTTCAGCGGGCCGTTGGGCATGCGGATTTGCGACTTCAGCACGGGGAAACCCTGCTTGGTCAGCTCGGCCGAGATGTCGTGGTTGGTGACGGAGCCGAACAGGCGGCCGTCAACACCGGCTTTTTGCGTGAGCTTGACGGTCGTGCCGCTCAGCTTTTCGCCCTGGGCTTGCATTTCGGCCAGCTTGGCGGCCGCAGCCTTTTCGAGTTCGACGCGCTTGGCTTCGAATTCGGCCTTGTTGGCTTCCGTGGCGCGGCGTGCGCGGCCCGAAGGGATCAGGAAGTTGCGTGCATAGCCGTCTTTGACCTTGACGATCTCGCCGAGGTTACCGAGGTTCACGACTTTGTCGAGCAGAATGATTTGCATGGTCGCGCTCCTTACAGGGTACGGTGCTGGTCGCTGTAAGGCAGCATCGCGAGGAAGCGAGCGCGCTTGACGGCGGTGTTGATCTGGCGCTGGAAAATCGCGCGCGTGCCGGTCAGGCGTGCGGGGATGATTTTTCCGTTTTCGGCAACGAAATCGCGCAGGGTGTCGATGTCCTTGTAGTCGATTTCCTCAACGCCAGCGGCTGTGAAGCGGCAAAAACGCTTGCGCTTGAACAGCAGGGATTGGGTATTGCGCTTGGGGCGCTTGTCTTTGTTGAAACGTTTTGGTCCGGCCATGATGGACTCCTTAAATGGGGTTCGGTACTTGCTCTACCTTGTGCAGAGCTTGAATATGGAAAACAACACCTTTGCTGGTGCGCGCATTGATGAGGAAACCGGTGAACCTGAAAGGCTGGCCTAAGGGTGACCTGGCTGATTGCTCAGCCAGCGCTCCGAAGGCAACCGCCCTGACCGTCAATTTGACCTGTCTGGTAACACCGGCTTCGACGATTTCGGACTCGTGTTCGAGGACGAAATTGGCGGCGGGGATTCCAGCGGGCGTGTAGCGAAGAGGACTTACCTCGGCGATACAGGCGGTCAGTTCAACGTGGTTCACTGCGGGCTTTTGCTCAATGGCAGCTGCGCGGCAGCGAGGCGTTCAACAGCATGGTGGCAATTAAGCCGCATACTCCTGCTGTTGGGCTTTGCGGGCTTCTTCCCTCTCGACGTTGCGCATCATGAGGGATGGGCCGGTTTCGGCCTTTTTCTTGACCACGGTCAGGTGGCGCAGCACGGCATCATTGAACTTGAACGCGTGTTCGATTTCTTCCATCACGGCCTGGCTGGCTTCGATGTTGATGCAGAGGTAGTGAGCTTTCGCGAGCTTCTGGATCAGGTACACCAGCTGGCGGCGGCCCCAGTCTTCAACACGGTGCACTTTTCCGCCGCCGGCGGTGATCATGCCCTTGTAACGTTCCAGCATGGCTGGGACTTGCTCGCTTTGATCCGGGTGGATCAGCAAGACGATCTCATAGTGACGCATAAACTCTCCTTGTGGTTGATTGAAGCTGCCCCAGCGTCGTTAAGGGTGCAGCAAGGCGAAGCCCATGAGTATAGCATGCCCCCACGGTCGCTCACTTCGTGTAGCTTCCTGCCCCCCAAGGGGGCCGCCCGCCTGTGGCCCGGCAAAGCCGGTTCCACGGCTCATGCTGGTAAATATATGGGGACAGGTACAGCCCACTTTTTTTGGGGGAAAGGCCCTGAAAACGCCGAAAAACCCTCAAAAAACCACTCTGGCCGGGTTTTTAAAGGCGTTTTAGGTCCGGATATCGGATGTATTCGACCAACTCCTGGATTTTTTGGCTGGGCGCCGGGGTGAGCAGGCTCACCAGCACCATCACCGCAAACCCCACGGGCACGCCGAACAGCCCGGCCGAAATCGGGTCTATGCCCCACCACAGCTGCACCGGCGAGCTGATGCCGAAGGTGGCGCGCAGCCAGGGCTGGTTGGTGAACATGTAGTAAGACGTCACGCCCAGGCCCGATACCATGCCAAGGACGGCGCCTATGCCGTTGGCCCGCCTCCAGAAGATGCCCAGGCTCAGCGCCGGGAAAAAGGAGGCGGCGGCGAAGGAAAACGCCGCCGACACCAGGAACAGGATGTCCGCCGGCTTTTGCGCCGCCACATAGGCCGCCAGCAGGGCCACGATGAGCAGCAGGATCTTGGACACCGTGACCCGGCTCACGGTGGAGGCGTTGGGGTCGATCATCTTGTAATAGAGGTCGTGGCCCAGCGCGTTGGCGATCGTCAGCAGCAGGCCGTCGGCGGTCGACAGCGCGGCGGCCAGCCCGCCGGCAGCCACCAGGCCCGAGATGACATAGGGCAGGCCCGCCAGCTCGGGCGTGAGCAGCACGATGATGTCGCCGCCTATGGTCATTTCATTGAGCTGCAGGATGTTGTCTCGGTTGATGTCAGCCACCGACAGCAGGCTGGCGTCCACCCGGCTCCAGGCGCCGACCCAGGACGGCAGCTGGTCAAAGCGCGTGCCGACCAGCACGGTGAAGATTTCGTACTTCACCAGCACGGCCAGGGCTGGTGCCGTGAAATACAGCAAAAAGATGAAAAACAGCGACCAGGTGACCGACTGCCGCGCCTCGCGCACGCTGGGCACGGTGTAGTAGCGCATCAGGATGTGCGGCAAGGCGGCCGTGCCCACCATAAGGCAGAACACCAGGGCCAGGAAGTTGCGGCGCGAGGTGTCGTAGGCCTCCTGCTCCCTGGGCGCGCCCTCGGGGTCGCCCGAGAACTGCGCCGCATGGGCCGGCATGCCGTTGAGCGGCAGGGTCTTGACCTCGGCCGCGGCTTTGGCGGCCGTCCAGGCCTTGACGGCCGCCGCCTCGTCCCTGGGCATGGCGGCCAGGGTCTTGGCCGCCGAGGTGATTTCAGCCACCGAGGCATTGCCGCCCTTGAGCTGCTCCATGCGTTTGGCGGCGGCCAGCTTGTCGGCGGCCAACGCCTCGGCCGGGTGGGCCAGCTTGCCGGACAGCGCCTCGGAGCGCTGCCGGAACAGCTCGCGCACCTGCAGCTCCTTGGGGTCCGCGGCCAGCTCTTTTTCTTTGGCGCTGACTTTCTCGAGCTGGAAGCCGTAAACCAGTTGTGGGACCGGAACACCGGTCTGCTTGACCGACAGCCACACCACCGGGATCAGGTAAGCCACCACCAGGATGATGTACTGCGCCACCTGCGTCCAGGTCACGGCGCGCATGCCACCCAGGAAGGAGCACACCAGGATGCCGCCCAGGCCCAGGAAAATGCCCAGCTCGAAGGCGATGCCGGTCAGGTAGGAGGTGATCAGGCCCACGCCGTAAATCTGCGCGACCAGGTAGGTGAAGGAACACAGGATGGCCGCCCCCACACCGAGCAGGCGCGGCAGCTTGCCATAGCGCTCTCCCAGGAAGTCGGGAATGGTGAACTGGCCGAACTTGCGCAGGTAAGGCGCCAGCACCAGCGCCACCAGGCAGTAGCCGCCGGTCCAGCCCATGATGAAGGCGAGGCCGTTGTAACCCGTGAGGTAGAGCGTTCCGGCCAGGCCGATGAAGGAGGCGGCCGACATCCAGTCGGCGCCGGTAGCCATGCCGTTGTAGACCGCAGGCACGCGCCGGCCCGCCACATAGTATTCACCCGCGTCGGTGGTGCGGCTCATGATGCCTATGCCCGCGTACAAGCCTATGGTGGCCAGCAGGAAGGCCGTGCCTATCCACAGGCGCGGCAGGCCCATGCGCTCCAGGCCCGCGAGGATGAGCACGAACACCACCAGGCCCACGGTGTACCAGCGGTAGACGCGGTTGAGCTGCGCCTTGAACTGCTGGCTGGACAGCATGACCCCTTCGCGCGAACCGAAGAAGCCGGCCATCTAGTCCCCGTCCGCCACGTCGTGCTCGATGTCGAGCCGGTTCATGTACCAGGCATAAAAGCCGATGATCAGGCAGTACACCAGCAAAGCGCCCTGCGCGCCCACCCAGAAGCTGAAAGGCCAGCCGAAAAACCGGAAATTCAGCGCGCGCGCAAAGTAGCTCACGCCGAAAGTCACGCTGAACCAGACCAGCAGCAGCGCGGCCGTCACCATGAGGGTCTTGCGCCAGTAGCGGCGGTGGCTGTCAGCGGGCTGCATGGCCTGCCTCGCTGGTGGCTACCCTGCCCGCCTGCAGTGCCGCGGCGTTTTCACGTTCCAGCTGTGCGGCTACGCGCGGCTCGAAACGGCGCAAATGGGCGATGACCTTGCGCGCCTTGCCCGGCTCGCCCAGCGCCAGCCAGACCTGCGCGAGCCGGTACCAGCCATAGGGCCCCAGCGGCTGCAGCGCGGTGTTGCGCTCCAGCGCCTGGGCAGCCTCCTGCCAGTGCCGCTGGTGAATACGCACCAGCGCCAGGCCGTACCAGGCCCGGTCCAGGCGCGGGTCCAGCGCCAGCGCGCGCTCAAAGGCGGAGCCGGCCTCCTCATGGTGCCCGGCCTGATGCAATACATAGCCCAGGTTGAACCAGCCCGTGGCCTGCCGCGGCCAGGCGGCGGTCAGTTGCCGCAGGCTGTCAATGGCTTCCTGCATAAGATGCAGTTGCGCCTGCACATGGCCACGGCTGGCCAGGGTGTAAGGATCGGCCGGCCGCAGGCTCAACATCCGCGCGAACCTCGACAAGGCAGCCGCGCGCTTGCCGGCCGCGAGCAGCAACAAGGCCTGCGCTTTCAGGAAGTGGTACTGCAGGGCGGGTGCAAGCGGCAAGCTCATTTGCACAGGGCCACCCCGATTTCCAGGCAGATGCGGACTTTGGTGATGGCCGCCGCAAGCCAGACCAGCGCCAGCACCCCGAAGGCCACCAAAGGCAGGTGGCGCTCCAGCACCACGGCTGGGGAAATCCAGCGCGCCGCCCTCACCCAGGGCCGACCCAGCAATTCCAGCAGGCGGTAGAACGGGTTGCCGCCGCGCCCCGCGCCGGCCAGAAGACCCAGCACCCATTGGCCGGCCAGCGCGAGCAGCGCAATTTCAGCTAGCAGTTTGGCGGTGATGGCGACGGCAAGCATGGCTGGTGGCAGACAGGAGAGGCAGTGCCCCCGATTGTCATCGGAGGACTTGCCAATTGCTTACCGCGGAGGCGCCGGTCACCGGGGGTTTTCCCTCGGTGGGTGCGGGGGCCTGGCTCAGCCGGCCAGCTGTTTCCAGGTGTCCATCACCGTGTCGGGGTTCAGCGAAATGGAGCCTATGCCCTGCTCCTTGAGCCACAGGGCGAAGTCGGGATGGTCGCTGGGCCCCTGGCCGCAGATGCCGACGTATTTGTTGGCACGCTTGCACGCGGCGATGGCCTGGCTCAGCAGCGCCTTGACCGCGGGGTCGCGCTCGTCGAAGTCCTTGGCCAGGATGTCCAGGCCCGAATCGCGGTCCAGGCCCAGGGTGAGCTGGGTCAGGTCGTTGGAGCCTATGGAGAAGCCGTCGAAGTACTCGAGGAACTGGTCGGCCAGCACCGCATTGCTGGGCACCTCGCACATCATGATGATCTTCAGGCCCTGCTCGCCGCGCTTGAGGCCGTGTTTGGCCAGCAGTTCGGTCACGGCCTTGGCCTGGCCCAGGGTGCGCACAAAGGGCACCATGACCTCGACATTGGTCAGGCCCATGTCGTTGCGCACGCGCTTGAGCGCTTCGCACTCCATGGCAAAGGCCTCGGCGAAATCGGGGCTCAGGTAGCGCGCCGCGCCGCGGAAGCCCAGCATGGGGTTTTCTTCCTCGGGCTCGTAGCGCGAGCCGCCTATCAGCTTGCGGTACTCGTTGGACTTGAAGTCCGACAGGCGCACGATCACCGGCTTGGGCCAGAAAGCCGCACCTATGGTGGCGATGCCTTCGGCCACCTTGTCGACGTAAAAAGCGCGCGGCGAGGCATGGCCGCGGGCCACGCTTTCCACGGCTTTCTTCAGGTCGGCGTCGATGTTGGGGTACTCGAGGATGGCCTTGGGGTGAACACCGATGTTGTTGTTGATGATGAACTCCAGCCGCGCCAGGCCCACGCCGTGGTTGGGCACCTGGCAGAAGTCGAAGGCCAACTGCGGGTTGCCCACGTTCATCATGATCTTGAGGTCTATGGGCGGCATGGTGCCGCGCTGCACCTCGGTCACCTCGGTTTCGAGCAAGCCGTCATAGATGTTGCCGGTATCGCCCTCGGCGCAGCTCACCGTCACCAGCATGCCGTCTTTCAACGTCTCGGTGGCGTCACCGCAGCCGACCACGGCCGGGATGCCCAGCTCGCGCGCGATGATGGCCGCGTGGCAGGTGCGCCCGCCGCGGTTGGTGACGATGGCGCTGGCGCGCTTCATCACCGGCTCCCAGTTCGGATCGGTCATGTCCGTGACGAGGATGTCGCCGGCCTGCACCTGGTCCATGTCCTTGATGTCGTGCACGATGCGGACCGGGCCGGTGCCGATTTTCTGGCCGATCGCCCTGCCCTCTGCCAATACCGTGCCGGTGCCCTTGAGCTTGTAGCGCTGCTCGGCCTTGCCCTTGGCCTGGCTTTTCACCGTCTCGGGGCGCGCCTGCAGGATGTAGAGCAGGCCGTCTGTGCCGTCCTTGCCCCATTCGATGTCCATGGGGCGACCGTAATGCGCCTCGATGATGAGCGCGTAGCGGGCCAGTTGCTCGACGTCGTCGTCGGTCAGCGAATAGCGGTTGCGCAGTTCCGTCGGCACGTCGGTGGTCTTGACCAGCTTGCCGCCGGCTTTTTTCTCTTCCGGCGTGGCGAACTCCATCTGCAGCAGCTTGGAGCCCAGGTTGCGGCGGATCACGGCGCGCTTGCCTGCTTTGAGCATGGGCTTGTGCACATAGAACTCGTCGGGGTTGACTGCGCCTTGCACCACGGTTTCGCCCAGGCCGTAGCTGGAGGTGATGAAAACCACGTCCTCGAAGCCGCTTTCAGTGTCTATGGTGAACATCACGCCGGCCGCGCCCTTGTCGCTGCGCACCATGCGCTGGATGCCGGCCGACAGCGCCACGTCGGAATGGGCAAAACCCTGGTGCACGCGGTAGCTGATAGCGCGGTCGTTGTAGAGCGAGGCGAACACCTCTTTCATCTTGTGCAGCACGTCCTCGATGCCGACCACGTTCAAAAAGGTTTCCTGCTGGCCGGCAAACGACGCGTCGGGCAGATCCTCGGCCGTGGCCGAGGAGCGCACCGCAAAGCTGGCCTGGGCGTTGCCGGCGCTCAGGACGGCAAAGCTGTCGCGCACGGCTTTTTCAAGGTCGGCCGGGAAAGGCTGGGCTTCGACCAGCGCGCGGATTTTGGCGCCGGCATCGGCCAGGGCGCGCACGTCGTCGGTGTTGAGCGCGTCCAGCACGCCGTTGATTTTTTTGTCCAGCCCGTCGTGGGCCAGGAACACGCGAAATGCGTGGGCCGTGGTGGCAAATCCGGTGGGCACCCGCACGCCCTCGGGGCCGGTGGGCAGTTGCGAGATCATCTCGCCGAGGCTGGCGTTCTTGCCGCCAACGGCCTCGACGTCTGTCATCCTCAGGTTTTCAAACGGTACGACCAGGGCGGTCGCCTCAAAAAGCTTGGACATGAAAATACTCCGGGAGGTTTAAAAACCGGGGAATTCACCATGCGCGGCGGGCAACCTTGTTGTTGTTCGAGGGGGTTGTGGCGGGGCATGGTGTGACAAACTGGATAATTGGCCCAATTGTAGGGGCCCGCCGCCGTGTGTGCCGCGTCAGCCTTTCACCCAGCTTTCAATCAGCCAAATACCCACCATGTCCCAACGCACCGTGTTTTTCATCTCCGACGGCACCGGCATCACCGCGGAAACCTTTGGTAACGCCATCCTGGCCCAGTTCGAGTTCAAGCCGCGCCATGTCCGCCTGCCCTTTATCGACAGCGTGGACAAGGCCCACCAGGCGATACGGCAGATCAACCACACGGCCGAAGTCGAGGGCAAGCGCCCCATCGTTTTCACCACGCTGGTCAACATGGAAATCCTGGCCGTCATCAAAACCCATTGCAACGGCATGCTGCTGGACATGTTCGGCATGTTCGTGGCGCCGCTGGAGGGCGAGCTGGGCATCAAGTCCAACCACCGGGTGGGCCGGTTTTCGGATGCCTCCAAAAGCAAGGAATACGATGATCGCATCGAGGCCATCAATTTTTCGCTGGCGCACGACGACGGCCAGAGCAACCGCGACCTGGAAAACTCGGACGTGATCCTGGTGGGCGTGAGCCGCAGCGGCAAGACGCCGACCTCGCTCTACCTGGCCATGCAGTACGGCCTCAAGGCCTCCAATTACCCGCTGATTCCGGAAGATTTCGAGCGCCGCCAGTTGCCGCCGGCGCTGGTGCCGCACCGCAAGAAGATCTTCGGACTGACCATCGCGCCCGAGCGCCTGGCGCAGATCCGCAACGAACGCCGCCCCAACTCCAAATACGCCAGCCTGGAAAACTGCCGCGAGGAAATCCACGAGGCCGAGGCCATGATGCGGCGCGAGGGCATACGCTGGCTCTCGACCACCACCAAGTCGATTGAAGAGATTTCGACCACCATCCTGCAGGAAATCCGGCCCGAACGCCTGGAATACTGAGCCCGGCGGCAACCCATGAAAAGCGGCCCTTCGAAGGGCCGTTTTTCATGGCGGGAGCCGGCGCATCAGTTCGGCTTGCTCAACTCCATCACCATGCGCGCCAGCAGATAAAAGCGCGGCACGATGCTTTCCACCTCGGCGTATTCGTTTTCGGTGTGGATGTTGCCGCCCACAATGCCAAACCCGTCCAGGGTTGGCACGCCGACTCCGGCCGACAGGCTGGCATCGGCCGCGCCGCCGCTGCCTTCCAGCGTCAGCTTGCGGCCGATCTCGCCGTAAATCGCCTGGGCTTTGGCGGCCAGCGCATCCTGGTGGGCGGTTTGCGGCATGGGTGGCAGGCCTCGACTCAAGGTGGTCTTGACCTCGGTGTCCGCAATCAGCTTGTTGGCCGACACGCGCGCCAGGTCCTTTTCGATGCGGTCAAACTCTTCCGGCACGGCCACGCGCACGTCGGCCTTGGCACTGGCCGAGTCCGGGATCACGTTGGTGCGGTCACCGGCCTTGAGCACGGTGAAGTTGATCGTCGTCTGTTTCTCGGGGCTGCCCAGCTTGCCGAGCTGCAGGATCTGGTGGGCCGCCTCCATGGCCGCGTTGCGGCCCAGCTCGGGCGCCACACCGGCGTGCGCGGTCTTGCCCTTGACCTCCACCGTGGCTGTGCCGCTGCCCTTGCGCCAGATCACCAGGCCATCGGCCGGGCGGCCAGGCTCCAGGTTCAGGGTGACGTCATGCTGCTTGGCCACCTTCTGGATCAGGGCCGTTGCAATGGCCGAACCGGTCTCCTCGTTGTTGTCGAGCAGGAAAGTCAGCTTTGCATAGTCCTTGAACTGAAGCTGCTGCAGGATCTTGATCGCGTACACGCCGGCGAGGACGCCGCCCTTGTTGTCCATCACGCCGGGGCCGTAGGCGCGGCCATCCTTGATGTAAAAAGGTTTGGCGGCCGCCGTGCCTTCCTTGAAGACGGTGTCCATGTGCGCCATCAGCAGGATCCTGGCCTTGCCGGTGCCGAGGAAGGTGGCCAGGACGTGAGCCCCGCCATCGCCGGAAGGCACGGTCTCGATGCTGGCACCGAGCTTCTTGAGCTCGTCCACTGAAATCGCGCGCACCTGGGCCAGGCCTTTTTCATAGCCCGAACCGGAGTCGATGTTGACCAGTTTCTCCAGCAAGGCCAGTGCCTCGCCCTTGTAGCTCTCGGCCTTTTCGAGGACCGCCTTGTCGGCCATTGCCTGCGCATGGGCGGCGGGAACGGCGACGACCAGCGCCAGCATGAGGGAGCAAGCGGACGCGAGCATGGTGCCCTTGAAGTTAAGACGCATGTAATGTTCTCCTGACTGGATGGATGTGTATATGGGATTTTTGATGCACATCCCGTGCCAGTTGCGAGGGATGCGAAGAAAGACCATACATGGAAGCGAGGGGGAGGGTCGATACGCAGTTCCCACAGTGCCTGGGCCGAAATGAAACCCGCTGTGACGCCGCTACCTGCCGCGAAGCGACTGTGCGGTCCGGTAGCGGCTGGGGTTGGCACCCGCCGACCTGCGCATCAGGCGCCGCAAGGCTGTCGCGTCCTCATAGCCCACCTGCCCGGCCACCTGTTCTATGCTCATGCGGCTGGACTCAATCAGCATGCGGGCGCGGTTAAGCCGCACGCTTTGCACCAGGGCCAGCGTGCTCTGGCCCGTGGCCTCGCGCACGCGCCGCGACAGGGTCCGCTGCGACATCGCGAACTCGCCGGCCAGCGCCTCGACGCTAGGTGGATGCGGCAAAGCCGATTCGATGCGCGCCATCAGCCGGGCCACCAATTCATTGCCGTTGGAGAGCATGGCCGGCAGCACAAAAGGCGCCTGCGCCTGCCGCCCGTCTATCAGCAGGACGCGCCCCACCGCGTCGGCCAGCCCCGTACCGAACTGCGTGCGCAACAGGTGAAGCATCAAGTCGGTCTGCGCGAAAGCGGCGCCCGCCGTGCTCAAGGGGCCGTCGGCGCACACCATGCGGTCGGCATCCACGGTGCAGCGCGGCTCCAGGCGGCGCAGCTCGGCCGCCATCCACCAGGACGTCGTGACGCGGCGCCCGGCCAGCAGGCCGGCCGCTTGCAGCAAAAACACCGCCGAGCAGGAGGCCGCGACACGGCCGCCCCGCGCCGCGTGTACGGCGACGGCCTGGATGGCGCGCTGCGCATCCGCGCCCGCCAGCCCGGCCGCGACCGCCTGGGCGTTGTCCAGGCCCAGCCCCGGGATGATCCAGGTCGACGCATCGGCGCGCTGTCGCTTGGGCAGGGCCGTGGTGTCCACGCGCATGCCGCTGCTCAGGGACACGGCGCCGCCGGAGGACGACAGCACGCGCCAGCCGGGGCGCGCGAGCTTCAGGCGCGGCGCCAGTGTGGCCGCCGCCTGCAGCACGTCGAGCGTGGCGGCCACGCTGGCCGCGAAAGCCCCGGGCAGGACCAGAACGGTGAAATCGGTCATTGACTGAAAAAGCCTTAAAGATGTCTAAACAGACACTCGCAGTTTAGCCGCCCGCCGCGTCCAATTCAGGGTTTCCATCCTCTGAAAGCAAGACCATGGTCCCCTCCCCCGCACAGCGCAACATGAATGAGGACGATGCGCTCGAAGACTTCACGGCCCGCACCATCACGCTGGACGGCGTGGCCAAAAAAGTCTATGTGGCCGGTTCGGGCCCGGCCGTGGTCGTCATGACCGAGATGCCGGGCATCAGCCCGCATGTCGCGCGTTTCAGCCGCTGGGTGCGCGATGCGGGTTTCACCGTCTACATGCCCTCGCTGTTCGGCCGCGACGGCGCGGTGCCCGGCGCCGACGAAGGCGCGGCCGTCTTCCAGCGCGCCTGCGTCAGCGCCGAGTTCCGCGCGCTGCGCACCAATGAGACCAGCCCGGTGACGCAATGGCTGATGGCGCTGGCCAGGCTGGCGCACCAGGAATGCGGCGGGCCCGGCGTGGGTGCGATCGGCATGTGCTGGACCGGCAACTTCGCGCTCTCGATGATGCTGGAGCCCGCGGTGCTGGCGCCGGTGCTGTCCCAGCCCTCGCTGCCTCTCAACGACCCGAGTGGCCTGGAGATATCGCCCGCCGACATCCACGCGGTGCGCCGGCGGCTTGACCAGGAAAAGCTCACCGTGCTGGCCTACCGCTTTGAAGGCGACAAATTTTGCCGGGCCCAGCGCTTTGCGGCCTATGGCGAGGCCCTGGGCGACCGTTTTGTGGGCCGGGTGCTGCCGGACAGCGCCGCCAATACCGAGGTGCCGCCCTTCTTCGCCCGGCATGTGCCCACACCGCACAGCGTGGTGACGGCCCACCTGGTCGACGAGGCGGGCCAGCCCACGCTGGCGGCGCGCGATGAGATCCTGGCCTTCTTTGCCGAACGCCTTAGCCCAGAACAGCCACGCCCTTGACCTGTGCGAACACCCGGCAGCCCGGCTGCAACCGCAGCGCCTGGGCCGACTTCTGCGTGATGCGGGCCAGCAGCGCGCTGCCGCCGGCGTCCAGGCCCACCATGAGCTGGCCTGGGCTGTCGGCCGCCAGGCCGGTGACGGTGACGGGGAAGATGTTCTGCACGCTGGTGCCCTCCTGGCGCGCCAGCGTGAGGCTGACGTCGCGCGCCTGGATGCGCACGCGCACGCGCTGGCCGATCTGCAGCGAGGGGTTGAGCAGGCTGATGCGGCCGCCGGGGAACTCAGCGTGGCTCATGTGCCAGTCGGGCTCGACGGCGCTGACCACGGCGTCCAGCACAGCGGCCGCGGCATCGCCATGCGCCAGCGGCAGGTCCAGCCGCGTCATCAGTTCGCGCGTGGGGCCCGAGGCCGTGACCCGGCCCGCATCCAGCAGCACCAGATGGTCGGCCAGCCGGGCGACCTCGTCGGGCGCGTGGCTCACGTAAAGCACGGGCATGTCCAGTTCGTCATGCAGGCGCTCCAGGTAGGGCAGGATGTCGGCCTTGCGGGCGGCGTCCAGCGAGGCCAGGGGCTCGTCCATCAGCAGCAGGCGCGGGCTGGTGGCCAGCGCCCGGGCGATCGCCACGCGCTGGCGCTCGCCGCCCGAGAGGGTGCCGGGCATGCGCTGCATCAAAGCCTGCAGCCCCAGCAATTCGATGGCTTGCGCGAGCGAAACACGGCGCTGCGCCGGCGGCACGCGGCGCAGGCCGAAATCGAGGTTGCGGCGCACGTCCAGGTGCTCAAACAGGCTGGCTTCCTGGAACACATAACCCAAGGGGCGCTGGTGCACCGGCAAAAAGATGCCGGCGGCATCGTCCTGCCAGAGTTCGCCATTGACGGCGAGGTAGCCGCTGCCGGACCGCTCCAGCCCGGCAATGCTGCGCAGCAGGCTGGTCTTGCCGGATCCCGACGGGCCGAAGATGGCCGTCACGCCGCGCCCCGGCACGGCCAGTGACACATCAAGCGAAAAGCCGGTGAATGCGCGGCGAAAAGATGCGGCGATGCCGCCTTCCGCAGGGACAGTGGGCTTCATGCGCCCTGCCCTTTGCGCCGGCCCGGCTGCAGGGTATTCAAGGTGTAGAGCGCCAGCAGCACCAGGAAGGAAAACACCAGCAGGCCGCCGGCCAGCCAGTGCGCCTGGCGATATTCAAGCGCCTCCACATGGTCATAAATCTGCACCGACATCACACGCGTCTTGCCGGGAATGTTGCCGCCCATCATGAGTACGATGCCGAACTCGCCGACCGTATGCGCAAAACCCATGACGGCGGCCGTCAGGTAGGCGGGCCGGGCCAGCGGCAGCACCACGCTGAAGAAGGTGTCCAGCGGCGAGGCCCGCAAGGTGGCGGCGGCCTCCAGCGGCCGCTCGCCCAGGGCTTCAAAGGCGTTCTGCAGAGGCTGTACCACAAAGGGCATGGAATACAGCACCGAGCCGACCACCAGGCCCGCAAAGCTGAAAGGCAGCAGGCCCCAGCCCAGCGACTGCGTGAGCTGGCCGACCGGGCCGTTGGGGCCCGTGAGCACCAGCAGGTAAAAGCCCAGCACCACCGGTGGCAGAACCAGCGGCAAAGCCACCAGCGCGCCCACCGGCCCCTTGAGCCAGGAGCGCGTGCGCGCCAGCCACCATGCCAGCGGCGTTCCGGCCAGCAGCAACACCAAGGTGGTGGTCGCCGCCAGCCGCAAGGTCAGCGCGAGTGCCTGAAGGCTTGCATCGTCGAGCATGCTTCGGCCAGGTTCAGGGCTCGTAGCCGAAGGAACGGATGACCGCCTTGGCCTTGTCGGTCTTGAGGTAGGCCATCAGCTGCGCCGCGGCCTTGCTGTCCCTGGCCCTGGCCAGCAACACCGCATCCTGGCGAATGGGGCTGTGCAGGTTCCCGGGAACAATCCAGGCCGAGCCCGATTTGATCTTGCCGCCTTCATAAACCTGAGACAGCGCGATAAAACCCAGCTCGGCGTTGCCGGTGGAGACAAAGCTGAAGGCCTGCCCTATGCTTTCCCCCTGCACCAGCTTGGGCTCCAGCGCGGCCTGCAGGCCCAGCTTGTTCATGGTTTCGACGGCCGCTGCGCCATAGGGCGCGAGCTTGGGCGCGGCGATGGCGATCTTTTTAAAGTCGCCCTTTTTCAGGACCTCGCCCTGCGCGTCGACCAGGCCGGGCTGCGCGGACCAGAGCGCCAGCTTGCCGGTGGCATAGCTAAAGCGGCTGCCGTTCAGGGCCGCGCCCTCTTTCTCCAGCCTGGCGGGGGTTTCATCGTCGGCCGCGAGGAACACTTCGAAGGGCGCGCCGTTGCTGATCTGCGCATAAAACTTGCCGGTGGCGCCAAAGGTCAGCACCGCCTTGTGGCCGGTGTCTTTTTCAAAATCCGCGGCGATCAGCTTCATGGGCGCAGTGAAGTTGGCCGCGACGGCAACCTGGACGTCGTCGGCCAACACAGCGGCCGAGGCCAGTGCGAGGCACAGCGCCGGCAGCCAGCGCGACACGATTTTGGACATCAGGGAACTCCGAAGGTGAAAGATGAAGGGTGTTGGGACAAACCGCCTTGGCAGCCCGGGCTCACCGCCCGAGCGCTATTCTATTTTAGAATAGCGCTGCCTGTCCCCCGGGCCTGCCATGAAAAAACCCGCAACCACATCCACCGCCCCTTCCTTCGCCAGCGCCTTGGGCCACGAACCGGCCGACAAGCGCATCGACATCCTGCGCCTGGTCGGCGAAAGCGGCTCAATTTCGCAGGCGGCGCGCCAGGCCGAAGTCAGCTACAAGGCCGCCTGGCAAGCCATAGACACCCTGAGCAACCTGGCCGGCGTGGCGCTGGTGGAGCGCGCCGTGGGCGGCTCGGGCGGCGGCGGCGCGACGCTGACGCCGGCGGGCCGGAAATTGCTGGCGGTTGCCGGCCTCCTGAATGAAACCCGCAGCCAGGTGCTCGCCGGTTTCAAGTCCAACGAATTGCTGCTGCCGCGCGCGCTGCCCACGCTCTCCAACATGGGCGTGCGCACCAGCATGCGCAACCAGTTGCCTTGCGAAGTCGACAAGCTGGCGCTGCGGGGCCAGGTGGCACGTGTGCATTTGAAGCTGGCCGGCGGCGCCGCGCTGGTCTCGCGCATCACCAAGGCCAGTGCCGAACTGCTGGGTTTAAAGAAGGGACAGGCCGTGCTGGCGCTGTGCAAGGCCACGGCGGTGGTGGTCAGCGCGCAAAGCTCCACACCACCAGGCGGGCAAAGCTTGAAGGGCCAGGCCGTGCGGATCAGCCGCGGCGCCGGCGGCGACGAGGTGTCGCTGCAACTTGAAGGCGGCTTGCAGCTGGTGGGTTTTGCGGCGCCGGGTAGCGGGCTGAAAACCAAAAGCCTTGTGCAGGCGCAGATCGACGAGTCGGCCGTCGTGATTGCCTTGTCGGCCTAGGGCTTCTGGACAGGCGCCTCAAAAAGATACTGGCGCAGCCCCGGCTCTCCACCCTGTGGAGTCACCGGGTGCGCCACCACGCCCCAGACTTTTTCAATGCAAAGCGGCGTGAGCACCTCGGCGGTGGTGCCGCTGCCCGCTACCTGCCCTTGCTGCAGCACCACACAGCGGTCGCTGTAACGCAATGCCAGGTTCAGGTCGTGCAGCACGGCCACCACACCGACACCCTGGGCGGTGGCCCAGGCGCGCACGAGCTGCAGCATGCGGTGCTGGTGCTGCAAATCAAGCGCGGCGGTGGGTTCGTCCAACAACAGCCAGCGTGTGGACTGGCCCGCCAGGGGCTCCCACACCTGCGACAGTGCCCGCGCCAGGTGGACACGCGCTTTTTCACCGCCCGAGAGCGTGTTGAGCACACGGTGCTGCAAGTGCTCGACCGCGGTGGCCTGCATGGCCTGCAGCACCACGTCGGCTTCGTTCCGGCCGGGATGGCGGCGGTGCGGATAACGGCCCAGTTCCACCACTTCGCGCACGGTGAACTCGAACGCGACCTGGGTTTCCTGCGCCACGCAGGCACGCATGCGGGCCAGCTCTGCGGGGGCATGGGCGGACAGAACCTTGCCGGCCAGGTAAACATGGCCGCTCGAAGGCTGGCGCTGGCCGGTCAGCAGCGACATCAAGGTGGACTTGCCCGCGCCGTTGGGCCCCAGCACGGCCGTGACCTGGCCCGCGATGAATTGCGCCGAAGCCGCCTGCAGCAGCGAGCGGCCTGGCACCTCGACGCCTACGCCGGCCACTTCGAGCATGCCGGCCGGCGGCAAAAAATCAGTCTGGTTTCGCGCGTTCATGGGCTCATATCCGGCTGCGGAAGTGCCGCAGCAGCAGCAAAAAGAAGGGCACGCCGACAAATGCCGTCAGCACCCCCAGCGGCAGTTCGGCCGGCTTGACCATGGTGCGCGCCACGCTGTCCGCCGCCAGCACCAGGGCCGCACCGAACAGGGCCGAGCCCGGCAGCACGACGCGGTGGTCAGGCCCGGCCACCAGACGCACGCAGTGCGGCGCCACCAGGCCGATAAAGCCGATGATGCCGGTAGTGGCCGTGACGGCGCCCACCGCCAGCGCCGTCAGCAGCACCGCAAGGCGTTTGACGCGCTCCACCGGCACGCCCAGCAGCGCGGCCTGGGCTTCGCCCAGCGCGATGGCATTCAGCGGCCGGGCCAGCGTGAGGCCCACGCCCACGGCCGCCGTCACCACAGACAACACCAGGGCCACCGCGCTCCAGCGCGCGCCACCCAGGCTGCCCAGCAGCCAGAACTGGATGTTGCGCAATTGCTCGTCGGTGGCCAGGAAGGTCAGGTAGCCCAGGCCGGCGCCGGCCAATGCGTTGATGGCGACACCCGCGAGCAGCATCATGCCGACCCGGGTCGCGCCGTCCTGTTGGGACAGGGCGTACACCAGCATGGTGACGAGCAGGCTGCCGGTGAAAGCCGCGGCCACCAGCGTCCAGCTTCCCAGCGTGCGCGGCATCTCGGGGAACCACAGGCTGCCCAGCACGATGGCCATGCCAGCGGCCAATGCCGCGCCGCTGCTGACGCCTATGAGGCCGGGGTCGGCCAGCGGGTTGCGAAACAGGCCCTGCATCAGCGCGCCGGACATACCCAGCGCCGCGCCCGCCGCCACGCCCAGCAGCAAGCGCGGCAGGCGTATGTTCATGAAGACCAGGTGCTCAGGCGTGGGCTGGGCGCTGCCGCCCAGCATGTCGAGCAGCACGTTCCATAGCTGCAAGGGGCTGATCGCATAAGCGCCGCGCGCGCTGCCGGCAACAAAACTCAAGGCCAGCAGCAGCACGCCCGCGCCCAGCACCAGCGCCGCCGGCCAGCGCCTGTGGTCGCCGTGCAAGGCAGCCTTCATGCGCTGGCCCTGCGCCTGGCGGCGTGCGGGGCCGATTGCACCAGCAGCAGCCGGTTGCCTTCGCAGTCGCTGATGCCCCATTCGGTGCCCCACGCCTGCTCCAGCAGCGCGGGCAGCGCCTGGTCGGGCGCCGATTGCAAGGCCATGTGCCACTGCTCGATGCTGTCCACCAGCAGGCGGCAGGCGAAGCGCTGCGGCGCCATGTCGGCGCGGCGCTGCCAGAGTTGCACCGTCACCGACTCGCGCTTCAGAACCTGCTCACGGCCTAAACGGGGCCGCGTTGGGGTGCAATCGGGATGAGTGGGCCGACCGGGCACGCCGCATGGGCTAATGCCCATGCAAGGG
>NZ_AKIV01000082.1 GCF_000282655.1 Polaromonas sp. CF318
GCAGGTCGACCAGGAAACGGTCCTGCTTGGGGTCGGCCTCGTCGACATAGTTGGCGATCTTGAACTCGGTATTGGGCTGCAGCGACACCAGGCCGCCGTCGGAAAACCGCACCTGGGCGCGGCCGGCGGTGCCCGTCAGTATGGATTCGCCGCTCTCCAGCGGCTTGCCCTTGGCCAGGGGCTCTGCCTTGCCGTTGGCACGCAGCACGTTGACGTCGCCGGCGATGAACTGGGCGACGCCCGCCGAGCCGGCGGCAAAGGATTGCGCGGGGAAAGCCGCCGCAACCACGACCGACAGGGCGGCGCGTTTGAGGGGAAATTCCCGTCGGGTTTTCATGGGGCTGTCTGGGCGCGGGCGGGCGTGTTCGGTCGGCACCGCGGGTTCAGAAGTCGCGGCGCACCGTGACCGAGAACAGGCTGCGCTTGTAGTCGGAAATCGCGACGTTGGATTTCACCGAGGTCAGGGCCAGCTGGGGCGTGACGCGCCACAGTTTGGCGGGCACCCAGTTCAGGCCCATGTTCAGGTTCCACTGCTTGTCATGGCGGGTGACGAGGAAGAGCGGATCGGCGCCGCCGTACTTGCGGTCTTCGTAAGCGAGGCTGCCGAACAGCGCCAGCGCGTCCGAAAGCGTTTTCTGGATGCCGGTGCGCAGGCCGACAAGGTCATGGCCCAGCTGCGGAACGCCCGCGGCGCGCTCCTTTTCCGTTCCGACGTAGCCGCCCGCGAAGACCACGATGTTGCTGTCGCGGAAGGCGTGGGCATAGGAGGTTCCGACCACCGTGCGCGTCGCGTCGCGCAGCGACTGGCCGGGGTAGCTCAGGTCGCCCCACTGGATGTAGGTGCTCCACTGGCGAAATCCGTCGATGCGGTAGGTCCATTCGCCGACCAGGCCTTGCTGGTCGCGGGCGCGCGAGCCGGCCACGGTGTAAGTCCCGGCCTGCACGACGCCCGAGAACTCGTGTTTGTCGTAGCGGTAGCTGGCGCCGAAATTGACATCGACCTGGCCGGTGTTGAAGTCGTTGTATTTGCTGTTGACGCGCGCGTTGCCGTAGACGTTGCCGATCAGCGACCAGCGCGGGTCGACCACATAGCGGGCCGACAGCCCGCCGCCCAGGCTCATGAACGCGTCCTTGGTTTCGACGCCGGCGGGATTGAGCGTGAAGATCAGGCCGCCGAAAGCGGGCACGGCCACATTCGGGTTGCCGGGGCCGCTGTTGATGTTGGTGTCGTAACCTATGCTGGCTTCCAGGAAGGGCTTGACCGACGAGCGGGCGGCTTCTTCGGTGCGGTCTATGGCCTGCAGGAACTGGTCTATGGTGGCGGCGGCTTCGGCAGGGATGTTGTCCTGCTTGGTTTCCAGCAGCACTTGCCGCGAGGCCTTGGTGTCACCGACGGAGAACAGCGCGCGGCCGAGTTCGGCACGTGCCCGGGAGTTGCTGGGCTGCACGGCCAGCACGCGTTCCAGGGCGAATACCGCGCGGGTGTACTGGCCGGTCTCGTTCGCGGCAATGCCCAGCACGGTGTCGAAGTCCGGGTCGCCCGCGCGCGCCGCCTCTTGCGGCTCCAGCAGATCGAAGGCTTTTTGCGCCTGGCTTTGGTCCAGCAGACTACGGGCGTTGCTGACCAGTGCGTCGACTTCCGCGTGCGCTAGGCCGTTGGCCAGGATGGCGAGAAGAACAGTGACCCCGCCCGAGAAAAGTTTGTTTTTTGAATACATAAGTATTATTTTATAAAGATCCCAGGTAACAACCCGTAAGCAACAAAAGTTTTATATCACGCGGGGATGATTTTCAGGGGTTTATTACACCTGCTACAGAGGGCGGGTGTGCGGCGCGGCAACACCTTTTTCGGGCTTTGGCACCGGCTTGGTGATATTCACCAGTTTCAAGGGGCGGCCAAGGGTATTTACGGGGGACATCTTTCCGGTTTGCGGGGGTAATATTAGTCATTGCTTATATTAAGAAGAAGTCACTATGGACGAGATGATTCAGGCCAGTGCCCAGGTGGAACGGGGACGGGTGTTTGAGCTGGCCGCCGAACTGTTTGCCGTACTCGCAACGCCCATGCGCTTGCGCGTGCTCAGCGCCCTGTGCGAACGCGAAAAATCCGTCAACGAGTTGCTGGCCGAGATCGACACCACCCAGCCCAATCTTTCTCAGCACCTTGCCGTGCTCTACCGCACTGGTGTGCTGGCCAAGCGCAGGGAAGGCACCCAGGTGATTTACCGGGTGCAAAGCGAAAAAGCCGTGGCGCTGTGCCGCAGCGTCTGCACCCAGATCGCCATCGAACTGGACGAGCCGGGCGCGCTGTCGCCGGCGCAAAGCCTGTCGCCGCGATCCGGCCTGCAGGACGCCTGAACCGAAAGACGCCACCCATGCTGAACCGATTCCTACAGCGCGCGCCCGAAAACTTTCTTTCGCGCCAGCAGATACAAGAAGTGCGGGCAGGGCGCCGCGGCTTTCTGGCCGGCGCCTTTGCCGCCGCGGCCGGCACTGTGGCCGCGGGCCGCGCCGTCGCGCAGGGCGCGGCGACGCCTGCCGAAGGCGAACCTGAAATCCTGAACCTTCCACCGCACAGCAAGGGCCTGGGCCAGCCGGTGGCGGCCCGCGGCTACGGCCTGCCCAGTGAGTTCGAGAAAAACCTGCAGCGCCGCGAAAGCCCGGGGCTGACGCGCGTGAGCCAGGCCAGCGTGAGTTTTTGCCCTTTGCAGGGCCTGTTCGGCATCATCACGCCCAGCGGCCTGCACTTTGAGCGCCACCACCAGGGCTGGTGGGACATAGACCCCTCCAAACACCGGCTGATGCTCAACGGCTGCGACGAGGCCATGCTCAAGCGCCCCATGGTCTTCAACATGGATGAGTTGATGCGCTTGCCCAGCGTGAGCCGCATGCATTTCATCGAATGCGGGGCCAACACCGGCATGGAATGGGGCAACGCCGCCGTCCCGACGGTGCAGTACACCCACGGCATGTTGAGCTGCAGCGAGTTCACCGGCGTGCCGCTGCGCACCTTGCTGGAACTTTGCGGCGCCGACCTCAAGCGTGCCAAATTCATCCTGGCCGAAGGCGCCGACGGCTCGGGCATGACGCGCACCATTCCCATGAGCCTGGTGATGAGCGGCGAAGTGCTGGTCGCCTATGGGCAAAACGGCGAAATGCTGCGGCCCGAAAACGGCTACCCGCTGCGGCTCATCGTGCCCGGCGTGCAGGGGGTGAGCTGGGTCAAATACCTGCGCCGCATCGAAGTGGGTGACATGCCCTACGGCGCCAAGGACGAAACGATTCACTACGTGGACCTGCAGCCCAGCGGGCTGCACCGGCAGTACACCAGCATCCAGGAAGTCAAAAGCGTGGTTACCTCGCCCAGCGGCGGCCAGGTGCTGCTGCAAAAGGGCTTTCACAACATCTCGGGCCTGGCCTGGAGCGGGCGCGGCAAGATACGCCGCGTCGATGTCTCGGTCGACGGCGGGCGCAACTGGACGCAGGCGCGGCTCGAAGGCCCGGTGCTGGCCAAGTGCCTCACGCGTTTTAACGCCGACTTCGTCTGGGACGGCAAGCCGGCGATTTTCCAGAGCCGCGCGGTGGACGAAACCGGGCAGATCCAGCCGAGCTACAACGAGTTGCGCAAGGTGCGCGCCTCGCGCAGCATTTACCACAACAACGCCATCCAGTCGTGGTCGCTGGAAGAAAACGGCGAGGTGAAAAATGTCCAGGTTTAAACGCGTCCGGTGCTCGTTGCTGGTGCTCGCCTGCCTCGGCACCATGGGCATGGCATCCGCGCAAACGCAAGCCGCCGCGCGGCAGGCGGCGCTGGCCAACATCGGCCGGACCGCCACGCCCGCCGAAGTGAAGGCCTGGGACATCGACGTGCGGCCCGATTTCAAGGGCCTGCCCAAAGGGCGGGGTTCGGTGCGCCAGGGTGAAGTGCTGTGGGAAGCGCAATGCGCCTCCTGCCATGGCAGCTTTGCCGAGTCGTCCGAGGTGTTCACGCCGATCGCCGGCGGCACCACGGCGCAGGACGTGAAAAGCGGCCGGGTCGACGGCTTGATGCCGGGCGCCAACCAGCCCAACCGCACCACGCTGATGAAGGTGTCCACGCTGTCGACGCTGTGGGACTACATCAACCGCGCCATGCCCTGGACCGCGCCCAAGACGCTGACACCCGACGAGGTCTATGCCGCGACGGCCTACATCCTGTTCCTGGGCAATGTGCTGCCGGAAGACTTCACGCTGTCGGACGCCAACATCCGCGAGGTGCAGGATCGCCTGCCCAACCGCAAGGGCATGACGACGGCGCACGCGATGTGGCCCGGCAAGGAGCTGGGCGGCACGGCCAGGCCCGACGTGCAGGGCTCGAACTGCATGGTGAACTGCAAGGCCGAAGTGGTGATCAAAAGCTTTCTGCCCGACTATGCGCGCAACGCCCATGGCAACCTGGCCGAGCAATCCCGCCTGGTGGGCGAAAGCCGCGGGGTGGACACGACACGGCCGGCTTCGGCCGCGGCGGCACAATCGGGCAGCGCCGTGGCGCAGGCTGATCGCGCGCCCGCCGCGGCAATCCCGGTGGCTGCCGTGGTGAAGACGGCGGCCACAGGCGCCGCGTCGGTGATGCCGCTGCTGCAGAAAAATACCTGCGTGGCCTGCCACGGCATGGACAACAAACTGGTGGGGCCGTCCTTCAAGGATATAGCCAACAAATATAAGGACCGTGCCGACGCGGTGAATTACCTCTCGGGCAAAATCAAGGCAGGCGGGCAGGGCGTCTGGGGTGCGATTCCGATGCCGTCGCAGGCTTTGAGCGCGGCGGAGTCGGCGCAGATTTCCCAGTGGCTGGCGCAGGGCGCGGTGAAGTAGGAGCTTGCGGGCCGGTGGTGTTCTTTTGAGGCATGCTTGGGAGAAATACCCTCCCGGATTTTTGAGTTTTTGGTGTCCAATCGGACTAAGTTTTTAAGACATTCAAGTTATATAAAAGAGGAGTTCAACCATGGAACGTCGTGATTTTTTGGCCAGCAGTTCCGGTGCCACGGCGCTGGCGCTGGCAGCCGCTTCGGGCCTGAGCCCGGCCTACGCGCAAAACGCCCCGGGCTGGAACAAGGCCGCTTTTGAGAGCAAATCCCTGGCCGACGCGGCCAAGGCCATGGGCGCCACCAGCGCGCCTGTCGAAAGCAAGGACCTGCTGCTGCAGGCGCCCGAAATCGCCGAAAACGGCAATGTGGTGCGCGTCGGCGCCCAGAGCAACATCGCGGGCACCACGCAGATCGCGCTTGTGGTTGAAAAGAACCCCAGCGCGCTGGCCGCCATGTTCGAGATCCCGGCCGGCACCGACGCCAATGTCTCGACCAATATCAAGATGGGCCAGTCCTCCAATGTTTATGCGCTGGCCAAGGCCGGCGACAAGTACTTCTATGCGGTCAAGGAAGTGAAGGTCACGCTCGGCGGCTGTGGCGGTTAATTCGCGCCAGTCCCGTCCATCATCCCAACCTTGAAATCAGGAGAAAAAAATGTCAGACCCCATGCGAATCCGGGCCCAGGCCCAAGGCGATAAAACCACGGTGCGCGTGCTCGTGAGCCATGAAATGGAAAGCGGCCAGCGCAAGGACGCCGCCGGCAAGACCGTGCCGGCCTGGTTCATCCAGAACATCAGCGCCACCTGGAACGGCAAGACCGTCATGAGTGCCCAGTGGGGCACGGCCGTGTCCAAAAACCCCTTTGTGCAGTTCAGCTTCAAGGGCGGCAAGGCCGGCGACAAGATCGCGGTCAGCTGGACCGACAACCACGGCGACAAGCGCACCGACGAGGCCGTGATTTCCTGAGTTCCCCGCCGGTTTTCGCGCTGATGCCCCGGCCGCCCACAACGATATTTGAGGAGAGACCACGATGAAGTTGAGCCTGTTTGGGCTGGCGGCCCTGGCCGCCGTATCCGCCTTGCCGCTGCCGGCGGCGGCGCAGAAGAGCACGGCCGAAGGCATTGCCGAATACCGCGCCATGCTGGCCGACGGCAACCCGGCCGAGCTGTACGAAGCCAAGGGCGAGGCTCTCTGGAAACAGGCGCGCGGCCCCAAGAACGCCTCGCTGGAGAAATGCGACCTGGGCAAGGGGCCGGGCGTGGTCAAGGGGGCTTTCGTCGAGCTGCCGCGTTTTTTCGCCGACACCCAGCGTGTGCAGGACCTGGAGTCGCGCCTGCTGAGCTGCATGGAGCAGTTGCAGGGCTTCAGCGCAGCCGAGATCGCCAAGACCCCTTTCGGCGCGGGCGAGCAGAAATCGATTGAATCGCTGGTGGCCTACATCTCGGCCGAGTCGCGCGACATGGCCTTCAACGTGCCGCAGTCGCATGCCAAGGAAAAGCTGATGTACGAGGTCGGCAAGAAGGTGTTTTACCTTCGCGGCGGCCCCTATGACTTTTCCTGCGCCTCCTGCCACGGCGAGGACAACAAGCGCGTGCGCCTGCAGGACCTGCCCAACCTGACCAAACAGCCCGGCGCCGGCAACGGCTTCGGCGCCTGGCCGGCCTACCGCGTCTCCAGCGGCGACCTGTGGAGCATGCAGCGCCGCCTGAACGACTGCTACCGGCAGCAACGCTTCCCCTTCCCGGGCTACGCCTCCGATGCCACCATCGCCCTGGGCGTGTACATGGGCGTCAACAGCAAGGGCGGCGTGTCGATCGCGCCCGCCTTGAAACGTTAATCCGGCAGGAAATCCTCATGAACACTTCCTACACACAAGCAGCGCTGTCCGCGGCGGGCCTGGCTTTTGCGGCCTTCTTCCTGTCCAGCTGCGCCACCGCGCCCACGGCCCAGCAGGTCGATGAAGCCACCCAGCAGGTGCTCAAAAGCTCGTTCCGCGAGCAGGGCATCGCCAAGATGGACCGGCTGACGCTGGACGCCTCCAACAAGGCCTGCTCGGAAGCGGCCGGCAAGCCGCTGGACGAAAAACTCGCCAAGTCCATTGAAGAGGCCAACCTGCAAACCGTGAAGCTGCCTTCGGACGGCAAGTACCTGGGCAACTGGAGCGAGGGCGAAAAAATCGCGCAAAACGGCCGCGGCCTGACCTGGAGCGATAAACCCGGCGAGGCCAACGGCGGCAGCTGCTACAACTGCCACCAGATCAGCAAGGCCGAGCTGTCCTTCGGCTCCATAGGCCCCAGCCTTTACAACTACGGCAAGCTGCGCGGTGTGAGCAACCCGGCCTCGCCCGAAAGCAAGCCCATCGTGGACTACACCTGGGGCAAGCTCTGGAACGCCAAGGCCTACAACGCCTGCTCCGACATGCCCCGCTTCGGCCACGCGTCCATCCTGAGCGAGCAGCAGATCCGCGACGTGATGGCATTGCTGCTGGACCCGAACTCGCCCGTCAACAAGTAATCCGCGGCGCTCCGGCGCCCGGATCGACCGCAACCTGAAAGCATGCCTGGCGCGCCGGGCAGGATGACCAACGCCATGAACCTCTCCCGCCGCGAGTTTGCAAGTGTCATGGCGGCCGCCCTGGCCGCCGGTTTTCCCCTGCAGCGAGAGGCCGGCGCCGCCCAGGCCGCCGGCCTGTACGAACTGCCGCGCAGCGGCAATGTGCACCTGCTGCACATGACCGACTGCCATGCACAGCTGTTGCCTATCTACTTCCGCGAGCCCTCTGTCAACCTGGGCGTGGGCGCCATGCGTGGGCAGGCGCCGCATCGGGTGGGCGAGCATCTGCTCAAGGCGGCCGGCCTCAAGTCGGGCACGGCCCAAGCCCATGCGCTGACCTTCCTCGACTTCGAGCGGGCCGCGCGCCAGTACGGCAAGGTGGGCGGTTTTGCCCATCTCGCCACCTTGGTCAAACAGCTCAAGGCCGGGCGCCCCGGCGCCTTGCTGCTGGACGGCGGCGACACCTGGCAAGGCAGCGCCACGGCGCTCTGGACGCAGGGGCAGGACATGGTCGATGCGGCCAAGTTGCTGGGCGTGGACGTGATGACCGGCCACTGGGACTTCACCTATGGCGAGGAGCGCATCAAAAAAATCGTCGAACAGGATTTCGCCGGCAAGGTCGACTTCGTCGCGCAGAACGTCAAGACCAGCGACTTCGGCGACCCGGTGTTCAAGCCCTATGTGATCAAGGAAATGAACGGCGTGCCGGTGGCCATCGTCGGCCAGGCCTTTCCCTACACGCCGATCGCCAACCCGGCCTGGCTCACGCCCAACTGGACCTTCGGCATCCGTGAAAGCGAGATGCAGGAAACCGTCAACGAGGCGCGCGCCAAGGGCGCCCAGGCCGTGGTGCTGCTGAGCCACAACGGCATGGACGTGGACCTCAAGATGGCCTCGCGCGTGACCGGCATAGATGCGATCCTGGGCGGCCACACCCACGACGGCGTGCCGGTGCCGGTGATCGTCAAAAACCCGGGCGGCCAGACCATCGTGACCAATGCCGGCAGCAACGGCAAGTTCCTGGGCGTGCTGGACCTCGACGTCAAGGACGGCAAGGTGGCCGGCTTCAACTACCGGCTGCTGCCGGTGTTCGCCAATTTGTTGCCGGCCGACACCGCCATGAACGAGCTGATCGCGAAGGTGAGGGCGCCTTACAGCGCCAAACTCGGCGAAAAACTGGCAGTGACGGAAGGCACGCTCTACCGGCGCGGCAATTTCAACGGCAGTTTTGACCAACTGATCCTCGACGCGCTGATGAAGGTGCGCGGTGCCGAGATCGCGTTCTCGCCGGGATTCCGCTGGGGCACTTCTTTATTGCCTGGCCAGGCCATCACGCGCGAGCATGTGATGGACCAGACCGCCATCAGCTATCCCTGGACCACGCTGACCGATATGCGCGGCGACATGATCAAGACCATCCTGGAAGATGTGGGCGACAACCTGTTCAACCCCGATCCGTATTACCAGCAGGGCGGTGACATGGTGCGCGTGGGCGGCCTGACCTATACCTGCGAGCCCGGTGCCAAGATGGGCGAACGCATTCAGGACATGCGTCTGGGCGGCAAGCTTATCGAAGCCGGCAAGACCTACAAGGTAGCCGGTTGGGCACCGGTGGCCGAAGCCAGCAAAAACGCCGGCCCGCCGGTCTGGGAGGTGGTGGAGAGCTACCTCAAGGCCCACAAAGTCATCAAACCCGTCAAGCCCAACACGCCAAAGCTGGTCGGTGTGGCCGGCGACCCGGGCCTTGCTGCCTGAGTTTTTGCCCCAATCTGTCAAACAGCTGTCAATGCGGCGCATGTGACGGCGTGTGACGGCGTGTGAGGGTGTGTGAGGCATGTAAAAGTCATGGCCTATTCGAAATGGGCATGGCCTGGTCTTTCCGCTGTCACAGTTCGGTGGCACAATCTGGGGTGTTTCTGAAGGCCCTTCCTGCCACAGTCGCATCCGCTAATCGGTCCAGCCGTGTTGCGGAAGGTTAATCAACCAGCTTTAACCAGCTAATGTTTCCCTAAGGGAAACGGAGGTCAGCGGATATGAGTTCCAGCCCGACGGCATCGTCCGTCTATTCAGCCTATCAAGGCAATACCTACCTCTTCGGCGGCAATGCGCCCTATGTCGAAGAGATGTACGAAAACTACCTCGCCAACCCCGGCAGCGTGCCCGACAACTGGCGCGAGTATTTCGACGCACTCCAGCATGTTCCCGCCGTGGACGGCAGCAATGCCAAGGACGTTCCGCACCTGCCGGTCGTCAATGCCTTCGCCGAGCGCGCCAAGCAGGGCCAGACCAAGGTCGTGGTCGCCAGCGGCGCCGACTCCGAAATGGGCCGCAAGCGCACGGCCGTCCAGCAACTGATCGCCGCCTACCGCAACGTCGGCGCACGCTGGGCCGACCTGGACCCACTCAAGCGCGCCGAGCGCGACAAGATTCCCGAACTGGAGCCCTCGTTCTACGGCTTCAGCGACGCCGACCAGGAAACTGTGTTCAATACGAGCAACACCTTCTTCGGCAAGGACACCATGAGCCTGCGCGAGCTCATGAACGCGCTGCGCGAAACCTATTGCGGCACGATTGGCGCCGAATACATGTACGCCACCGACCAGAACCACAAGCGCTGGTGGCAGCAAAAGCTCGAATCGATCCGCAGCAAACCCAATTTCGCCAAGGAAAAGAAACTCCACATCCTCGACCGCCTGACGGCCGCCGAAGGCCTGGAGCGTTTCCTCCACACCAAATACGTCGGCCAGAAGCGCTTCTCGCTGGAAGGCGGCGAAAGCTTCATCGCCAGCATGGACGAGCTGATCCAGCAGGGCGGCATCAAGGGCGTGCAGGAGATCGTGATCGGCATGGCCCACCGCGGCCGCCTGAACGTGCTGGTCAATTCGCTGGGTAAAGTCCCGGCCGACCTGTTCGCCGAGTTCGACCATACCGCTCCTGAAGACCTGCCCAGCGGCGACGTCAAATACCACCAGGGCTTCAGCTCCGACGTGACCACCCCCGGCGGCCCGGTCCACCTGACCCTGGCCTTCAACCCCTCGCACCTGGAAATCGTCAATCCCGTGGTGGAAGGCTCGGTGCGCGCCCGCATGGACCGCCGCGCCGACCCGCAGGGCAAGCAGGTGCTGCCCGTGCTGGTGCACGGCGACGCCGCCTTTGCGGGGCAGGGCGTGGTCATGGAAACGCTGGCGCTGGCCGAAACCCGTGGCTACTTTACGGGCGGCACGGTGCACATCGTGATCAACAACCAGATCGGCTTCACCACCAGCGACCCGCGCGACAGCCGCTCGACGCTGTACTGCTCCGACGTCGTCAAGATGATCGAGGCACCGGTGCTGCACGTCAACGGCGACGATCCCGAAGCCGTCGTGCTGGCCACCCAGCTGGCGCTCGAATTCCGCATGGAGTTCCATAAGGATGTCGTGGTCGACATCATCTGCTTCCGCAAACTGGGCCACAACGAGCAGGACACCCCCGCGCTGACCCAGCCGCTGATGTACAAAAAGATCGCGCAGCACCCCGGCACGCGCAAGCTGTACGCCGACAAGCTGGCGGCCCAGGGCATGGGCGACACGCTGGGCGACGACCTCGTCAAGGCCACGCGCGCGGCGCTGGACGCCGGCAAGAGCACCTTCGACCCGGTGCTGACCAACTTTAAGAGCAAGTACGCGGTCGACTGGACCCCTTACCTCGGCAAGAAGTGGACCGACGCGGGCGACACCGCCATCCCCATGGCCGAGTGGAAACGCCTGGCCGACAGGATCACCGCCATCCCGTCCACCGTGACCCCGCACCAGCTGGTCAAGAAGGTGTACGACGACCGCGCCGCCATGGGCCGCGGCGACATCCCCGTGGACTGGGGCATGGGCGAGCACATGGCGTTTGCCTCGCTGGTGGCCAGCGGCTACCCGGTGCGCCTGTCCGGCGAAGACTGCGGCCGCGGCACCTTCACGCACCGCCACGCCGTGATCCACGACCAGAACCGCGAAAAGTTCGACACCGGCACCTATGTGCCCCTGCAGAACGTGGCCGACAACCAGGCCCCGTTCGTCGTCATCGACTCCATCCTGTCCGAAGAGGCGGTGCTGGCGTTTGAATACGGCTACGCCTCCAACGACCCCAACACGCTGGTGATCTGGGAAGCCCAGTTCGGCGACTTCGCCAACGGCGCGCAGGTCGTGATCGACCAGTTCATCGCCTCGGGCGAGGTGAAGTGGGGCCGCGTCAACGGCATCACGCTGATGCTGCCGCACGGCTACGAAGGGCAGGGCCCCGAGCACAGCTCGGCGCGCCTGGAGCGCTTCATGCAGCTGTCGGCCGACCTCAACATGCAGGTGGTGCAGCCCACCACGGCCAGCCAGATCTTCCACGTGCTGCGCCGCCAGATGGTGCGTAACCTGCGCAAGCCGCTGGTCATCATGACGCCCAAGTCGCTGCTGCGCAACAAGGACGCGACCTCGCCGCTGTCCGAGTTCACCAAGGGCGCTTTCCAGACCGTGATCCCCGAGAACAAGGAAGAGATCAACAAGAAGGCCGACAAGGTCAAGCGCATCATCGCCTGCTCGGGCAAGGTCTATTACGACCTGGCCAAGAAGCGCGAGGAAAAGGGCGCGGACGACACCGTCATCCTGCGTGTCGAGCAGCTCTATCCCTTCCCGCACAAGGCCTTCGCCACCGAACTCAAGCGCTACCCGAACGCCACCGACATCGTGTGGTGCCAGGACGAGCCGCAAAACCAGGGCGCCTGGTTCTTCGTGCAGCACTACATCCACGAAAACATGCTCGATGGCCAGAAGCTGGGCTACTCAGGCCGCGCCGCTTCGGCATCGCCGGCTGTGGGCTACTCGCACCTGCACCAGGAGCAGCAAAAGGCGCTGGTCGACGGCGCCTTCGGCAAGCTTAAGGGCTTTGTGCTGTCCAAGTAAGGCCGGTCACTTCACCCTACAGAACACAAGAACGTACACGAAAGAAACAACATGGCTATCGTAGAAGTCAAAGTCCCCCAGCTGTCCGAGTCCGTGGCCGAGGCCACCATGCTGCAGTGGAAGAAAAAAGTCGGTGAAGCAATCGCCGTCGATGAAATCCTGATCGAAATCGAAACCGACAAGGTCGTGCTCGAAGTGCCCGCGCCTTCCGCCGGCGTGCTGACCGAGCTGGTGGTTGCCGACGGCGGCACCGTGGTGTCCGACCAGGTGATCGCCAGGATAGATACCGAAGGCAAGGCGGGCGCTGGTGCGCCTGTCGCCGCTGCGGCGGCCGCACCGGCTGCCGCGGCAGCTTCGGCGCCGGCCCCTGCCGCCGCTCCCGCTGCGGCGGGTGGCTCCATGGCCGGTGTTGCCATGCCCGCGGCCGCCAAGCTGATGGCCGACAACAACCTGGCCGCCGGCTCCGTGCCGGGCACCGGCAAGGACGGCCGCGTCACCAAGGGCGACGTCCTGGGTGCGACAGCCGGCGGCGCCAAGCCCGCCGCTGCCGCGATTCCCACGGGTGCGCCGACCACAGCCCTGCCGCAGGTCGCGGCCTCAGCCAAGCCCGCCGACCTGGGCGAGCGCCCCGAGCAGCGTGTGCCCATGAGCCGCCTGCGCGCGCGCATCGCGGAACGCCTGCTGCAATCGCAGGCCACCAACGCCATCCTGACCACCTTCAATGAAGTCAACATGGCACCCGTGATGGAAATGCGCAAGCGCTTCCAGGAAAAGTTCGAAAAAGAGCACGGCGTGAAGATCGGCTTCATGAGCTTCTTCGTCAAGGCGGCTGTGCATGCCCTGAAGAAATACCCTGTGCTCAACGCCTCGGTCGACGGCAACGACATCGTTTACCACGGTTATTTCGACATCGGTATCGCCGTCGGTTCGCCGCGCGGCCTGGTGGTGCCCATCCTGCGCAACGCCGACCAGATGAGCTTTGCCGACATCGAAAAGAAGATCGCCGAATACGGCGCCAAGGCGCGCGACGGCAAGCTGGGCATTGAAGAAATGAGCGGCGGCACCTTCTCGATCTCCAACGGCGGCGTGTTCGGCTCCATGCTGTCCACCCCCATCATCAACCCGCCCCAGTCGGCCATCCTGGGCGTGCACGCGACCAAGGACCGCGCCGTGGTCGAAAACGGCCAGATCGTGGTGCGCCCGATGAACTACCTCGCCATGAGCTACGACCACCGCATCGTGGACGGCCGCGAAGCCGTGCTGGGCCTGGTGGCCATGAAGGAAGCGCTGGAAGACCCGGCCCGCCTCCTGTTTGATATCTAAAAACTCCGGGGCAGGGTGGCCGTCGCTTGACGGGTCGCTCGCCACCGCTCAATCGGAAAAACAACATGTCCAAACAATTTGACGTGATCGTCATCGGCGGCGGTCCTGGCGGCTATATTGCCGCCATTCGCGCCGCCCAACTGGGTTTTAACGTCGCCTGTATCGACGAGTGGAAAAACGCCAAGGGCGGCCCGGCCCTGGGCGGCACCTGCACCAACGTAGGCTGCATTCCGTCCAAGGCGTTGCTGCAGTCGTCCGAGCACTATGAGCAGGCCGGTCACCACTTCGCCGACCATGGCATTGAGGTCAAGGGCCTGGGCCTGGACGTGGCCAAGATGCTGGGCCGCAAGGACACCGTCGTCAAGCAAAACAACGACGGCATCGTCTACCTGTTCAAGAAAAACAAGGTCACCTTTTTCCACGGCCGCGGTTCCTTTGCGGCAGCCAAGAACGGCCTTTATGAGATCAAAGTGGCCGGCGCCGCCGAGGAGACCATCTCCGGCAAGCACATTATCGTGGCCACGGGCTCGAATGCCCGCGCATTGCCCGGCGCGCCGTTTGACGAGGAAAACATCCTCTCCAACGACGGTGCGCTGCGCATAGGCGCGGTGCCGAAGAAGCTGGGCTTGATCGGCTCCGGCGTGATCGGCCTGGAAATGGGCTCGGTCTGGCGCCGCCTGGGCGCCGACGTGACGGTGCTCGAAGGCCTGCCGACCTTCCTGGGCGCGGTGGACCAGCAGATCGCCAAGGAAGCCCACAAGGCTTTCACCAAACAAGGCCTGAAGATCGAGCTCGGCGTCAAGGTCGGCGAGGTCAAGTCCTCCAAGAAGGGCGTGTCGGTCGCCTATGTCGATGCCAAGGGACAGGCGCAGACGCTGGAAGTCGACAAGCTGATCGTCTCCATCGGCCGCGTGGCCAACACCATAGGCCTGGCGCCCGAAGCCGTGGGCCTCAAGCTCGACGAGCGCGGTGCCGTGGTGGTTGATGACGCCTGCAAAACCAACCTGCCCAATGTCTGGGCCATCGGTGACGTGGTGCGCGGCCCCATGCTGGCGCACAAGGCCGAGGAAGAGGGCGTTGCGGTCGCCGAGCGCATCGCCGGCCAGCACGGCCACGTCAACTTCAACACCATTCCCTGGGTGATCTACACGAATCCCGAGATCGCATGGGTGGGCCAGACGGAAGAGCAGCTCAAGGCCGCCGGCCGCGCCTACAAGGCCGGCACCTTCCCCTTCATGGCCAACGGCCGCGCGCGGGCACTGGGCGACACCACCGGCATGGTCAAGATGCTGGCCGACGCCGCGACCGACGAAATCCTGGGGGTGCACATCGTCGGGCCTTTCGCCAGCGAACTGATCGCCGAATGCGTGGTGGCCATGGAGTTCCGCGCCAGCAGCGAGGACATCGCGCGCATCTGCCACGCGCACCCGTCGCTCAGCGAGGCGACCAAGGAAGCCGCCCTGGCGGTCGACAAACGTACGCTGAACTTCTGAGCACACGGGCGCAGTGCCGGTGACTCAACCAGTACGCGCAGCGTACGACGCTGAACTGGCGGCGCGGGGTTACGTCAGCGACCCCGCGCAGCTGCGCGCCGTCGAGGCGCTGGAACGCTGCGCCTCCGAGTGGGCTGATTTCAAGGAGCAGCGCTCCAACGCCTTCAAGAAGCTGATCAACCGGCCCGACATTCCCCGCGGTGTGTACATGCACGGGGGCGTCGGGCGCGGCAAAAGCTTTTTGATGGACTGCTTTTTCGGGGCGGTTCCGTTGCGGCGCAAGGTCCGGCTGCATTTTCACGAGTTCATGCGCGAAGTGCACCGCGAACTGCAGGACCTGCAGGGCACGGCCAACCCGCTGGACGAGCTCGGCCGGCGCATTGCCAAACGCTATCGGCTGATCTGCTTTGATGAGTTCCACGTGGCCGACATCACCGACGCCATGATTCTTCATCGCCTGCTCTCGGCCCTGTTCGAGAACGGCGTGGGCTTTGTCACCACCTCCAACTTCCACCCGGACGAGCTCTACCCCAACGGCATGCACCGGGACCGCGTGCTGCCGGCCATTGAGTTGCTCAAGGCCAACCTGGAGGTCCTCAGCGTCGACAACGGCACCGACTATCGCAGGCGCACCCTGGAGCAGGCCAGGCTCTACCACACACCGCTGGGCCCCCAGGCCGATGCCGAAATGACGGAAACTTTCAACGCGCTGGCGGAGTCCCAGGATGAGAACCCGGTGCTGCAGATCGAGTCCAGGCAGATCCAGGCCAGGCGCAAGGCGGGCGGGGTGGTGTGGTTCGACTTCAAGACGCTGTGCGGCGGTCCGCGCTCGCAGAACGACTACCTGGAGATCGCGACCCAGTTCCATACCGTGCTGCTGAGTGACGTTCCTTACATGCCCTTACGTATGGCCTCGGAAGCCAGGCGCTTTACCTGGCTGGTGGATGTGCTGTACGACCGGCGGGTCAAGCTCATCATGTCGGCAGAAGTTCCGCCCGAGGCGTTGTACACCGAGGGCCCGCTGGTGCACGAGTTCCCCCGCACCGTCTCCCGGCTCAACGAAATGCAGTCAAAGGAATTCCTGGCGCTTGATCGCCGAAACGTGGATACCACTCTCACATGAAAAAATTCGCCGCCGCATGCTTTCTCGCCACCGTGGGCGTGCTTGCGGGCGCGCAACCCGCGGTGCAACAGCCGGCCGCGCCCGCTGAGGCCCCCCGCAGCATCGATGCCGAGCGAGCCAGGATCAACGCGGAACGCGCCCGGCTGGAAGCGGGCTTCCTCGCTGAAGACGCCGAGTGCTATAAAAAATTCGCCGTCAACAGCTGCCTGGGCAAGGTCAACGAGCGCCGGCGCGAAGTGATGGGCGACCTGCGCCGCCAGGAAATCCTGCTCAACGACGAAGAGCGGCGCATCCGCGGTGCGGAGCAGATCCGCAAGACCGAGGAAAAGGCATCACCCGAAAACCAGCAGGAAGCCGCCGACCGCCGGGCAAAAGCCGCGGCCGACTACCAGTCGCGCCTGGAGCGGGAGAAGAAAAAGAACGAGGACCGCGCCGCCGCCAAAGCCGCTGAGCAGGGCAACAGCGATGCCAGCGCCGCCCGGCTCAAGGGCAGCCAGGAGAAATCCCAGGCGAAGGCTGACAAGCAAGCCACTGCGGCAGCGGAGGCGAAAAAATACAACGACCGCGTGAAGGAAGCGCAGGAGCGCAAGGCCCAGCACGAAAGCGAACGGCTCAAGCAGACCAAGCCGCCGGCCAAGTCCCTGCCTTTACCCCAGGACTAAGCGGGGCGGTGGCTCGGGGGCCAGGGGTTCGAGCTTGACGATCACCAGCGAGAGGTTGTCGCCGCCGCCCCGTGCACGCGAGCGGGCCTTCTGGATCAGGAACTCGGTGGCTTCGCGCGGTGACAGCATGGACAGGGCCGAGCCCATTTCGCTGGCGCTGAAGTAGTGCCAGACACCGTCGCTGCAGGCCAGCAGCACGTCTTCCGGGCGTAACTGGGGGATAAAGTGGTGTGTGATGGGCGGAGCGTCTTCGGTGCCCAGGCAGCCCATCAGGATATTGGACTGGGGATGGACATTGGCTTCCTCTTCGGTGATCTCGCCCTTGTCGACCAGCGTCTGCACGTAGGAATGGTCCACCGTCCGGTGCACCAGCTTGCTGCCCTGGTAGTGGTAGATGCGGGAGTCGCCGGTGTGCACCCAGTGGCAGTCGCCGCCCGGGTTGATCAGGAAGGCCGCCAGCGTGCTGTGGGGTTCCTGTTCGGCTGAGATCGCCGTGAGCTTGATCACGATGTGTGCTTCCTCGACGATCTGCTTGAGCATGGCGGGGGCGTCATCGGTTTCCGGTGAATAGCGGTCAAAGAGCTGCTTGGCGGTCAGCATGACCTGGTCGGAAGCCTTGCGCCCGCCGCTGCGGCCTCCCATGCCGTCAGCCACGATGCCCAGCATGCAGCCGGGAATCCGCGAGTGGCTGAACAGGTTGACCTGGTCTTGCTGGTAGTCCCGATCCCCTTTGTGGATACCGGTGGAAGCTGTGATTCGATAACCTTTGGACATTGTGTGGTCGTTCGGGCGCGAGGCTCGATTTATGGTCGCAATCGACGTATTATCAAGCGAAGCGGCGCGTACGGATAAAAAACCTTGGACTTAAATTTACATTCCCCGGAACGGCAGCTGATTGAACTCAGGATGGAGCATGCGGACCTCAACGCGCTGGTGGACATCGCGGCGCACACCATGCCTATCGACGAACTGCTGCTCAGGCGCCTTAAAAAGCGGCGCCTGCAGCTGCGTGACCAGATCGCTCAACTCGAGTTGTCGCTGGACCCCCCCGAGCCCGCCTGATGACGCTTGCGCTTGAAGTCGAAGAGGCTTTTGCGCCCGGCGGTGTGCTGTCGCGAGCGGCGGAGCACTTCACGCCGCGCAGCGGGCAGACTGAAATGGCCCTGGCCGTGGCACGCGCCATCGAGGGGGCTTACCCCCTGGTGGTCGAGGCCAGCACCGGTGTTGGTAAAACTTTTTCTTACCTGGTCCCGGCCCTGTTGAGCGGCGAGCGCGTGCTGCTGTCGACCGCGACCAAGGCCCTGCAGGACCAGCTGTTCGGCCGAGACCTTCCGCGCCTGGTCGAGGCACTGGGGCTCCCTGTGAGCACGGCCTTGCTCAAGGGGCGGGCCAGCTACCTGTGCCTGCATCGCATGGAGATGGCCCGCCAGGAGGCCTACCTGCCCGACGGCGTTTCCGTGCGCGCCCTGGCCAGGATAGAGGAATGGTCCAAGGTGACGCGCACCGGCGACCTGGCCGAGCTGCCGGGGCTGGACGAGCGTTCCCCCATGATCCCGCTGGTGACTTCCACGCGCGAAAACTGCCTGGGCGCCCCGTGCCCGCGTTTTCGGGCCTGTCACGTGAACCTGGCCCGCAGGGAGGCCATGGCAGCCGACGTGGTGGTGATCAACCACCACCTGTTTTTTGCCGACCTGGCGGTGCGTGAATCCGGCGTGGCCGAACTGCTGCCTTCAGTGCGCATTGCCATCTTCGATGAGGCACACCAGCTCAACGAAACCGGTGTGCAGTTCCTGGGCACCAACCTCACCACCGGCCAACTGCTGGATTTCGCGAGGGACATGCTGGCCACCGGCCTGCAACTGGCCCGCGGCCTGGTCGACTGGCAGGAGGTGGTGTCCGCGGTGGAGCATGCTGCGCGCGAGCTGCGTCTGTGCGCTGGCAAGCAATACCCCGGAACCAAGCTCAGGTGGGTGGGCGAATCCCCCGAGGGCCTGGATGCGGACGAATGGAACGGCGCTTTGCAGGCCGTTCACGCCTCCTGCGAGCAGGCCTGCGCGGCCCTGGATACGGTCAGTGAAATCGCCCCCGACTTTGTTCGTCTGCATGAACGTGCCGCGGAGCTGTCCGAACGCGCCCGGCGCTTTGTCCATGCTTGTGAGCCGGGCTGTGTGCGCTGGGCCGACGTGGGCACCCAGCTGCGGCTGGTCGAGTCGCCACTGGACATTTCCAAGGCCGTCAAAAGCAAGGTGCTGGGTGCGGGCAACGGCGCCGACAAAACCTGGGTGTTCACCTCGGCCACGCTGGGTGACGACGACAAGCTCAGCTGGTTCACCCAGCCTTGCGGGCTGGAGGAGGCCGAGGTCTTGCGCGTCGGCAGCCCTTTTGACTATGAACGCCAGGCGGCGCTCTATATACCGCCGGCCTTTCCCAAGCCGGGAGACCCCCTCCATACGGTGAAGGTGGCCGAATCCGCCGCCAGGTGGTCGCGGCACCTGGGCGGCCGCACCATGGTGCTGACCACCACGCTGCGGGCATTGCGCACCATCGGTGACGCGCTCAGGGATGCTTTCCGGGAGTCGCCCGACATGGAAGTGCTGGTGCAGGGCGCCATGCCCAAGCGCGTGCTGATAGAGCGCTTTCGCGAGGGCAACGCCAACGGCGGCAAGGGCTGCGTGCTGGTGGCGTCGGCTTCGTTCTGGGAGGGCATCGATGTGCCGGGCGACGCGCTGCAACTGGTCATCATCGACAAGCTGCCGTTTCCGCCGCCGAACGACCCGCTGGCCGAAGCCCGCTCCAAACTGCTGGAGTCACAGGGGCGCAGCGCGTTCAACGATTATTTTCTGCCCGAGGCGGCCGTGGCGCTCAAGCAAGGTGCCGGCCGGCTGATACGCCGTGAAACCGACGAGGGTGTGCTGGTGGTGTGCGACAGCCGCCTGGCGTCCATGGGCTACGGCAAGCGGCTGCTAAGGGCGTTGCCGCCCATGCGGCGCCTGCTGTCGGAGCAGGAGCTGGCGGACAGGCTGGACGCCCTTACCAGAACTTGTACCAGGGATTGTCTGCAGCCTTGAAGCCCTTGGTGAGGTAGGGGCTCTGCGGGTAGTTCTTTTCCATGATGCGGCGGGTGTCGTCGCGCAGCTCGGCCATGCCCAGGGCATCATAGGATTTGTAGAGGATGTAGATAGCTTCTTCCAGCGCGGGCACGTCGCGGTAGTCGGCGATCGCGGTCTGTGCGCGGTTGATGGCGGCCACATAGGCGCCGCGGGAGTAGTAGTAGCGCGCCACATGCACTTCCGATTGCGCCAGCGAGTTCACGATGTAGCTCATGCGCAGGCGGGCATCGGGCGTGTACTTGGATTCGGGGAAACGGGTCACCAGCTCCCGGAATGATTCAAACGATTCCTTGGCGGCCTTCTGGTCTCGCTCGGACAGGTCCTGGCGCGAGATGAAACCGAAAATGCCCAGGTTGTCGTTAAAGTTGACCAGGCCCTTGAGGTAAAGCGCATAGTCGTATGCGGGGCTGGCGGGGTGCAGCTTCATGAAGCGGTCCAGCGTCGCGATGGCCTGGGCTTGTTCGCCGCCCTTGTACTGGGCATAGGCTTTTTCGATTTGGGCCTGCTGGGCCAGCGGGGTTCCCGCTGCGCGGCCTTCAAGTTTTTCATACAGGGGGATCGCCTTGTCGTAGGCGCCCGAACTCGCTTCGTCCTTGGCTTCGGCGTAGATCTTGTTGGGGCTCCAGGTGGCCGTCTTGTCGGGGGCTGGTGTGCTGGAGCAGCCGGCGATCACGAAGGACAGTGCGCAAACGGCTGCAAGAAGCGGCATTGCATTGGGAACAACCGATAATTTGGTGGAAAACATTGCAATCGACCTTCTTGATGACTGATTCAGAACAAAGCAAATTGATTATATCGGCCGCTGCTGCGCCCAAAAGCGTCCCGGATGAGGCCCAGGAGGAGGGGGATACAGCGGCCGAGATGGAGTTGCGGCAGGTGACGGTTCCCGCGGAGAGTCACGGCAGCCGGCTTGACCGCGCTTTGGCCGCCATTGTGCCCGAGTTCTCGCGCACTTATCTCCAGCAATTGATCGAAGGCGGCATGGTGAAGCTGGCCGGTGCGCCGGCGACCAAGGCCTCGGCCAAAGTCAAGGCCGGGGATGCGCTCCTGATCGAGTTGCGACCCACGCCGCAAAGCCAGGCTTTCAAGCCCGAAGCCATGGCGCTGGACATCGTGTTTGAAGACGCTTACCTGATGGTGCTCAACAAACCGGCGGGGCTGGTGGTGCACCCCGCACCGGGCAACTGGAGCGGAACCCTGCTCAACGGCTTGCTGGCGCACGACCCCCAGGCCGTGTTCCTGCCGCGCGCCGGTATCGTCCACCGCCTCGACAAGGACACCAGCGGCCTGATGGTGGTCGCTCGCCAGCGGACGGTGATGGACCAGCTGGTCGGCCTGATCGCCGCCCGCGACGTGAGCCGGGAGTATGTGGCCCTGGCCCACGGCGCCTGGCAGGGCGCAAAGACCCGCCAGGTCGACGCCCCCATAGGCCGAGACCCGCGCAACCGGCTGCGCATGGCGGTGGTGGACCTGGAAAAAAACGCCGGCAAGACGGCCTCCACGGTGGTGTCGCTGCTGCATGGCACCGACAAGCACTGCCTCGTCAAGTGCAAGCTGCATACGGGGCGCACCCACCAGATCCGGGTCCACATGGCGCTTCTGGGCCATCCGCTGGTGTCTGACGAACTCTATGGCGGAGCACCCGCCGCGGGCCTGGGTCGGCAGGGCCTTCATGCTTGGCGCTTGGCCTTCACCCACCCCGTCACGGGCAAGGTCATGGAGTTCCGGGCCGAGCCGCCTGCCGACCTTCAGGCCGCTATGGCCGGTTTGGGCCTGATATACAATCAAATTCAGTAGTTTCCAGCTACCTGCACCATGGCTCCTGACAGGAGATTGCGCATGGATGCATGCGCGAACAAGCGCCGAACCCACGTTTTCCCGGCCTTTTTTTCCGCCCTTTTTCGGAACGACCACAATCATGAATACGACGGATGCAAAGCGCGTCCTCGAAACAGCACTTATTTGCGCGCAGCAACCGCTGCCATTGCGTGAAATGGGTGTGCTGTTCAACGGGGTACTGACTGCCGACAGCCTCAAGCTGGTACTTGAAGAATTGCAGAACGACTGGTCGGGCCGCGGCGTGGAGCTGGTGCACGTCGCGACGGGCTGGCGCTTTCAAAGTCGGCCCCAGATGCGCGAGTACCTGGACCGGCTGCACCCGGAAAAACCCCCGCGTTACAGCCGCGCGACGCTGGAAACGCTGGCCATCATCGCTTACCGCCAGCCCGTGACGCGCGGCGACATGGAAGATATCCGCGGCGTGACGATCAACAGCATGATCCTCAAGCAGCTGGAGGATCGCGGCTGGGTCGAGGTCATAGGCCATCGGGAAACCGTGGGGCGGCCGGCGCTGTACGCGACCACCCGGCAATTCCTGGACGACCTGGGCGTCGAGTCGCTGGACCAGCTTCCCGTCATGGACAGCGCCGGCGCGACGCCGGCCGCAATGCTCGAGCAAATCGAATTTGGAATGGCCGGGGACGGCGAGGCGCAACTGGAAGGACTGGCACTTGTCGCGCAGGCGCAGGACGCCGTCCTTGCGGAGGATCCGGCCGGCGTGAGCGAATCCCCGGAACCGGATGCCATGGGCGAAGCCCATGAACCGGCCGGCAACGCCGAGGCGGCTGACATTGAAATGCCGGAACCCGTGGAAGCGGCGGTCGAGGCCCCGCAACTGCAAGCCCACGGCGACGGCGATGCCGAGGCTTCCGGGCAGGATGACGTCGATTTCCCCGTACGAATGTAAAAAATGACCCAACAAGATCCTCCCGTCTCGCAACCCGTGGACGTGCCCGCTGGTGAAGACCAGGTCAAGACGCTGCCCCAGGAGCAGCCCGCGCAGGAGGCTCCCGAGCTGATTACGCCGGCGCAAGCCGACGCGCCGCCGTCCGCGCGGCCTGCCAGGGGACGCAACGCCGCCCCCGCCGCCGGCGCGATACGCTTTGAAGATGTGGTGACGGGGCAGTTTGACGCCGACGAGGAGGACATCGCCCTGGCGCCGCCCAAGCGTGTGCTGTCGCCGCAGCCCGAGACCCCCAAGCTGCACAAGGTGCTGGCGCAGGCCGGCCTGGGTTCGCGTCTGGAGATGGAGCAACTGATCCTGGAGGGGCGGATTTCGGTCAATGCCGAGCCGGCCCACATCGGGCAGCGCATCCAGTTCGGCGACACCGTGAAAGTCAACGGCAAGCCCATCCGCGTGCGCATAGACCCGCCGCCGCCGCGCGTGATCGCCTATCACAAGCCCACGGGCGAAGTCGTCACGCACGACGACCCGCAGAACCGCCCGACGGTTTTCCGGCGCCTGCCCAAGCTGTTTCAGGGCAAATGGCAGTCGGTGGGGCGGCTTGACCTGAACACCGAAGGCCTGCTGCTGCTGACCAGTTCCGGCGAGCTGGCCAACAAGCTGATGCACCCGCGCTTCGGCCTTGAGCGCGAGTACGCGGTCCGCGTGCTGGGTGCCCTGAACAACGAAGAGAAAAACCGCCTGCTCGACGGCGTGACCCTGGACGACGGCGTCGCCCAGTTCGGCTCCATCGAGGCCGGTGGCGGCGAAGGCGCCAACTGCTGGTACCGGGTCACGATTTCCGAAGGGCGCAACCGCGAGGTGCGGCGCATGTTCGAGGCGGTCGGCCACGCCGTGAGCCGCCTGATCCGCATCCGTTACGGGGCCATGGTGCTGCCGCGCGGCCTCAAGCGCGGCGCGTTTGTTGAGCTGGACGAGCGCGACATCTGGGCCCTCACCAATGCCGTGGCGCGTTCCGAATCCCGCGCCGATCCGCGCGCTGCCGCGGGAGGCCCCCAGGCGGGCGCGCCGGGCGGCGAAGGCGGTGAACCCCGCCAGGGACGGGGCCCGCGCAGGAACGAGCGGCCGCGCGGCGGGCGCGACCGGTTTGCGGCGCCGCCGGCGGAGGCTCCTTCCGGGGCCGCTGCGCAGGGCGGTGACGAGCAGGAGCCCGACGACTCGCAGCCGCCGCTTCCGCGAAACGATTCCGCGCCTCGCGGCAACCGGCGCCGCGGCGGAAAAGGCCGCGGCCAGGGTGGCAATGCCGGTCCCGGACCCCGCAACGGACCGCCTCCCGGTAATGGCATGCAGGGGCAAAAACGGCGCGACGACCGCGGTGACCGCGGCGACAAGCTTCCCGGCGGCGCCCAGCCCGACCCCATGAAAACCTCGTTCGGCTATATAGGCGCGGACACCTTCACGCGGCAACGCCAGGGCCAAGGCCAGCAGCGCCGCGGCGGCTCCGGCATGGGGGGCGGCGGCAATGCCGGCGGCCAGCGCCGTGGGGGCGGCGGGGGCGGAAACCGTGGGGGCGGCAATCGCGGCGGTGGAAACCGTGGCGGAAACCGTTGAGCGCCGCAGAAGCACTTTGAATCACAGGGTTGATCTGCGGTAGAAAGCCCGCAGGTTAAAATCATGGGCTTTATTCAATTTTTGAATAATTTAAAAATCCAAAAAATCTCAGTTAAGGAACTTTCATGGCAATCGAACGCACTCTCTCCATCATCAAACCCGACGCAGTGGCCAAAAACGTGATCGGCCAGATTTACGCGCGTTTTGAAGCCGCCGGCCTGAAGGTTGTGGCCGCCCGCATGGCCCACCTGTCGCAAGGCGAAGCCGAGGCTTTCTACGCCGTGCACAAAGAGCGTCCTTTCTTCAAGGACCTGGTGTCCTTCATGATTTCCGGCCCGGTGATGATCCAGGCACTGGAAGGCGAGGGCGCCATCCTGAAGAACCGCGACCTGATGGGCGCCACCGACCCGAAGAAGGCCGCTCCCGGCACCATTCGCGCCGACTTCGCCGACAGCATTGACGCCAATGCCGTGCACGGTTCCGACGCCGCGGAAACCGCCAAGGTGGAAATTGCCTTCTTTTTCCCCGGCATGAACGTCTACTCGCGTTAAACCATGTCCGACCCCATGCTTCGCTACCCTTTGCCGGGGCTGTCGCTTGCCTGGGGCGGTTCAGCCGGTTGCCTGCTGCGATGACGGCCAACCTTCTTGACTTCGATCTCGATGGTTTGGCCGCCTTCTGCGAGCGGCTCGGTGAAAAGCGCTTTCGCGCCACCCAGCTTTTTCGCTGGATCCATCAGAAAGGGGCGACCGATTTCACGCAGATGACGGACCTCGCGAAGTCCCTGCGCGAAAAGCTCACCGGTTCGGCCCATATCCAGGGACCCAAAGTGGTCTCCCGTCACGATTCCGCCGACGGCACCGTCAAATGGCTGTTTGACGTCGGCGCGGGCGATGTCATTGAAACCGTTTTCATTCCGGAAACCGACCGAGGTACCCTGTGCATTTCCTCGCAGGCGGGCTGCGCCGTGGGTTGCCGCTTCTGCTCGACGGGCCACCAGGGCTTCAGCCGCAATCTGACCACCGGGGAAATCATCTCCCAGCTGTGGTTTGCCGAACACTTCCTGCGCCAGCACCTGGGCCGCGAAGAGCGCGTCATCTCCAATGTGGTCATGATGGGCATGGGTGAGCCGCTGCAAAATTACGGGCAACTGGTTCCGGCCCTCAAGGTCATGCTGGACGACCATGGCTACGGCCTGTCGCGGCGCCGTGTGACGGTTTCCACCTCCGGTGTGGTGCCCATGATCGACCGCCTTGCGGGCGATTGCCCGGTGGCCCTGGCTGTCTCGCTGCATGCGCCCGAAGACGCGCTGCGCGACAACCTCGTGCCGCTGAACAAAAAATACCCCATCGCGGAATTGCTCGAGGCCTGCACCCGCTACCAGGCGTCGGCCCCCCGGGATTTCATCACCTTCGAATACTGCATGCTGGACGGCGTGAACGACCAACCCGCGCATGCGCGCCAGCTGGTGGCGCTGGTCCAGGCGCACGCGGCGCGCGGCCTCTCCTGCAAATTCAACCTGATTCCCTTCAACCCTTTTCCGGCCTCCGGCCTCAAGCGATCGGACATGCCGCAGGTCGCCGCATTTGCGAAAATCCTGATGGACGCGGGCATTGTGACCACGGTGCGCAAAACCCGGGGAGACGATATCGACGCGGCCTGCGGGCAACTCGCGGGCGATGTGCAGGACCGCACGGGTGTGGAACAGCGCATGGCCGCCCAGCGACAAGGTATGCTCGGGGGAATTAAAGTCGTTGTGGCCAAGGGGATGGGTGTATGAGGTTTTTCTCCAATGTGATCTGGTTGCCGGCGTGCGCGCTGGTCGTGATGCTGGCGGGATGCGCCAACCAGCAGGGCTCTCCCGGGGCGGCCGGGGCTTCCGGCGGCCGCACCGACATCGTCACCGAATCGGATGAGCCCGACGGCCGCAGGCGCGCGCGGCTCAGGCTTGAACTGGCCTCGGGCTATTTCGAGCAGGGCCAGACCAATGTGGCGCTGGACGAGATCAAGCAATCGCTGCAGGCCGACCCGAGCTTCGGGGATGCCTACAACCTGCGCGGCCTGGTGTATATGCGCCTCAACGACATTCCGATGGCCGAGGACAGCTTTCGCCGCGCGCTCGCGCTGAATCCGCGCGATGCGGACGCGGCGCACAACTACGGCTGGCTGATGTGCCAGCAAGGGCGCTACAGCGACGCCCTGCGCATGTTCGGCCAGGCTGCGTCCAATCCCAACTACGGGGGCCGGGCCAAGACACTGATGACGCAAGGGGTCTGCCAGGTTCGCGCGGGGCAGCGCGCCGAAGCCGAGCAAAGCCTCATGCAGTCCTACGAGTTGGACGCGGGCAATCCCGTCACCGGCTACAACCTGGCCCATCTTTTGTATGAGCGCGGTGAACTGACTCGCGCCCAGTTCTACATTCGCCGTATCAACAACAGCGACCTGGCCAACGCCGAAAGCCTGTGGCTGGGCATCAGGACCGAACAAAAGCTGAACAATCGCAGCGCGGTGCTGCAGCTGGGCGACCAGCTGAAAAAGCGCTTTGCGCAGTCCCGCGAAGCGGCTGCCTATGAGAAGGGCGCTTTCAATGAGTGAGCTTGACCCGGCACCCCTGGGGCCCTCGAGCAGCGAAGCGGCGCCCTCCGGCTTCAGTCACAGCAGCATGCCGGCTCCCGGTGCGACGGCGGGTAGCCTGCTTCGCGAGGCCAGGGAAGCTGCGGGCATCCACATTGCCGCGCTTGCGGTGTCGCTCAAGGTTCCCGTGAAGAAACTCGAGGCGCTCGAACAGGACCGCTTCGACCTGCTGCCCGATGCCGTTTTCGTGCGGGCACTGGCCTCCAGCGTGTGCCGCACCCTCAAACTCGACGCGGCCCCGGTGCTGGGCCTTCTGCCCCAGACCAGCGCGCCCAAGCTGACCTATCAAGGAACGAGTATCAATGCCCCGTTCCGCTCGCCGGGCGAAGGCCCCGGGCCTTCGATCTGGACCCAGGTTTCCAGGCCAGCCGTTCTGGCGGGCCTGCTCCTGCTGCTGGCGGCCCTGGTCCTGATTTTCCTGCCTGCCGTCAAGCAGGACGGCAGCAACGGCAAAGCCGAAACCGCCGACTCGACCATGCCGCCGGGCGGTGCCGATGCGGGCAAGCCCTTGCCGGTGGCCATTGCCGGCTCCAGCCTTGCCAAGCCCGCCGCCCAGGCCGAGCCCTCCAGCGCGTCCGATGCCGCCGCCGGCAGCGCGGCAACGGCGGCTCCTTTGTCCATCGCGGCACTTCCCCCGGCGGTGGTTAACCCCGCGCCACCGGCAGCCAGTGTCTCCGCGCCTGCCGCCGCAGCCGTGGCACCTGCGGTGCCGTCGGCAGCTGCGGTGCCGTCGGCAGCTGCGGCTGCGGCGCCCGTCGCCGCCGCCTCGCAGCCCATGCCCGCGGGCATCGTGACCTTCAGCGCCAAGGGTGAATCCTGGGTGGAGGTGACCGATGCCAGGGGCACGGTGGTGCTGCGCCGCACCCTGACGGCCGGTGAAGTCGCCGGCGCATCCGGCGTGTTGCCGCTGGCCGCCGTGGTCGGCAAGGCCGACCTGACGCAGGTGCAGGTGCGCGGAAAGGCCTTCGACCTGAATGCCGTCGCCAGGGACAACGTTGCCCGTTTCGAGGTGAAATAGTGCCGCAGGCAAGCCTTCCCATTGAATCCGCCTTTCCCAAGGCGCGGCGCTCCCTCCAGGCGCAGGTCGCCTGGGGTTCGCGCATCGTCACCGTGGGCGGCGACGCGCCGGTGCGCGTGCAGTCCATGACCAATACCGACACGGTGGACGCCATAGGCACCGCTATCCAGGTCAAGGAGCTCGCGCTGGCGGGCTCCGAGATGGTCCGCATCACGGTCAACACGCCGGAAGCTGCCCAGGCCGTGCCTTACGTGCGCGAGCAGCTCGATCGCATGGGCATCGATGTGCCCCTGATCGGCGACTTCCATTACAACGGCCACCGGCTGCTGACCGACTATCCGGACTGCGCCCAGGCCTTGTCCAAATACCGCATCAACCCCGGCAATGTCGGCAAGGGCGACAAACGCGACCGTCAGTTCGGCCAGATGATAGAAGTCGCCATGCGCTGGAACAAGGTCGTGCGCATAGGCGTGAACTGGGGCAGCCTGGACCAGGAACTGCTGGCCAGCCTGATGGATGAAAACAGCGCGCGCGCGGTGCCCTGGGACGCGAAGCAGGTGATGTACGAGGCCTTGATCACCTCCGCCGTGGAATCGGCCCAGCGTGCCGAGGAAATGGGCATGCCCCGCAGCCAGATCATCCTGTCCTGCAAGGTCAGCGGCGTGCAGGACCTGATCTCGGTCTACCGCGAACTGGCCCGGCGCACGGACCACGCGCTCCACCTGGGCCTGACCGAAGCCGGCATGGGCACCAAGGGCACGGTGGCCTCGGCCACGGCGCTGTCGGTTTTGCTGCAGGAAGGTGTGGGTGACACCATACGCGTTTCCCTGACCCCGCAGCCTGGCGAGGCTCGCACCCAGGAAGTGGTGATCGCCTCCGAAATTCTCCAGGCGCTGGGCCTGCGTACCTTTGTGCCCAGCGTGACGGCCTGCCCCGGATGCGGCCGCACCACCAGCACCACCTTCCAGGAGCTGGCCAAGCAGATTGACGACTTCCTGCGCGCCCAGATGCCCGTCTGGCGCGAGCAATACCCCGGCGTCGAAGGGCTCAAGGTCGCCGTGATGGGCTGCATCGTCAACGGCCCTGGCGAGAGCAAGCATGCCGACATCGGCATCAGCCTGCCGGGCTCCGGCGAGGCACCGGCCGCGCCGGTGTTCATCGACGGCGAGAAAAAGCTGACCCTGCGCGGCGACAACATCGCGCAGGAGTTCCAGGTCATCGTTGAAAACTACATTGAAAAACGCTTTGGCACGCACGCCGTCGCTGAAGCTGTCTGACACCCATGGCTGAAAAAACAGTTGCCGCCACGGCGGAGAAGCCCGCTTTGGCGAAGACGGAAAAACTCCTGGCCGTCAAAGGCATGAACGACATCCTGCCGCCCGAATCGGCGCGCTGGGAGTGGTTCGAGGCCAAGGTGCGCGCGCTGATGGCGCGCTATGCCTACGCCAATGTGCGCACCCCCATCGTCGAACCGACGGCGCTGTTCGTGCGCGGCCTCGGCGAGGTCACCGACATCGTCGAAAAAGAGATGTACTCCTTCGTGGACTCGATGAATGGCGACAGGCTCACGCTGCGCCCCGAGGCCACGGCCGGCATCGTGCGCGCCATGGTCGAACACAACGCGCTGTACAACGGGCCCATGCGGGTCTGGTCGGCGGTGACTCTGTTTCGCCACGAAAGGCCGCAAAAGGGGCGCTACCGCCAGTTCCACCAGATCGACGTCGAGGCCCTGGGCTTTGCCGGGCCCGATGTGGATGCCGAGCAGATCCTGATGTGCCGGGCGCTGCTGCGCGACCTGGGCATTCCCATGGAGCACGTGCGGCTCGAGCTCAACAGCCTGGGCCAGCCGGCCGAGCGCATGGCGCACCGCGCCGCGCTGATCGCGCACTTCGAGGCGCATGCCGACGTGCTCGACGAAGACGCCAGGCGCCGGCTGCACAGCAACCCGCTGCGCATCCTGGACACCAAGAATCCCGCCATGCAGGCCATCGTCGAAGCGGCGCCGCAGCTGATGGACTTCCTCGGCGAAGCTTCGCTCGCCCACCTGAACGCGGTGCGCGCGGTGCTCGACGCGGCGGGGCTGGCCTACCGCATCAATCCGCGCCTGGTGCGCGGCATGGACTACTACAACCTCACCGTATTCGAGTGGATCACCGACAAGCTCGGCTCCCAGGGCACGGTCTGCGGCGGCGGGCGCTACGACGGCCTGTTCGAGCAACTGGGCGGCAAGCCGACGCCGGCGGTCGGCTGGGGCATGGGCGTGGAGCGCATGCTGCTGCTGCTTGAGGCGGTCGGTGTGCTGCCGCCCGACAACGCGCCCGACGCCTACGCCATCCTGCCGTCAGCCCAGGCCTTGCCCGCCGCCATGGCGGCCTGCGAGGCCCTGCGCGGCGCCGGCATCAAGGTGCAGATGCACGGCGGCACCGCCGAGGGGATGGGCAGCATGAAATCCCAGTTCAAGAAGGCCGACGGCAGCGGCGCGCGTTATGCGCTGATTTTCGGCGATGACGAACTGGCCCAGGGGCGTGTCGCCGTCAAGCACCTTCGCGGCGAAAAAGACCAGGCCCTGCAGGCCCAGGCGCTCCAGCCGCTGGACGATGTGGCGGCCTGGGCCCATACCCTGCGCGGCTGAACCGGCGGGCTGCGCCCCCGGCGGGGCGCCTGTCGCTGGCCTCTACAATCACCCCAACTCAATCCGCGCCGTCACCGGGCAGAACAAGAAGACTTTTATGGCAAAACACCTCGATTTGGAAGAACAGGAACAGCTTGACGAGCTCAAGCACTTCTGGAAACAGTACGGTGACATGATCACCTGGGCGCTGATTGTTGTGTTGGGCGCCTTCGCGGCCTGGAATGGCTACCAGTACTGGCAGCGCAACAAGGCGGCGCAGGCCGCGGTCATGTACGAAGAGGTCGAGCGTTCCGTGCAGTCGGGCGACGTCGCCCGGATTGACCGCTCCCTGGCCGACATGAAAGAGCGTTTCAGCGGAACCGCCTATGCGCAGCAGGCCGGACTGCTGGCCGCCCGGGCCTACTACGACAAGGGCAACCTCGATGCCTCGCGTGCCGCCCTGAACTGGGTTGCCGAAAAAGCCTCCGATGAAGGCTACCAGGCCATCGCGCGCCTGCGCCTGTCGGGCCTGCTGCTCGAGAAGAAGGCCTACGACGAGGCGCTCCAGCAGGTTTCGGGCAGCTTCCCCAAGGGTTTCACGGCGCTCGCCGCCGACCGCCGCGGCGACATCTTCGCCGCCCAGGGCAAAAAGGCTGAAGCCAAGGCGGAATATGAGAAGGCCTACAAGGAGCTCGACGAGCGCACCGAATACCGCCGGCTGGTGGAAGTCAAACTCAATGCGCTGGGTGTAGACCCGGCCGCGCAGGCCAAATCCGCAACCGCAGCATCGACTACCGAGGTGAAGAAATGATCCGTCCGTCTTTCAGGCCCCTGGCCCATGCCGTGCGAGTGCCGGCCCTCATCCTGCTGGTCGCCGCCGTGGGCGGCTGCTCGATGTTCGGTAGCGGCCCCGTCAAGCCGCAGCCCGCAGAACTCCAGCCGGTGACGGCCCTGGTATCGGCCCGCCAGACCTGGACCACGCGTGTCGGGCAGGTGAATTTCCCGCTGGATACCGGCGTTGCCGGGAGCAGCGTGGCCGTGGCCAGCGGCGACGGCACCGTCGCCCTGATCGACGCCCAGACCGGCCGCGACCTCTGGCGCCTCTCGCTCAATACGCCTTTGGCGGCGGGCGCCGGCAACGACGGCAAAGTCGTGGCCGTGGTCACCAAGGCCAATGAAATCGTCGCCCTGCAAGACGGCCGCGAACTGTGGCGTCAGAAGCTGGGCGCCCAGGCCTTCACCGCACCATTTGTGGCCGGTGCACGCGTGTTTGTGCTCGCGGCGGACCGCTCGGTCAACGCCTTTGACGGGCAGACCGGGCGCAAGCTCTGGACCCAGCAGCGTCCCAATGAGCCCCTGATCCTGCGCCAGTCCGGTGTGATGCTGGCCGTCGGCGACACCCTGGTGGTGGGCCTGGCCGGCCGCCTGGCGGGCCTGAATCCTTCCACCGGCAGCATCCGCTGGGAAGCCCCGATCGCGACGCCGCGCGGCATCAACGACGTGGAGCGCCTGGTCGACCTGGTCGGGCACGTCAGCCGGCAGGGTGACGTTGTCTGCGCGCGGGCCTTCCAGGCCAGCGTCGGCTGCGTCAACGCCGCCCGCGGCAACCTGCTCTGGACCAAACCCGCCAATGGCGTGCAGGGCCTGGACGGCGACGACCGTTTTGTCTTCGGCACGGAAGCCGACGGCAACGTGGTTGCCTGGCGCCGCACCGACGGCGAGCGCGCCTGGACCACGGACCGACTGCGTTACCGCGGCCTGACCGCGCCGCTGGTGGTGGGGCGTTCCATCGCCATCGGCGACTTCACGGGTTACCTGCACCTGCTGTCGCGTGAAGACGGTTCCCTGCTCAACCGCCTGCCCACCGACGGCACCGCCATCGTCGCCACCCCCGTGCTGGTGGGCAATACGCTGGTTGCCGTGACCCAGGGCGGCGGCGTTTACGGCTTCCAGCCCCAATAAAGGGCCTTTCGGCCCCGCCAGAAACTGATTGATGAAACCTGTCATTGCGCTAGTCGGCCGCCCCAACGTGGGCAAGTCGACGCTTTTCAACCGGCTGACCAAGACGCGGGATGCGATCGTGGCCGACTTTGCCGGCCTGACGCGGGATCGTCATTACGGTAACGGCAAACTGGGCCCGCACGAGTACATCGTGATCGACACCGGCGGCTTCGAGCCCGACGCGGCCTCCGGCATCTACAAGGAAATGGCCAAGCAGACCCGGCAGGCGGTCGCTGAAGCCGATGTGGTGATTTTTGTGGTCGATGCCCGCGCCGGCCTCAATGCGCAGGACCACGATATCGCCAAATACCTGCGCAAGCTGGGCAAGCCCACGGTGCTGACGGCCAACAAGGCCGAGGGTATGACCGAAGGCGTGCAACTGTCCGAATTCTTCGAGCTGGGCCTGGGCGAGGTGCTGCCGGTTTCCGCCTCGCACGGCCAGGGCATGCGCACGCTGGTCGACACGGCGCTGGCGCCGCTCAACCTGCCGGACCCGGAAGAAGAGGCCGAGCCGCAGGATCCTTCCGTCATCCGCCTGGCGGTGGCCGGGCGCCCCAATGTGGGGAAATCCACGCTGATCAACACCTGGCTGGGCGAAGAGCGCCTGGTCGCGTTCGACCTCCCCGGCACGACCCGGGATACCATTTCGGTGCCTTTCGAGCGGGCAGGGCAGAAGTACGAGCTCATCGACACCGCCGGGCTGCGCCGCAAAGGCAAGGTTTTTGAGGCCATCGAGAAGTTTTCCGTCGTCAAGACCCTGCAGGCCATTGAAAACGCCAATGTGGTGCTGTTGCTGCTGGACGCCACCCAGGGCGTGACCGACCAGGACGCCCACATCGCCGGCTATATCCTGGAAAGCGGCCGTTCCGTGGTGGTGGCCGTCAACAAATCGGATGCCGTGGACTCCTACCAGCGCGAGCTGCTGGAGCGCTCCATCGAAACCCGGCTGGGTTTTCTCAAGTTCGCATCCATCCACGCGATTTCGGCCATCAAGCGCCAGGGCCTGGGCCCGGTCTGGAAGTCCATCGTGCAGGCCCATGCCTCGGCCAACCGCAAGATGTCCACCCCGGTGCTGACCCGGCTGCTGCTCGAGGCGGTGCAGTTCCAGCAGCCGCAGCGTTCCGGCGTGTTCCGGCCCAAGCTGCGCTACGCCCACCAGGGCGGCATGAACCCGCCCATCATCATCATCCACGGCAACTCGCTGGAGCACGTCACCGAGTCGTATAAACGCTACCTCGAAGGGCGTTTTCGCAAGGAGTTCGACCTGGTCGGCACCCCTCTGCGCATCCAGATGAAAAGCTCGCACAACCCCTTTAAGGACAAGGAATCGGCCTAGGACTACATGACCGGGGCCGAGCGCTGTGGTAAGGTCAGGTTCTATTAACTTTTGAACACGGAAAATATCGTGAGCAATAACAAAGGCCAGCTCTTGCAGGACCCATTTCTCAACACCTTGCGTCGCGAGCATGTTCCTGTTTCCATCTATCTCGTCAACGGGATCAAATTGCAGGGCCAGATCGAATCCTTCGATCAATACGTGGTTCTGCTTCGCAACACTGTGACCCAGATGGTCTACAAGCATGCGATTTCCACCATTGTTCCCGGCCGCGCGGTGAATTTCGCGACCAGCGAGTCTGAAGAAAGCCCCGCCAGCTGAGTTCGTCCGATGCTCCGGTGAGCCCGAAACCCCTTGTGCTTCTGGTGGGGGTGGATCTCGGTTTGCCGAACTTTGATGCTGATCTGCAGGAACTGGGTTTGCTCGCGCAAACAGCGGGCCTGCAGCCGGTTGCGCGCGTCACCTGCAAGCGCAGGGCGCCCGACGCCGCGCTTTTTATCGGCAGCGGCAAGGCCGACGAAATCAAGCTATTGGCGCTGGACACCGGCGCCACCGAGGTTTTATTCGACCAGTCCCTGAGCCCGGCGCAGCAGCGCAACCTCGAGCGTCACCTCGACATGCCGGTCAACGACCGGACCCTGCTGATCCTGGAAATCTTCGCCCAGCGCGCGCGCAGCCACGAGGGCAAACTGCAGGTCGAACTGGCCCGGTTGCAATACATGTCCACGCGCCTGGTGCGCCGCTGGTCCCACCTGGAGCGGCAAACCGGCGGCGCCGGCGTGCGCGGCGGTCCGGGTGAAAAGCAGATCGAGCTCGACAAACGCATGATCGGCGACGCCATCAAGCGCACCAAGGAGCGCCTGGCCAAGGTCAAAAAACAGCGGCAAACCCAGCGCAAGCAGCGCGAGCGCCGCAATTCCTTCACCATCTCCCTGGTGGGCTACACCAACGCGGGCAAGTCCACGCTGTTCAATGCGCTGGTCAAGGCGCGCGCCTATGCCGCCGACCAGCTGTTCGCCACGCTGGACACCACCACGCGCCAGCTCTACCTGGGCGACGCCGGGCGCTCGGTTTCGCTGTCGGACACCGTGGGTTTTATCCGCGACCTGCCGCACGGCCTGATAGACGCCTTCGCCGCGACCCTGCAGGAAGCCGCCGACGCCGACCTGCTGCTGCATGTGGTGGATGGCGCCAACCCCGACTACCTCGAGCAGATCGAGCAGGTGCAGCGCGTGCTTTCGGAGATTGGCGCGGCCGACGTGCCGCAAATACTTGTCTTCAACAAGCTGGATGCCATTGAAAAGGACAACATGCCCCTGCAACTGCAGGACATGTTCGAACTCAGGGACGCGTTTGAGGGCTCCAGCCGCAGTGCTGAACGGGTGTTCGTGAGCGCCCGGACAGGCGAGGGCCTGCCGCTTCTGCGCGCCTTGCTGGCCGGCTACGCGGCCCATCCGCCGGCCGAGGAAATCCCCTTGGCCACCGAAGACCTTGTCTGATATGGCGAATTCATTAGGCACAATGTCGGTGTAATGAAAAAAAGTGAGTTTGATCCCATGAATCTGAACCCCGTGCTGCAGACTTTGACGACCTTGCCGGGCCGGCTCAGGCAACGCGCCCAAGGCATGTTCAACCTCAATGATCCGCGCTGGGGCCGGGACGACGACAAAGCCTCGTCCGACGACAGCAAGCCCGAAGCCCCCCGGGACGACAAGCAACCGCAGCGTCCCCCCAACCGCCCGCAAGGGCAGGGGCCCAACCAGGGCCCGCCCGACCTTGACGAACTCTGGCGCGACTTCAACCGCAAACTCGGCGGGCTTTTCGGCGGCGGTAAAAACAACAACCCCAACCGCGGCGGTTTCGGCCGCGGCAATGGCGGCGGCGGAAACAACGGCGGCTTCCAGCCCGACATGAAAAGCGCCGGCATAGGCGTCGGCCTGATCGCCAGCGTCGCCGTGCTGATCTGGCTGGGCACCGGCTTTTTTATCGTCCAGGAAGGCCAGCAGGCCGTCATCACCCAGTTCGGCAAATACCACTCCACCGTGGGCGCGGGTTTTAACTGGCGCCTGCCTTATCCCGTCCAGCGCCATGAGATCGTTGTGGTCACGCAGATCCGTTCCGTGGACGTCGGCCGCGACGTCATCATCAAGGCCACCGGCCTGCGCGACTCGGCCATGCTGACCGAGGACGAAAACATCGTCGAGATCAAATTCGCCGTGCAGTACCGCCTGAACGACGCGCGCGCTTACCTGTTTGAAAGCAAGGACCCGGCCGCCGCGGTGGTGCAGGCCGCCGAGACTGCCGTGCGCGAAGTGGTCGGCAAGATGAAGATGGATTCCGCGCTCGCCGAAGAGCGCGACCAGATCGGGCCACGCGTGCGTACCCTGATGCAGACCATCCTGGACCGCTACAAGGTCGGTGTGGAAGTGGTCGGCATCAACCTGCAGCAAAGCGGCGTGCGCCCGCCCGAGCAGGTGCAGTCGGCCTTCGACGATGTGCTCAGGGCCGGCCAGGAGCGCGAGCGCGCCAAGAATGAGGCCCAGGCCTATGCCAACAACGTGATCCCGCGCGCGGTCGGCTCCGCCTCGCGCCTGAAGGAAGAGTCCGAGGCCTACAAGGCCAAGATCGTGGCGCAGGCCCAGGGTGACGCACAGCGCTTTCGTTCCGTGCTGGCCGAATACCAGAAGGCGCCCCAGGTCACGCGCGACCGCATGTACACCGATGCCATGCAGCAGGTGTACACCAATGTCACCAAGGTGCTGGTCGAATCGCGCCAGGGCAGCAACCTGCTGTACCTGCCGCTGGACAAGATCATGCAGATGACGGCCCAGGGCGATGCCGCTGCTTCAGGCGACACCCCGCTGATTCCTCCTGGCTCGGCTTCGTCGTCCACGGTGCCTGCCGCGCCCACCTCCAGCTTGCCACCCATCGATGCCCGTTCACGCGATTCCGCCCGCTCGCGCGACCGTGAAACACGCTAAGGAAGACGATCGTGAATAGAGTTGGATTTATTGTTTCCTCGCTGCTGGTCGTCCTGGCTTTGCTCAGTTCCACGCTGTTCGTGGTCGACCAGCGCCAGTTCGGCGTGGTCTATGCCCTGGGGCAGATCAAGGACGTGGTCACAGAACCCGGCCTGCATTTCAAGATGCCGCCGCCTTTCCAGAACGTCTCCTACATCGACAAGCGCCTGCTGGTGCTCGACAGCGTCGACGCTGAGCCCATGCTGACCGCCGAAAAGCAGCGTGTCGTGATCGACTGGTACGTGCGCTGGCGCATTACCCAGCCCAGCGAGTACATCCGCAATGTCGGCCTGGACGAAAAAGCCGGCGCCAACCAGCTGAGCCGTGTGGTTCGCAACGCCTTCCAGGAAGAGATCAACAAGCGCACCGTCAAGGACCTGCTCTCGCTCAAGCGCGAAGCGCTGATGGCCGACGTCAAACGCGAAGTGTTGCAGGCCGTGCAGGGGGCCCAGCCCTGGGGCGTGGACGTGGTCGACGTGCGCATCACGCGCGTGGACTATGTGGAAGCCATCACCGATTCGGTCTACAAGCGCATGGTGGCCGAGCGCCAGCGCGTGGCCAATGAGCTGCGCTCCACCGGCGCGGCCGAAGGTGAAAAAATCCGCGCCGATGCCGACCGCCAGCGTGAGGTGACCATCGCCAACGCCTACCGCGACGCGCAGAAGGTCAAGGGCGAGGGCGATGCCGAAGCCGCCCGCACCTATGCCGAATCGTTTGGCCGCGACCCGCAGTTCGCCCAGTTCTACCGCAGCCTGGATGCCTACAAGGCCAGCTTCAGCAAAAAGAGCGACGTGATGGTGCTGGACCCTTCGTCCGACTTCTTCAAGGCGATGCGCGGCCCCGGCTCAGGCAGCGCCGCACCGGCCAAAAAATAAGCCGGCGTGGACGGCAACACCTTCTGGCTGGCACTGGCCCTGATGCTGGTCATCGAGGGCCTGTTGCCCTTCATCTCTCCCGGCGGCTGGCGCAGCATGTTCGAGCGGATCCTCACCCTGGGCGATGGCCAGATCCGCTTCTTCGGGCTGTGCAGCATCGCGGCGGGCGTCGTTCTGCTGGTGCTGCTGGGTTGAATTTCACACCCACAGTCCAGGCACTATTTCTCTGCGGGGGCCTTATCAGCCTCCGGCAAGCCGAAAACCGGCTTCAAGCCCGGTAAAATGCTGTTTTTAACAGCCCACGAAAATCACAATGCCCGCCTGGTCGTCATCATGGCAATTGCCCGATCAAATTGCCGATGTCCTGCCCTCCGAGGCGCGCCACATCGAAGAGCTGCGCCGCCTGTTCCTGGACACCGCCCGCAGCTACGGCTATGAACTCGTCATGCCGCCGCTGCTCGAGCACCTCGAGTCGCTGCTGACCGGCACCGGCGAAGCGCTGGACCTGCAAACCTTCAAGCTGGTCGACCAGCTTTCCGGCCGCACCCTGGGCCTGCGCGCCGACACCACGCCCCAGGTTGCCCGCATCGACGCCCATCTGCTCAACCGCAGCGGCGTGGCGCGCCTGTGCTACTGCGGCCCGGTGCTGCACACCCGCGCCGACCGGCCCCATGCCACCCGTGAGCCGCTGCAGTTCGGCGCTGAAATCTACGGCCATGCCGGCCTCGAAGCCGACCTCGAAGCCCAGCAGCTGGCGCTGGAAGGCCTCAAGGCCGCCGGCGTCAGCGCATTGAGCGTCGATATGGCCGACGTGCGCATCGTCAACAGCTTGCTGGCCGGTGCCACCGTCAGCGCCAAGACCCTGGCCTTGATCCACACAGCGCTGGCCGCCAAGGACTCGAGCGAGCTCGACAGCCTCACCGCCAGCCTTAAGGACGGCATTTCCAGCGAAGCACGCCAGGGCCTGAAGGCGCTGCTGCAGCTCTACGGTGACGAAAAAGTCCTGGCCGAGGCCGAAAAAGCCCTGCCGCCCTCGACGGGCCTCAAGGCCGCGCTGCAGAACCTCAAATGGCTGGCCGCCCACACCCGCGGCGAAAGCGGCGAAGTCAAGGTCAGCTTCGACCTGGCCGACCTGCGCGGCTATGCCTATTACAGCGGCACGCGCTTTGCCATCTATGGGCAGGGCGCCGAACTGGCGCGCGGCGGCCGCTATGACGAGGTCGGCGCCGTGTTCGGCCGCAACCGTCCGGCGGCCGGCTTCAGCCTGGACTTGAAGGAACTCGTCAGCGTGCTGCCGCCCCGGCCCCTGAAAGCCGCCATACGCGCGCCCTGGAGCGAGGACGCCGGCCTGCGCGCGGCCATCGCCCGCCTGCGTGCCGGCGGCGAAACCGTGGCCTGCGTGCTGCCCGGCCACGAACACGAAGTCAACGAATTCGATTGCGACCGCGAACTGGCCAACGCTGCCGGTCAATGGGTGGTCCAGCCCCTGAAGAAAGCCGCGTGAGGGCCCCGTGCCCCCCGTCCGGCTTGATCCCAACACACCTTAACGAGAATTGAAGATGACAAACAAACAAACCGCAGACGCGGGCCGCAATGTCGTGGTCGTGGGCACCCAGTGGGGCGACGAAGGCAAGGGCAAGCTGGTTGACTGGCTCACCGAAATGTCGCAGGGCGTGGTGCGCTTCCAGGGCGGCCACAATGCCGGCCACACGCTGGTCATCAACGGCGTGAAGACCGCGCTGCACCTGATCCCCAGCGGCATCATGCGACCGGGCGTGAAGTGCTACATCGGCAACGGCGTGGTGCTGTCGGCCGCCAAGCTGTTCGAGGAAATCGAGGGCCTGGAAAAGGCCGGCGTCGAGGTGCGTTCGCGCCTGCGCATCAGCGAGGCCTGCCCGCTGATTTTGCCTTTCCACGCCGCGCTCGACATCGCGCGCGAAGCCTACCGCGAAAAGGGCGGCACCACCAAGATCGGCACCACCGGCCGCGGTATCGGTCCCGCCTATGAAGACAAGATCGCCCGCCGCGCCCTGCGTGTGCAGGACCTCAAATACCCCGACCGTTTCGCCGCCAAGCTGCGCGAGCTGCTGGAGCTGCACAACTTCGTGCTGACCGGCTACCTGCACGCGCCGGCCGTCGACTTCGACACCGTGTTCGCCGAAGCCATGCGCCACGCCGAGCTGCTCAAGCCCATGATGGCCGACGTCTCGCGCGAGCTCAACGACGCCCACCGCGACGGCGCCAACCTGCTGTTTGAAGGCGCGCAGGGCACCTTGCTCGACGTCGACCACGGCACCTACCCGTACGTTACCTCCAGCAACTGCGTGGCCGGCAATGCCGCGGCCGGCGCCGGCGTGGGCCCGGGCATGCTGCACTACATCCTGGGCATCACCAAGGCCTATTGCACGCGCGTTGGCGGCGGGCCTTTCCCAACCGAACTCGACTGGGAAAAGCCCGGCACCGTGGGCTACCACCTGAGCACTGTGGGTGCCGAAAAGGGCGTGACCACCGGGCGCAGCCGCCGCTGCGGCTGGTTCGACGCCGCGCTGCTCAAGCGCTCGGCCCAGGTCAACGGCCTGTCGGGCCTGTGCATCACCAAGCTCGACGTGCTCGACGGCATCGACGAGCTCAAGCTGTGCACCGGCTACGAGCTCGATGGCCACATCACCGACATCCTGCCCATGGGCGCAGAAGACATCGCGCGTTGCAAGCCGATTTACGAAACCCTGCCGGGCTGGAGCCAGAGCACGGTCGGCGTCACGGAGTACGACAAACTGCCCGCGGCCGCACAAAAATACCTGCACCGCATCGAGGAGGTGACCGGCGTGCCCATCGACATGATCTCCACCAGTCCGGACCGCGACCACACCATCCTGCTGCGTAACCCCTACGCCGCCGCTTGAGCGGATACCGGCCGCAGCTTTAGCCAAACAGCCCGCCGCCCAGACCGGCGCGGGCAGCGAATACACCAGGAACATCAGGAGCGCCACCCATGTTGACAGAAGACGGCAAGCATCTCTATGTGAGCTACGACGAGTACCACAACCTGATTGAAAAACTGGCGATCAAGATCCACCAGTCCGGCTGGCAGTTCGACACCATCCTGTGCCTGGCCAGGGGCGGCATGCGCCCCGGCGACATCCTGTCGCGCATCTTCGACAAGCCGCTGGCCATCATGTCCACCAGTTCCTACCGCGCCGACGCCGGCATGACGCAGGGCAACCTCGACATCGCCCGCTACATCACCACCCCCAAGGGCGAGATCGCCGGCAAGGTGCTGCTGGTCGACGACCTGGCCGATACCGGCCACACGCTCAACGCCGTGATCCACCAGCTCAAGAACAACTACCAACCCATCACCGAACTGCGCAGCGCGGTGATCTGGACCAAGGGCGTGTCCACCTTCCAGCCCGACTACTCGGTCGAACTGCTGCCCACCAATCCCTGGATCCACCAGCCGTTTGAGGGTTATGACTCGCTGTCACCGGCGCAGCTCATGGCGAAGTGGAAGATTTGAGCCCCCACACTTTTCACGGCGTCTTCGACCTCGTGTAATGCGCTGCCCCCGAGGGGGGCGCTGCGCCTGCGGCCCGGCAAAGCCGGTTCCGCGGCCCCGGCTGGAGTGTGGACCTCCAGGCTGGGTTTGATTACTCGCTCACCAAGGCATGCCGTAACATAGCCAAATGAGTGAAACATCCACCACCCTGATCCACCACCCCTACAAACCGCCCGCCGGGTTTGATGCCATTCCGCCCGGGGTTTACAAGGCCTCCACCATTGCCTTTCCCAGCGTCGCCGCGCTGCGCAGCCGCGACTGGAAACACAAGACCGGCTACACCTACGGCCTGCACGGCACACCCACCACTTTCACGCTGGAAGAGCGCATCGCCACGCTCGAAGGCGGCAAGCATTGCACGCTGGTGCCCAGCGGCCTGGCAGCGGTGGTGCTGGTCGGCATGGCCTTGCTCAAGGCCGGCGACGAGCTGCTGATCCCCGACAACGCCTACGGGCCCAACAAGACCTTCGCGCAGGGCGAGCTCGCTGGCTGGGGCATTACCCACCGCTTTTACGATGCGATGAACCCGGCCGACCTGGCCGCCAAGCTGGGCCCGAAAACCCGGCTGGTGTGGCTGGAAGCGCCGGGCTCCATCACGCTGGAATTCCCCGACATGCCGGCGCTGGTCGCGGCCGTCAAGGCGCACAAGAACGCGCACCCGGCCGGCATCGTGACCGCGCTCGACAACACCTGGGGGGCCGGCCTGGCCTTCAATGCCTTCGACCTGGGTCTGGACATCTCGGTCCAGGCCCTGACCAAATATCCCAGCGGCGGCGCCGACGTGCTGATGGGCTCCGTGGTCACGCGCGACGAGGCGCTGCACCACCTGGTGCACTTTTGCCACATGCGCGTCGGCTACGGCATAGGTGGCAACGATGCCGAGCTGGTGCTGCGCGGCCTCAACAGCATGGCCTTGCGCTACGCGGCCCAGGACGCCGCCACCCGCGAACTGGCCGCCTGGCTGGCCGGCAGGCCGCAGATTGCCACCGTGCTGCATCCGGCTCTGCCCGGATCGCCCGGCCATGAAACCTGGAAACGCGACTGCGCAGGCGCGGCCTGCCTGATGAGCGCGGTCTTCAAGCCCGAGTTCAGCCCCGAGCGGGTAGACCGCTTTTGTGACAGCCTGAAACTTTTCAAACTGGGTTACAGCTGGGCCGGTCCCATGAGTCTGTGCGCGCCCTACGACATTCCGGCGCTGCGCACCACGCCCTGGCCCCACAAAGGCGGGCTGGTGCGGTTTTCGGTGGGGCTGGAGGCCGTGGCCGACCTGCAGGCCGACATCGCCCAGGCCCTGGAAAAAGCCTGACCCAAAGCCGCGTCAAAAGCCTGGCATTGCCCGACGGCAATGCAGTACAGTAAGGGTTACCTCCTTACGAAAGCACGCAGTGGCAACTCCCAATTACTCTTACGAAAAGCGCCAGAAAGAGCTCGCGAAAAAACGCAAAAAAGAAGAAAAGCTCAAGCGCAAGGCGGAGGGCAAGCAGGATGACTCGGCCGACGATGGGAACGATGCGCCGCCCGCCGACGGCGATGCACCGGCCGGTGTACCGCCCACCGACCCGGCGCCCTGAATTTCCAGGCTTTACGCATCCCGAAAACCCGGCACACCCAGCGTGTGGCCGGGTTTTCTGTTGATGGCCCCCGCTTTATTTGGGTAGCCAGCCCAGCTCCCTGGCATGCAGGCTTTGCACATACAGCCTGTCCGCCGTCTCCGTCACGGCGGTGGTTTCTGGATAGGCGCCCGTAGGATCCTGCAGGTCGGCTACCACTTTCCCGTCCTCCGTGAACGCCACCACGTGGCCGTAGGCCTTGGGAATAGGCCACAAGGCGCGCGGCAGGCGAAGCGTGAGCTTGCGCATCAAGGGCTTGCGGGCCATGCCGTCGATCTTCGGGTTGCGCGGCTTGACGAGGCCTACCCAGACCTTGCCGTCCAGGCCGCGCATCAGGTTGTCGGGATAGCCCGGCAGGTTGTCAAAAAGCGGCTTGAGCCCGGCGCCGGGCTGGCCTATGTCCTGCTCCCGCGCATCCACCGGCAGTTTCCAGATGCGGTATTTGCCGGTTTCAGCCACAAACAGCGAGCGCTCGTCCTGGCTCAAGGCCACGCCGTTGGCAAAGCTCAGGCCTTTTGCCACGATGCGTGTGGCCTGGGTCGCCGGGTCATATTCGATCACCCGGCCCGTGGCGGACTGCTCCAGGATGTCGAGAATGCTGGCTTCGAAGGTGCCGCCCCAGTCCCGGGCCCCAAAGCGGGTGGAGGCATCGCTGAAATACACCTTGCCGTTGCGGGCTACCACCACCGCATTGGCATACAGGATCGGCGTGCCCGCGGCTTGGTCCGCCAGCACCGTCACTTTTTTGTCCGGCGAAATCGACAGCAAGCCCCTGAAGGCGTCGGCGGCGATGATGTTGCCGGCTGCATCGAAGTCAAAACCCAGCACGCGGCCGCCGGTGTTGACCACCACCTCCCGGCCGCTGCCGTCCGGGTTCATCCGCAGGACGGCGCCGCTGGCCACCGTGGCGTAAAGCTTTCCGTCCCGGGCCACCACTAGGTGCTCAGGGCCTTCCTCGGCCCCCAGCGGGATGGTTTTCAGGTTGGCGAGCTTGCTGTTGGCGGCGAATGGGCCGGTGTAGCCGGGTGCCACGGGCGCTTCCCAGCTTTGCGGCGCGATGGGCACCGGCCACAGGCACAGGTAGGCGGCCAACCCGGCAAGGGCGATACCGAGGGCGGCAAGGATTTTTTTCATGTTGATGTCTCCTCCTCAAGAATGGCTCTGGCCAGCCCCGCCATGGTCTGCCCCGACCGGTCGGCCGCGTTGAGCGGGGTGGCTTTCGGGTACTGGCTGAAGTTGCGCTCCATGGAGCGCGCATAGCCCGGGTCGTAGTGCAGGGTGAGCAGCTCGCGCACCACCGATGCCGCGTCGCCGGCGTGCGCGCGGGCCTGCCAGTCCTGCACCGTGGCCTTGCCGCGCACCTCGGTCAAGGCGCCCAAACGCTCGCAGAAAAACGCGGTGTCCTTGACGAAGAAGTCATAGTCTTCGAGCAGCAGCGCCACGCGCTCGTCCTCGGGCAGGCGCAGGTCCAGGCAGGGGCTGGCCCGCATGGCGGTCATCAGGCCTTCGGGCACCGCCACATTGCCGACTTTTTTACTTTCGCTTTCCACATACACCGGCCTGTCCGGATCGAAGCCGCGCAGGATGGACCAGATAGCGCTGTCAAAGGCCTTCTGGCTGGGCTGCTCGAGGCCGGGAATCGCACCCAGCACCGAGCTGCGGTGCCGGGCCAGCGCTTCCAGGTCCAGCACCTGCGCGCCCTCGGCCGCCAGGGCCTGCAGCAGCCGGGTCTTGCCGGAGCCGGTGGGGCCGCACACCACCCGGTAGTGAAAGTGCGCCGCCAGCCGCGGCAGGTCGGCCACCAGCGCCGCCCTGAAGGCCTTGTAGCCGCCGTCGACCAGCGTGACCCGAAAGCCGATCTGCTCCAGCACCAGCGCCAGCGCGCCGCTGCGCTTGCCGCCGCGCCAGCAGTAAAGCAGGGGTTGCCATTCACGCGGTTTGTCCAGCACCTCGCGCTGTATGTGTTCGGCGATGTTTTTCGCGACCAGCGCCGCGCCCAGTTTTTTGGCCTCGAACTGGCTGATCTGCTTGTACCGGGTGCCGACGATTTTGCGTTCCTCGTCGTGCAGGCTGGGCCAGTTCAGCGCGCCGGGCAGGTGGTCCTCGGCGTATTCATCCTCGCTGCGGGCGTCGATGATGTCGGAGTACCGGCCCAGGCTGGCCAGCGCTTCCTCGGCGGAAATGCGGTCCAGGCTCACTTGAGCAGTTTCTTGAGTTCGGGCCACACATTGGCCAGCATGCGGGGCTGCGACTGCTCGTTGGGGTGGATGCGGTCGGCCTGGAAGGCGGCCACCGGGTCGGCGGCGTCGGCGACACCCTTGAGGAAAAACGGCACCAGCGCCACTTTTTCCGCTTTGGCGACCTTGGCGAACAGGCCCGAAAAATTCGCCGCATAAGCGCTGCCGTAGTTGGGCGGCACCTGCATGCCCACCAGCAGCACCCGCGCGCCGGCCTTTTTGGCGGCCTGCGTCATCGCGCTGAGGTTTTGCTCGGTCATGTCCAGCGGCAGGCCGCGCAGGGCGTCGTTGCCGCCCAGCTCTATCACCACCACGGCGGGCTTGTGCTGCGCCAGCAGGGCCGGCAGCCGGGAGCGGCCGCCCGAAGTCGTGTCGCCGCTGATGCTGGCGTTGACGACCTTGGCGCTTTTCTTTTCGCCGGCGATCTGCTTTTCCAGCAACGGCACCCAGCCGGTGCCGCGCTTGAGGCCGTACTCGGCGCTCAGGGAGTCCCCAACGACCAGCACCGTGTCGCCCTGGGCGGCGGAGGCGGGCGCTTGCGCCCGGACGGCCGGGACCACCCCCAGCACGGCGGCCACCAGCAGCGCGGCCAAAGGTTTTAGCAGGCGCGCTATTGTTTGGCCGGCAAGCTTGGTAAAGTCGGATTTCATATTTTCTGACAAGGCTGACATGTTTGAACCTGCGGTGAGTGATGCTTCCATGGGCTCTACGGCGCCCGGCTTTCCAGGCGCGGCTGCAAAGCCCCAGGCAGCTTCAATTATTTCCGTGGAGCATGTTTTCAAGTCGGTGACCGACTCCACCGGCACATTGGCCATTTTGCGCGATATTGACTTCGCGCTCGCCGCGCGCGAAACCGCCGCCATTGTCGGCGCTTCGGGCTCGGGCAAAAGCACCTTGCTGTCCATCATCGCGGGGCTGGACACACCCACCGAGGGCACGGTCAAGCTGGCCGGGCAGGATCTGTTCGCCCTCAGTGAGGACGACCGCGCCGCCCTGCGCGCCCAGAAGGTCGGTTTTGTGTTCCAGAGCTTCCAGCTCATGGGCAACCTGACCGCGCTCGAGAACGTCATGCTGCCGCTGGAGCTGTCGGGCGCCAAAAACGCCCGCGCGCAGGCCACCGAGATGCTCAGGCGCGTCGGCCTGGGCGAGCGCCTGGGCCACTACCCCAAGGTGCTGTCGGGCGGCGAGCAGCAGCGCGTGGCGCTGGCGCGGGCTTTTGTGGTGCAGCCGGCGGTGTTGCTGGCCGACGAGCCCACCGGCAGCCTGGACTTCGCCACCGGTGAAACCGTCATGTCGCTGATGTTCGAGCTCAACCGCGAACTCGGGACCACCCTGGTGCTGGTGACGCACGACCAGGGCATTGCCGCGCGCTGCGAGCGGCGCATCACCATAGACGCGGGACGGGTTGTTTCGGCCTGAGCCGGGCTCAGCGCAGCTTTTGCGCCGCGGCCAGGAATTTCGCCCGGTCGTCGGGCTTGTCGATCTGCAGGGCCAGTGCCTTGGCCAGGCCGCCCAGCGTAGTGTGGCGCGCCGATTCCCTGCGCACCAGCGTCCTGGCCAGCGGGCCTATGTACAGGCTCAGCATGCGTTCCAGCTGGGCCTGCAGCTCGGCGCTGAAATACTGCACATTGATGGAGGTCGAGGTCGCGGACGGTCCCGAAGGCGTCGACAGTCCCGAGGGCCGGCTCATGTCCTGGTGCCGCAGGCCGGACACCGGCATGGACAGCACGCGGCTGGGCACGCTGGTGCCGCCGGTGGCGCTGGTAACACCGGTGCGCGGGCCCGAGGCGCCCAGCGGCGTTGAATGCACGGGCGCGCTGGCACTGCGCGGCCGCACAAAGGCTTCGCGCGCCGTGGCGTCGGGAATGGAGACGGCCAGCAGGTCGCGCAGGCCCTGGGCGCTCACCGTGCGCGGCACCGACTTCTTGACCAGCACCCGGGCCAGCGGGCCGATCAGCTTGGCCAGCTCGGTTTCAATGTCGTGCACGACTTCGGGTGTCAGCGAGGCCAGCGCGGCGAAGGAGGCGGTGTGCTCGAATTCCAGGTTGCGCGCCGCGGGCGCCGCCGGGGCGGCATTCGGGTCCAGCACCGCGTAGATCTCATGCGAGCGCAGGTGCTTGTCCATGTGCGGGCCGAGGTAGTCGAAATGGCCGGCCGCGCTGTCGGTGATGCGCGAGATCACGTCGTAGTAGGCGCGCGAGACCACCACCTGGTTGGGCCTGGCGAAGTCCATGATGCGCTGGGCCACGTTGATGCCGTCGCCCACCACGTTGACCCGGTTGTTGATGTCGAACACCATGCGGATGGGGCCCAGGTGCAGGCCCACGCGCAGCGACAGCTTGCGGCCGTACTTCTGCGCCAGCAGGTCGCGCAGCAGCAGGGCCGACTGCAGCGCCTCCTCGGGATCGCCCAGGAAGCAGATGGCCGCGCCGTCGCCGGTGTCTATCATGATGCGCGACGACTCTTTCACCCCGCCTATGGCCTTGGTGATCAGCTCGTTGAACAGCGACTTGACCACCACCTGCTGGTCCACCGAATAGGTGGAGTAGGACACCAGGTCCAGGAACATGATGGTGCCCAGCACGTTCTTGCGCAGGTTTTCGGCGCTGTTGAGCGGGATGGACTGCGAATTGGCGGCGTAGGCGAGCAGGGCGTTGTCGGGCGGCGCGGTGACTGTTCTGGTTTCAACGGGCGCCGGCACCGGCGCGGCCGGGGCGGGCGCAGCAGGGGGCGTGGCGGGCACCAGCACACTGGCCGCTCGCAGGGTTTGCGTCTTCACGAAGTCCGAGCTCAGCAGCGCCTGGCGCAGCGCCGCGATGTCCTGCGGCCGCTGGGTTTCGTTGGGCGTCATCGCCCAGTCGATGGCGCGCAGCAGCGGCGCGCCGAAGACCACCGCGCTGGCGGTGTCGGCGGCCTTGGGCATGCTGTCCTCGCGCACGCGCGAAGCCGACTCCATGGGCTTGTGGCCGGTCGTCATCCAGTACATCACCGCGCCCAGCGAATAGACGTCCGTCCACGGCCCCTGGTGGCCCTTGCTGTGGTACTGCTCGAACGGCGCGAAGCCCGGGCTCACGATGTTGGTCATGTCCTGGTTGCCGGTCAGGCGCCTGGCCGCGCCGAAATCCAGCAACACCGGAGTGCCGTCGGCGCGGATGTAGATGTTGTCCGGCTTGATGTCCCGGTGCAGGAAATTCACCTTGTGCACCGCCTCCAGGCCGTCCATCAGCGGATAGACGATCTTCAGCAGGCCCTGCTGGTCCAGCGCGGGCTGCTTGGCCAGCCAGCGCTTGAGCGGGTCGCCCGACTCGTACTCCATGACGATGTAGGCGGTGCCGTTTTCCTTGAAGTAACGCAGCACCCGCACGATGTTGGGGTGGCGAAACGAGGCCAGCGCGCGGGCTTCGTCCAGGAAGCGTTCCAGGCCCCACTGGAACTGGCCCCGGTTTTCGCCGGAGCGGACGTGGACCGACAGGTCGGCCGAGCGCACGGCCAGGTCGCCCGGAAAATACTCCTTGATGGCCACCGGCAGCTGCAGGTTGATGTCCTGCGCCAGGTAGGTGATGCCGAAACCGCCGCCGCCCAGCATTTTTTCAATGCGGTATTCAAAGACGGTCTGCCCCGGCGCCAGGGCGGCCACATCCCCGCTTCCCGCGGCGTCGGGCCGCACGGGCAGTGTTCGGGTCTTGTCTTCGGGCTCGGTCATGCGTCCGGTGTCGTGGTGGGCGGGCAATCTCTCGGTCAGTCGCCGCGGTCAATCATCTGCATGGCTTTTTCCAGGCTGCGGCGCATGCGGTTGAAGGAACTGCCCAGCACCGCCATCTCGTCCTTGCCGCCGTCGGCGAATTCGGGCACCTCGAAGTCGCCGGTGCTGACCTTGTCGGCGGCCCGTGACATGCGGCGTATGGGCCGCACGATGAGCCAGCTCAGCATCAGGTTGAGCACCACGAAGACCACGGCGAACACCGCGGCCAGCGAAGCCATGAAGGTCTTGAAGGTGCGTTCGGCGTTGCGGATGGGAATCTCCATGGGCACCGTCACCACCTGCGCACCTATGATTTCATTGTGTTTCCAGCCGAAGCCGTTGGCCTCGCCGTAGATCTTGATCATGCTGGCCGGCGCGGCGGCCGGCACGCTGTGGCACTGCAGGCAGGCCGCGTTGGTGATCTGTATGGGCTTGGCGATGTAGAGCAGCCGGCCCGTGGCGGCGGCGCGCTCCGAGATCAGCTCTTTCGAGTCGGCGTTCTGGCGGAACTGCTGGACGATGTCGGCTTCCCAGTCGGTCGCGCGGTCGCGCGGGTTGGTCGGGTTCAGCGTCGCTTCCTTGTAGCCGTAGTCCCGGTACTTCTTCTGGATGTGGCCCAGGGTTTCGGTGGCGGCGTAGGCCGGCACGGTCTGCGGCAGGAAGACTTCTTCGAGCTGCTTGTCCAGGTGCGGCTTGATCTGCTCCACCGTGTAGGCGCGCACCGAGAGGGCGGTGTCCATCATGAGCCGCGCATTGCGCAGGACTTCCTCGCGTGCGTTTTCCTGCAGGAGTTGGCGCGACATGAACCCGGCGGCGCCGAAGCCGGCCAGGAACACCACGATCAACACCAGATTAAATTTAAGCCTCAATCCCATAGTGCCCCCAACTGTGCGCTTTATTGCGGAAAACGTCCTGCCCTGCAGGATCAACAAATTGTTACTATTTTAGACTTACCCAGCCCGCATTGTGACCGCCGGTCGGCCCCCATGCACCGGTAGTAATGCCTAAGAAGCTGTTGACGGCCTAAACAGGGCTGCGCTTCGACCGTCGGCGGCTTCCGGGGCTGCAGTGATAATCCCCTGCATGTCATCTACCCCCAAAGTCCTTTTTGGCTTCCATGCCGTCGGCGTGCGCATCAAAACCGCGCCCAAGTCCGTTCTGGAGGTGTTTTTCGACGCTTCACGCCGCGATGCACGCATGCGCCAGTTCACGGATCGTGCCCGCGAAGCCGGCATACGGCTGATCGAGTCCGACGGCCTGCGCCTGGCCAAGATGTGCGGCAGCCACGGCCACCAGGGGGTGGTGGCCCGGGTCGATGCCCTGGCCCAGGTCAAGTCGCTTGATGAACTGCTCGAGCAACTCGAGGAAGCCGGTACGGCCCAGCCCTTGCTGCTGGTGCTGGACGGCGTCACCGACCCGCACAACCTGGGCGCCTGCCTGCGCGTGGCCGACGGCGCCGGCGCCCATGCCGTGATCGCCCCCAAGGACCACGCCGCCGGCATCAATGCCACCGTCGCCAAGGTGGCCAGCGGCGCGGCCGAGACCATGCCTTATTTCATGGTCACCAACCTGGCCCGCACCCTGGGCGAGCTCAAGGAACGCAACATCTGGTGCATAGGCACCAGCGACGATGCCGAAAGAACCATTTACGACGTGGATTTGACAGGCCCGGTCGCCCTGGTGCTGGGCGCCGAAGGCGAGGGCATGCGCCAGCTCACGCGCAAGACCTGCGATGAGCTGGTCAGCATTCCCATGCGCGGCGCGGTGGAAAGCCTCAATGTGTCCGTGGCCAGCGGCGTCTGCCTCTACGAAGCTTTGCGCCAGCGCAGGGCATGACGCAGCAGCGCTTTGACCTCGTCGTCATAGGCGCGAGTTTTGCCGGGCTGGCCTGCGCGCGCGCCGCGGTACGGGCCGGCCTGCGAGTCGCCGTTGTCGAAAAAAAATCTTCTTCAGGGGACAAGCTGCACACCACCGGCATCATCGTCAAAGATGCCATAGACACCATCCCGTGGCTGCAGCAGGTGCCCGAATCGCTGGTGCGCCGGGTGGACGGCGTGCGGCTGTATTCGCCCAACCTGCGCCACGTGGACCTGCACGCGCCCGGTTATTACTTCTGGGCGACCGACACGCCGGCCCTGCTGGACTGGATGTGCGCGTCCGTCCGGGCAGACGGCGTCACGCTGCTCGCGGGCACGCTGTTTGAGAGCGCCGCGCGGGACAGCGGCGGCGGCTGGGCCGTGTCGGTCAAATCGGTGGCCTCGCAGGAGCCGGCCGTGCTGCGGGCCGGCTACCTGGTCGGCGCCGACGGCCCGCATTCGCGTGTCGCCAAGGCCTTGGGCCTGTCGCTCAATACCCAGTTCCTGTTCGGCATCGAGCACGAATACGGCCAGGCCCGGCTGGACGCCAACCTGCTGCATTGCTTCATCAACCGCAAGCTCGCGCCCGGCTACATCGGCTGGGCTGTCGCCGGCGTCGGCATCCAGCAGATCGGCCTGGCCCGGCGGATGTCGGCCTCAGGTGTGCCCCCCAAACAGGCCTGGATGGACTCTTTCACGGCCAGGATCGCGCCGCACGTCGATGTCGGCGATGCCGCGCCGCTGGCGACGCGCGCCGGCATGATTCCCTGCGGCGGCGTGTTGAAGCGCGTGTCCGATGCGCGCGTGATGCTGGTCGGCGACGCCGCCGGCATGGTGTCGCCTGTGACGGCCGGCGGCATCCATACGGCGCTGGAGCATGGGGATGCGGTGGGTGGCGCCGTGGCGGCCTTTTTGCAAGCCGGTGCGGCCGATGGCGGTGACCCGGCCGATCCCATGCGCGGGCTGGTGCGGAACTACCCGACGTTTCGCGCCAAGCGCACGCTGCGCTGGCTGTTCGATCATTTCCAGGCCGACTGGATCTTCAACCTGGCGCTGGACACCGAGCCCATGCGGCAGGCGGCGCGCATGGTGTACTTTCACCGGCGCGGCAAGCCACAGTAGCTTTTCGGGCAGCGGCTCAGACCAGCCCGTACCAGCCCAGCAGCGCGCCCGCGCCCAGCAGCCACAGCAGATGGATGCGGGTGCGCCAGACGATGACGGCCGAGGCCGCCGTCACCAGCCATACCGGCCAGTCCTTCAGCGAGCTGCCGTTGGCACCGGCCAGGATCCAGCTGGTGGCGATCAGCAAGGCCACCACGATGGGCCCCATGCCTTGCTTGAAGGCGCGCACCGCCCGCAGCTCACGGTTGCGGTGGCCCCATTGCGCGGCGGTATAGGTCAGCGTGGTGCTCGGAATCAGGATGCCCAGCAGCGCCAGGAACACGCCCAGCAGCCCGCTGAGCATGCCACCGGCGTTCAGGCCCACGTTCCAGCCCATCAGCGCGATGAACAGCACATTGGGCCCGGGCGCCGACTGCGCGATGGCGATGGAGGCGTTGAACTGCGCGTCGGTCAGCCAGTGCTGCTTGTCGACCAGGAAGCGGTGCATGTCGGGCGCGGTGCTGATGGCGCCGCCCACCGACAGCAGCGACAGCGAGAGGTAGTGCAGGAACAGGTCAAACCATTCCCGCGCGCCGAAGACCAGGTGCAGCGTTTGCAGCGGTTCGTTCATGGCGCGAGCTTCCGGTAGGCCAGCACGCAGGCCGCCAGGCCCAGGCTCAGCAGCACGTAAGCCAGCGGGATGCGCAGCAGCGCGATGGACACAAAGCACAGCACGCCCAGGCCCATGCACAGCCGCAGGCCCAGCACGTTCTTTTTGAGGGCGCCGAAGAGCTTGAGGCCGGTCGCGCCTATCAGCCCGGCCGCCACCGCGGCCATGCCGCGCAGCGCGCCCGCCACGCCGGGGTGGCCCGCGAACTGGGCATACAGCACCGCCAGCAGCAGCACCAGCACCAGCGGCACCGTCAGCATGCCGGCCAGCGCCGCCATCGCGCCCTTGAGGCCGAAATAACGCCCGCCCACCATCAAGGACAGGTTCACCACATTGGGGCCCGGCATGATTTGCGCCACCGCCCAGTCTTCGATGAACTCTTCACGCGTCATCCAGCGTTTTTTCTCGACCAGCTCGCGCTGCACGACGGCGAGGACGCCGCCGAAACCCTGCAGGGCCAGCAGGGTGAATGAAACAAAGAGGTCGGTGAGGGATTTGGGTTGCGGATGCTCTTGCGCGGGCGGGAGGCTCATGCGCCCATTATCGCCGCGCATAGCGCATTCCCAGGTCCGCGCGCAAGAAGCCGAGGCGCTTCATCTGCTATTAAAACAATAGCCCGCTCTTCGTGGTTCACGAGGCCCCGGGCTGAACACCTCAGGAGCTTTCAAGGCTGTAGCCCTAAAGCTTTAGCTCCCAGGTCTCGCCCACCAGCGCATGGCCAAAGCCCTGGTAGGGCTCGCTCTTGACCAGCTCGAAGCCGCGCTTGGCGTAAATCGCGCGCGCCGCCGCCAGGCAGCTGTTGGTCCAGAGCACCATTTTTTTGTAGCCCTTGGCGCGCGCGAAGGCGATGCATTCGTCCGACAGCCGTCCGCCCAGGCCCAGGCCGCGCGCCCCCGGCGTGAGGATCAGCATGCGCAGTTGCGCCACCGTGGCTGACTTGCGCACCACAAACACCGCGCCCACGCGCTCGCCGTCGAGTTCGGCGATCCAGCATTTCTCGCAGTCGGGCCGGTGGTTCTTGAGGTACTTGCCCGCGATGTCGGCCACCAGCGCCTCGAACTCGCTGTTCCAGCCGTATTCGCGCGCATAGATTTCGCCGTGCTGCTGCACCACCCAGCCCATGTCGCCGGGCTGCGGGTCGCGCAGCACTACGGTGCGCGTCGCCGCGGCATCGTCCGCACCGGCCAGCAGTCGCTGCACCGTGCCCATCGCGCTCACCACCTTGTGCTGGTCCTCTGGCGCCAGCGGGGCCAGCAGGGCGGCCGCCTCGTCGCGCGACTGCTGTTGCAGCGGCGCGAATACCTTGTGCCCGGCCTCTGTCAGTTTCAGCAGGCTTTGCCGCGCGTCGGCCGGCGAGGGTACACGCGCCAGCCAGCCCTGGCTTTCAAAGCGCCGCAGGATGCGGCTCAAATAGCCCGCGTCCAGCGACAAATCGCGCCCCAGCTCGGTCGCGGTCGGCTGGTCGCGGTGGGCCAGCTCGTAGAGCACCCGCACCTCCGTCAACGAGAACTCGCTGCCCAGGTAAGGGGCCAGCACGCCGATGCGCTGGGTATAGAAGCGGTTAAAGCCGCGTATCGCCTTGATGTGCGCCACGGCGGCGGTCGGTGTGGCTGCGGTGACGGACGTGGGGAGGGTGGGGGAGCTTGATAGAGCCATGCCGGCTATCGTCAAGCAATTAATTGACAAAGTCAAGTAATTAGATTCCCCGATAGATCCCAATCCCGAGGCCCGGCTTCAGATCACCCTGCGCGGCGCTGCCGTGGCCGCATCGCCGCTGTTGGGCGTGCCCGTCGGTTCTATCAGCAGCAGTTGCGCCTCCTGCACCGCGCGCGGCCGGTGCCGCACGCCGCGCGGCACCACATAAAGCTGGCCGGGCTTGAGGATCACGGTGGGGCTGCCTTCGATGTCGATGTGCAGTTCCCCCTTGAGCACCAGAAAGAAATCGTCGCTCTCGGGGTGCGAATGCCAGCTGTACTCACCCTGCACCTTGACCACCATGACGTCGTGGCCGTTAAACTCGCTCACGGTGCGCGGCTGCCAGTGGCCCTCAAAGCTCGCGAGCTTGGCCTGCAGGTCTATGGCGTCTGTTTTCACGGAGAACTCCTCTTGCGTTGTGTTGGAAGAAAGGAGTCTGCTTGTCCGCGCCTGCCGCGTCTTGTACGATTGTTTCATGCACCATGCCCAGCAACCCACTGCCCAGGACTGGGCGCGCTTTCGCCCCGGCGCGCTGGCCGGCGTGACGCAGATGAAGGCCCACTTCACCGAACATACGTTTGAGCGCCACAGCCACGAAACCTATTCCATAGGCGTCACCGCCTCCGGCGTGCAGACTTTTCATTGCGGCGGCACACTGCACGCCAGCCTGCGCGGCGACGTCATCCTCTTTAATCCCGACGAGCCGCACGACGGCCAGCGCGGCACGCAGGAGGGCTTTGGCTACAGCATGCTGTATGTGGCGCCGCATGTGGTGGAAGAGTGCCGCGACAAGGAGGCCGGCGTCGACATGGCGGCCTACTTCCGCCAGCCCGTGGTGCGCGACGCGGCCATGGGCCGCGCGCTGGCACACGCCATAGGCGCGGCGGGCCAGGCCCAGGAATCGCTGCGCGCCGAGGAACTCACGCGCCATGTGCTGGTGCGGCTGCTGCAGCGTTACGGCGAGCGGCGCAGCGCGGGCGAGGGTAGCAAGGCCGCCGGCGCGGCCCGCATGGCCCGCATTCGCGACTACCTGCGCAGCCACTACGACCAGGACATCACCGTTGACGCCCTGGCGCGCGAGGCCGGCCTTTCGCGCGTACACCTGACCCGCGCTTTTGCCCGGCAGTTCGGCGTGCCGCCGCATATCTACCTCAATGCCGTGCGCCTGGAACGCGCCCAGTCCGCCATGCTGGCCGGCCAGGGCCTGGCCGACGTCGCCGCAGCCTGCGGCTTCGCCGACCAGAGCCATTTCAGCCGGCGTTTCAAAGGGAGTGTGGGGCTTGCGCCTGGGGCCTGGTTGCGGCAGATGCGGCTTGGGTGCTAGCCAAACCATGCCAGCATCTCACTATCTTTCCTCCATCGGCAAAGCCGCAACCGTGACGATTGCGGGTGCCGCGGCGGTGGTTGTGTCTCTGCTTGCGGCGCTTTATGCGGTAATGCTTTGCGGCAGCGCTCTTGGCGGTACAGCGATCGGTGTTGTTTTCGGCCTGGTGGCTTTGGCAATGCTGGTGGCACTTGGCTATGGTTTTTGGCGGTTGTCGTGGCCACTGAGGGCATTGGTGGGCATTGCATTGCTTGCCGGCAGCTTCCTGCTCTTGCCGCGGCCGACATGTGCTGCAAAACCTCAAGCCACCATAGATTGCCAATGATCTATCGGCTTATGATTTTTCCGTGTCCGGTTTATGCCGCAGATCTTGAAAGTACGGAAGGAAAGAATGCGTAAAAAGAATCGCCCCTTCCTCTCCCATGATTGACGCCTTCGCGGTCCTCTGCTGCTTTATCGGCGGCCTGTTCCTGGTGGGGGCCTGGAAGCTGCTGATCTCCAGGCATGAGCCGGAAATTCAAAGCCAGCCCGTGAGCTGGGCGGACATGCTTCTGGAGTTGCTCACGGACGGGGGCTGGATCGAATTCACCGCAGTCGATCGCTTCACCGCGGTTCTTGTGCTGTTTTTGATCGGTATGTTTTTTCTCTGGGGCGGGCTGTATGTCGGGCTGGCATGGGGCGATGTTGTCGTGGTGTGATGCCCAAACGCATCGGGGCGCGAAGCTGCCTGTTCCGGGGTGTTTTGGCTGAAAGTGTCCATTGCGGCGATGGTCGATGCCGGATAAAACGATCACGACCAACTGGAGGCCCTTGACCCATGACAGACATCGCCGTTGAATACCGCCACAACTATCCGCTGGACCCGCTTGACGTTGTGCGCGTCTTCGACCAATCCGGCCTCAAGCGTCCCACGGGTGATCTGCCCAGAATCACGCGCATGTTCGCCGCGCCATGTCTTGTGCTGTCAGCGTGGGTAGGCAATGAGCTGGTGGGCGTGAGCCGTTCACTGACCGACTACGCCTACTGCTGCTATCTCTCCGACCTCGCCGTCGACAAAAAGTACCAGGGCGCCGGCATCGGCAAGGAACTCATCAAGCGCACGCGGGCCGTGATCGGGGACCAGGTATCGCTGATATTGCTCTCAGCCCCCGACGCCATGTCTTACTACCCGACGCAGGGCTTTGAGCCGGCCGGCAGCGCGTTTCTGATCCGTCGAAAGCATTAAGGCCAGGCTCCGCAGCCAGCCCGCAAGCGCTTGCGGGCTTTGGAATGCGGCGTTCTCCTACAGAATGTTACTTTTGGCTTGGCTATATTGAAGTGGCGACCCCATCCGGGGGCCGCACTCACTCCTCTGGATTTACCAGTTCAAGGCCCGGGCCGCCCGGGTTTCTTTTTGCCCGGGTCCTCTTGTGATGCTGTATTTGTACGCAGTCAGCTCAGTTTCCATGCCGAGCGCTCGCGAGCCGTTGGCCAGGGCGGGAGATGGAGCGCCGTGAGCCTCCATACCGTCTTGCCCGTGGATTCCGTCAGCATCGAACGCTTTCGCCTGCTGGTCGATTCGGTGGTGGACTACGGAATCTTCATGCTGGACCCGGACGGGCATGTGGTGTCATGGAATGCCGGCGCAACCCGCATCAAAGGCTATGTCGCCGATGAAGTGATAGGGCGGCATTTCTCCATGTTTTACACGGACGAGGCGCGGGCCACCGGCTGGCCCCAGCAGGAGCTGGCCTTCGCCAAAAAAAGGGGCCGTTTCGAGGACGAGGGCTGGAGGGTGCGCAAGGACGGCTCGCGCTTCTGGGCCAATGTGGTCATCACCTCGCTGACCGATCCGGACGGGACCCATGCGGGGTTCGCCAAGGTGACCCGCGACCTCACCGAAAGGCGCAGGCAGGAGCAAGCCCTGCGCGAAAGCGAAGAGCGGCTGCGCCTGATGGTGGAGGGCGTGCAGGACTATGCGATCTTCATGCTGGACCCCGAGGGCATCATCCAGAGCTGGAACACCGGCGCGCAGATCCTCAAGGGCTATACCGCTTCCGAGGCCATAGGCCGGCACTTTCGCATGTTTTACCGGCCCGAGGAACTGGCGCTTGGCATGCCCGAGAACGAGTTGCGGACGGCGCTGGAAAAAGGCCGAGCCGAAGAAGAGGGCTGGCGCGTGCGCAAGGACGGCACCCGGTTCTGGGCCAATGTGGTCATCACGGCCATCCGTGATGCCGAAGGGCAGTTGCGCGGCTTCGCCAAGATCACACGCGACATGTCCGAGCGCCGGCGGCTCGAGGAACTGGAGCGCTCCAGCCGGCGCATGAATGAATTCCTGGCCATGCTCGCGCATGAGTTGCGCAATCCGCTGGCGCCCATCCGCAATGCCGTCACCGTCCTGCAACTCGAGCCCGCGCCCAGCCCGGTCGTCAAAAACAGCCGCGAGATGATAGACCGCCAGCTCACCCACATGACAAGGCTTGTCGACGACCTGCTGGACGTAGGGCGCCTGACCACCGGCAAGATACGGCTCAAGAAAGAAACCGTGCTCTACAACCAGGTCCTGAGCCGGGCCGCGGAGGCCATGCGGCCCATGATGGACGCCAGGCACCACACATTTTCCTCGGAGCTGCCGCAGGACGATATCTATGTGGACGCCGACAGCATACGGCTGACCCAGGTGATCCAGAACCTTTTGACCAACGCGGCCAAGTACACGCCGGCGGGCGGGCGCATCACGCTGCGCTGCTGGGCGGAAGGCAGCCAGGTGTGGACCGAGGTGTCAGACACCGGGCTGGGCCTTACCAGGACCGCGATCCAGGAGATTTTTGAATTGTTCTCCCAGGGCGACATGCAGTCGGCCGCCAAGGAAAGCGGCCTGGGCATAGGCTTGACGCTGGCCAAGTCGCTGGTGGAAATGCATGGCGGCGTGCTCAGCGCCGACAGCGAGGGCCCCGACAGGGGAAGCCGGTTCAGGTTTTCGATCCCCGGGGCGACCGCAGGCAAGCCGGTGGCGGCCGATGAGCCTTCGAAAAAATTCCTGGTTGTTGACGACAACCGGGATGCGGCCGACAGCCTCGCGGAAGTGCTCCGGCTGCTGGGGCATTCGGCCAAGGTCGCTTACAACGGGCCCGACGCGCTGGAGATCGCAAAAACCTACAGGGCGGACGCCGCGCTGGTCGATATCGGCATGCCCGGCATGAATGGGTTTGAAGTCGCCAGCGAACTGCGCAGCTTGCCGCGCGGCCCCGGCATGCTCATTGCGGCCATTACCGGTTACGGCCATGAGGACGACAGGAACCGGACCCTGGCCGGCGGCTTTGACTGCCACCTGGTGAAACCGGTCGATTTCCCGGCCCTGGAAGACCTGATCCAGCGCCTGGACTGAGCCGGCAAAGCGCCTAGCGGGGCAGGGGCGCGTCCCCCAGCAGCCTGCCCATGGCCTGCTCGAATGCGGCGTCTTCCCTGCATTGCTCGATTTCCGCGGCCGTCGGCGCCGGGCCGCTGCCTTGCCGGTGCGCGGCCATCTTCGCCGTCAGGCTGTTGTGGCGCTGCTCACGCGCGGCGCTGTCGGCGTGCCGGGTTTTCTCGAGGGCGGAATCCCCGGGAAGGGGCAAACGGGTGGGCAGAACGGCGGGCATGTGTTTCCTTGGGTGTTGACTGAATACTGACAGGTCAGGCGCCCGCGCGCCATGTCATTTTGCACAGCTTCGCTGGGTAGTTTCCCGAGGGCAGACGCCGGACTGGTGAATGCGCAATAAGTCACGGGCCCGCCCCGCGCGCAGTACCTCCATCCGCGTACCCCATTTGTGCGACATACAGGCCGGCCCTGCCTCACTACCATGCACCGCACAGTTCATCCGGCCGCGCATCCACAGTGGTCCGTTAAAGGATGTCTGCCTCGAAGCTTCATGGCGTCCGTGAAGCTTTTTATCGCGTGCTTTCAAAGGAGGAACCAGATGTCCGGATTCAGAACGTTCAACCACACCAGCCAACCCATGTGGGTCACCATCTACACCTTGGATCGCGGTTTTAAGGAGGATTGGGGCAATGTCGATGCGGGAACATTCCGTGACTGGAACAGCGGAACCTACCTTCACGGGTCGTATTACCAGATCCGCGGGCAGTGGCCCACGACGGATTCCAAATTCGACACGGACACCACGACGACCCTGGGCCCATCCGATCCCTACGAACGGGTTCTGCTTGGGGGCGACTCCGGTGTTTATTGGTCCAAACCCCTGGTCCGCACCGACAACTTTCTCGATGTGCCCGTATGGATCACGATCTACACCGGCTCAGGGCAGACAAAAACGGATTACGGTGACGTCGAGAAAGGCTCCACGCGCGATTGGTCTTCGGGTGTGCAGGGTGAGTATTCAAGCCATTCGATTCTGACCGTGCTCGCGGAATGGACGCCTATTGCCGCCCCCCTGGACAGAACGCTCCAGGCGGCACCCCCGGCGAAGCAGGAGTCCCTCAAGACCAGCCGGATGTTTGGCTTGAAGGCAAACGGCGTCGCCCACCTGCGCCTGGAGATGAAGGATGGACAAGTGACCTGGACGAATGTGGATGGGGAATAAGCCCTTGGTGGGAGCTCCCGTGGCCGTGTGGGATTAAGCCATCGGTGGCCCGGGCTTGTTTTTGCGCCGGAAAACAGGAACTAATTTCGGTGAAAAATTCCTTTTGTTCCCGAGGCTGTTGACGCGCCCTGGCCATAAAGCATCATCCAGCCATCGCTGATTCACCACCATGCAGGACTCACATCGCAAGCCATGGGCACGTTTACTTCCCAGCCGGAACTTCCCGACAAAGTAGCGCTCGCCTTTGTCGACGCCACGGCTGCACGGTGGTCGATCCCACAGGTTGAGCTCTATGAAAAAGAGGCCCTGGTGATGGTGACGGTTGAAACGCTGGCATCAGACGGGAAAGACGTTGACGTGGCCGTCAAACAAGCCGTTGCACGGGCTCTCAACAAACTGATTCCCCCCGACTCCGACCACAAGTTCGGGCTTTGGATGGTGGTCTTCTGTTGCGAGGGTCATGTGTACGACACGATTCACCCGAGTGAATTTAATGATTGAACGCAAACGGCATAAGGATGTCATTCGCAGATTGCACGCCTAGAATCGCTGGCATGATTGATTGAAGCTCCGGGTGCGGCGCGAGTTCATGACATGCTCAAAATTCACTGGTGCGAGGTCCAATGCGATCATCCCTCATTGCAATAGCCGTAGCGATCAGCGCGTGTACCACGGCGTCGGCCACCAGCTCTATTTCATTCGAGGCGGACGGCTATCTCCTGGATGTCACCGTGGGCGACGACAGCCGGCCATCCATAGCCGCGCTCAGCTTTGGGATGCCCGGCGGCAAGCAAAGCGTGGTGATTCCGATGCGGCACATAAAAGTCGAGGCCTTCGATACGCAACAAAAGGTCTTGTTGCTCCGGTTCATCAACCCGGGAGATTCGACGCTTCCAAAGGACTTTATTCTGAGTGTCAGAAACGATGCCGGCGTGCTGACAATCGACGGGAAGTCAAGTTCAGGCCGCTTCTCCTGGGGCGTGTAGGGGCTCAGGCGCTCCTGCCTAAACCGACATCCCCCCGGACACCTCAATCACCGCCCCATTGACATAACTGGCCTCGTCGCTCGCCAGGAAGGCATAGACATTGGCAATCTCCTCGGGTCGGCCAAGGCGCTTGAGCGGCACGTGCGCCTCCATTTCCTTGAGGACTTTTTCGGGAATGGTGTCCAGGATGTGTGTGGCGACAAAACCCGGTGCGACGGCGTTGACGCGCACGCCCTTGGGGCCCAGTTCGCGGCTCCAGGTCTTGGTGAAACCGATCACGCCGAACTTGCTGGCCGCGTAATTGGTCTGGCCGAAGTTACCGTAGATACCAACCACCGAGCTGGCATTGAGGATCACGCCGCTGCCCTGGGCCACCATGGTGTCGGCCACGGCTTGGGCGCAGTGGAAGACGCCGCGCAGGTTGACGTCTATGACTTTGTCGAATTGCTCCAGCGTCATTTTCTGCAGGCGGGCATCCTGGGTGATGCCGGCGTTGTTGACCAGCACGTCGATGCGGCCAAACTGGTCTTTGACCTTGCCGACCACGGCGTCGACCATGGCGCGCTGGGTCACGTCCATCACAAATCCCACTGCCTGGGCGCCCAGGGCCTGGCATTGCTTCACGGCGTCGTCGACGCCGGTTTGTTTGACGTCGCAGACGATGACGGTCGCGCCTTCCTGCGCGAACTTGAGGGCGGTGGCCAGGCCTATGCCCTGGGCGGCGCCTGTGATAAGGCTGATCTTGTTTTGGAGTCTTGGCATGAATTAGTTGGGTGAGGTGAATGAAAAAAGAAAGGAGAACGGTGCCGTTCAATACACAGGCTGGTGTTTGCGTATCGCGTCCTTGACTGCGCCGCTCAGCGCAAAGCCGGCCCCGAATTTGACGGCGAGTTCGCCGCAGCGCGCGATGAAAACGTCAATCCCCATGCCGTAGATGAACTGCATCGCGCCGCCCGTCCAGGCCGGAAAGCCTATGCCGAAGATGGAGCCAATGTTGGCGTCGTGCACCGTGGTCAGCACGCCTTCGCTGAGGCAGCGGGCCGTTTCCACGGCCTGGCGGTAGAGCAGACGGTCCTTGAGTTCCTGGATGTCCCAGGGCGTGCCGGGTTTCTCGAACAGGGTTTTGAGTTCGGGCCAGAGCTCTTTCTTCGCGCCGGGCTCGGCGGGGTAGTCGTAAAAGCCGCCGCCGGCCGCGCGGCCCGGGCGTTTCAACTCCTTCACCATGCGCTCGACCAGCAGTTCGCCGGGCGTCGCCGTGTAGGTCTTGCCTTCGGCCGTGAAGTCGGTGCGGGTCTGGTCCAGCACATGCACGCTCAGCGAGAGCGCGGTTTCATCCAGCACGGCCAGCGGGCCCACCGGCATGCCGGCCTGGATGCCGGCGTTCTCGATGGCGGCGGCGGGTATGCCTTCACCCAGCATGGCCGCGCCTTCCATCACAAAGGTGCCGAAGGTGCGGCTGGTGTAAAAGCCGCGCGAGTCGTTGACGACGATAGGAATCTTGCCCAGGGCCTGCACATAGTCAAACGCGCGGGCCACGGTTTCGTCGTCGGTCTGCTTGCCGCGGATGATTTCGACCAGCTTCATCTTGTCGACCGGGCTGAAGAAGTGGATGCCTATGAATTTTTCGGGTCTGTCGCTGGCCGTGGCCAGGCTGGAAATCGGCAGGGTGGAGGTGTTAGAGGCAAAGAAGCCGCCGGGCGCGAGCAGCGGCTCGGCCTCCTGCGTGACCTTGGCCTTGAGGTCGCGCCGCTCGAACACGGCTTCGATGATGAGCTCGCAGCCGGCCAGGTCGGTGGCCTGGTCGGTCGCCGTGATGCGCGTCAGCAGGGCGCTTTGTTCGGCGGCCGTCATGCGGCCTTTCTCGACGCGGGGCGCGGTGATCCTGGCGCTGTAGGCCTTGCCGGCCTCGGCCTTGTCCTGGCTCACGTCCTTGAGCACGGTGCTGATGCCCCGGCTGGCCTGCGCATAGGCGATGCCCGCGCCCATCATGCCGGCACCCAGGATGCCGACCTTGTTGGGCCTGAACTTCGGCATCCGGGGCGGGCGTGACTGCCCGCTCTTGATGGCGTTCAGGTTGAAGAAAAAGGTGTTGATCATGGCCTTGGCATTGTTGCCGGTCATGAGCCTGGCGAGGTAGCGGCTTTCGATGCGCAAAGCGGTTTCCAGGTCCACCTGCGTGCCTTCGACCATACAGGCCAGGATGGCTTCGGGCGCGGGGTAGAGGCCGCGCGTCTGCCTTTTGAGCATGGCGGGCGCGACGCTGAGGGCCGCGGCGATCTTGGGGTTGGCCGGTGTGCCGCCGGGGATTTTGTAGTCTTTCGCTTCCCAGGGGTGCTGTGCCTGAGGGGTGGCGGCCAGCCAGGCCAGGGCCTTGGCGCGCAGTTCGCCCGCGTCGGCCACGAGTTCATGCACCAGGCCCAGCTCCAGCGCCTGGCGCGGGCTGAAGGTCTTGCCTTCGACGAGGTAGGGTTGGGCACCCATCAGGCCCAGGTGGCGCGTCATCTTGGTCACGCCGCTGGCGCCGGGCAGCAGGCCCAGGGTCACCTCGGGCAGGCCGAACTGGGTTTTGGGGTCGTCCACCGCCACGCGGAAGTGGCCGACCAGCGCGACTTCCCAGCCGCCGCCCAGGGCCGTGCCGTTGAGGCAGCTGGCCACGGGGATGCCCAGGGTCTCCAGGGTGCGGAAGTTTTTCTTGACGCGTTCGACTTCGGCATAGGCCTGGGGCGCGTCGGCCGGCGTGAGGCGCATGACCGCCTTCAAATCGGCGTCGGCAAAAAAAGTGGATTTGGCCGACGCCAGGATGATGCCCTTGAGCGATGCCTTGTCTTTCACCACCTGGGCGGTGACTTCGCCGAGATCCTCCTGCCACTGCAGGCACATGGTGTTGACGGGGGAATTGGGCTCGTCAAAGGTGATGGTGGCGATGCCGTCGCTGACTTCGTACTTGATGGTGTTCATAGGACTGGCCATGAAAAGAGGGTTTTCGCGAGGAACACCGCGGAACCGGCTTTGCCGGGCCGCTGGTGTTGCCCCCTTGAGGGGGAGGCGGCTGCGCAGCAGACGCTTCGGGGGGGGAGTCATATCTTTTCCACAATGGTGGCAATGCCCATGCCGCCGCCCACGCACAAGGTTGCCAGGCCATAGCGCAGCTTGCGCCTGTGCAGCTCGTCGACCAGCGTGCCCAGGATCATCGCGCCGGTGGCGCCCAGCGGGTGGCCCATGGCGATGGCGCCGCCGTTCACATTGACCTTGTCATGGGGCACCTTCATCTCTTTCATGAAACGCATCACCACGGCGGCAAAGGCCTCGTTGACCTCGAACAGGTCGATCTGGTCCACCGTGAGGCCGGCCTTGGCCAGGGCCTTGCGCGTGGCGGGCATGGGGCCGGTCAGCATGATGGTGGGGTCGGCGCCGCTGAGCGCCGCCGCCACGATGCGGGCCCGCGGTTTGAGGCCGTGGGTCTTACCGGCGGCCTCGGAGCCGACCAGCACGGCGGCCGCACCATCGACGATGCCCGAGGAATTTCCGGCATGGTGCACATGCTGTATGCGTGCGACCTGCGGGTAGCGCTGCAGCGCCACGGCGTCAAAGCCCATGGCGCCCAGCTGGTCGAAGGCGGGCTTGAGCGAGGCCAGGCCTTCGAGCGTGGTTTGCGGCTTGATGAATTCATCCTCGCCCAGGATGACCTGGCCCAGGAAGTCTTTCACCGGCACGACCGAGCCGGCAAAGTAGCCGGCGGCGCGGGCTTTGGCGGCGCGCTGCTGGCTTTCGAGCGCGAAGGCGTCCACGTCGGCGCGGCTGAAGCCTTCGAGCGTGGCGATCAGGTCGGCGCCTATGCCTTGCGGCACAAACAGGGTCGCGCTGTTGGTTTCGGGGTCCTGCGCCCAGGCGCCGCCGTCGGCGCCAATGGGCACGCGGCTCATGCTTTCGACGCCGCCGGCCACCACCAGCTCTTCCCAGCCGGAGCGCACTTTCTGCGCGGCCAGGTTGACGGCTTCCAGGCCGGAGGCGCAAAAGCGGTTGATTTGCACACCGGAGGCGCGGAAGTCCCAGCCGGCCTTGAGCGCGGCCACCTTGGCGATGACGGCGCCCTGTTCGCCCACGGGCGAGACCACACCCATGACCACGTCGTCGACGGCCGCGGTGTCAAAGCCGTTGCGCTTTTGCAAATCCACCAGCACGCCGGCCAGCAGGTTGACGGGCTTGACCTCGTGCAGGCTGCCGTCTTTTTTGCCCTTGCCGCGCGGCGTGCGGATGGCGTCGTAGAGAAAGGCTTCGGTGCTCATGGGTTTTTCCTCGGGGGAGGGCAGGGATGGTTCGGAGGCGGAAGGGGATGCTCATGCAGTATATTCATTTCACAAAGCAGGCGCTTTGTATAAATACTCCAGGTTTTCCCCACAGGTGACACCATGATCGAACGCAGCCTCTTCAGCTCCGACCACGAAGTCTTTCGCGACGCCTTCCGCCGCTTTATGGACAAGGAAATCGCGCCCTTCCACGAACAGTGGGAGGAGCAGGGTTATGTGGACCGCAAGGTCTGGAACAAGGCCGGCGAAAACGGCTTTTTGTGCATGACCATGCCCGAGGAATACGGCGGCGCGGGCGCGGACAAGCTGTACTCGGTGGTCCAGATGGAGGAACTGGGCCGCGGCGGCTTTAGCGGCATCGGCTACAGCCTGCACAGCGAAATTGTGGCGCCCTACATCCTGCACTACGGCACCGAGGCGCAGAAGAAAAAGTACCTGCCCAGGCTGGCCAGCGGCGAGATGGTGGGCGCCATCGCGATGAGCGAACCCGCGGCCGGCTCGGACCTGCAGGGCGTGAAGACCACGGCGCTCAAGCAGCCCGACGGCAGCTATCTGCTCAATGGCAGCAAGACCTTTATCACCAACGGCTGGCATGCCGACCTGGTGATCGTGGTGGCCAAGACCAACCCGGCCGCCGGTGCCAAGGGCACCAGCCTGATGCTGGTGGAGCGCGGCATGCCGGGCTTTGAGACCGGCAAACGCCTCAAGAAGCTGGGTCTGAAGGCGCAGGACACCTCGGAGCTGTTCTTCACCGACGTCAAAGTGCCTGCGGAAAACCTGCTGGGCGGTCAGGCGCATGAGAACCGCGGCTTTATCTGCCTGATGGAGCAACTGCCCTGGGAGCGCATGCAGATCGCCATCACGGCCGTGGCCTCGGCCCAGGCCGCGATTGACTGGACGCTGGCCTATGTGAAGGAGCGCAAGGTCTTTGGCCAGCCGGTGGCCAGCTACCAGAACACGCGCTACACCCTGGCCGAGCTGCAGACCGAGGTGCAGGTGGCGCGCGTGTTTGCCGACAAATGCGTGGAACTGGTGGCACAGGACAAGCTGGACACCGCGACCGCCAGCATGGCCAAGTACTGGTGCACCGACTTGCAATGCAAGGTGATGGACGAATGCGTGCAGCTCTTCGGCGGCTACGGCTATATGTGGGAATACCCGATCACGCGCGCCTATGCCGACGCACGCGTGCAGCGCATCTACGGCGGCACGAATGAAATCATGAAGGAAGTGATTTCAAGGGCCATGGGCCTGGGCGCGAAGTAGCGCCCGGCCCTCGTTGCCTGAGAGTCGCTCGAAAAACCCAGCGAAGCGGTCCTGGCTAGGCGCGCCGCCGCAGACAGTGCACCAGCACGGCAAGGCGG
>NZ_AKIV01000083.1 GCF_000282655.1 Polaromonas sp. CF318
GCGTCGTGGCCAAGATCATCGCCTGATTTGTGAGGTTTGATGGAGGGGTATAGCTCAATTGGCAGAGCGTCGGTCTCCAAAACCGAAGGTTGTAGGTTCGATTCCTACTGCCCCTGCCACCTGATGGTTGATGTGTATCAGCGCTGAGGGTGGTTTGAAAAGTTAAAAAGCAAGCCCGCCGGGAGTCAAAACTCCAGGTGGGCTTAAGCGTCTGAAAAGGCGCCCGAAGATTGAACAGGAAATCCGCCGACCATGGCCACTTCTCAAGTTGAAACCGTCAGTACCAGCGCCGACAAGGCCAAGCTGGGCGCGGCCATTGCTCTGGTGCTGGCTTCATTGGTGGGCTTTTACCTGCTGGCCAAACAAGGTCAGGTGGTTCAGTGGGGCGCCCTGATCCTTGGGCTGGTGGCGGCCGTGGCGGTGTTCATGCTGTCCGAGCCGGGCAAACAATTCGTGGCTTTCGGCCGCGATTCCTGGCGCGAAGTCCGGAAAGTCGTCTGGCCCGCCCGCAGGGAGGCCATTCAAATGACGGCCTATGTGTTCGGTTTTGTGGTGATCATGGCGCTCTTTTTGTGGTTTACGGACAAGACGCTCGAGTGGGTGTTTTACGACCTGATCCTGGGATGGAAACGATAATGAGCGATCTGAATGGCACGGTAGTCAGCGAAGTGGCGGCGGGTACGTCCCTCACGCCGACGCCAGGCATGCAGTGGTATGTCGTCCATGCCTACTCCGGCATGGAAAAAGCGGTCGAGCGCAATATCGTCGAACGCATCAACCGCGCGGGCATGCAGTCCAAGTTCGGCCGTTTCCTGGTGCCCACCGAAGAGGTGGTCGAAATCAAGAACGGCCAGAAAAAGACGACGGAACGCCGCTTTTTTCCCGGTTACGTCCTGGTCGAAATGGTCATGGACGACGAAACCTGGCACCTGGTGAAGCACACCAACAAGGTCACCGGTTTTGTCGGTGGTGCCAAGAACCGCCCGGCCCCGATCTCCGAGGAAGACGTCCAGAAGATCGTCAGCCAGATGCAGGTCGGCACCGAGAAGCCACGCCACAAGGTGGAGTTCGAAGCCGGCGAATACGTGCGCGTCAAGGACGGCCCGTTCACCGACTTCAATGGCACGGTCGAAGAGGTCAACTACGACAAGAACAAGGTGCGTGTGTCGGTCACGATTTTCGGCCGCGCCACGCCAGTGGAACTGGAATTCAGCCAGATCGAAAAAACGTAATTTCGGTCCGGTATTTGATTTCGCGCCTTGCAACTCGGCGCGAAACGGTCCCCAGGGACTGTTTTTGAGTTGTGTAACCCCCGGGGAGCCCGGGCCTGCCTTGATGGCGGCGCCCAGGCGTTATGACCCGCAAGGAGAAAAGTATGGCGAAAAAAATCGTCGGCTTCATCAAGCTGCAAGTGCCAGCTGGTAAGGCCAACCCGTCCCCCCCGATCGGCCCTGCGCTCGGTCAGCGCGGCCTGAACATCATGGAATTCTGCAAGGCATTCAATGCGCAGACCCAGGGTGTCGAGCCAGGTCTGCCACTGCCTGTGGTGATCACGGCATTTGCCGACAAGAGCTTTACCTTTGTGATCAAGACGCCTCCCGCAGGCGTTCTGATCAAAAAGGCCATCAAGCTCGACAAGGGCTCGTCCACGCCGCACACGGTGAAGGTGGGCAAGATCTCCCGCGCGCAGCTGGAAGAAATCGCCAAGACCAAAATGAAAGACATGACGGCTGCAGACCTCGACGCTGCAGTTCGCACGATTGCCGGTACGGCTCGCTCCATGGGCGTGTCGGTGGAGGGTGTTGTATGAGCAAGCTGACCAAGCGCCAAAAAACCATTGGCAACAAGATCGACAGCAACAAGCTGTACGCCTTGCCCGAGGCCCTGGGCCTTGTGAAAGAGTTCGCCGTCGCCAAGTTCGATGAGTCCATCGACGTGGCTGTGCAGCTCGGCATCGACGCCAAGAAGTCCGACCAGGTCGTTCGCGGCGCGGTCGTGCTGCCTAACGGCACCGGTAAGACCAAGCGCGTGGCCGTGTTCGCACAAGGCGCCAAGGCTGAAGAAGCCAAGGCCGCTGGCGCCGACATCGTCGGCATGGACGATTTGGCCGCCGAAATCAAGGCCGGCAAGATGGACTTCGACGTGGTGATCGCCTCCCCCGATGCCATGCGCATCGTGGGTACCCTGGGCCAGGTGCTCGGCCCCCGCGGCCTGATGCCCAACCCCAAGGTCGGCACCGTGACGCCTGACGTCGCTACCGCCGTCAAGAACGCGAAAGCCGGCCAGGTCCAGTTCCGCGTCGACAAGGCCGGTATCGTGCACGGCACCATCGGCCGCCGCTCGTTCGATACCGACAAGCTGCAGGGCAATCTGGCCGCGCTGATCGACGCGCTGCAAAAAGCCAAGCCGGCTTCGAGCAAGGGTGTGTATTTGAAGAAGGTAGCGGTTTCGTCGACGATGGGTGTGGGCGTTCGCGTCGACACGCAAACCATCGCAGCGTAATCGCGAAAATTTGGGTGGCTCCGCAAGGGCTGCCCGATGTGGTGGGCTGCCGGGGTTCGCTCCGGCAGGTCATCCAAGACCGTTGGCGCGGTGGGCTTTTGGGCTCGCCGCTTAATCGAAAGACAGCCAACGCAGATGGCGGTCCCGCTGCTTGAATGGTTTTGCAAAGAATCTGAAAACAGTTGGTCGCTGAACATGAGCGTGTTGAAGGGCTGAAGGCCGGCGCAAGCCGGCCGGAACCCGACGGCACATTTTTAAGGAGTAGACCTTGAGTCTCAACCGCAGTGAGAAACAAGCCGTCATTGATGAAGTGACCGGCCTCGCCGCTAAAGCTCAAACGCTCGTGATGGCGGAATACCGTGGTATCACGGTCGCCGACATGACCCGTCTGCGCAGCCAAGCCCGCGACAAAGGCGTGACCCTGAGTGTTCTGAAGAACACCCTGGCTCGCCGTGCCGTGGCCGGTAGCGCATTCGAAGTCGTGTCCGACCAGATGACCGGTCCGCTGATCTACGGCTTTTCCACAGATGCAGTAGCTGCCGCGAAAGTGGTATCTGACTTCGCCAAGACCAACGACAAGCTGGTCATTCGCGGCGGTGCATTCGGTGGCAAGACCCTGGACGTGAACGGCGTGAAGCAACTGGCCAACATCCCTTCCAAGGAAGTGTTGCTGGCCCAGGTGTGTGGCTTGCTGATGTCGCCCATGTCGCGTACGGCCGTTGTGCTGGGCGCCCTGGCGGCGAAAAAGGGCGGCGGCGCGGCCGAAGCCCCCGCAGCAGCCTAAGCACTGGCAGCGTAATTACCCAACTTTTTTAGGAAATCAAAATGGCATTCGATAAAGACGCATTTCTGACCGCGCTGGATAGCATGACGGTCCTCGAACTCAACGACCTGGTGAAAGCCATCGAAGAGAAATTTGGCGTGAGCGCAGCCGCCATGGCTGCTCCCGCTGCCGGCGGCGGCGGTGGCGGCGGTGCAGCTGCTGCTGAAGAGAAGACCGACTTCAACGTCGTGCTGCTCGAAGCCGGCGCAAACAAGGTGTCGGTCATCAAGGCCGTGCGCGAAATCACCGGTCTGGGCCTGAAAGAAGCCAAGGACCTGGTGGACGGCGCTCCGAAGAACGTCAAGGAAGGCGCTCCCAAGGCCGACGCAGAAGCCGCCAAGAAGAAGCTCGAAGAAGCCGGCGCGAAAGTCGAACTCAAGTAATTCTTGGTGTTCGAGAAGGCTGGAAGACCGTAGTCGGGCTTCCAGCCTTTCGTGCTTCAAGGAGCACGCCGAAAAGAGGATTTAAACCGTCTTCTTCTCAGTGTTCTTCGAACCCTTGCAGGCCCGTAGCCTGTCAGTTTCCTCGAATCCTGCAGGCCTGCAGCCTGCCCAGTGTTTTGTAGAAACACTGGAAAGCAGACTTAAACCGTCTGCTTTCCAGTGTTTTCTGACCCCGACTGCAGAAAACGCCTTGGTTCGGGTGACGTGCAATGCGTCGCCGTCCGCCATGGTTGGTAGTGGCCAACCACCAAGCTGCCTGAATACGTGGTGTATTCGGGCACGAGAGTCGCCAGAGCCCATCAACGCGGAGAACTCATGGCCTATTCCTACACCGAACGTAAACGCATCCGCAAAAGCTTCGGCAACCGCGAAAGCGTGTTGACTGTTCCCTATTTGCTGCAAATGCAGAAAGACGCGTACACAGCGTTCCTGCAAGCCGACCGCGCGCCCCAGAAGCGCACCATCGAAGGCCTGCAGGCAGCGTTTGACAACGCATTCCCTATCGTCTCGCACAATGGTTTTGTCGAGATGAAATTCATCGAGTACAACCTCGCCAAGCCCGCCTTCGATGTGCGCGAGTGCCAGACCCGTGGACTCACCTTCGCCTCGGCCGTGCGCGCCAAGGTGCAACTGATCATTTACGACCGCGAATCTTCCACGTCGCAGTCCAAGGTGGTCAAGGAAGTGAAAGAGCAGGAAGTCTACATGGGCGAAGTGCCCCTGATGACCGACAAGGGCTCCTTCGTGATCAACGGAACCGAACGCGTGATCGTGTCCCAGTTGCATCGCTCTCCCGGCGTGTTTTTTGAGCATGACAAGGGTAAAACCCACAGCTCGGGCAAACTGCTGTTCTCCGCCCGCATCATTCCTTACCGCGGCTCCTGGCTCGACTTCGAATTCGACCCGAAGGACGTGCTGTATTTCCGCGTCGACCGCCGCCGCAAGATGCCGGTCACCATCCTGCTCAAGGCCATCGGCCTGAACCCGGAATCCATCCTCGCGAACTTCTTCGTGTTCGACAACTTCCGCCTGATGGACAGTGGCGCGCAGATGGAATTCGTCGCCGAGCGCATGCGCGGCGAAGTGGCGCGTTTCGACATCACCGACAAGAACGGCAAGGTCGTGGTCGCGAAAGACAAGCGCATCACGGTTCGCCACACGCGTGAACTCGAGCAAAGCAACACCACCACCATCAGCGTGCCGGAAGACTTCCTGGTCGGCCGCGTGGTCGCCAAGAACATCGTTGACGCCGAAACCGGTGAAATCATCGCCAAGGCCAATGACGAGCTGACCGAAGTGCTGCTCAAGAAGCTGCGCGCGGCCGGCGTGCAGGACCTGCAGGTGCTGTACACCAATGAACTCGACCAGGGCGCGTACATCTCGCAAACCCTGCGCGCCGACGAAACGGCCGACGAGTTCGCCGCCCGTGTCGCCATCTATCGCATGATGCGCCCCGGCGAGCCGCCGACGGAAGACGCGGTGCAGGCCCTGTTCCAGCGCCTGTTCTACAACCCGGACACCTACGACCTGTCGCGCGTGGGCCGCATGAAGTTCAACGCCCGCGTCGGCCGCGATTCTTCCACCGGCCCCATGGTCATGACCAACGAGGACATCCTCGCCGTGGTCAAGATCCTGGTTGACCTGCGCAACGGCAACGGCGAAGTCGATGACATTGACCACCTCGGCAACCGCCGCGTGCGCTGCGTCGGCGAACTTGCCGAGAACCAGTACCGCACCGGATTGGCGCGTATCGAAAAGGCCGTGAAGGAGCGTCTGGGCCAGGCCGAGCAAGAGCCCTTGATGCCGCACGACCTGATCAACAGCAAGCCGATCTCCGCCGCCCTGAAGGAATTCTTCGGCGCGTCGCAGCTGTCGCAGTTCATGGACCAGACCAACCCGCTGTCCGAGATCACCCACAAGCGCCGCGTTTCGGCACTTGGCCCGGGCGGTTTGACCCGCGAACGCGCAGGCTTCGAAGTGCGCGACGTGCACGTGACCCATTACGGCCGCGTCTGCCCGATTGAAACGCCCGAAGGCCCGAACATCGGCCTGATCAACTCGCTGGCCCTGTACGCCCGCCTCAACGAGTACGGTTTCATCGAAACCCCGTACCGCCGTGTGGTGGACAGCAAGATCACCGACCAGATCGACTACCTGTCGGCCATCGAAGAAGGCAAGTACGTGATTGCCCAGGCCAATGCCGCACTGGACGAGTCCGGCAAGCTGACCGGCGACCTGGTGTCCGCCCGTGAAAACGGCGAGTCCGTGCTGGTCGGCGCGGAACGCATCCAGTACATGGACGTGTCGCCCGCGCAGATCGTCTCGGTGGCCGCTTCGCTCGTGCCCTTCCTGGAGCACGATGACGCCAACCGCGCGCTGATGGGCGCCAACATGCAGCGCCAGGCCGTGCCCGTTCTGCGTCCCGAGAAGGCCTTCGTCGGCACCGGCATCGAGCGCGTTTCCGCGGTCGACTCCGGCACCGTGGTGACGGCCAATCGCGGCGGCGTGGTCGACTACGTCGATGCCACCCGCATCGTGGTGCGCGTCAACGATGCGGAAGCCCTGGCCGGCGAAGTCGGCGTGGACATCTACAACCTGATCAAGTACCAGCGTTCCAACCAGAACACCAATATCCACCAGCGCCCCATCGTCAAGATGGGCGACAAGCTGGCCAAGGGTGACGTGATCGCCGACGGCGCATCGACGGACATCGGCGAGCTGGCACTGGGCCAGAACATGCTGGTGGCTTTCATGCCCTGGAACGGCTACAACTTCGAGGATTCGATCCTGATCTCCGAGCGTGTGGTGGCCGAAGACCGCTACACCTCGATCCACATCGAAGAACTCGTCGTAATGGCCCGCGACACCAAGCTGGGCTCCGAAGAAATCACGCGCGACATCCCGAACCTGTCCGAGCAGCAACTGAACCGCCTCGACGAGTCCGGCATCATTTATGTCGGTGCCGAAGTCCAGCCGGGCGACACGCTGGTCGGCAAGGTCACGCCCAAGGGCGAGACCACGCTGACGCCGGAAGAAAAACTGCTGCGCGCCATCTTCGGCGAAAAAGCCAGCGACGTGAAAGACACCTCGCTGCGCGTGAGCCAGGGCTCGCAGGGCACCGTGATCGACGTGCAGGTCTTCACCCGTGAAGGCATCGTTCGCGACAAGCGCGCCCAGCAGATCATCGACGACGAACTCAAGCGCTTCCGCCTGGACCTGAACGACCAGTTGCGCATCGTCGAGGCCGACGCGTTCGACCGTATCGAAAAACTGCTCGTCGGCAAGGTCGCCAACGGCGGCCCGAAAAAGCTCGCCAAGGGCAGCAAGATCGACAAGGCCTACCTGGCCGACGTCGAGAAGTACCACTGGTTCGACATCCGCCCGGCGGACGACGAAGTGGCTTCGCAGCTCGAAAGCGTCAAGAACGCCATGGAGCAGACGCGCCACAGCTTCGACCTGGCTTTCGAGGAAAAGCGCAAGAAGCTCACGCAGGGCGACGAACTGCCGGCCGGCGTGCTCAAGATGGTCAAGGTCTACCTGGCCGTCAAGCGCCGCCTGCAACCCGGCGACAAGATGGCCGGCCGCCACGGCAACAAGGGTGTGGTGTCCAAGATCGTTCCGGTCGAAGACATGCCCTACATGGCCGACGGCACGCCGTGCGACATCGTGCTGAACCCGCTGGGCGTGCCTTCGCGCATGAACGTGGGCCAGGTGCTTGAAGTCCACCTGGGCTGGGCCGCCAAGGGCCTGGGCCAGCGTATCGGCGACATGCTGCAGGCCGAAGCCAAGGTGGCCGAGCTGCGCAAGTTCATGGAAACGCTGTACAACAAGTCGGGCCGCGGTGAAGACCTGGCCAAACTGTCGGATACCGACGTGCTCGAGATGGCCGGCAACCTGGCCAGCGGCGTGCCCTTCGCGACGCCGGTGTTCGACGGCGCTTCGGAAGAAGACATCATGACCATGCTCAAGCTGGCCTACCCGGACGACATCGCCAAGGCCAAGGGCCTGACGGCGACGCGCACGCAGGCCCAGCTGTACGACGGCCGGACGGGCGACCAGTTCGAGCGCACCACGACGGTCGGCTACATGCACGTCCTGAAGCTGCACCACCTGGTGGACGACAAGATGCACGCCCGCTCGACCGGCCCCTACAGCCTGGTCACGCAGCAGCCTTTGGGCGGCAAGGCGCAGTTCGGCGGACAGCGTTTCGGCGAGATGGAGGTCTGGGCGCTGGAAGCCTATGGCGCCTCCTACACGCTGCAGGAAATGCTCACCGTCAAGTCCGACGACGTGCAGGGCCGTACCAAGGTGTACGAGAGCATCGTCAAGGGCGAGCACGCGATCACGGCGGGGATGCCCGAGTCGTTCAACGTGCTGGTCAAGGAAATCCGTTCGCTCGGTATCGACATCGAGCTGGAACGCAGCTAATTCAACAGGAAAGAAAAGGATTTAACTCATGAAATCATTACTCGACCTGTTCAAGCAATTCACGCCGGATGAGCATTTCGATGCCATCAAGATCGGCATGGCCTCGCCCGAGAAGATCCGTTCGTGGTCTTTCGGCGAAGTCAAGAAGCCTGAAACCATCAACTACCGTACCTTCAAGCCCGAGCGCGACGGTCTTTTTTGCGCCAAGATCTTTGGCCCCATCAAGGACTACGAATGCCTGTGCGGCAAGTACAAGCGCCTGAAGCACCGCGGTGTCATCTGCGAGAAGTGCGGCGTTGAAGTCACGCAGACCAAGGTCCGCCGCGAGCGCATGGGTCACATCGACCTCGCCGCCCCGTGCGCGCACATCTGGTTCCTGAAGTCGCTGCCGTCGCGCCTGGGCCTGGTGCTCGACATGACGCTGCGCGACATCGAACGTGTGCTGTACTTTGAAGCATACGTGGTGACCGACCCCGGCATGACCCCGCTGAAGAAATTCAGCATCATGTCGGAAGACGACTACGACGCCAAGCGCAAGGAATACGGCGACGAATACACCGCCAAGATGGGCGCCGAAGGCATCAAGGACCTGCTCGAAGGGCTGGACCTGGACGTCGAAATCGAGAAGCTGCGCAACGACCTGACCGGCTCCGAAATCAAGATCAAGAAAAACGCCAAGCGTTTGAAATTGATGGAAGCGTTCAAGAAGTCCGGCATCAAGCCGGGCTGGATGGTGCTCGACGTGCTGCCCGTGCTGCCGCCGGACCTGCGTCCGCTGGTGCCGCTGGACGGCGGCCGCTTCGCGACCTCCGACCTGAACGACCTGTATCGCCGCGTCATCAACCGCAACAGCCGCCTGCGCCGCCTGCTGGAGCTGAAGGCCCCTGAAATCATCGCGCGCAACGAAAAGCGCATGCTGCAGGAAGCCGTCGACTCGCTGCTGGACAACGGCCGCCGCGGCAAGGCCATGACGGGCGCCAACAAGCGCGCGCTGAAGTCGCTGGCCGACATGATCAAGGGCAAGTCGGGCCGTTTCCGCCAGAACTTGCTGGGCAAACGCGTCGACTACTCCGGCCGTTCCGTGATCACCGTGGGCCCGACGCTCAAGCTGCACCAGTGCGGCCTGCCCAAGCTGATGGCGCTGGAACTGTTCAAGCCTTTCATCTTCGCGCAGCTCGAGTCGCGCGGCATCGCCACGACCATCAAGGCGGCGAAGAAGGAAGTCGAATCCGGCACGCCGGTGGTCTGGGACATCCTGGAAGAGGTCATCAAGGAACACCCCGTGATGCTCAACCGCGCGCCCACGCTGCACCGCCTCGGCATCCAGGCCTTTGAGCCCATCCTGATCGAAGGCAAGGCCATCCAGCTGCACCCGCTCGTCTGCTCGGCCTTCAACGCCGACTTCGACGGCGACCAGATGGCCGTCCACGTGCCGCTGTCGGTGGAAGCGCAGATGGAAGCCCGCACCCTGATGCTGGCTTCGAACAACATCCTGTTCCCCGCCAACGGCGAGCCCTCCATCGTTCCTTCGCAGGACGTTGTGCTGGGCCTGTACTACACGACCCGCGACCGTACCAACGGCAAGGGCGAAGGCCTGGTGTTCTCGGACACCGGTGAAGTCCGCCGCGCTTTCGACGCGGGCGAGCTCGACCTGAACGCCCGCATCAGCGTGCGCCTGACCGAGTACACCAAGGACAAGGCCACCGGCGAGTTCGTGCCGTCGACCAAGCTGTGGGAAACCACCGGCGGCCGCGCGCTGCTCTCCGAGATCCTGCCCAAGGGCCTGCCCTTCTCCAACATCAACAAGGCGTTGAAGAAGAAGGAAATCTCCAAGCTGATCAACGTGTCCTTCCGCAAGTGCGGCCTGAAAGAGACCGTGGTGTTCGCCGACAAGCTGCTGCAGTCGGGTTTCCGCCTGGCGACCAAGGCCGGCATCTCGATCTGCATCGACGACATGCTGATTCCCAAGGAAAAGCCCGCCATCATTGCGCGCGCCCAGAAGGAAGTCAAAGAGATCGAGCAGCAGTATGTCTCTGGCCTGGTGACCTCCGGCGAGCGTTACAACAAGGTGGTGGACATCTGGGGCAAGTCCGGCGACGAAGTGTCCAAGGTGATGATGTCCCAGCTCTCGAAAGAGAAGGTCATCGACCGCAACGGCAAGGAAGTCGAGCAGGAATCCTTCAACTCCATCTACATGATGGCCGACTCGGGCGCCCGCGGCTCCGCCGCGCAGATTCGCCAGGTGGCCGGTATGCGCGGTCTGATGGCCAAGCCTGACGGCTCCATCATCGAAACGCCGATCACCGCCAACTTCCGCGAAGGCCTGAACGTGCTGGAGTACTTCATCTCCACCCACGGCGCCCGTAAGGGTCTGGCCGACACGGCGCTGAAAACCGCCAACTCCGGCTACCTCACACGCCGCCTGTGCGACGTGGTGCAGGATCTGGTCGTGACCGAAGAGGATTGCGGCACCCAGGAAGGCTCGCTCATGCGCGCCATCGTCGAAGGCGGTGAAGTCATCGAATCGCTGCGCGACCGTATCCTCGGCCGCACCTCGGTCGAAGACGTGCTGCACCCCGAGAACCGCTCGGTTCTGGTCAAGGCCGGCGTCATGCTGGACGAAGACCTGATCGAAGAACTCGAAGCAGCCGGCGTGGACGAAGTCAAGGTGCGCACCGCGCTGACCTGCGAAACCCGCTTCGGCCTGTGCGCCAAGTGCTACGGACGCGACTTGGGCCGCGGCGGCCTGATCAACATCGGCGAAGCGGTCGGTATCATCGCCGCCCAGTCGATCGGCGAGCCCGGCACCCAGCTGACGATGCGGACCTTCCACATCGGCGGCGCCGCATCGCGCGCGGCCATCGCTTCCAGTGTCGAGGCCAAGTCCAACGGCGTGATCGGTTTCAACGCACCGATGCGCTATGTGACCAACAGCAAGGGCGAGCTGGTCGTGATCGCCCGCTCCGGCGAGATCATCATCCATGACGAGCACGGCCGTGAGCGCGAGCGCCACAAGGTGCCTTACGGCGCCACGCTGACCGTCAAGGCCGACCAGACCATCAAGGCCGGCGCCATCCTGGCCAACTGGGATCCGCTGACGCGCCCCATCATTACCGAGTTCGCCGGCAAGGTGGCCTTCGAGAATGTGGAAGAAGGCGTGACGGTTGCCAAGCAGGTTGACGATGTGACGGGCCTGTCCACCCTGGTGGTGATCGACCCGAAACGCCGCGGCGCCACGAAGGTGATCCGTCCGCAGGTCAAGCTGATCGACGCTTCCGGCCACGAAGTCAAGATCCCCGGCACCGATCACTCGGTGACGATCGGCTTCCAGGTGGGCGCGCTGGTCCAGGTGCGCGACGGCCAGGACGTGGGCCCCGGCGAAGTGCTGGCCCGTATCCCGATCGAAGGCCAGAAGACCCGCGACATTACCGGCGGTCTGCCGCGTGTGGCCGAGTTGTTCGAAGCCCGTACGCCGAAAGACAAGGGCACGCTGGCTGAGATGACCGGCACCGTGTCCTTCGGCAAGGAGACCAAGGGCAAGGTTCGCCTGCAGATCACCGATCCCGACGGCAAGGTCTGGGAAGACCTGGTCCCCAAGGAAAAGAACATCCTGGTGCACGAAGGCCAGGTGGTCAACAAGGGCGAATCGATTGTGGACGGCCCCGCCGACCCGCAAGACATCCTGCGCCTGCTGGGCATGGAAGAGCTGGCCCGCTACATCGTCGACGAAGTGCAGGACGTTTACCGCCTGCAGGGCGTGAAGATCAACGACAAGCACATCGAAGTGATTGTTCGCCAGATGCTGCGCCGCGTGGTCGTTGAAAACGTCGGCGATTCCAGCTACATCGCCGGCGAGCAGGTCGAGCGTTCCGCCATGCTGGACGCCAACGACGCCTTGCGCGCCGAAGGCAAGGTCCCGGCCACCTACAGCAACCTGCTGCTCGGTATCACCAAGGCTTCGCTGTCGACCGATTCGTTCATCTCCGCGGCTTCCTTCCAGGAAACCACCCGCGTGCTCACCGAGGCTGCCATCATGGGCAAGCGCGACGAGCTGCGCGGCCTCAAGGAGAACGTGATCGTCGGCCGCTTGATCCCCGCCGGCACCGGCATGGCTTACCACGAGGCACGCAAGGCCAAGGACCAGATGGACGACGCCGAGCGCCGTGCCATCGCCGAAGCCGAAGCCGCCGAACTGGAAGCGATGCCCGCCGCGGCTGAAACCGGTGGCGACAGCGCCGCTTCCGAGTAAGCCGGCTGGCAAGAAGCTCCCGGCGCCCTGAAAGGCGCCCGGCCCCACACCCTGCAAAGGTGTGGGGCTTTTTTTTTGGGCGCTTGCCGCGTGGTTGCCACACCGGGCGGGCGGCCGGCTTGCCGATCCGGCCCAAAAGCAGTTAACCTCGCGGCAGCCTTCCGGCCTAGTCGCTTATTCGCCTGTTTCCCGGCTTACGGGATCCCCCGCACCAAGGAGCCCCATGTCCCTCAGTACGCTTGTCGCCATCGCCGTGTTTGCCCTGCTGGTTTTCTGGGCCGTGGGCGCCTACAACCGGCTGGTACGGCACAAAAACATCATTGCCAATGCCTTCGGCCAGATCGACGTGCAGCTCAAGCGCCGTTACGACCTGATTCCCAACCTGGTGGAAGCCGCCAAGAAATACCTGCAGCATGAACAAAGCACGCTGGAAGCCGTGATGTTGGCGCGCAACCAGGCGCGCAGCGCCAGCGATGCGGTGCGCAGCCGGCCCGCCAACGCCGGCGCCGTCACCGCGCTGGCCGCCGCCGAGCAGTCGCTCGAAGGCAGCCTGGGACGCCTCTTCGCCGTGGCCGAGGCTTATCCGGAACTCAAGGCCGACCAGACGATTCGCGAACTCAGCGAAGAACTCACGAGCACCGAAAACAAGGTCGGTTTCGCGCGCCAGGCCTACAACGACGCCGTGCTCGACTACAACAATGCGCAGGGGCAGTTCCCGGCCGTGTTGATTGCCCGCACGTTTGGCTTCGCGCCCTCGGCCATGCTGCGCGCGACCGAGAATGCCGCTGAGCGCCAGGCTGTGCGCATTCAAATGTGACGGCCCTCACGCTTTTCACTTCCTGTCATGCGTTTTTTTGAACGGCAGGAAACCGCCCGCACCCAGACCCTGCGGCTGCTGCTGCTCTTCGGTCTGACCCTGCTTGCGTTGCTGCTGGGCGTCAATGGTGCGCTGGCCTTGGCCTGGCGGCTGGTGACGCCGGGCTTTAGCGGCTACCCGGCTTACTTCTTCAGCGTCAACACCTCGGTGACCCTGCTGTTTGTGCTGGGCGGCTGGTGGTTGGAGACTTCCGTGCTGAGCAGCGGCGGCGAAGCGCTGGCACGCCGCGTAGGCGCGCGTGAAGCCTGGCCCGCCAGCCGGGAGGCGGAGCAGAAGCTTTGCAACATCATCGATGAGCTGGCCATTGCCGCCAGCATGAAACCACCGCTGGCCATGGTGCTGCCGCGCCTGGATGCGATCAATGCCTTCGCCGCGGGCTGGGGCGAGGACGACGCCGTCATCGCCGTCACGCAAGGCGCGCTCGACAAGCTCACGCGCGACGAGCTGCAAGGCCTGGTGGCCCACGAACTGAGCCACCTGCGCGAGGGCGACACGCGCCTGAACATGCGGCTGGCGGGCATGGTGTTCGGACTGGAAATGATTTTCAACCTGGGCCGCAGCATGTGCAGCGCCGACGCGAACGGCCAGCGCTCTTTTCTCGCCTTGCCCGGCTTTCCCATTCTGGTCAGCGGTTCGCTGGGCTGGCTGGCGGGGCGCGCGCTCAAGGCGGCGATCTCGCGCCAGCGCGAGTTCCTGGCCGACGCGCGCGCCGTGCAGTTCACGCGCAGCCGCGAAGGCCTGGGCGGTGTGCTGCGCAAGGTGGCCGGCGAGCTGGAACAGGGTATGGCGCCGTCGCGCAGCCTGCATCCGGCCGTGCAGCACATGCTGCTGGTGGATATGCGTGCCGAGGGCAGGTGGTTTGCCAGCCACCCGCCGCTGGCCGAGCGCATCTTCCAGATCTACGGCCGGCCCATGGCGGCGCTGTCCACGCAGGATGAAATCGCGACGCGGCCCGACGCCATTTTCTGAGCGCGGACGGCATGTCTTCGATAAGCTGGTGCTAAGCACATCACCAATGGTTCGAATGCTGGCGTGACGTGGCACGCTGAAGTACTGGATACTCCCTATAGGGTGCCAGGGGCACCGCGTTAAATTGTCAGCTGAAGAATACAAGCGGCGTTTTGAACCCGTCAGGAGAACCCTCATGAAAATCCCACGACTTGCGACATTCACCTTGCCACTGCTGTGGCTCGCCCTCTGCCCCCCGGCGCAGGCGCAAAACAAGGAGGCGCTCTATACGAAGAGCCTGGCCGCCACCTGCGCCAACTGCCACGGAACCAATGGCAAAGTAGTGGAGGGCTCCACGGTCACCTCGCTGGCGGGCCTGGACAAGGGCTACATCGTCGCGCAGATGAATGCCTTCAAGACCGGCACGCGGCCGGCTACGGTGATGCACCAGATCAGCAAGGGCTTTAACGACGCGCAGATCGAGTCGCTGGCCGGCTACTTCGCCGCACAGAAAAAGTAAGGAAGAAGGAACATCATGAACACGCAACTTCATTCCCTTTCTGGCTTCAAGCGCCGCTCCTTCCTGCAATCAGGCGCCGCCCTCGGCTTGTTGGGCCTGGCCGGCTGCGCCACAACCTCGGTCCCCTCCAAGGCCAAGGTCGTGGTAATTGGCGGCGGCTACGGCGGCGCCACCGCCGCCAAATATGTACGCCTGCTGTCCGACCACCAGATCGACGTGGTGCTGATCGAGCCGCAGGATGCCTTTATCTCCTGCCCGATCTCCAACCTGGTGCTCAGCGGCGGCAAGCAGATCTCCGACCTCACCACCTCCTACGCGGGCCTGTCGCGCGCCCACGGCATCACCGTGGTGAAGGACTACGCCAGCGCCATAGACACCGCGAAGAAAACCGTCACGCTGGCCCGCGGCGCCACCATCGCCTACGACAAGCTGGTGGTTTCGCCCGGCGTGGAACTGATGTTCGGCAGCATAGAAGGCCTCAAGGAGGCCAATGTCTCCAGCCAGGTGCTGCAGGCCTGGAAGGCCGGCGCGGAAACCGTTGCGCTGCGCCGCCAGCTCGAAGCCATGCCCGACGGCGGCGTCTACGCCATCACGATTCCCGAAGCGCCTTACCGTTGCCCGCCCGGCCCCTACGAGCGCGCCTCGGTGATCGCCGGCTACTTCAAGGCTGCCAAGCCGCGCAGCAAGGTGCTGATCCTTGACGCGAATCCCGACGTCACCTCCAAGGGCCCGCTGTTCAAAAAGGTCTGGGCCGAGCAATACAAGGGCATCGTTGAATACCGCGGCCAGCACAAGGCCACCGCGGTCGACGCCAAGGCCGGCATCATCAGGTTCGACGTGCAGGACGACGTCAAGGCCCATGTGCTCAATGTGCTGCCCGCGATGCGCGCCGGCACCATCGCCGTGCAGGCGGGCCTGAACAACCAGGCCAACAACCGCTGGTGCGGCGTTAACTACCTGACGTTCGAATCCTCCGCCGCGAAAGACGTGCACGTGCTGGGCGACTCCATCCAGGTGGCGCCGGCCATGCCCAAGAGCGGCCACATGGCCAACAACCACGGCAAGGTCGCGGCGGCCGCCATCGTGGCCCAGCTCTCGGGCTGGGACGTCAACCCCGCGCCCATGCTGACCAACACCTGCTACAGCTTTGTCGACAACAAGAACGTGATCCACGTGGCCAGCGTGCATGAATACGTGGCCGCCGAAAAAACCTTCAAGGCCGTCGCCGGTTCCGGCGGCGTCAGCACGGGCCCCACCGAACTGGAAGGCGTCTATGCATTGAACTGGGCCAGTAACATCTGGGCCGACACTCTGGCCTGACCGGCACCTTCGAATTGCAAGCAGGGGCCGCGGGACTGGCTTTGCCAGACCGCAGGCGCCGCCCCCGGAGGGGGGAGCAGGCTACACGCAGT
>NZ_AKIV01000084.1 GCF_000282655.1 Polaromonas sp. CF318
GGCGGCCGGCTGCCGCTTCACCATGCATTCGCCGTAATCACGGGCCAGCGAGCGTATCTGCCCGGCCGGCACGCCGCAGACGTCGGCGGCGCGCTCGGGGCTCCACTGCAGCGCGCGTTCGCGCAGCCCGCCGTCCGGGCTTTCCCAGCCCAGGGTGTGGCGCGCGATGTAGTCGCGGTCCAGCCAGTCGTGGACGATCAGTTCGTGCATCAGCGCGAGGGCCAGCGCGGCGTCGGTGCCGGGCAGCAGCGCGATGTGCTCATGGCATTTCTCGGCGGTTTCGCTGCGTCGCGGGTCTATGCAGATGAGTTTGGCGCCGTCGCGTTTGGCCTGCTGCGCATAACGCCAGAAATGCAGGTTGCTGCCTATGGAGTTGCTGCCCCAGATGATGATGAGCTTGGATTCGGCGAAAAACTCCACGCGCATGCCGACCTTGCCGCCCAGGGTCTGCACCAGGGCCTCGCCGCCGGCCGAGGAGCAGATGGTGCGGTCCAGGAAAGACGCGCCCAGCCGGTTGAAAAAGCGCCCGGCCATGCTTTCGCCCTGCACCTGGCCCATGGTGCCGGCATAGCTATAGGGAACGATGGCCTCGGGATCGCGCGCCGCGATGGCTTTGAGGCGCGAAGCGATGTCGGCCAGCGCAGCCTCCCAGCTCACCGGCTCGAACTGCCCGCTGCCTTTGGGGCCGCTGCGCTTGAGCGGGCCCAGCAGGCGCTCGGGGTGGTAGCTGCGCTCGGTATAGCGAGAGACCTTGTTGCACAGCACCCCGCCGGTATGGGGGTGCTCGGGGTTGCCCTGCACGCGGGTGGCGATGCCATTCTCTACCGTGGTCAGCAGCGAACAGGTGTCGGGGCAGTCGTGCGGGCAGGCGCCCAGCACCTGCGCGGCGCCCGGCTTCAGCCGGCTGTCAGGGTTGGCCTCGGCCCTAGGGGAGATGCTGATGGTATTGCTCATGGTTCAACTCTATAGTGGCTTGATCGTCGCATCCCGGGAGACACAGCATGACAACAACAATAAACGGAATGCGGGCATTCCGCGCCGCCGCCAGAATCACCATGGTAGCGGCCCTGGCCGGCCTGCTCGCGACAGGGGTCAATGCCGAGGACGGCGTCAGCAAGACCGCCGTCACCCTGGGCCAGTCCCTGGCCATGACCGGGCCCGGCGCCACGCTGGCCCTGCCCTTCGCGCAGGGCGCGCGGCTTTACTTTGAACGGGTCAACGCGGGCGGCGGCGTCAACGGCCGCAAGATAGAGCTCACCACACTGGACGACATGGGCAACCCCGACACCACGGTGGCCAACACCAAAAAACTGCTGGACCAGAAGGTGTTCTCTTTATTTGGGTACTACGGCTCGCCGCAGGTCACCGCCGTCAACCCGCTGCTCAAGGACACCGACATCCTGCTGTTCGCGCCCATGGCCGGCGCCGACGAGCTGCGCGGCTCGCTCTATCCGAACGTCTATTCGGTGCGGCCCGGCTATTCCGAAGAGGCCGCGATGATCACGCGCCACGCCGAGACCCTGGGCATGCGCAAGCTGGCCATCCTGCACGGCAAGGACCTCGAGTCGCTCGCCGCGCTGGATTCGGCCGAGCGCACCATGGGCGGCCTGGGTGCCAACCTGGTGGCCAAATCGGCTCTGTCCGGCGGCAGCGTCGCCACCAGCGTGGACCAGGTTCTGGCCAAAAAACCGGAATCGGTGCTGGTGATCAGCGACGCCTCGGGCGCGGCCAATGCCATACGCGACCTGCGCGCCAAGGGCTTTCGCGGGCCTATTTATGGTTTTTCGAGCACCGGCGAAAGCCTGCTGGCCGAACAGCTGGGCCCGGCCGGCGCCGGCGTGGTGGTGGTGCGCGTGACGCCCAAGTCGGACAACGCCAAAAGCGTGCTGGTGCGCGAAATGCAGGCCGATGCGCTGGCGGCCAAGCTCGGCAAATCCAACGTCTACATGCTGGAAGGCTACATCGCCGCCTGGACTTACACCGAAGCCCTGCGCAAGGCCGGCAAGGACCCGACCCGGGCCAAGCTGCGCAAGGCGCTGGACAGCCTGCAGGACCTGAACCTGGGCGGCTTTCGTGTCCACTTCGACGGCGACCGCGTGGGCTCCAAGCTGGTTGAGCTCAGCCTGATTGACGCGCTGGGACGGGTCAGGGAATAGGCCTGGAAATAGGGCTATTCCCTTGGAAAGCTGGCAATTTGCTGACGACCAGCCTTCCATGTCAATCCAAAGTAGTGACCTATCTCACGGCCTGCCCTCCTGTTACGAAGGGGGTTTAACCAGGTTGTCAGTTGTCTTGCGAGAATGAAGGAATGAACCTCACTCGCAGAAAATTTTCCGTCCTTGCCGGCGCCTCCACGCTGGCCGGTTTTAACGTCGCCCATGCCCAGGCCGACAAGATCATCCTCGGCCAGTCAGCCGCCTTCACCGGCCCGGCCGCGCAACTGGGCATACAGTTCCACCAGGGGGCCAAGGTCTATTTCGACCAAGTCAACGCCCAGGGCGGCATCGGCAAGCGCCTGATCGAAATCCGCAACCTGGATGACGGCTACGAGCCCGACCGCTGCGCCGAAAACACCCGCAAGCTGATCGCCGACGACGTGTTCGCGCTGTTCGGCTACATCGGCACACCCACCAGCATCGCCGCGCTGCCGCTGGCGACCAAGGACAAGGTGCCGTTTTTCGCCCCCTTCACCGGCGCCATGGCGCTGCGCGACCCCTTCAACAAGTACGCCTTCCACGTGCGTGCCTCGTACAACGACGAAACCGGGCTCATCGTCAAACAGCTGACCGGCCTGGGCCTGAAAAAAATCGCCGTGTTCTACCAGAACGATGCCTACGGCAAGGCCGGCCTGGACGGCGTGACGCTGGCCCTGGCGGCGCAAAACCTCAAGCCTGTGGCGCTGGCGACGGTGGAGCGCAACACGGTGAACGTGGCCGGCGCGGTCAAGACCCTGGTCGCGGCCGGGCCCGACGCGGTGGTGCAGATTGGCGCCTACAAGGCCTGCGCGGCCTTTATCCGCGAGGCCCGCAAGGCCGGCTACGGCGGCACCTTCTACAACGTGTCCTTTGTCGGCACGCAGGCGCTGGCCGACGAGCTCGGCAAGGACGGCGCGGGCGTGGTGGTCTCGCAGGTCATGCCCTCGCCCTACAACACGGCCCGTCTCATCGCGCGCGAGTTTGTCGATGCGGCCAAGGCGGCGGGCAACGCCCAGGCCAATTTCTCCAGCATGGAGGGTTATGTGGCCGCCAAGGTCTTTGTCGACGGGCTCAAGCGCGGCGGGGCCGCCAAGGTCAGCCGCGAGTCGCTGATCGCCGGCCTGGAGGGCATGGGCAGCCAGTCGCTGGGCGGTTTCTCCGTGACCTTCTCGCCAACGGACCACGTGGCCTCCAGCTTTGTGGAGCTGTCCATGTTGACCGGTGACGGCCGCGTGAGGACTTGATAACCTGATCCCCAAGCGAAACGCCTGACTGAGTCAGGCGTTTTTTCTTTGGGCGGTGGTCAGGCGATCTGCCGCGTGGCGACCAGCCCCTGCATAAAGGCCTGGCAGCGCGCCAGCTGCTCCAGGCTCACAAATTCGTCGGGCTGGTGCGCCTGGGTGATGCTGCCGGGCCCGCAGACCACGGTGGGAATGCCCGCGCCCTTGAAGAGGCCCGCCTCGGTGCCGAAGGCCACCAGCGTGGTTTCCCGCGTGCCGGCCAGGCGCTGCGCGAGCCGGGTCACGTCGTCGCCGGCCGAGCCCAGGAAGGCCGGCACCTCGCAAATCGTCTCAAAGCTGAAGCCGGCATCGGGCGCGACTTTCTGCATCGCCGGCTGCGCGCGCTGCGCATAGGCCAGAATTTCTTTTTGCATCGCATGCGCGTCGGCCGTGGGCAGGTTGCGGAATTCATAGCGGAACTCGGCGTCGCGCGGCACCACATTGTCGGCAATGCCGCCGTGGAACTGCCCGACGCTGGCGGTGCTGAAGGGCACGTCGAAGCCCTCGTAGCGCGGTTCGCTGGCCTCAAAGCCCTCGGCCATGTCGCGCAGCTTGCCGACCACGCGCGCCGCCATCTCGATGGCATTGACCGACTGCGGCGTGAGCGAGGAGTGCGCCTCCTTGCCGCGCACGCAGCATTTGTAGCGGTACACGCCCTTGTGCGCGGTGGCCGGCACCATGTTGGTCGGCTCACCGACGATGCAGGCCAGCGGCGCGATGCCGGCATCCTTCATGTCGGCGATCAGCTCCCTCACGCCCAGGCAGCCCACTTCCTCGTCATAGCTCAGCGCCAGGTGCAGCGCAAAAGGCGCCTGGCTGTTCAGGAAGTCCCCGGCGTGGGCCAGGGCCATGCCGATAAAGCCTTTCATGTCGCAGCTGCCGCGGCCGTAGAGCCGGCCGCCCTCGATGGCGGCCGACAGCGGGTCCAGCGTCCAGTCCTGGCCGTCCCAGGGCACGGTATCGGTATGGCCCGACAGGATGATGCCGGCCGGCTTGCCTTCGCCCAGCGTGGCGAACAGATTGGCCTTGGTCTTGCCGGCGTTGGTGGTGATGCGGCTGGCCACGCCCAGCCGGGCGAGCTCGTCGCGCACGAAATGGATCAATTCCAGGTTGCTGTTGTCGCTGACGGTGTTCATGCGCACCAGGGCCTGGATCAATTCGAGGGCGCGGGGCGAGACAGCGGGCAGGGCGACGGAGGAGGAAGGGGCGAGGGTAGGGGAGGGTGCGAGAGCCATGGCCCCATTTTGGCCGTATTCGGGAATCGGCGGCGCTCAGTTATGCTTCAAGCTCGCTGTCCCTGGGGTGTTTACCCCTCTTCCCGATGCCCTCTTCCTTTTCTTTCCCGCTGGCCCTGGCCCGCCTCATGCGGCCGCACCAGTGGCTGAAAAACGTTTTTGTGTTCGCCGGCCTGGTGTTCAGCCAGAACTGGCTGGACATGGCGCTGGACTGGCGCGTCTTCCATGCCTTTGCCGCTTTTTGCTGCCTCTCCAGCATGGTCTACATCATCAACGACTGGCATGACCGCGCCAGCGACGCCCTGCACCCCACCAAACGCCACCGGCCCCTGGCCAGCGGCGCGGTGGCGGTGCCCGTGGCGCTGGTGCTGGCCGGCCTGCTGCTGGTGGCCGGCCTGTTGCTGGCGGCGGGCAACCGCACGCTGCTGGCTTTGCTGGCGGCCTATGTGCTGTTCAACCTGGCGTATTCATGGCGGCTCAAGCAGGTGCCGGTGGTTGACGTCTCCATCATCGCCTCGGGTTTCATGCTGCGCCTTCTGGCCGGTACCGTGGCCGTCGGCATCCCGCCCTCGCGCTGGCTGCTGCTGACCGGCATTTTTGTGGCCCTGTTCCTCGGCTTTGCCAAGCGCAAGGCCGAAAGCTTCCATGAAGAAGCCAGCCAGCGCGCGGTGATGGCCCACTACCCCTCGGCCCTGCTGGACACCTTCATGGCCGTGACCATGACCGCCACGCTGACCACCTACAGCCTGTTCGCCACCAGCCCCGAGGCGCAACTGCAGCACGGCGAGCGCCTGCTCTACACCGTGCCGGTGGTGATTTTCGGCATGCTGCGCTATACCTACCAGGTGCACCGCGGCCACGGCGAAGACGTGGCGCGCGACATGCTGCGCGACCCCTGGATACTGGGGGCCGGCGCGCTGTGGCTGGCCATTTTCCTGAGCCGCTGGCTGTGAAGCCCGCGCCCGCCTCATCCGCGCCGGTTGCGGCGGGCCTTCCCTTCAAGCGCCTGCTGCTGGTTCTGGGCGTGGTGGCCACGGCCTACGCGGCCGCGCTGCTGGTCTGGGGCGACAGCCCCAAAACCTCGCTGGCCCTACTCTGGTCCTGGACGGGCGCGCAGGCCGCGGGCCTGTGCCTGCTCAATTACCTGCTGCGCGGCCTGCGCTGGCGGCTCTGGATGGCGCACTACGGGCGGCATTTCGGATGGGCGCAGGGGCTGCGCCTGTATCTGGCGGGTTATGCCTTCACCCCCACGCCCGGCAACGTCGGTGAGGCGGCAAGGGGCTTGATGCTGGCGCGCGAGCCGCTGGGCGCCGGGCAAAGCCTCGCCATCTTTGGGGCTGAACGGCTGGCCGACCTGCTGTGCCTGCTGCTGCTGTGCCTGCCTGCCGCCGGCTGGGTGTTACAGCATCCCGCTGTTCAGGCCTTGTCCACATTGCTGGGCGTGCTGCTGGCGATCGCGGCGCTGCTGCTGCTGGCCGTGCTGGGCCTGCTCTTCAAACACCGTGACCGGCTTTTTGCAAGCCTGCCCTGGCTGCGGGAGGCCTGGCATTGCCTGGCGCTGCGTCCCTGGCTCTGGCTGGGGCTGACGCTGGCGGCCTGGGCGGCGCAGGGCGTCGCCGTCTGGCTGGTCTGCCGCGGCATGGGTGTTGGGCTGGATGTGCTGACCGCCACGGGCTTTTACGCTGTCGCCATGGTGGCCGGCGCCCTGTCCGCGCTGCCCGCCGGCCTGGGCGGCACCGAGGCCGTGCTGACGGGCCTGCTGGTGGCGCATGGCGCCGCGCCCGCGGCAGCGCTGGCCGTCACCGTGCTGGCGCGGCTGCTGACGCTGTGGCTGGCCGTGGCCATAGGCGTGCTGGCCTTGCTTTATAGTGCGGCCATCCGCAAGGAAATCAGCTTGCGCTAGCCTGCTCCAGCCTTGTCCGCGGCCGCGTTGCCGCCGGCGCCGCTCCCCTTTTTGAGCCTTCATGTCCCAGAACCACGATTCCGCCGCCGCCGCCGCTTTTCCCGTCACGCTGAGCCGCTGGCTGCTGGCCGCCGGCCTGCTCTCGCTGCTGCTGCGCTTGTGGATTTCCGTGAGCTTCCCGGTCACCGGCGACGAGGCCTTTTTCTACTGGTGGGGCGTGTACCCCGACTGGGGTTATTCGGACCACCCGCCCATGGTGGGCTGGTTGATCGCGCTGATGCGCGCCACGCTGGGCGACAGCCTCTGGTCCATACGCCTGCCCATCGTGCTGCTGCCGCTGGCGCTGGGCGCGGCGCTGTGGTGGGCGCTGAAAGGCGCGGACCGGGTGCGCGCCGCCTGGGCCGTGCTGTTTTTCTGGCTGGCGCCGCTGAACTGGCTCAACACCCTGATCACCACCGACACGCCGCTGATCTTCTGGTCGGTGTTGTCGGTCGCCGCGCTGATGCGCGCCGAGCGCCGCGCGCAACTGGACCGCGCCGCCTGGGGTTTGTATGCGCTGTCGGGCCTCTTCCTGGGCTGCGCCTTTTTGTCCAAGTATTTTTCGGTGGTGCTGGGATTCAGCTACCTCGTGTACTTCGTGCTGTACCGCCGCGAGCGCCTGGCCGGTCTGGCCCTGCTGGTGCTGTGCGCCTTACCCGGGCCGGCGATCAACATCGCCTACAACATGTCGCACGGCTGGTCCAACATCATGTTCAATGTGTACAACCGCAATGAAGATGCCCATTTTGAGTGGCGCAAGCCGCTGACCTATATCGGCATGATGGCCTACCTGGTCACGCCGGCCGCGCTGTGGATGGCGGTACGCTACCGTCAGGCGCTGCTGGCCGCGGCGCGCTCGCAGCGCCTGCTGGCCTGCCTGGTGGTGGTGCCGCTGCTGTTCTTCGCGCTGCTGTCGGCCAAGAAAGTGATAGGCCTGCACTGGGTGCTGTCTTTTTATCCCTTTGGTTTTGCTTTCCTGGCGTTCGCCTTGCCGGCCGACAAACTCAAGGCCTGTGCCAAAGGGCTGGCCGTATTCGCCGGCCTGCATGTGCTGGTGGTGGCGGGCCTTTACATGACCACGCTGGACACCTGGCGCACGACAAAACTCTACCCGCAAATTGTCCGCAGCTACAAAACCGCCGAGATGCTCAAGCAGGTCACGGTGCCCGGTGTGGTGCTGATGGGCGAGGCCTACACGCCGGCCTCGATTTTTGGTTTTGAGCGCCGCCAGTACATGCCGGTCTTCGGCGTCGGCAAGTTCCATGCGCGCCAGGACGACATGCTGGTCGATTTTTCGCTCTACCAGGGCAAGACGATTCGCATCATCCTCGCCGACAAGCCGCGCCTGGAGGAGTTTGAGCCTTATTTCGCCTCGGTGCGTGTGCTCAGCTTCGAGCAGAGCGGCGTGCCTTTTTACGCCCTCGAAGGCACGGGCTTTAACTACCAGGCTTACCGCGAAGGGGTGCTGGGCACGGTGTTCAAGCGCTACTTCAATATTCCCAAATGGCTGCCCATGACGGGCTGCCCATTCTGCGAACGCTATTGCGGCCAGGTGCGATGCCCGAGCTAAGCGCCCAGGACGCCGGCCCGGTTGTCGCCGCCTTTGATTTCGACGGCACGCTGACCCGGCGCGACACCTTCACGGTCTTCCTCGCGCGCGGCCTGGGCTGGCCGCGCTTTGTTTGGGCCCTGCTGCGCTGCTCACCCTGGCTGGTCGCTTATGCGCTGCGCATCGTGCCCAACAACATCGCCAAAGGCAAGCTGATGCAGGCCACGCTGGCCGGCCGCAGCCTTGCCGAGATCGATGGCTGGGCCGCGCAGTGGCTGGCAAAAGATTTCCCCGGCCAGCTGCGCGAGGATGCGATGGCGCACCTGGCCCGGCACCGCGAGGCCGGCCACTGCTGCGTGATGGTGAGCGCCTCGCCCGACATCTACCTGAAGCAGGTGGCGCGGCAGCTCGGCTTTGACGCGCTGCTCTGCACCGAAATGGAAGTCACGGGCGAGGCCGAGGCCCGCCGCCTCACGGGGCGCATGCGGACGCCCAACTGCCATGGTGAGCAGAAGGTTGTCAGGCTGCGAGACTGGGCGGCTGGACGGTTTGGCGCCGCCGGGCTGGAGGGGGTGACTTTGTATGCCTATGGGGATACTTCAGGCGACAAGCCTATGTTGAGGTTGGCTCGGTATGCTTGGTATCGGGGGGAGCCTTGGACCGGGTGAGCGGTCCTGCCTCTCCGTTATCTCTGCTGAGGGTTGCTGGCCGGGTCTCGCCCCGGCGGGCGAGGCACTTTTCTTTGCTTCGCCAAAGAAAAGTACCCAAAAGAAA
>NZ_AKIV01000085.1 GCF_000282655.1 Polaromonas sp. CF318
TCATAGGCGGCGGGCCCGCCGGCCTGATGGCCGCCGAGGCCCTGGCCGGCGCCGGCGCGGCGCTGAAGGTTGAGGTCTACGACGCCATGCCCTCGGTGGGCCGCAAGTTTTTGCTGGCCGGCATAGGCGGGCTCAACCTCACGCATTCCGAGGCGCCGCAGGCCTTTGTGGGCCGTTACGGCGAGCGCGCCGCGCAATTGCAGCCGCTGCTGGCCGCCTTCGGCCCCGCCGAGCTGCGCGCCTGGGCCGAAGCCCTGGGCGTGGAGACTTTTATCGGCAGCTCGGGCCGCGTGTTTCCCAAGGACATGAAGGCCGCGCCGCTGCTGCGCGCCTGGCTGCAGCGCCTGCGCCAGGCCGGCGTGAAGTTTTCCATGCGGCACCGCTGGCTGGGCTGGGCCGATGACGGCGCGCTGAAATTCGCAACCCCCGCCGGCGAAGTGCGGGTACAGGCCGATGCCGTGGTGCTGGCGCTGGGCGGCGGCAGCTGGGCGCGCCTGGGCTCGGACGGCGCCTGGGTGCCGCTGCTGGCCGAGCGCGGCGTCGCGCTCGCGCCGCTGCAGCCTTCGAACTGCGGCTTTGAGGTCGCTGCCCGGCCCGACAGCCCCGCGCAAGTGCAGGAGGCCGTGGCCGATGCCGGCGAAACCCGCCGCGAATTTTTGCAGGAGCTCATAGGCAAAAGCCCGCGGCCGAACACAGGCTGGACCGAACATTTCGCCAGCCGCTTCGCCGGCCAGCCCTTCAAATCCGTCGCCATCCATTTCACCGATTCCCGCGGCCGCAGCTTCAGCCGCAAGGGCGAGTTCATCGCCACCGCCACCGGCGTCGAAGGCAGCCTGGTGTATGCCGCGTCCAGTTTGCTGCGCGACGAGATCGCCGCCCACGGCAGCGCCACCTTCATGCTGGACCTGCTGCCGGACAAATCACTCGAGCAGGTGCTGGTCGAGGTGCGGCATCCGCGCGGCTCGCGTTCGCTCTCCAGCCACCTGAAAAGCCGCCTCAACCTGGACGGCATCAAGGCCGCCATGCTCTATGAGCTGCTGGGCAAGGACGCGATTGCCGACCCGGCGCGCCTGGCCGCCGGCATCAAGGCCCTGCCGGTGCGCGTGACCGCCCCCCGGCCCATGGACGAAGCCATCAGCACCGCGGGCGGCGTGATGTTCGAAGCCATGAGCTCGCAATTGCAGTTGCAAAACCTCCAGGGCCCAGGCCAGCCCGTGTTCTGCGCCGGCGAGATGCTGGACTGGGAAGCGCCCACCGGCGGCTATTTGTTGACCGCCTGCTTTGCCAGCGGCCGCCTGGCGGGGCAGGGGGTTATTGCGCATTTCGGCCTTTGATGATTCATCACTCTGGAGAAGAGAGGACCACCATGATTGTCCGTTTCCACATCGAACCCATGATGCAGGACGAATTTGAATACCGCGTGAGCTACGAAGGCGAAGACCTTTACGGCGACGCCGGCCTCGATAGTGTGGAGGCCTGCATCATCGCCGCCACCGAAGGCCTGGGCCAGGACGCCATCGCGGCCGAAGTGGCTTACAAGGGCATCATCAGCGGCACCTACGCGCTCGCCTCGCTGGCCCTGGCCTCGGCGCAGATTGCCCAGCATGCGCTGCAGACCACCGAGGCGATTGAAGAGGCTGCCAGGTAAGGGCACAGGCCGATGAAGCCCTATTCCATCCTCTTTGTCTGCATGGGCAACATCTGCCGCAGCCCCACGGCCCATGGCGTGTTCCAGCACAAAGTCATGGAACGCGGCCTCGGCCACCAGGTGCAAGTCGATTCGGCCGGCACCCACAACTACCACCCCGGCAACCCGCCCGATGAGCGCTCCCAGGCGCATGCCGCCGGGCGGGGCTATGACCTTTCGGGCCTGAGGGCTCGGCAGATTTCGGGCGCGGATTTCGAGCGCCACGATTTGATCCTGGCCATGGACTGGGACAACCTGGCTTTGATCCAGGAAGAATGCCCTGCGACGTATTTGCATAAAGTGCGCAGGCTCACGGAGTTTTGTTTAAAGCATGACAGCCCGGTGGTGCCCGATCCCTACTACGGCGGCAAGGACGGCTTTGAGCATGTGCTGGACCTGGTGGAGGATGCTTGCGAGGGGCTGATGCGGCATGTGGAGCAGCGGCTGTAGCGGGACAGCATCTGGCTAACCGGATTTGCAATCCCGGTACTCAGCGACGTGTTACTGGTTAACCCTGCAAGGGATTTTTTCGAACATCGCTCTTAAAAACATAAAGCATGGTATCCATGCAGGTTCCAGCGGGGCCTCTTTAATCAAGTGATACAACGAGGTGTCACAGCGAGACTCAGATCACATCAACCAACGCGCTACCTCGGGACTGCTTATGGGAAAAGCAGACGTCTCTTGGTAATAGTCCCAGAACCATTGCTCGACGCGGCCCCGGTGCTGCCATAACATGTCGTCACAACTAGGTGAAAAGGCAGGGATGCGGCATGAATTTGACATCGATAGCTATTAAGGATTTTCGCTGCATTCAAAGCTTACGTCTGCCAATCAGAGGTAACGCCGTAATCATTGGGGAAAACAACGCGGGTAAAAGTGCGGTATTGGATGCGGTAAAAATTGCGCTGGGACGCAGGTGGGGGAAATCAGGAAACACTGGATTTAACGAGTATGACTTTCGCACGACTTTGCCAGGAGCAGATTCAAAGCAGGAGGTCATAGAGGTCACATTGGGATTCGCGGAAAAGGTCGCTCACGAGTGGCCTGAGAACATTACCGGGTCGCTTCTCGATATTACTCAAACAGACCCAAAAACTGCCTTAAATGCCATTGAGATGCGAGTCCGGTGTAAATTTGCTGAGGTTACTAAATCGGTGGAGCCAGAGTGGCAATTTTTAAACAGCGTTGGCGATCCTTATGCGGGAAAGGGTGCCCGTAACCAAAATCTTTCGAGTTTTTTTGATTATGTGCCTTGCTTCTCGATGGGAGCTATGAGAGATGCATCTGTAGAGTTTGGCGGTCGCTCTCGTTTTTGGGGCTCCCTGCTTAAATCGATAGATATTGATAAAGCAAAATCCGATGATCTGGAAGGAAAGTTTGCTGCCCTAAACACCGAATTGTTAGCAGCTGATCCTAAGCTTGAAAGTATTAAGAATACGCTCCGCTCTATAAGTAACGTTATTGCAATTGGTGCGGCTGGAAATGTGGACGTTAGAGCAGTCCCAATAAATCTTTGGGACATCATTAGTCGCTCAGAACTAATAGTGCAAGGTAAGGCTGCGGACCCCTGGCTTCCTATAGGACGTCACGGGAATGGAGTTCAAAGCTTAGCCGTCATGTTTTTATTTCGAGCCTACATTGAAAATATGTTGGAAGAGACATATACGGCTGACAGCACACCCATTCTCACGCTCGAAGAACCAGAAGCTCATCTGCACCCTCAGGCTTGTCGGGCGCTTTGGGAGTCAGTCGTGACGCTTCCCGGGCAGAAAATTATTACGACTCACTCTCCTTATTTTGTTCAGAATGTTCCGCTGAAGGACTTGATTATTTTGCGGCGAGGGGCCGAAGGGCCTAAAGGTTATCGAATTGAGCAGATTTTCTCCACCAAATTAAGTAATGCTGCCGGCCTTAATGCTGTTGTTACTAAATATCCGGCGCTCCTTTCGTACGATGAGATACAAGGGGTTCTGACCTGCCAAGGAGTATTGGAGGAGGCGACGTTTAGAGAGTTACTTATGTGCTTCGTGGACCCTCAGAACGCAACTGAAAATCACGCCGCCCTACGGAAGCTGAAGGATGAAAGCATTAATTTTGTGGGTGACGATGAAATTGGTCGCCTAGAAAGTTGGGCAAAGCGTATTCGGGGAGAAATTTTCTTTGCGCGAAAATGGATTTTGTGTGAGGGGCAATCCGAGTACGCCATCTTGGGCGCTATTGGTGAGAAACTGGGAGTGCCGTTGGATGCATATGGAATTTCCGTTATCGACTATCAGAATAATGGTTCTAGCGGTGCTTTTGCGACGCTTGCAAGAGCATTCGGATTTGAGTGGGCGATGATCTGTGATGGCGACCAGGGAGGGGATGATCATATTGCTCAGTTATTAAGTAAACGGTTTTTGCCTCAGCAGATTTCTGATCGGGTGGTGCAGCTTCCGAAGGGACAAGATCTGGAGCAGTATTTGATCGGAAGCACATTTCGCCCGCTTATGGTTGCTGCTATTCATGAGTTGGACGGTAGCGTGCCTGATACAGACGCCGATTTGTTGGCATTTGCTGCGGACCACAAAGAAGAGACTGCTGTGCGCTTGGCACGAAACATTCGATTGTCCGGGTCGGACATTACTATTCCTCCCAAGTTCACCGAACTATTCAAAAATCTGGGAGAAATAGCATGACCGAAGCCGAGAAACGGCTGGGGGACCTTTTGGCTTCGCTAACCCCTGTTCAGCGTCACGCGGCTGGGTGGGGCGATGGGGCCTTCTTGTTGCTGGCTGGTCCAGGCTCAGGAAAAACACGGGTTCTTACAGCCAGGATATCCAAACTCCTGGTCGAGTCTCCACAAAGTCGCTGGAGAATTCTCGCTTTGACTTTTACGAATCGTGCTGCTGACGAGATGCGCAGCCGGATACTGGAAATAATTCCTGACGCGGAGGACAGGCTATTCATAGGTACATTTCATTCGTTCGCCTGTGAAGTCTTGCGACAAAGTGGATCACTAATTGGGCTCAAAACCGATTTTAAAATCTACTCGTCAATGTCTGACAGGTTACTGATGCTCAATCGCGCATTGTCTGTTGCTGACGTGAATCCAGAAATCCCGCGAGAGAAAATTCTCCCTATGCTTGATCGTCTTCGCGATCTTTTGGTCTCTCCTGATGAATCTGAAAGATTTTTTTCTAGTGAGCTGCAAGGTATTGCCATTTCTCAAGCCTATAAGGCATACGATGATTTTCTGACGACAGAAAATGCAGTGGATTTCCCGGCCCTTATCTATAAGGCGCATGCTCTCTTTAAAGTTTTTCCAACAGTTGCTCGAAAGTATTCCTCAAATTACAAATACTTGTGTTTAGATGAATTTCAAGACGCAAATGAAGGGCAATACAAACTTCTTCGCGCCTTCGCCTCGACTGACTACAAAAATGTTTTTGCCGTTGCGGATGATGATCAAATCATCTATCAATGGAATGGCGCAAGTCATCAGCGTCTTGAGCAATTTCAATCGGATTTCGACCCAGAGCGTTTTCAGATGCCGACAAACTTTCGGTGTCCTGCTTCGGTGGTTCAGTTGGCCAACAATCTGGTAACCCATAACAGATTACGTGCACCTGGTAAAAGTCCATTAGAGGTTGGACGTACAGATACAGCAGTAGCGGAGGAGGTTCGCGTACTGTCTTTTGCAACTGATACCGATGAAGCCAGAGAAATTGCTCGAGATATCGCTTCGCGGCACCGTGCGCATTTAGGTTCTGTGGCGCTGATTGCAAGGACCAAAGCGCTCTTGGAAAAAGCGCGAGAAGCCTTGCATGACGAGGGCATTCCCGCTCAGATAGCCCAACGTCGCGATAGCTTTGCAAGCCTTCCTTACGCGTGGCTTCAAGGCGCCCTTAACCTGGCTAACCGTAGATCGGATCAACGAGCCTTTCAAGTCTTTGCGGAGGCTAGCAATAAGCTCTTGTCCCTAGATATTGATCTTGACTCAGCATCGGCCCAGGCGTCGGCGACCCATGGTGATCTACTTCGTAGTTGGGCGACAGAAGCAGCCCAAAGTACACAGCTAACCCTCCCAGGTCGGGCAATTGTTGAAGCCATCAACTCGCAACTTGCAGAGCGTCTGGATTACCGGAAGTTCATTCGAATAATAGTCAGCCATTTTCAAGAGCAAAAGGAGGTTTTTGAGCGAGAGTATCCTTTGTTCGATGAGGATCGTAGAGCTTGGACTGAGCTTTCGAAGGAAATTGCGTCGTCTTCCGGTGCAGGTGCGGGGCTTGATTCTTTCTTGCAAGAGCTTGAAATGCGCTCTAAAGAGCCTCCATTGATGAATGGAGTACTACCACTTTTGACGATACATGGCTCAAAAGGAAACGAGTTTGATCACGTATACATCGTCGGCTTAGCTGAAGACATCCTGCCTTCATTTCAAAGCAAGAATAAAGGTAACGCTAGTCCGGAAATGGAGGAGGAGCGACGGAATTGCTTTGTTGCAATTACTCGATGCATGAAATCCTTAACCCTGAGCTATGCCGGGAGATATAGGGGGTATGCCAAAAGCCCCTCTAGATTTTTAACGGAGATGGAAGTCGTTTCAACGAGCTGACCGACCGTGTCCGGGCATCTGTCTCCAGTGGTACAAAACCGCAGCGAGAAGCCGCTTTAGGCTCGAAACCCGCAAGAACTGCAGGTTGAAATGAATAAGGTGACGAGCCTTGACCCCGGCACTGGCTCCACAGTTAGGGCTGCTTGGTTCCCCACCTGACCCGGTTGGCCGCTTTACCATGCGGGAAGGCCCGTCGCCCTCGATTGTAAGGGACTTGGGAATGACCCTTGCTTCGTGGGGAACATAGTCTGGCAAACGCCTCCGAAACCCCAGCTTCTGCAAATTAGAATGCCTGGATGTCCTATCTCGTCCTAGCCCGCAAATACCGCCCCAAGAATTTCTCTGAAATGGTGGGGCAGTCGCATGTGGTGCAGGCTCTGGGCAATGCGCTGGCGACGCAGCGCTTGCACCATGCTTACCTGTTTACCGGCACGCGGGGCGTGGGCAAGACGACGATTTCGCGCATCCTGGCCAAGTCGCTGAACTGCCTGGGCCCGGACGGGCAGGGCGGTATCACGGCCACGCCCTGCGGTGTGTGCCAGGCCTGCACCGACATCGACAGCGGCCGTTTTGTGGACTACACCGAGCTGGATGCGGCGTCCAATCGCGGTGTCGATGAAATCGCGCAGCTGCTGGAGCAGGCGGTTTACAAACCTGTGGTGGGCCGCTTCAAGGTCTTCATGATCGACGAAGTCCACATGCTCACGAACACGGCCTTCAACGCCATGCTCAAGACGCTGGAGGAGCCGCCCGAATACCTGAAGTTCGTGCTGGCCACGACCGACCCGCAGAAGGTGCCGGCCACGGTGCTGTCGCGCTGCCTGCAGTTCAACCTGCGGCCCATGGCGCCCGAGACGGTGCTCGAACATTTGACGCAGGTGCTGGGCGTGGAAAACGTGCCGGCCGAGCCGCAGGCGCTGCGCCTGCTGGCGCGCGCGGCGCGCGGCTCCATGCGCGACGCGCTCTCGCTGACCGACCAGGCGATTGCCTTTGGCTCGGGCTCGCTCGAGGAAGCCAGCGTGCGCACTATGCTGGGCAGCGTGGACCGCAGCTATGTGTATCGCCTGCTGGACGCGCTGGCGCGCGGCGACGGCAAGACGGTGGTGGAAACCTCGGAGGCGCTGCGGCTTAACGGCCTGAGCGCGGCCTCCACGCTGGAGGAAATGACGACGGTGCTGCAGCGTATGGCGGTGCTGCAGGCCGTGCCGGAGATGGGCGAGGGCGGCGACGATGCCGACCCGGACATCGCCGAGACGGCGCGGCTGGCGCGCGCGCTGCCGGCCGACGAAACCCAGTTGCTCTACAGCCTGTGCCTGCATGGCCGCGGCGAGCTGGGCCTGGCGCCCGACGAATACGCGGGCCTGACCATGGTGTTGCTGCGCCTGCTGGCCTTCAAGCCCTCGGCTTCGGCCGCCCCCAGCCATGCGGGGGGTGCCGCCGAGCCCGGAAAAAAGCCTCAGCCTGAGGTCGCGCGGGCCGCTGCGCCCGCGCCGGCCCCCATGCCTGCGGCTGCCGCTCCCGCGCCGGCAGCATCGCTTGCGCCGGCTGTTGAAAGAAGGCCGCCTGTGGCGCCTCCAGCGCCCGCCGCGCAGGCCGAGCGCGCGCAGCCCGCACCCTATTTCAACGCCAGCGCCCCGGCCATGCCTGAGCCTGCGCAGGCTGCGCCGCCACAGCCGCGCCCGCCAGCCAGCGCGCCTTCCACCACACCCCCTCCGCTGGTGCCCGTGCCGCTGGGCGAAGCCTGGGGCCAGACGGTCAACCAGCTGGTCGCGGCCGAGGCCGTGGCGGCGCTCACGCGCGAGCTGGGCCTGCAGTCCGAGCTGCGCAGCCAGGACGGCAGCCTGTGGACGCTGCGCGTGGAGCGCGAATCGCTGAACCAGGCGGCCGCGCGCGAAAAGCTGCAGGCCGCGCTGCAGACGCATGTGGGCGACCCCGCTCTCAAGCTCGCGGTGGAGGTCGGCCCGGTCACCGACACCCCGGCGCGCCGCAATGGCGCCGCGGCGGCCGAGCGCCAGCGCGCGGCCGAAGAAATGATCCAGAACGACCCCCTGGTGCAGGACATGATGCGCGACTGGGGGGCGAAAATTGTCCCCGGCAGCATACGGCCGCTCGCGGCCAAGTCGATATGATCAAACCCATGTTCGAGTGACGAAACACAAACCCCGATTCAAAGACTCAGAAGGAAAAATCCATGTTTAACAAAGGACAACTCGCAGGCCTCATGAAGCAGGCGCAGGCCATGCAGGACAACATCAAGAAAGCCCAGGACGAACTGGCTTTTGTGGAAGTGACGGCCGAGGCCGGCGCGGGCCTGGTAAAGGTCACCATGACCTGCAAGCACGACGTCAAGCGTATCGAGATTGACCCCAGCCTGCTGGCCGACGACAAGGACATGCTGGAAGACCTGGTGGCCGCGGCTTTCAACGCTGCCGTGCGCAAGGCCGAGGAAGTCAGCCAGGAAAAAATGGGCAAGCTGACCGCGGGCCTTCCCCCCGGCATGAAATTACCCTTCTAGCTTTGGTCTACGCATTCACAAGCAGGGGCCGCGGGACTGGCTTTGCCAGACCGCAGGCGCAGCGCCCCCTCGGGGGGCAGAGAGCTACACGCAGTGAGCGAACGTGGGGGCCGGTGTATGGCTGACTCCAATGCTCTTGAAGGCCTGACCCAGGCGCTGCGCAAGCTGCCGGGTGTGGGCGCCAAGTCGGCCGCGCGCATGGCTTTTCACCTGCTGCAGCACGACAAGCCGGGCGCCTTACAGATCGCGCGCGCGCTCGAGCATGCGGTGGGCAGCGTGCGGCACTGCAGTCTGTGCAACACACTGACCGAGCAGGAGCTCTGCAGCACCTGCGCGAACCCGCAGCGCGACCGCAGCAAGCTCTGCGTGGTCGAGACACCGGCCGACCAGGCGGCGCTGGAGCGCACGCTGGCCTACAAGGGCCTGTACTTTGTGCTGATGGGCAAGCTGAGCCCGCTGGACGGCATAGGCCCGAATGACATAGGCCTGCAAAAGCTGTTCGACCGCGTGGTGCCCAAGGATGACCGCGGCGAGGCGCTGCCGCCCGAGTCACGCGAGGTGCAGGAGGTGATCCTGGCGACCAACTTCACGGCCGAGGGCGAAGCCACGGCGCATGTGATCGCCCAGGCGCTCAAAAGCCGCGGCGTGCAGGTCACGCGCCTGGCGCGCGGCGTGCCGGTGGGCAGCGAACTTGAATACGTGGACCTGGGCACGATTGCCCATGCGCTGGTGGACAGGCGCTGAGGGGCGCCCGCGACAACACAACAACATACGGAAGGAAAACCAACATGACATTCGCACGTTTCACCATTGCCTATTGGTGTGTGCTGATCGCGGCGCTGTTGCCGATCGCCTGCGCGGCGATCGCCAAGTACGGCATGATGAGCACGCCCCGGCGCGACGGCGGCTTTGACAACCACAACCCGCGCGGCTGGCTGGCCAAGCAGACCGACTGGCGCGGCCGCGCCAACGCGGCGCAGCAGAATACGTTTGAAGCGCTGCCGTTCTTCTTCGCGGCCGTCATCATCGCGCACATGTTGCAGGCCGCGCAGACGCGGCTGGACATCATGGCGCTGCTGTTCGTCTTTCTACGCATCGCCTACATCATGATGTACGTGGCCGACCTGGCCAAGGCGCGCTCGGCGGTCTGGGCCGTCGCGCTCTTCATCAACATCCTGATTCTTCTTTCGGCTTACCGCTGAAGCAGGGTGCGGCGCGTGCCGTAACCTTTGGTAACCGCAACGCCTCATTTTTGGTAAAAACCCGCACGGGATGATACCGATGCGGGCTTTTTTACGTCTCGATAAGCTTCTGCCATCCACAAGAAAAGAGGCTTTGCATGAACCGCCCACCCCTGATTTCCCGCCGCGGCTTTGCCGGCGGCGCCGCGCTGGCCGTGGCGACGCTGGCAATTCCGTCGCTGCGGGCCCAGCCCAAACTCGAAAAAAGCAAGATCGCGATTGCCGTGGGCGGCAAGGCCGCGTTTTATTACCTGCCGCTCACGATTTCCGAACAACTGGGCTACTTCAAGGCCGAGGGCCTGGACATAGAGATCAGCGATTTCGCGGGCGGCGCGCGCGCGCTGCAGGCCGTGGTCGGCGGCTCGGCCGACGTGTGCTCGGGCGCGTTTGAGCACACCATCAACCTGCAGGCCAAGAACCAGATGTTCCAGGCCTTTGTGCTGCAGGGCAGGGCGCCGCAGATCGCCTTCGGCATCTCGACCAAGAACCTGCCCAACTACAAGTCGCTGACCGACCTCAAGGGCAAAAGAATCGGCGTGTCGGCACCGGGTTCGTCGACCAATATGATGGCCAACCTGGTGCTTTCGCGCGCCGGCCTCAAGCCCAGCGACGTGAGTTTTATCGGCGTGGGCACGGCGGCCGGTGCGCTGACCGCGTTGCGCTCGGGCCAGATCGACGCCATGAGCAACACCGACCCGGTGATGACCATGCTGGAGCAAAAAGGCGAGGTCAAGATCATCAGCGACACGCGCACCCTTAAAGGCACGACCGAGGTGTTCGGCGGCTCCATGCCGGCGGGCTGCCTCTACGCGCCGCTGGAGTTTGTGCAAAAGCATCCCAACACCTGCCAGGCCATGGCCAATGCCATCGTGCACGGCCTCAAGTGGCTGCAGACCGCCGGCCCGGGCGACATCATCAAGACCGTGCCCGAGAGCTATCTGCTGGGCGACCGCGCGCTCTACCTGGCGTCCTTTAACAAGGTGCGCGAGTCGATTTCGCTGGACGGCATCATTCCCGACGACGGCGCGCGCACCGCGCTCAAGGCGCTGGCCAGCTTCGACCCCAGCATCAGGGCCGACAAGATAGACATCGCCAAGACTTACACCAACGAGTTTGCAAAACGGGCCAAAGATCGATTTAAAGCTTAGCCCCCACGGTCGCTCACTTCGTGTAGCTCCCTGCCCCCCGAGGGGGCCGCTGCGCCTGCGGTCTGGCGAAGCCAGTCCCGCGGCCCCTGCTGGTGAAGACAACCCGCTGAGGGGCCGCTGCGCCTGCGGCCCGGCGAAGCCGGTTCCGCGGCACCTGCTGGTGAAGAGATGGGGCCTCAAGTTTTCATTTCTGCCTTGATCCTGAGCAGCCTCGCGCAGGCAGCTTGCTGTAAGCTCCCGCCATGCCTGAACCCGATACCGCCTGCGCCCTCGAGCTGATCGACATCAGCTGCACCTTCCGCTCACGCGACGATGCGGGCCAGCGTTACACCGCGGTCAGCAACACCACCTTGCGCATCAACGCGGGCGAGTTCGTCTCGGTCGTGGGGCCTACGGGCTGCGGCAAGTCCACGCTGCTCAATATAGGCGCCGGCCTGCTGGCGGCCTCTTCGGGTGAGGTGAAGGTTTTCGGCGCGCCGCTGGCCGGTATCAACACCCGCGCCGGCTATATGTTCCAGACCGAGGCCTTGATGCCCTGGCGCAGTGCGCTGGCCAATGTGATGATGGGCCTGCAGTACCGCGGGGTTCCGGATGCGGAGGCACGTCGCCAGGCCCAGGGTTGGCTGGAGCGCGTGGGCCTGGCCGAGTTCGGCGACCGCTACCCGCACCAGCTCTCGGGCGGCATGCGCAAGCGCACGGCGCTGGCCCAGGTGCTGGCGCTGGATCCAGACATCATCCTGATGGACGAACCCTTTAGCGCGCTGGACATCCAGACCCGCCAGCTCATGGAAAACGAAGTGCTGGCCCTTTGGGCCGCCAAAAAGAAGGCCGTGCTTTTTATCACCCACGACCTCGACGAGGCCATCGCCATGAGCGACCGCGTGGTCGTGCTGTCGGCCGGCCCGGGCACGCATCCCATGGGCGAGTTCGCCATCGACCTGCCGCGCCCGCGCGATGTGGCCGAGGTGCGCCACCATCCGCGCTTTGTGGAACTGCACACGCAGATCTGGAATGTGCTGCGCGATGAGGTGCTCAAGGGCTATGCGCAGCAATTGAAGAAGGCCGCCTGAGTATGTGGTCTTCCCTGAAACCTTCCGGAAAAAACCTGCGCGCCTGGCAGGTCGGCCTGCTGGTCGTCATCCTGCTGGTCTGGCACGCCGCTTCGCGCGACCAGAAGATCGCGTTTTTCCTGGGCGAACCGATCAAGGTGGCGGGCCGGGTCTGGAGCTGGTTCATGCCTTTCGGCTTCGGCCCCAGTGCATTGTTTCCCGACGGGCTGCCGGGCAATGCCGACATCTATCTGCACCTGGGCACCACCTTGCTGGAGACCGTGCTGGCCTTTGGCATAGGCACGGTGCTGGGCCTGGCCTGCGGGCTGTGGCTGGCACTGGCGCCCACGGCCAGCGCCATCCTGGACCCTTACATCAAGGCGGCCAATTCGATGCCGCGCGTGATCCTGGCACCTATCTTTTCGCTGTGGCTGGGCCTGGGCATCTGGAGCAAGGTGGCGCTGGCCGTCACGCTGGTGTTCTTTATCGTGTTCTTCAACGTTTACCAGGGCGTGAAGGAGGTCAGCCCGGTGGTGTTGGCCAATGCCCGCATGCTGGGCGCCAACCAGCGCCAGCTGCTGCGCACCGTGTACCTGCCCAGCGCCACCAGCTGGGTGTTCTCCAGCCTGCACACCTCGGTGGGCCTGGCTTTTGTGGGCGCGGTGGTGGGTGAATACCTGGGCTCGGCGCGCGGCGTGGGCTACCTGATCCTGCAGGCCGAGGGCACGTTTGACGTCAACACCGTGTTCGCCGGCATCGTGGTGCTGACGGCCTTCGCGCTGGTGCTCGACGGCATTGTGGGCCGGCTCGAAAAACGCCTCATGAAGTGGCAGCCGCGCAGCGGCGAGACGGAAAAGCTCTGACGTAAAACCCTGGCGTTTTCCCCTGTGCCGCAAACTTCCTGCCGTCCTACAGCGCCGGGCGGTGCGCGTCCTTAAAGTCGAGGCCGGACTACTCCTCCAAGGAAAAACGCCATGAACCTCTCGCTCAGCATAGGGCCGCTGATGTCCCTGATCGCAGGCATCCTGATCCTGATCATCCCGCGCCTGCTCAACTACATCGTGGCCATCTACCTGATCGTCATCGGCCTGGTTGGCCTGTTCGGCGTGGGCACGCTCAAGCTTTAGCAGCCGGGGCGTGAAAGCGCGGCCTCAGCGCTTTTTGGTTTTCACGACCGGCTTGGCCGTGCCGCGCTTGACGGCCTTGACGCCGGCCTTGCCGCGGCCGTGGCTGGCCGAGGCGGCATGGCTTTTGACCGGCAGGAAGACCACCACCGGGTGGCCCAGCTTGAAGGCGCTGGAGGCGCTGACGTGGTTCCACTCGGCCACATTGGCGGCGCTCAGGCCGTAGCGCTTGGCAATGGTCGCTACCGATTCGCCCTTGCGGGCTTTTACGGTGGTGCGCCGCGTGACGACTTCGGGTGCGAAAGACACCTGGGCGGTGTCGGCGATGTGGGAGGTGACGTCGTTCTCGACCTTGGCCGAGCGCGGCACCAGCAGGGTGGAGCCGGCCTTGATCAGCATGCGTGGCGGGATGTTGTTGACGCCGCGCAGGTCGGTCTCGCTCATGCCGGTGCGGCGTGCCGCCTCGGCCGCGTTCATGGTGCTGGGCGCGGTCCAGGCCGTCCAGCTTGCGTACTGGCCCTGGCTGTAGGCCTCGAAGTTGCGCTGGAACACCGTGGCGTTGTCCCAGGGCAGCAGGATTTGCGGCGTGCCGGCGGCGATGATGACGGGGCGGTGCGCCGAGGGATTCAACGCCTTGAAGTCCTCGATCTTGACGTCAGCCAGGCGCGCGGCCAGGGCCACGTCGATGTCGCGGGTGATCAGCACCTGCTGGAAGTAGGGGTGGTTCTCGATCAGCGGCAGCTCGGTGCGAAAGGCCTGCGGGTTGGCGACGATGTTCTTGACGGCCTGAAGCTTGGGCACGTAGAGCCGGGTTTCGGCCGGCATGTTGAGGTCGGAGTAGCTGGTGCCCAGGCCGGCCCGCTGGTTTTTGGCGATGGCACGGCCCACGCTGCCTTCACCCCAGTTGTAGGCGGCCAGCGCCAGGTGCCAGTCGCCGAACATGCCGTAGAGTTTTTGCAGGTAATCGAGCGCGGCGCGGGTGGAGGCCAGCACGTCGCGGCGGTCGTCGCGGAAGGCGTTTTGCTTCAGGTCGAAATACTTGCCGGTGGCCGGCATGAACTGCCACATGCCGGCGGCCTTGGCGCTGGAGACGGCCTGCGGGTTGAAGGCGCTTTCGATGAAGGGCAGCAGGGCCAGCTCGGTGGGCATCTGGCGGCGCTCGAGCTCCTCAACAATGTGGAACAGGTATTTGCTGGAGCGCTCGGTCATGCGCTGGATGTAGTCGGGCCGGCTCGCATACCACTGCTCGCGGTCGGTCACCAGCTCGTTTTGCAGGTCGGGCATGGCAAAGCCGCGGCGTATGCGATCCCAGAGCTCCTTGGGCGGCTCGGTGGAGGCGACGTTCTGGTGCGAGCCGGCCTGGCCCGGCGTAATGGCCTGCAGGGGGCCGCTGGGCAGCAGCGGCTTGGCGGCCGGTGCGCCGCCGGTGGTCAGCACCGGGTCGCTGGGCAGGCCGGGCGCCTGCGTGGCGCAGCCCGCGAGCAGCGCCGCCGCCAGCACCAGGGCCAGCGAAGCAAGGCGAAAAAGTGGGGAAGAGAAAGGATTCGAAGGGCCGGAAAAGCTCGAAAGAGTGGCGACTGCAGTGGTGCGGGAGTGTGGCGTCATTTGAATTGGTTTTTCCACTGCCGGATGGCGGCAAATACGGTGGTGTCGTCATGGGCCGACGCATCAAAGTGCCGGGCAGCCTGCATGATAGTGGCTTGCCGGGTTCGCAAAAAGGGGTTAACCAGCAGTTCCTGCGCAATCGAGCTCGGCAGGGTTGGCATTCCTTGCTCGCGCAGGCGGATGCATTTCGCCTGATAGGCCGCCAGTTCCGCGTTGCCGGGCTCCACGGCCATGGCAAAGCGCAGGTTGGACAGCGTGTATTCATGGGTGCAGCAGACCACGGTGTTGCCGGGCAGGGCGGCGAGCTTGTCGAGCGAGGCTAGCATCTGGGCGGGCGTGCCTTCAAACAAACGCCCGCAGCCGCCCGAGAACAGCGTGTCGCCGCAGAACAGCAGGGGCTTGCCGTTGACCTCGGGTGCATAGTAGGCGATGTGGCCGGCCGTGTGGCCCGGTACGTCTATCACCTGGAATTCAAGGCCGAGGGCGCGCGCAGTGTCGCCACCTTTAAGGTGCGTATAAGGCTGTGGAATGCGCTCGGCGCCTGGACCCCAGACCTGGGCGCCGGTCGCTTCGCGCAGGGCGTCCACACCGCCCGTGTGGTCCGCGTGGTGGTGCGTGACTAGAATCGACTCCAGTTGCAATGCGTGCTCATCCAGGGCGCGCTGCACCGGCCCGGCATCTCCCGGGTCCACGACCAGGGCGCGCTTGCCGTCATGCAACAACCAGAGGTAGTTGTCATTGAAGGCGGGGATGGGGATCAAATACATGTTGCGGTATCTCGATGAGCTCTGAAATTATAGGTTTGACGGACTGGCTGGCGACGCCGCCCGGCGCTTACCTGCTGGACTGGGAACGCGCGCATTTCGACCAGGCCGTCAGCGACGTCTTCGGCTACCACGCCCTGCAATTGGGCCTGCCGGAACTCGATGCGCTGCAGGCCAACCGCATGCCGCACAAATGGCTGGCGCTGGAGTCCGTGCCTGGCTTGCCCGCGCGCGGTGATGGTGCGACCGGCGCCCCCGCGGCAAGTTCCCGGCGCGCGGCCTTGCTGACCGACTCGGGGGCGCTGCCGTTTCCGGAAAGCAGCCTGGACCTGGTGGTGCTGCCGCACACGCTGGAGCTCAGCCGCGACCCGCATGCCACCCTGCGCGAGGTCAGTCGGGTGCTGGTGCCCGAGGGCCGCGTGGTCATCAGCGGGCTCAATCCCACCAGCCTCTGGGGCCTGCGCCAGCGGCGCGGCCACCTGTACCAGCGCTGGGGCTACGACAGCCTGTTTCTGCCCAAGACGGGCGAATTCATCGGCTACTGGCGGCTGCGCGACTGGCTGAGGCTGCTGGACTTTGAGGTAGAGTCGGGGCGCTTCGGCTGCTACCGCCCGGCGCTGACTAGCCAGGCCTGGCTGGACCGCTTCGAATGGATGGACGCGGCAGGCGCGCGCTGGTGGCCCATCTTCGGCGCCGTGTACTTTCTCGCGGCGATCAAGCGCGTGCGCGGCGTGCGGCTGCTGGAGCCCGCCTGGAAGGCGCGCAAGGCCCCGGCCGCGGCGCCAGCCGCGGTGGCCAACAAGGAGCCGGCCGTCCGGCTGCGGCCGCCTGTTTGAGCGGGCCTTTTTTTCTTTTTCAACCGCCGGGTGCTGTAAGGCCCGGTGTTTTTTCATAAGCAGCACAAACGCATGACCGATTTATCCACCAGCCCAGCCGCCACACCACAGCCCGTCGTGATCTACACCGACGGCGCATGTAAGGGTAATCCCGGCCCCGGTGGCTGGGGTGTGCTGCTGTCCCAGGGCGGCACCCAGAAAGAACTGTTCGGCGGCGAACTGGGCACCACCAACAACCGCATGGAAATGACGGCCGTCATCGAGGCCCTGGCGGCCCTCAAGCGGCCCTGCAGCGTGACCCTGTACCTCGACAGCGAGTACGTGCGCAAGGGCATCACCGAGTGGATCCACGGCTGGAAGGCCAGGGGCTGGCGCACGGCGGCCAAGGCGCCCGTCAAGAACGTGGACCTGTGGCAGCGCCTGGACGCGCTGGTCAGCGGCAGCGGCCACAAGATCGACTGGCGCTGGGTCAAGGGCCATGCCGGCGATCCCGGCAACGAGCGTGCCGATGCGCTGGCCAACAAGGGCGTGGAACGCGCGCTGGGCCGCTTGTAACAAGCGTCTGGGGTGGGCCCCGGGCCACGGCGGGAACATGCGCGAAAAAATGCGCACCAAGCAGGGATGGCCGGCGCAAATGCCCGCGTTCCGGCACGCACCATAAGCGTACGTAGCATCCGCCCCACGGGCATCGCAGGCCTTTGGTAAAGCCGTTGTAAAGCTACAGCGCTTGCCCCTGGCAGGGGCGAGAAAAGGCTGCGCGCGCCATGGTGTCCTGCTACATTGGAAGTTTGTATCTCTTTGTATTACAAGTTCCTTCCCCATGGCATCCAAAGCAATCTACACAGCTGTCGCCGTCGCGGGCATTGCGGTCGCATCGGGCGCTGCCTGGTGGCTCCAGAAACCCAAGGCGCCGGATGCCGCAGGTGCCGCGCCTTCAGCCTCCGGCAATGGCGCCAATGCGGGGAAACCGGTCACGGTGGAAGCCGCCAAAGTGGAACTGGCCCGGCTGTCGGACGACACGCAAGCCGTGGGCAGCCTGCGTTCACGCCGCGGCGTGGTCTTGCGGCCCGAGGTCAGCGGGCGCATCACCCAGCTCAATTTCACCGACGGCCAGCGTGTGCGCAAAGGCCAGCTGCTGGTGCAGTTCGACGACCAGCTGCCGCTGGCCCAGGTGCAGCAAAGCCAGGCCGAACTCTCCATCGCCCGGGCCAACCAGAAGCGCAACCAGGAACTGGTGGCGCAAAACTTCATCAGCCAGCGCTCCCTCGATGAAAGCGCGGCCAACCTGCAGGTGGCCGAAGCCAAGCTGTCGCTGGCCAAGGCCACCGCGGCCCGCCTCAAAATCCTCGCGCCTTTTGACGGCATTGCCGGCATACGCCTGGTCAACGTGGGCGACTACCTCAAGGACGGCGCGGACATCGTCAACATCGAGGACATCGAGGCGATTTTTGTCGACTTCCGCCTGCCAGAGCGCTTCCAGAACAAGGTCAAGCGCGGGCAGACGGCCGTGCTCGACATCGACGCCTTGCCAGGCCGCAAGTACAACGCGCAGATCCAGGCCATAGACCCCCTGATCGACGCCAACGGCCGCTCCATAGGCGTGCGCGGCTGCATAGACAACCGCCAGCTGCAGCTGCGTCCGGGCATGTTCGCCCGCGTCAACACCGTTTTCGGCGTGCGCGAGAACGCCCGCGTGGTCCCCGAGGAAGCCATTGTTCCGCAGGGCGGCCGGCAGTTCGTCATCAAGCTGCTGGAAGGCCCGAACGAGCAGACCCGTACGACCAAACGCGTGGAAGTCAAGGTCGGCCTGCGCAGCCCGGGCAAGGTCGAGATTCTTGAAGGCCTGGAGGCCGGCGACACCGTGGTCTCGGCCGGCCAGCAGCGCGTGCAGCGCGACGGCACGCTGGTGACCGTGGTGGACCTGGCCGCGGGTGCTTCGGCCCGCGCGGGCAACGCAAAAGCCGCCGCTCCGGCAGCGGGCGCTTCCGCCTCCGCGGCCGCTCCGATAAAGGCCGCCGCGGCGGAGCCCGCGGCCCAGGCGCCGCTGTCCGGCCCCAACCCCTGCGGCATCGTGGTGTCCGAGGCCCCGCGGGGCCTGGTGCCGGTGCGCAGCATCACACCGGCCGAGCGCAGTCCGTCAGGCCCGCCGGCGCGCGACCCTACCTGAGCGGCCGGCCCGGTTTCATAGATTCCCATGCAACTCGCTGAAGTCTCCATACGCCGCCCGGTCTTCGCCACCGTGCTGTCGCTGCTGATCGTGCTCATCGGGGCGGTCAGCTTCAATCGCCTGGCCGTGCGCGAATACCCCAAGATCGACGAGCCCGTGGTGACCGTCAGCGTGCGCTACGCCGGCGCGTCGGCGGAGGTGATCGAATCGCAGGTCACCAAGCCGCTGGAAGACTCGATTGCCGGCATCGACGCGGTGGACGTGATCACCTCCATCAGCCGGGCCGACCAGGCGCAGATCAGCGTGCGCTTTCGCCTTGAAAAAGACGCAGATTCGGCCGCCGCCGAGGTACGCGACCGCACCTCGCGCGTGCGCAACCGGCTGCCGCAGGCGATTGAAGAACCGGTGATCGCCAAGGTCGAGGCCGACGCCTTCCCGGTCATCCAGGTGGCTTTTTCCAGCGACTCGCTGACGCCGCTGCAGATCAACGACCTGGTCAACCGCATCGTCAAGCCGCGCCTGCAGACCGTGACCGGCGTGGCCGACGTGCGCATCTTCGGCGAGCGCAAGTACGCCATGCGCATCTGGCTGGACACCGACAAGCTCGCCTCCTACAAGCTGACCACGCAGGACGTGGAAGACGCCATCAGCCGCAGCAATCTGGAGCTGCCGGCCGGCCGCATCGAGTCGCAGCAGCGCGAGTTCAGCGTGACCTCGCAGACCGACCTGGTCCGGCCCGCGCAGTTCCGCGAGATCGTCATCAAGAACGTCAACGGCTTCTCGGTCAAGGTGCGCGACGTCGCGCGCGTGGAGGAGGGCGCGGCCGACGAGCGCACGGCGGTCCGGCTCAACGGCCGCTCCGCCGTGGCGGTCGGCGTCATCCGTCAGGCCACGGCCAACCCGCTGGACCTGTCCAAGGGCGTGCGGGAAGTCTTTCCCAAGCTCAGGGCCGACCTGCCGGCCGACATGCTGATCGACGTCGCCAACGACAACTCGGTGTTCATCGACCGCTCGGTCAACAATGTGTACCACACCATCGCCGAGGCCATCGTGCTGGTGGCCCTGGTGATTTTTGTGTTCCTGCGCACGCTGCGCGCCTCCATCATCCCCATCGTCACCATTCCGGTGAGCCTGATAGGCACTTTCGCCATGATGGCCCTGGCGGGCTTCACCATCAACACGCTGACCCTGCTGGCGCTGGTGCTGGCCATCGGCCTGGTGGTGGACGACGCCATCGTGATGCTGGAGAACATCTTCCGCCACATCGAGGAGGGCATGGACCCGTTCTCGGCCGGCATCAAGGGCGCGCGCGAGATCGGTTTTGCGGTGGTCACCATGACGGCCACGCTGGTGGCCGTGTACGCGCCGCTGGCCTTCACGCCCGGCCGCACCGGGCGCCTCTTCGTGGAGTTCGCGCTGGCGCTGGCCGGCGCGGTGGTGGTGTCGGGCTTTGTCGCGCTCACGCTCACGCCCATGATGTGCACCCAGCTGCTCAAGCACAACCCCAAGCCCAACCGTTTTGACCGCTACATGGAGCGGGCCCTGACCGCCATCTCCGACCGTTACGGCGCGGTGTTGCGCTGGGTGGTCACCACACGTTACGTGCCAGAGATGGAAGAGGGCCGGCGGCCCTCGCTGGCCCAGCGGCTCAAGGGCATGGCGCTGCAGGCGCGCTGGATCGTCATCGGCGTGATGCTGCTCAGCGCCCTGGCCATCGCGCTGGTGTTCCCGGGCATGAAGCAGGAGCTCTCGCCGATCGAGGACCGCGGCGTGATCCTGGCCAACGTCAACGCGCCGGACGGCGCGACGCTGGACTACACCAACCGCTACGCGAAGGCGCTTGAAAAGATGGGCGAGCCCTTCCCCGAGTTCGACCGGATTTTCGCCAACGTCGGCAACCCCACGGTGGCCCAGGCCAGCGTGGTCTACCGCACGGTCGACTGGGACAAGCGCTCGCGCTCCACCCTGGACATGGCGCGCGAGCTGCAGCCCAAGTTCAACGCGCTGCCGGGCGTTACCGCCTTTCCCATCACGCCGCCCTCGCTGGGCCAGGGCTTTCGCGAGCGGCCGCTCAATTTTGTGATCCAGACCTCCGACAGCTACCAGAACCTGAACACCGTGGTGCGCCAGATGCTGGAGGAGATCGCCAAAAACCCCGGCATCGTCTCGCCCGACGTGGACCTGCGGCTGAACAAGCCCGAACTGCGCATCGAGGTCGAGCGCGACAAGGCGGCCGACCTGGGTGTCAGCGTGCAGGTGGTCGCCAAAGCCATTGAAACCCTGCTGGGCGGGCGCAATGTGACGCGCTACAAGCGCGATGCCGAGCAGTACGACGTGATCGTGCAGACCGAGGCCAGCGGCCGCATCACGCCCGAGAACATAGACCGCATTTACGTGCGCGGCCGCAACGACGCCATGATCCCGCTGTCGGCGCTGGTCAAGGTGCGTGAAAGCGTCTCGCCGCGCGAGCTCAACCACTTCGGCCAGCGCCGCTCGGTCTCCATCACGGCCAGCCTGGCCAGCGACTATTCGCTGGGCGAGGCGCTCAAATTCATGGACCAGACCGCCGCCAAGGTGCTGAAGACCGGCTACAGCACCGACCTCAACGGCACCTCGCGCGAGTTCAGGAGCTCCCAGGGCGCGCTGGCCATTGTTTTTGTGCTCGCGCTGCTGTTTATTTTCCTGGTGCTGTCGGCGCAGTTCGAGAGCTTTATCGACCCCCTGGTCATCATGCTCTCGGTGCCGCTGTCCATGATCGGGGCCTTGCTCGCGCTCAAATGGTCGGGCGGCTCGCTCAATGTGTATTCGCAGATCGGCCTGATCACGCTGGTGGGCCTGATCACCAAGCACGGCATCCTGATCGTCGAATTCACCAACCAGCTGCGCGGCCAGGGGCTGGAGATGATAGACGCGCTGGTCAAGGCTTCGGCCCAGCGCCTGCGCCCCATCATGATGACCACCGGCGCCATGGTGCTGGGCGCCTTGCCGCTGGCCCTGGCCAAGGGCGCGGGCGCCGAGAGCCGCATCCAGATCGGCTGGGTCATCGTCGGCGGCATGTCCCTGGGCACCTTGCTCACCGTGTTTGTGGTGCCCACCATGTACACACTGTTTGCCCGCAAGGCCATTCCGGGCGCGAACAAGGCGGTCGCCAAGGAAGAGCCGGATGCGCACCATGAGCATCCGGAATATGTAGCCAAGTAGCTAAGCCCACCCCCGTCCGGGCTCACTTCGTGTAGCCCGTTCCCCCCTCAAGGGGCCGGCCAAGCCGGACCCGCGGCCCCCACTGGTAAATACCTTCTGCACACCCTGAACTCTTCTGCCAGCATGAGCCGCGGGACTGGCTTTGCCAGACCGCAGGCGGGCGGCCCCCTCGGGGGCAGCGCATTTACACGAAGCCGAAGGCGCAGTGAAAAGCGTGGGGGCTCATATCACACCTTCAAACATCAATACGTCGACTTCGTCGCCCACGGCGACGTTGCCTTGCGCGTGATGCAGCACGATGAGCCCGTTGGCCTCGGCCATGGAGCGCAGCACGCCCGAGCCCTGGCTGCCTGTGGTCTTGACCCGCAGCGAGCCGTCGGCCGCGGCGGAGACCCAGCCGCGCTGGTATTCGGTGCGGCCGGCTTTTTTGCGCATGGGCTCCAGGCTGCGGGCCTTGAGCAGTGGCGGTTGCGCGGCGCCGGCACCCATCATCTGCAGCAGGGCGGGGCGCACAAAAGCCAGGAAGGTCACCATGACCGCGACCGGATTGCCGGGCAGGCCGAACAGGATGGCGCCCTGGGGATTGATGGGCGTGGTCTGGCCGTCCGCGGGCGGTATACGACCCACGGCCATGGGCCGGCCCGGCCGCATCGCGATGCGCCAGAAAGCCACGTCGCCGAGTTTTTTCATCATGGCCTTGGTGAAGTCGGCCTCGCCCACGCTGACGCCGCCCGAGGTGATGATGGCATCGGCCCGCGCGGCGGCCTCTGTGAAAGCCGCCTCCAGCAGGGCCGGCTCGTCGCGCACCACGCCCATGTCGATGACCTCGCAGCCGAGCCGTCGCAGCATGCCGAAGACGGTGTAGCGGTTGCTGTCGTAGACCGCGCCTTCGCGCGGCGCTTCGCCGAGCGAAAGGATTTCGTCGCCGGTGGAAAAGTAGGCCACGCGCAGCGGCCGCCAGACGGGCAGGGTGGGCAGGCCCAGGGAGGCCGCCAGGCCCAGCCGGGCCGGCGTGAGGATTTCGCCCTTGCGCAGCGCCGGCAGCCCTTGTGCCAGGTCTTCGCCGCGCAGGCGGCGGTTGTCGCCGGCGCGCAGCAGGCCGGGCGGGATGCTGATGCCGCCGTCCGGATGCTGCTTGACGAATTCCTGCGGCACCACGGTGTCCAGGCCGGCGGGCATGATGGCGCCGGTCATGATCTTCACGCACTGGCCCGTTTGCACGCTGCCTTGCCAGGCCTTGCCGGCCAGCGCCGTGCCGTCGGCCACCCGCAGTTCCAGTGCCGTGCCGGCGGCCAGCTGGCTGCCGTCAAAGGCAAAGCCGTCCATGGCCGAGTTGTCATGGGGCGGCACGTCAAAGGGCGAAACCACGTCCTCGGCCAGCACGCGGCCCAGGGCCTCGAACAGCGGCAGCTTGACGGCGTCCTGGACCGGTGCCACCAGGCGCGAGAGGAAATCCAGCACCTGGCCGGCCGACAGGGCTTGCGGGTCGTAGCCCTGCAGTTCGGCCGCGATCTGGTCCAGTGTCTTCACGGCAGGCGCGATTCGAGCTGGTGCAGCTCGGCCAGGGTGTTGGCGTTGAAAAAGCCGTGCGCGTCGTCGCCGGGCCGGTCGAAGGGCACGGACACGGTTTTGTGCTGCGCCGTCCAGGCGTCTATCTTGCGGCCGCCGCCGTGGGTGAAGCGCACCAGGCTTTCGAGCATGTGGGTGCCCATCAGGCAAAACACCGGCTGCGGCCTGAGCTGGCCGTCTTCTTCGGGCGCGGCGGCGACGGCGAAGTCGGCCCCTTCGCGCACATAGGCTTCGGCCAGGCGTGCCACCAGGTCGTCGGGGAACAGCGGCGTGTCGCAGGGCACGGTGAGCAGGTAAGGCGTCTCGCAGCGCTCCAGGCCGGTGAGGAAACCCGCCAGCGGCCCGGCGAATTCGCCCAGGCCGGTGCTATCAGGCCAGACCGGCACGCCGAAGGCCTCATAGGCGGCCAGGTTGCGGTTGGCGTTGACCATGACCTCGCCGACCTGCGGAGAGAGCCGCATCAGCGTGTGCAGGGCCAGCGGCACGCCGTTGAAATTCTGCAGACCCTTGTCGACCCCGCCCATGCGCGAACCGCGCCCGCCGGCCAGGATCAGGCCGGTGATGGCTTCGGCGTGCAGTGACGCGCTGTTGTGGCTGTGGGTCGTCAAGTCAGCCTCCTATGTAGCTCATCTCGACGCGTTTGGCGTTGCTGTCCGGAGCGCTGGTATCAGCCGGCAACGCGGCGCGCAGCTCCGAATAGCGGTCGTCGCGCCCCTGCCAGATATGGGCCACGGCTGCCGCGATCTGCTCGTCGCCATAGCCGCCGCGCAGCAGGGCGCGCAAATCCTGGCCCTGGCTGGCGAACAGGCAGAGAAAGAGCTTGCCTTCGGTGGACAGGCGTGCCCGGTTGCAGTCGCTGCAAAAAGCCTGGGTCACGCTGCTGATCACGCCGATCTCGCCCGCGCCGTCGGCATAGCGCCAGCGCTCGGCGGTTTCGCCGGTGTAGTTGGGGTTGATGGCGGTGAGCGGGAATTCGGCGTTCAGGCGCTCCACCACCTGGGCCGAGGGCAGCACCTCGTCCATGCGCCAGCCGTTGGTGGCGCCCACGTCCATGTATTCGATAAAACGCAGCACCGCGCCGGTATGGCGGAAATGCCGGGCCATGGGCAGGATTTCCGCGTCATTGGTGCCACGCTTGACCACCATGTTGACCTTGAGCGGCGCCAGTCCGACTTTTTGCGCGGCTTCTATGCCTTTGAGCACGTCGGCGACCGGGAAGTCCACGTCGTTCATGCGGCGGAAGGTGGCGTCGTCCAGCGCGTCCAGGCTCACGGTGACGCGCTGCAGGCCGGCGCCCTTGAGCGACTGGGCTTTTTTGGCCAGCAGCGAGGCGTTGGTGGTCAGCGTGATGTCCAGCGGCTTGCCCTGCGGCGTCTGCAGCTTCGCCAGCATTTCGACCAGCACCTCCAGGTGCTTGCGCAGCAGCGGCTCGCCGCCGGTCAGCCGGATTTTCTCGACCCCATGCGCCACGAAGATTTTGGCCAGGCGGGTGATTTCCTCAAAACTCAGCAGCGAGCTTTGCGGCAGGAAGGCGTAGTCCTTGTCGAAGACTTCGCGCGGCATGCAGTAGCTACAGCGGAAATTGCAGCGGTCGGTCACGCTGATGCGCAAGTCCCGCAACGGCCGGCCCCGCGTGTCGCTCAACAGGCCGGTGGGCGCCGTGACCCGGGCAGGGATATGCGGCACCCGGCTTGCGTAGCGGATATCTGCCAGCGGAATGATTTTTTCGGTCGTCATCGTGAGGGGCCTAAAGAGAGAATTTACTCCATTGGCCCGTCTGGGACGGTAAAACAAGGCCTTATCCCCAAAGGATAGGCGTTATTGGCCCTTGCTGATCCCTTTGCTGGGGGCTCTACACACACCGCGCTCCGTCTACTTCCAGGCATATGCCGCTGATAAAGTCCGCCTCATCGCTGGCCAGGTAAAGCACCGCATTGGCCACATCCAGCGCGGTCGAAAAGCGCCCCAGCGGGATGCTGGCGCGAAAACGCGCCTTGCGCTCCTCGTCCAGCGGGCCGCCGGCGAAGTCGGCCGAAAGCCCGGTGTCGGGGTTGAACACCGGGTTGACGCAGTTGACGCGGATGTTGTCGGGACCGAGTTCGGCCGCCAGCGACTTGGAGGTGGTGATGACGGCGCCCTTGGAGCCGTTGTACCAGGTCAGGCCCGGGCGCGGGCGCACGCCGGCCGTGGAAGCGATGTTGATGAAGCTGCCGCCGCCCAGGCTGCGGAACACCGGCGTGGCGTGGAGGGTGGCCAGGTAAATGCTTTTGACGTTGATGGCGTAGCACTTGTCGAAATCGTCTTCGCTGACGTCCAGCGCGGGCTGGTTGCGATGCGTCCAGCCGGCGTTGCTGACCATCACGTCGAGCCGGCCGTAGCGCTGCACGGCGGCGTCGACCAGGGCTTTGACCTCGGCGGACTTCGTGACATCGGCCGCGAAGAAAGAGGCCGTGCCACCGGCTTTGGTGATGGCGGCCACGACTTTTTCGCCCAGGGCGATGTTGATGTCGTTGACGATAACCTTGGCGCCCTCGGCCGCGAGCCGCCTGGCGATGCCCTCACCGATACCGCCTCCGGAGCCTGTGACGATGATGGACTTGTCTTTGACCCGCATGGGTTTGTCTCCAGGTATTTTGAATTTGTTGAACTGATACGTGAGCTTATTACATCCCGGCCAGGGGGTCTCTGCGGGTGTTGGGGTCGGATGCCGCGCGTTCAGCCGTGGCGCACCGCCACGGTCTTCAGCGTCGTGAAGCCGTACAGCGCCTCAAAGCCTTTTTCGCGCCCATAGCCCGAGGACTTCACGCCGCCGAAAGGCAACTCCACGCCGCCGCCGGCGCCGTAGTTGTTGATGAAGACCTGGCCGCTTTTGACGCGCCTGGCCATGCGGAACTGGCGCGCGCCGTCGCGTGTCCAGATGCCGGCCACCAGCCCGAACTGGGTGGCGTTGGCGAGCTCCACGGCGTGGTTTTCGTCCTTGAAGCTCATGGCGCACAGCACCGGGCCGAAGACTTCTTCCTGTGCCAGCCGGTGCGTGGCCGGCACGTCGCGCAGCAGCGTGGGCGCCTGGTAAAAACCGGTGTCGGGCGCTTCGTCCACGATCTGGCCCTGGGCCACCATGGCGATGTTGGCGACCTGTGCGTCGCTCAGAAAATCCCACACGCGTTGCTGCTGGCTTTGCCGGATCAACGGGCCCACGTCCAGGTCCATGGCGGCGGGACCCACGCGCAGGTTTTCAAAGGCATGGCCCAGGCGCTGCAGCAGCGGCTCGTAAATCGCCTGCTCCACCAGCAAGCGCGAGCCGGCCGAGCAGGTCTGGCCGGCGTTTTGCACGATGGCGTTGATGATGGCGGGTATCGCGGCGTCCAGGTCGGCGTCGGCAAAGACGATTTGCGGGCTTTTGCCGCCCAACTCCAGCGTGACCGGGCAGTGGCGCTCGGCCGCCGCCTGCTGGATCAGCGTGCCCACTGCCGGGCTGCCGGTAAAGCTGATGTGGTCTATGCCCTTGTGGCGCGCCAATGCGTCGCCGACTTCGTGGCCGTAGCCGGTCACGATGTTGATGGCGCCGGCCGGAAAGCCGACCTCGGCGGCCAGTTGCGCCACGCGGATCAGCGAAAGGCAGGCATCCTCGGCCGGCTTGACCACGCAGACGTTGCCCGCGGCCAGCGCGCCGCCCACGCTGCGGCCGAAGATCTGCATGGGGTAGTTCCAGGGGATCACATGGCCGGTGACGCCGTGCGGCTCGCGCCAGGTCATCACGCTGTAGCCGTCCAGGTAGGGAATGGTGTCGCCGTGCAGCTTGTCGCAGGCGCCGGCATAGAACTCGAAGTAGCGCGCCAGGGCCGCCGCGTCGGCGCGCGCCTGTTTGGTCGGCTTGCCGCAGTCGCGCTGCTCCAGCAGGGCCAGTTCCTCGGCATGCTCGGCCACCTTGGCCGAAAGCCGCATCAGGAGGCGCCCGCGCTCGGCGGCGTTGAAGCGGCTCCACACCAGTTCCAGGCATTCGCGCGCGCTGCGCACGGCGGTGTCGATGTCGTGTGCGTTGCTGCGCTGTATCTCGTCAAACACCTGGCCGTCGGAGGGGTCTATGACGGGAATGGTCTTGCCGGAGACGGAGGGGAGGGAGGCGTTGGCGATGTAATTGAGCTGCATCGCCTGATTTTGCTTGAAAGCGGCTGCAGCGGTGGCGGTGGACCCGCGCCAACGGGGTCCCGCGTAACGGTCTTGAAAAGCGTGCGTTTTTCACGCCCTGGTGTGGCGTGGCGAGGTGCCGTTTACAACATTTTTGCTGTGTGGGAATGGTACTTTCTGTAGGATCAAACCTACATTCGCACCTCGCCAATTCCTACAAATGGAAGGGTGCCCACATTGCGCCCGGCGGGCGCATGACAGCGGCAGCAGCCGGCAACTGCGGTCCGCACTCTGGACACATACAGCGATGAGCGACCCCACCCAATGCGCGAACGATGCAGCTTCCACCGGCGAAGCACCCGCCGCCGGCTCCGGCACGCGGGCCTGGTTTAAAGCCACGACGGCGCGCCTGCGCGACTGGCTGGCTATCCAGACGCCGGGCATGAAACTCGCGGTGCTGGGCGTGGCGCTGATGATTCCCGCCAGCGCGTACTACGCCTGGTCCGCCCTGGAGCGCCAGCAGAAACTGAGCCTGGAGGTCAAGGCCATGGCGGCGGGGCAAGGCGCCGAAGCGGCCTGGGCCTACAACACCGCGCTGCCGGTCGTCTTCGGCAGCGGCTCGGTGCTGAGCTTTCTCGAGACCCACCCGGTCGCGCGCATCACCATTATTTACCGTCCGATCCTCTGGACCGTTTCCGAGCGCTTTGTGCTGGTGGAGTCGCAGGGCCGCCAGTACGCGTACTACCCGTCGGACATGGAGACCAAGATACTGGCCGACAAGGCCGTGACGGCGCCCTGGGGCGGCAAGCTGACTTTTGTGCCCCAGGCCGCGCTTGACGGCGCCAGCAAGGACATGCTGGCGCGGCTTGAGCAGCGTTTCGGCGAGGCGCGCCCGCAATCCGAGCAGGACGCCTGGAAGGGCGGCGCCAGCGCGCTGGTGTCCGCCACCCTGACCCTGGGCTTGTTGGCCTTCCTGTGGTATCAGGTCGGCGGCCAGCGCAAGCCCCTCAAGTTCATCTCGCCGCAGCAAATCAGCGGCGACCTGGAGGACCTGGTCGGCATGGACGACATCAAGGCCGAGGTCGCGCAGATCCGCGACCAGTACGAACGCCGCCTCGAGTACGCCGCCTACGGCGTGAACAAGCCGTTCAACGTGATGTTCAGCGGCCCGGCGGGCACCGGCAAGACCAAATTGGCCAGCTACCTGGCCAAGGAACTGAACCTGCCGATTCTTTTCCATTCGGCCGCCAACCTGGAAACCGGCTATGTCGCCGGAGGCTCCAACACCCTGTCGCGCATTCTCGCGCTGGCCACGCGGCGCAAGCGCTGCATCGTGTTCCTCGACGAGGCGCAAGACCTCTTCATGCGGCGCGGCGGCAACCGGAAATACGACGACGACACGCAGAACATGCTGCTGGCCATCCTGGACGGCGTGCGCACCAAGTCGGATGCGGAAATCATCTGGATCGTCGCGTCCAACTTCAATTCGGCCAACCTGCAGATGGACGAGGCCATGCTGCGCCGCTTCCAGATGAAGGTCGACTTCCGCATGCCCAACCAGCAGGAGCGCCTGGCCATCACCGGCCACTACCTGCGCCAGCGTGCCGACAAGGTCCTGCCGGACCTGGACCTGCGCCATTTTGGGGAACTCACGGAGGGCTGCAGCCCGGCGGATATCGAGACCATGGTGAACCAGGCCGGCATCATCGCCGTGCAGGCAGGCCAGATGATTGGCGCGCACACCCTGATGCAGGCTGCCGAGCGGGTGCTGGTGGGCAATGTGAATGACAACACCACCAAGGAGCGCGAACGCGACCGGCGCATCATCGCCGTGCACGAGTGGGGCCACTTCCTGATGGACTTTCACCACCAGCGCAAGCTGGCTGGCGGCGACTGGAACGCCCTGCAAGCCGACATGAACACCATCAAGATTTCATTGAAAGCCAACCCGCGCAACAACGCGCTGGGCTTTGTGCTGCACAAACAGGACAGCAATCTCCTGAAGACCAAAGGCGACATGGAGCATGAGGTGCGTGTGCTGCTGGGCGGCATGGCTAATGAAGAGCTCTTTTTCGGCGAAGACGGCACCACCGGCGGCGCCCACAACGACATCACGCGCGTGACCCGTCTGCTGCACCATGCGGTGGCGGAAATGGGCATGTACCGAAAGACCCGGCTGAACTATGCAGCGCTTGTCAAAGATGGCAGCAATGCGCCACCGGACGAAGAAACGCGAAGCATCATGGAAGCGCAGAGCGAACGGCTTTTCAGCGAGACCAAGGCCGTCCTGGCGGAATACACGGCGCTGACGGAGCACCTGACCGGGTGCCTGATGAGGTCCGGCGAAATGACGCTCAGTGAAGCGCTGGGCGAGATTCGCCGCTTTGAATTCCTCGCGGAGCCGGCGGCGATGCCGACCGGGCAGGCGAGAGGACAATTGACACCGGCTTGACCGGCTGGCGGTTACGCCACTGTGCCCTGCCATGTACGCAAAGAAAAAGCCCTGCAGTGCAGGGCTTTTTGCTTGGGGCTGCAGCCGCTTGGGACTGCTTCAAGCGCTTAGCGAGAGGCGGGTGCTGCCGGTGTCGGCGTGGCCGCTGCAGCAGGTGCCTGCGTGGGGGCCGGGGCCGGCATGGCGGGTGCCATGGGGGTAGCGGCTGGCGCACTCACCGCGGCGGGCGCCGCCATGGGGGCGCTGGGCGCGGCTTGCGCGGGACCGTGGAATTTCATCACCAGCGGCACGATCAGCAGGGCCACGATGTTGATGATTTTGATCAGCGGGTTCACGGCCGGGCCGGCGGTGTCCTTGTAGGGGTCGCCCACGGTGTCGCCGGTCACGGCGGCCTTGTGCGCCTCCGAGCCCTTGCCGCCGTGGTTGCCGTCTTCAATGTATTTCTTGGCGTTGTCCCAGGCACCGCCGCCGGTGCACATGGAGATGGCGACAAAGAGGCCGGTCACGATGGTGCCCATCAGCAGGCCGCCCAGTGCCTGGGGCCCGAGCGCCAGGCCGACCACGATGGGAACCACCACGGGCAGCAGCGAGGGAATCATCATTTCCTTGATGGCGGCCGTGGTCAGCATGTCGACCGCGGTGTCGTACTCGGGCTTGCCCGTGCCGTCCATGATGCCTTTGATGTCGCGGAACTGGCGGCGCACTTCGACCACCACGGCGCCGGCCGCGCGGCCCACGGCCTCCATGGCCATGGCGCCGAACAGGTAGGGAATCAGGCCGCCAATGAAGAGTCCGATGATGACGTAAGGGTTGCTCAGGTCGAAGCTGATGGCGTTGCCGTAGGCCTCGAGCTTGTGCGTGTAGTCGGCAAACAGCACCAGCGCGGCCAGGCCGGCCGAGCCGATGGCATAGCCCTTGGTCACCGCCTTGGTGGTATTGCCCACGGCGTCCAGCGGGTCGGTGATGTCGCGCACGCTGCTGGGCAGCTCGGCCATCTCGGCGATGCCGCCGGCGTTGTCGGTGATGGGGCCGTAGGCGTCCAGCGCGACCACGATGCCGGCCATGCTCAGCATGGAGGTCGCCGCGATCGCGATGCCGTAAAGGCCCGCCAGCTTGAAGGCGACCAGGATCGCGATGCAGACAAACACCACGGGCCAGGCGGTGGAGCGCATGGACACGCCCAGGCCGGCGATGATGTTGGTGCCGTGGCCGGTGGTCGAGGCCTGCGCGATGTGGCGCACGGGCTTGTACTGTGTGCCGGTGTAGTACTCGGTGACCCAGCAGAGCGCGCCGGTCAGGACCAGGCCGACCGCGCAGGCGCCGAACAGGCGCATCTGCGTGCCGCTGGCCGTCACGGCGTTGTCGGGCATCAGCCATACCGTGACGAAGTAGAAAGCGATGAGCGACAGCACGCCGGCAATCGCCAGGCCCTTGTAGAGGGCCGGCATCACGTTCTTCATGCCGGGCGAGGCCTTGACGAAGAAGCAGCCGATGATGGAGGCGATGATGGACACGCCGCCCAGCACCAGCGGATAGACCGCGGCGGTGGCGCCGGCGCTGGACAGCAGCAGGGCGCCCAGCACCATGGTGGCGATCAGCGTCACCGCATAGGTTTCAAACAGGTCGGCGGCCATGCCGGCGCAGTCGCCCACGTTGTCGCCGACGTTGTCGGCAATCACGGCGGGGTTGCGCGGGTCGTCCTCGGGGATGCCGGCCTCGACCTTGCCCACCAGGTCGGCGCCGACGTCGGCGCCCTTGGTGAAGATGCCGCCGCCCAGCCGGGCGAAGATGGAAATCAGCGAGGAGCCGAAGGCAAAGCCGATCAGCGGGTTGAGCAGGTTGGCCAGCTTGAGGTCGGGCGTGTAGTTGCCGTTGCCCACCAGGAACCAGTAAAAACCGCTCACGCCTAGCAGGCCCAGGCCCACGACCAGCATGCCGGTGATGGCGCCACCGCGGAAGGCGACGTCCAGGGCGGGGCCTATGCCCTTGGTGGCGGCCTGCGCGGTGCGCACGTTGGCGCGCACCGAGACGTTCATGCCGATAAAGCCGCAGGCGCCCGAGAGCACCGCGCCGACCACAAAGCCGACGGCGGTCTTGCCGTCAAGGAAGAAGCCGATGAGCACCGCGAGGACGACACCGACGATGGCGATGGTTTTGTATTGCCGCGCGAGGTAGGCGGCGGCGCCGGTCTGGATCGCGGCTGCGATTTCCTGCATGCGCGCATTGCCTGCGTCCTGGGAAAGAATCCAGCTGCGTGCCCAGATACCGTACCCGACGGCGATCAGTCCGCAGACCAGCGCAAGAATGAGCGCCGAGTTGCCTGTCATAGCTGACATTGAAATTCTCCTACGTTGTTTTTCGCTTGGAGGGGGTGCCACGCGAGCGGTGCCCCCGCTGCGTTGCTTCCTCGTTGCTTGTGCCACGTATGGAGACAAGTCGATTGGCCAACTCGCGAAATTTAACGTGAAAACATGACAAGTTCGCGATGCGTAAGCCCTGAATCAGTAAAATGAGGGTAAATACCGAGCTGCCGGTAGCCGCAGAGTATTAACTTCCGCGCCCTTGTGCGGCCGCTCGTGCGGGCTGAAGCCTTTCATTTCATCTCTTTCCCTTCAACACAACCTCAAGCGACCATGTCCCTCGATAAAGTTTCCCCCGGTAAAAACGTTCCCGAATCCTTTAACGTGATCATCGAAATCCCGATGAACGCCGACCCGGTGAAGTACGAGGTGGACAAGGAGTCCGGCGCGATTTTTGTGGACCGCTTCATGAGCACGTCCATGCACTACCCGACCAACTACGGCTATGTGCCCAAGACCATCAGCGGCGACGGCGACCCGGTCGACGTGCTGGTGATCACGCCCGTGCCCCTGATCCCCGGCGTGGTGGTGACCTGCCGCGCCATCGGCATCCTGAAGATGCAGGACGAAGCCGGCGAAGACGGCAAGGTGCTGGCCGTGCCCGTGGACAAGAAATGCTCGCTCTACACCCAGTGGCAAAAACCCGAAGACATGAACCCGCTGCGTCTGAAGACCATCTCCCATTTTTTTGAGCACTACAAAGACCTGGAAGAAGGCAAATGGGTCAAGGTGCTGGGCTGGGAAGGCCCCGAAGCGGCCAAGAAGGAAATCACCGACGGTATCGCCAACTACGCGAAGGCCTGAGGTCTTCGGGTTCCAACAAAAAGCGCCTGCAGGTTTTCCTGCAGGCGCTTTTTTTGTTCCTGGAGCGCGGCTTAAATCCCCTGGGCCGGCACCGGGTAGACCAGGCCGTGCAGTCGGCCCTTGTCCTCGCGCGCGAAGGGCTTCCACTGGCCTTCGGGCTGGGCCAGCCGGTCGGCCACCGCCCACCAGGCGCTGGGGTTCACGCCCATGCCGATGTGGCTGGCCAGCACCTCGATGTTCTCGGTCTGCGGGTTGGCCGCGCTGGGCGCCTGGATGCTGGCCTGCCAGGCCACCACGCCGTCGCTGCGCGAATAAATGCTGGTGGTCGGCACGGGCGGGGCGGCGGGCAGGTCGTAGTTTTCGGATTCGCGCTCCACATTGCGGCCGCTGGTGAGCTCATAAACACGCCAGGCGTTGGTGGCTTTGTGCGAGCCCGCGAAAGGCGTGCCCAGCGTGATCACGCAGCGGACCTTGTCCGGCATTTCCTTGGCCAGCTCGCGCGCATAGACGCCGCCCAGGCTCCAGCCGATCAGACTGACCTTGCGGCCCGTGGCTTCAAAGGTGCGGCTGAGGCTGTCGCGGGCTTCTTCGAGCACGCCGGCACGCGGGCCGAAATTAAAGCCCTGTTCCCAGCCCCAGGGCTTGTAATTGAGCGACTGCAGGTACTGGCGCAGCGGCACGGTGGTGGCGTCGTTGGCCGACAGGCCCGGGAACACCATCACGGCATGGCCGTCGCCGCGCGGGGCGCGGGCCAGCAGGGGCCAGGCGGGCAGCAGGGCGCCGAATTCCCAGAATGCGCGCAATTCGAGTGCGAGCAGCCAGGCGCTGGGCGGAACATCGTGCGGAGCCGGTTTTGAGGAATTCTGGGGGGAGGAGGACGGGTTTCGCTTGGATGAGGGGCTTGCCATGGCTTGGAGCATTGGATACTTTTGTGTTGGTTTCCTACAGAAACCAGTATGGGGCGCTTACCGGTTTTTACAGAGAGAGGCGACTCTAACTTGCCCGCTTCGCGGTGGTTTTCGTCGCCTTCGTGACAGCGAGCTTTGGGGTTTTTACCGGGGCGGCCTTTCCGGCGGTCTTTTTCGCAGCGGGCCTTGTGGTCTTGCGGGGCGCGGGGGCGGCCGGTGCGGTGGCCGCCATCAGCGCTTGCGCCTCCACGAAGGCGTCCTCAATCGCCTTGGCCAGGTCCCTGGCATGCGGTAGCGCTTTCTTGTCGGCAATGATGCCGAAGTCCACATGGCCGGCGTAGGTCTGTATGGTGATGTTGAGCGCCAGGCCGTGCAGGATGATGGACAGCGGATGGAAGGTCAGGAATTTCGCGCCGGCCAGGTACAGCGGCACGGGCGGGCCCGGCACGTTGGAAATTGCCAGGTTGGCCACCATGGGCAGGCGGCTGGCCATGCCGCTTTTGCCGTAGGCATTGAGCGCCATCTTGGCGGCGCCGCCGACCAGCCAGGGCGCCAGCAGCGAGGGGTAATCGGTCGGCAGCAGGCCCTTGAGGCTTTGCATCGAGGTCTTGACCTTGGCGGTGGAGGCCATGATGGCGTTCATGCGCTTGAGCGGGTGCGCCAGGTGCGTGCCCAGCTCGACCAGGCTCATGCTGACCTGGTTGCCCAGGTTGCTGGCATCGGTGGCGCCGGCCTCGCGCAGCGACACCGGCATGGCGGCCACCAGCGATTTTTTCGGCAGGCTGTGGTGCTGCGTAAGGTAGTTGCGCAGCGCGGTCGAGCAGATCCACAGCACCATGTCGTTGAATGAGCCGCCCACCGCCTTGCCCATGGCCTTGGTTTCCGCCAGCGGAATGGTGGCGGTGACAAACACGCGGCCTGTGCCTATGCCCGCGTTGAAGGGCGTGGGTGGTGCCAGCTTCATCGGCATCTTGGGCTTGACGCCGGTGGCCGAACTGCCCATGGACTGTTTGGCCAGCGTGCTGCCGAAGGTGCTGGCCGCTGCGGGCAGCGACTTGGCGACCTTGGCCAGCTGGCCCAGCGAGCTGGAGAACACCGAGCCAATCATCCTGCCCAGCTTGAGGTCGGCCTCCAGCTTGCGGCGCCGGTCCGGGTCGGGCGGCGCCACCTCACGCGGCTCGGGGCTCAGGTCCAGCATGGCGTTGGCCAGCATCACGCCGCCCTTGCCGTCCAGCGCGGCATGGTGGATCTTGGAGAAAAAGCCCGCCACGATGCCGCCGCCCTGGGATTCGGGCAACTGGATGCGGTCGAAGATATAAAACTCCCAGAGCGGGTAGTCGCGGTCTATGACCTCGCCGTGCAATTGGGCGCAAAGCTTGTGCACCTCGGCCAGCGTCATGGGTGTCGCGCCTTTTTTGGTCGGGTCGGCGCGGCGGATATGGAAGTCGATGTCCACCGAATCGGCCTCCACCCACAGCGGATGGCCCAGGTCCAGCGGCATGAACACCAGCTTGCGGCTGAACACCGGCGCCAGGTGCATGCGTTTGGCGATGTGGTTTTTCACCGCCTTGTGAAAGCTCCCCTTGAAGCCGGCCGGCAGTTCGCAGAGGTTGAGCGAGCCCACGTGCATGGGCATTTCAGGGGTTTCGAGGTAGAGAAAGGTCGCGTCCAGGCCGGTCAGGGATTTCATGGTTGTTGTCTCCGTGGGGAGACCTTAACCGAGCGGGCGGGGCGGCGGCACTAGGGTTTGCCGTAGCCGCGGCTGTCACGCCGGGCTCAGCCAGCGGCCGCGATCGCGTTCAAGCTTCGCAGTCGCCCAGCATGCCTTGCTCATCGTCATTGAGCCCGGCAACAGGCGTTGCCTTGGCCAGCGCCATCCAGACGCCCAGCGGCAAGGACTGGCGTGAGCGCCGCGGCGCCGCGCGGGCCACGACAAGGTGCTGGCCTTCCATGAGCATCACGCCGCATTCGGACGGAACCTCGTCGGCTGCGCCTATGGGCCGGCCTTTGGCGTCGCAGCCCAGCACGTACCAGCATTCGCCACCCAGGTCCAGGTAGGCGGCGCGCTTTTCGGGGCGGCGCAGGTCGCCCAGCAGGTCGGAACGGTGCACCTTGATCTCGTGGACGATGGGGTCCACATATTCCTGCACCGTGGTGTTGCGGATGGAAAACACGTCGGGCCGGACAACGCACCAGCGCGCCTTGCCGCCTTCAGCTTCCGGCGGCAGCTGGGCGCGCAGGCCCAGGCCGCGCCAGGCGATGCGGCCGGCGCGCACCATCTCGCAGGCCACCTGCTCGACCAGCGCTTCATGCTTGGACAGGGCCGAACGGTTGCGCAGCAGCGTGGCCGCCAGGTAGGCAATGCCCGCGTCGGTGACGCGCAGGGTCTCGTGGCCCGCGGGCCCGGCCACACGCTGCAGCATGCCGGTGGCGAGCAGCTCGATCTCCAGCAAGTCCTGGCAGGGCCAGCCGGCGGATCGGTAGATCTCGCGCAGGCGGCGGGCATGGGGGCGGCCCAGCGGTGGAACTTCGAGGGCGCTGTCGTTGGCGGCGGGCTCGGACGCCTGCGGGCTTGGCAATGGGGCGGTTGCGGCGGTCATGAGCTGGGGTCGGGTCAGGCCGGCGCGTCAGAGCGGGACGATTTCGAAGCGCGCGTTGTCCAGGTTGTCACCCAGCGGCCTCATGGCGGCCAGGATGGCGTCGGTTTCGGCGTTTTGCCACAGCGCGATGACCTGCTCTTGCGCCTCGGACGCGTTTTCCAGTGGCAGGCCTTCGTTCAGGGTCTGCGTCAGCATGTAGGCTTGCAGCGAAGGCAGCACATATTCCGGCCCGCCCACGGCGAATTCAAGCGCCATGCGAAAGCGCAGTTCAGCGGCGCTGCGCTGCTCGTTGGTCAGGGAGGGGCATTCGACCAGGTTGACCTTGTATTGGCCCTGGGATGCATTGCTTGTGTTGCTCATGGGAACTTCCTTTGGGGGGATTGATTTATAGCACCGCCCGCGTGAGGGATGCCAGGCGGGGGCAAAGACCCCGCGGCCCTGGCTGCCAGCGCTCAGATCGGGGCGGCCGGCCCGGCGCGCCGGAACGGGTTACGCCGCTCCAGGTCGTTCATATAACTTTGAATGCCGGCGCCTTCACGCTCCAGGAAGCGCTCGACCGCATCGGCGAAGGAGGGATGGGCCAGCCAGTGGGCGCTGGTGGTCTTGACGGGCAGCAGAGCGCGCGCCATTTTGTGTTCGCCTTGCGCGCCGCCTTCAAAGCGCTGGTAGCCGTGCTCTATGCACCATTGCAACGGCTGGTAATAGCAGGCCTCGAAATGCAGGCAGTCCACCCGCGCCAGGGCGCCCCAGTAGCGGCCGTAGGCGGTCAGCGAGGGAGCGGCCGCGTCCGATGGGCCGGCAGCAGACGCGGCGCTGACGGCGATCAGGCTGGCAGCGATGGGCTGGCGCTTTCCGCCAGCATCGCCTTCGGCCACGAACAGCAGCCAGTTTTCGGGCATGGTGTCCTGCATGCGCTGGAAGAAGTCGCGGCTCAGGTAGGGCGCGTTGCCGTGCTCGTAGTAGGTGCGCTCATAGCAGCGGTAAAAGAAGTCCCAGTCGGCCTGGCTGATGTCCTTGCCCAGCGACCAGCGGAAGCTGATGCCGGCATCGTGCACCTTGCGGCGCTCCTGGCGGATCTTCTTGCGCTTTTCCTGGTTCAGCGAGGCGAGAAAGTCGTCGAAATCGCGGTAGCTGTTGTTTTTCCAGTGGAATTGGACCGTATGGCGCAGCATCAGGCCGGCTTCTTCACACGCGGCCGCGTCTTCATCGGCCGTGAACAGCAGGTGCAGCGACGACAGGTTTTCATCCCCGCACCAGGCGACCAGCGCCTTGACCAGCAGCGCGCGCTCGGCGGCGCTGCGCGCCAGCAGCCGGGCGCCGGGCACAGGCGTGAAAGGCACGGCGGCTACGGCCTTGGGGTAGTAATCGAGGCCGTGCTGCTGGTAGGCATTGGCCCAAGCCCAGTCGAAGACGTATTCGCCGTAGGAGTGGGCCTTGAGGTAGAGCGGGCAGGCGCCGGCCAGGCTCTTGCCCTGCCAGAGGGTAACAAAGCGCGGCGTCCAGCCGGTTTCGGACGTGGCGCTGCCGCTTTCGTGCAGCGCGGCCAGGTATTCATGGCGCATGAAGGGGTTGGCGGCTTCGCAGGGGCTTTGCGCCGCCAGCAGGGCGTTCCACTCGGAGGCATTCAGCTTCAGCGGCGAATCCAGCACGCGGATGACATAATCGTTTGAGTCTTTTTTCACGTGTTTTTGGGGTTTTACTTCTACATGCCACTCAAAATCTGCGTTGCCCAACTGAACTACTGTGTGGGAGACATGCCGGGCAATGCGCAAAAGATCATCGAGGCCGCCCGCGCCGCCTACCAGGACGGTGTGCGGCTGGTGCTGACACCGGAACTGGCGATTTGCGGCTACGCGGCTGAAGACCTGTTTTTACGCCCCTCTTTCATCCAGGCCTGTGATGATGCCGTGAATCAAGTGGCCCGCGAGCTGGCCGGGTTAAAAGGCCTGACGGTGGTGGTGGGCACGCCCACCCACGGCGACAACGGCAAGGGCCTGCGCACCAGAAGCGTGGAGGTGCAGCAGCGCCACAACGCCGCCCGTGTGCTGCGCGAGGGCCGCGTCATCGAAAGCTACGCCAAGCGTGAATTGCCCAACTACCAGGTGTTTGACGAACGCCGCTACTTCACGCCCGGCCAGGGCAGCTGCGTGTTCCAGGCCGGGGAGGGTGACGAAGCCATCCGCGTAGGCTTGCTGATCTGTGAGGATGCCTGGTTCGAAGAGCCGGCACGCTTGGCCAGGGAGGCCGGCGCCGAGCTGCTGGTGGTCATCAATGCCTCGCCCTTCCATGTGGGCAAGGGCGGCGAGCGCGAGCAGATGATGCAAAACCGCTGCCTGGCGACCGGGCTGCCGCTGGTTTATGCCCATCTGGTGGGCGGGCAGGACGAAATCGTGTTTGAAGGGCGCTCTTTTGCGCTGCAGGCCGACGGCACGCTGGCCGGGCGGGCCGAGAGTTTCAGGGAAAAGCTGTTTGCCATCCGCGCCGAGCGCGCGGGGGATGTTGTCATATTGGCAGCGGATACGGCGCCCGAGCGCAGCCCCGAGGCCGACCTGTGGGACGCGCTGGTGCTGGGCGTGCGCGATTACCTGGGCAAAAACGGTTTTCCGGGCGCCATTTTGGGCCTGTCGGGCGGTATCGACTCGGCCCTGGTGCTGGCGATCGCGGTGGACGCGCTGGGCGCGGACAAGGTGCGCGCGGTGATGATGCCTTCACCCTATACCGCCGATATCTCGTGGATAGATGCGCGCGAGATGGCCGAGCGCGTGAAGGTGCGCTACGACGAAATCTCCATCGTGCCCGAGTTCGAGGCCTTCAAGGCCTCTCTGGCCGGCGAGTTCAAGGGCCTGAAGGAAGACACGACCGAGGAAAACATCCAGGCGCGCATACGCGGTGTGTTCCTGATGGCGCTTTCCAACAAATTCGGCTCCATCGTGCTGACCACCGGCAACAAGAGCGAGATGGCCACCGGCTATTGCACGCTCTACGGCGACATGGCCGGCGGCTTCGCGGTGATCAAGGACGTGCTCAAGACCTCGGTGTTCCGGCTGGCGCGCTGGCGCAATGCCAACGACCCCTACGGCACCGGCAGCAACCCGATACCCGAACGCATCATCGCGCGCCCGCCCAGCGCCGAGCTGCGCCCCGACCAGACCGACCAGGACAGCCTGCCGCCCTATGAGGTGCTGGATGCCATCCTGGAGCGGTATATGGAGAACGACCAGGGCGTGGACGCTATTGCCGCTGCCGGGTTTGACCGCGCGTTGGTCGTACGCGTAGCCCAACTGATCCGAATCAATGAGTACAAGCGGCGGCAGGCGCCGGTGGGCATCAGGGTCACCCACAGGAGCTTCGGCAAGGATTGGCGCTATCCTATTACCAGTAAGTTTCGACAGTGAATAGGGCCCCCACGCTTTTCACTTCGTGTAATGCGCTGCCCCCCGAGGGGGCGCTGCGCCTGCGGCCCGCCGCCATGGAAGAAAGTATC
>NZ_AKIV01000086.1 GCF_000282655.1 Polaromonas sp. CF318
CCGCAGATCGCTCACCCGCCACCCGCCTGCGAAATCACCGTGCGCTCAATCACCCGGTCGTCGCCCAGCACGATCAGCGCGAACAGCAGCTCGCCCAGGTTGGCCGCCAGTGCGGTCTTGCGCGCCAGCAGCGGCGTGGCCTGCGGGTTGAGCACCACGAAGTCGGCCTCGCAGCCGGGCTGCAGGTTGCCCACCACGCCTTCCAGCCCCAGCGCACGCGCCGCGCCCGCCGTGTGCTGCCACCACAGCTGCTGCGGCGAGAGCGACAGGCCCGGCTTGGTCTGCCCTTCGCGGCCCACGTAATAGGCAGCCAGCATGGTGTGGAAGGGACTGAAGGAGGTGCCGCCGCCCACGTCGCTGGCCAGGCCGTAGGGATACCCGATGCGCTCGGCGCCCTCGTAGTCAAAAAAACCGCTGCCCAGGAACAGGTTGCTGGTCGGGCTGACGGCCGCGGCCGTGCCGGTGGCGCGCATCAGCGCGCGGTCCTCGTCGTCGATGTGAATGCAATGGGCATAGACGGCACGCGGGCGCAGCAGGCCGAACTGCTCATAGACACTCAAATAGCTGCGCGCCTCGGGATACAGGCGGCGCACCCAGGCGATCTCGTCCTTGTTCTCGGCGACGTGGGACTGTATCCAGACGTCGGGGTATTTGGCGGCCAGCTCGCCGGCCCCGCGCAGCTGGGCTTCGCTGCAGCTGGGCACAAAGCGCGGCGTGATCGCATAGCCCAGCCGGTCCACGCCGTGCCAGCGCTGGATCAGCGCCTCGGTGTCGATGAGGCTTTGCGCGGTCTCGTCGCGCACGCCCTCGGGCGAATTCTGGTCCATCAGGCATTTGCCGGTCATCAGGCGCAGGCTGCGCTTTTGCGCTTCGCTGAACAGCGCATTGACGGATGCGGGATGCGAGGTGGCAAAAGCCAGCGCGGTGGTGACGCCGTTGCGCAGCAGCTCGTCAAGGAAAAACCCGGCGGCCTCCGCACTGTGCCCCGTGCCCGAGAAGCGGCTTTCCTCGGGAAAGGTGTAATTTTCCAGCCACGGCAGCAGGCCTTCGGCCGGCGAGCCGATCACGTCGAGCTGCGGGTAGTGGATGTGCATGTCCACAAAACCCGGCGCGATGATGCGGCCCGGCAGGTGTTCGGTGGGGACTTCGGCAAAGCGCGCGGCCAGGGCCTGGTAACTGCCCACGGCCTGCACCACCTGACGCCCTTGCCCGTCCGGGCCCACCACCAGCAGGCCGTCGGCCTCGTAGGCGGCCTGGGCGGGGCCGGTGAAATACAGGAGGGCGGCGCGGTAGGCTTTCATGGGGGCTAGGTTACCGCAGCATATGCGCACCGCGATATGTAAAACGCGATAAGGTGTATCGGACGCTACCGGCCCTCACCCTGCCCCTCCTCCAGGGAGAGAGGGAACAGGAACGACTCAGCGGCTCACGCGGCAGCCATCGCCCAGCGAGGCGCGCCACACGCGCACGGACGTCAGCCCCGGCAGGCGGGCGTCCAGCTTGCGGAAAATGAACTGGCAGAGGTTTTCCAGCGTGGGCGGGCCCAGGTCTTTCACGTCGTCGAGCAGGTGGTGGTCCAGCTCCTCGCGCAGCACGGCGATTTCGCGCCGCACCAGGCCCAGGTCCATGACCATGCCGGTGGCGGCGTCGGGCTCGCCGGCCACAAACACCTCGGCGTTGTAGGTGTGGCCGTGCACGCGCTTGCTGCCTTCGGCCTCGATGGCGCGCTTGAGCGTGTGGGCCGCGTCAAAGTAAAAAGTCTGGCTGATCTCGCAGCGCATGGGTGGGTGTGGGGATGCTTGCTTCATCGTATGCCCGTGATCTTGTGGGTCTGCAGGCTGAGCCGCCAGGCCGGGCGCTCCATGCACAGCTGTATGCAGGTTTCGGTGTTCTGCTGCCTTTGCGGGTTGTCCATGGGCTGCAGGTAGCGGTGCGTGAAATCGGCGGCTTCGAGCTCGGCAAGGTCAAAGCTGGGCTGGGGCCAGACCACCTTCAATTCCTGGCCCGCGCGCTGCACCCAGGGCGCGCCGGCCTTGGGGCTCACGCAAATCCAGTCAATGCCCTCGGGCGCGGCAATGGTGCCGTTGGTTTCGACCGCGATCTGGAAGCCGCGCGCATGCAGCGCCGCAATCAGCTCCACATCGACCTGCAGCAGCGGCTCGCCGCCCGTCATCACCACAAAGCGGTGGGCATTGTCGCCGGCCGGCCACTGTGCGGCAATGCGGTCAGCCAAGGCCTCCGCATCGGCGAACTTGCCGCCCAGCGTGCCATCAGTGCCCACAAAGTCGGTGTCGCAAAACTGGCAGACGGCCGTGGCGCGGTCCTGCTCGCGGCCCGACCAGAGGTTGCAACCGGCAAAGCGGCAAAACACCGCGGGCCGCCCGGCATTGGCGCCCTCGCCCTGCAGCGTGTAGAAAATTTCCTTGACCTGGTAGCTCATGGCGCGGCCTGTGCAGGCATCTGCGAGTGCAAGATCGAAGGGGGAGCGGAAGAAATAAAACAAGCGCCCACACAAGCCGAAAGACCGGGGGTCGCGAGGTTTTTATACATGGTGGTCCTCTACATGGCCCCGGAAGAAACACAATGCGGGCGCGCCGGGACAGCACGCTGAAGGCCCTGATTTTACCGGTTCAGCAACCGGGGCGGAATTTCAGGGGATTTGCGGCCCGGCCGGGCCTCAGGGCACAGGCATCTCGCGCGCCTGCTGCTGCAGCCAGCCGCAAAAGCTGTCCAGCCGCGCATGCGGCCCGGCACGGCGCCTGGCCACGTATTGGTAGGCGCTTTCCTCAAAGCCCAACGGCGCCACCAGGCGGCCGGCACGCAGGTCGTCCATCACCAGGTGCCAGGGCGCGATGCAGACGCCCAGCCCGCCCACCGCGGCCTCCAGCGTGAAGTAATAGTGCTCAAAGGCCGGGCCGTCCTGCGCCGGAAAGCCCGCGTCGCGTGACTCGCACCAGGTACGCCACGCGTCGGGCCGCGTGCGGGTGTGCAGCAACGGCAGGCCCGCCAGGTCCTGGGGCTGGCGCACAGCCGCCCTGGCCGCCAGCGCGGGCGCCATGACCGGTCCCAGGCGCTCCACAAACAGCGGCAGCAAGCTGGCCGAGGCCTGGCTGCCGCGGTCGGCGACCGTGATGACGAGGTCGTAACGGTCGCGGTCCAGGTCCGGCGCCTGCTCGGCCGCGCTGAGGCGGACCTCGGTACCGGGGTGCAGGGCGTTGAAGCCGTACAGGCGCGGAATCAACCATTTGACGGTGAAAGTGCTGAAGCAGCACACGTCCAGCGTTCCGGCCTCGCCGCTGCGCACTTCGCGCACCGCCGCCTCCATCTGGTCCATCGCGGCGGACAGCGCCGGCCACAGCGAGGCGCCGGCGGCTGTCAGCTGCGGCTTGTTTTTGGCGCCCTCGAACAGCACCACGCCCAGCGCCTGTTCGAGTTGCCGCACCTGCCGGCTGATCGCGCCTGGCGTGACCGACAGCTCCTCGGCGGCGGCCGTCATGCGGCCCAGCCGGGCGGCGGCCTCAAAGGCGCGCAAGGCATTCAGGGGTGGAAGGCGGCGCTTCATGATGTGAGTTTATGACACATACATCATGCCAAGAAATCGTTTGGCCAATCCAGGCCTTCCCGCCAAAATTCGCGGTAACTTGGCACACGGCAATTCGCCGAGACCGGCTTTAATTGAGGAAAGATCACATGCCTTTTATCCGCACCCACGTCCACCAGAGCACCAGCCCCGAACACCGGCAAGGCATCGTCATGGGCATACACCAGGCCCTGGTCGACAGCATAGGCATGCCCGAGGACGAGCTCTTCAACATGGTGAACGACTACGGCGCGGGGCAGTTTTTCTTCGACCGGACTTTCAACGGCATGGCGCGTTCGGAGCGGCCGGTGGTCGTCGAGATCACGCTGCGGCGCGGCCGCAGCGATGCGATGAAACGCGCGCTTTACGCGGCCATCGCGCGCAATTTAAAAGCCAATGCCGGCGTGGCGCCCGACGATGTTTTCATCTTCATGCACGAGAACGACTACTCGGACTGGTCGGTGGGCGGCGGCAAGTTCGCCATGGCGCTGGTGCAGCAGCGCGGCCCGGGCTGAAAGAAAACGACCTACTTGCCCGCGACGATCTGGCCGGACGGCAGCGGTGGCAACACCGGATAGGACCTGGCCATCCACAGGTAGAGGCCGGCGCCCACGAGCAACGTGGCGGCGGCGATCTCCAGCGACAGCGTAAAGCCCGCGCCCGCATTGGGCGTGTGGCGCAGCAGCACGGCCACCAGCGGCGGGCCCAGGATCTGGCCGACGCCGTAGGTGGCGGTCAGCAGGCCCATAAAACTCGCGGCCGTGGCGGGCTTGAGGCGGCGCACTTCCTGCATCGCAAAAAAAGTGATGGCGGTAAATGGGATACCCAGCATCAGGCTGCCAATGGCAAAGCCCGCGAGGCTGGGGCTCCAGAGGCTGGCCGCGATGCCCAGGGCCTGCAAAAAGTAGCAGCCCGCCAGCAGCAGGCGGAAATCCTTGCCCGGCGGCAGGCGCGTGGCCAGCAGCGCGCCAATCATCACGCCCAGGCCGAAGATGGGCCAGAACATGTCCAGCCAGGGCGAGCCCGGCAAGGCCGCGCGCGCAATCACCGGCAAAAAGGTGGCGGTGATGATGTAGCCGAAACCGGCCAGGCCGTAGGCCAGCGTGAGCAGCGTCATCTCGGCCTGGCCGTGCTGGGGCGCCGCACCGGGCGAGGCCGCCGCACGCGGCGCCAGCGCGATCAGGCGCTCGTCGCCGCCGCGCAGGACGTGCCACACCAAGGCCGCCAGCACAAAGGACAGCGCACCAAACAGCATCCAGCCCGTAGCAGCCGTCCAGTGCCAGGCCACCATGCCGGTGGCGAACAGGCCGCTGACCACAATACCGGCGCCCGGGCCGACGTAGATGATGCCGCCCATCGCGGGCACGCCACGCCTGGCCAGTTGCGAGAGGCACCAGCCCGAAGTGAACACAAACACCACCGCGCTGGTCACACCCGCCGCAAAGCGCAGCAGCGGCCAGGCGGCGGGGAAATGCCAGCCCATCGCCAGCGTGAGCACGCCAGTGGCGAGCAGCCCGGCGCGCACCAGCGAGGAATAGGCCAGCGAAGGCAGCCATTTGAAGCGCGCCCACAGCCAGGGCTGCAGCGTGCAGAGAATCGCGCCCAGCATGTAGCCGAAGTAATTGGCGCTGGCCAGCCAGCTGGCCGTGGGCAGGTCGACCACGCCGTCGCTGAGCATCATGGGCAGGAGCGGCGTGAAGGCAAAGCGGCCTATGCCCATGGCGACTGCCAGTGCCACCAGCCCGGCCAGTGCGATGGGCCAGGCGCCGTGGGGGGTAGGAGGAGACTCTTGATGCGGCTGCGATGTGGAGGCCATGCCCGGGGTCCTTGCTTGCTTCAGGGTTCTACCCGGATCATACGTTTGGACCGTCGTCCAGGCTGGTGCCGGGCCGAATAACCCCCGGGGAACCTGGATCCGCAGAGTTGAAACCTTATCCGCAGATTACGCAGATTTCCGCAGATTGAAGACAGGAGATTTGTATTCAAGACGCCACCTCAGTTCCCTGCGATGGACACACAACCTTCCATCACATTTTTCTTCATCTGCGGAAATCTGCGTAATCTGCGGATAAATCATCTGCGGAATAAATAATCTGCGGATAAAGACCGCGGCGCTCAGCGAAAGCGCTCAAAGCTCTCATTGAGGCGGTCCACATAACGCGCCTTGGCCGAGGCATCGATAAAGCTGGCCTCAAAGCTGTTGCGCGCCAGCGTGTAGGCATGGCGCGCATCCATGCCGGTGGCCGCAAAGGTCTGCGTGAAGTTCTCGTTCATATAGCCGCCGAAGTAGGCCGGGTCGTCCGAGTTGACGGTGGCGGCCAGGCCGGCATCCAGCAGTTCGCGAATGTTGTGGCTGGCCAGGTCGGGGAACACGCAGAGCTTGAGGTTGGACAGCGGGCACACCGTGAGTGGAATGCGGTCTTGCGCCAGGCGCCGCATCAGCGCTGCATCGCGGCTGGAACGCACGCCGTGGTCCACACGCTCGACCTTGAGCACGTCGAGCGCCGTCCAGACGTATTCGGGCGGACCTTCTTCTCCGGCGTGGGCGACCAGGTGAAAGCCCAGTTCGCGGCAGCGCGCGAACACACGCGCGAATTTCTCGGGCGGGTTGCCGACCTCGCCTGAATCAAGCCCTATGCCGATGAACTTGTCGCGAAACGGCAAGGCCTGCTCCAGCGTTTCAAAGGCGTCCTCCTCGCTCAGGTGGCGCAGAAAGCACAGGATCAGCGAGGCGCTCACGCCGAATTCAGCCTGCGCATCCACGCAGGCGCGGTGCAAGCCATTGACGACGGTGGCCATGCTGACGCCTCGCGCGGTGTGCGTCTGCGGGTCGAAGAACATCTCGGTGTGCACGACGTTGTCGGCCGCGGCCTTGCGCAGGTAGGCCTGGGCCATGTCGTAGAAATCCTGCTCGGTGATCAGCACGCTGGCACCGGCGTAATAGATGTCGAGAAAGCTCTGCAGGTTGGTGAAGGCGTAGGCGCTGCGCAGCTCTTCGACGCTGGCATAAGGGATTTGCACGCCATTGCGGCTTGCCAGCGCGAAGATCAGCTCGGGCTCCAGCGAGCCCTCGATGTGCATGTGCAACTCGGCCTTGGGCATGCGCTTGAGCAGCTCGGTCAGGCGGTCCGCGGCCACGGGTTTGATATCGAATGGGAGGGGCGTCATTTCAGTTCCAGAAGCATCATGGGGAAACGAAAAAGGAAACGAAAAAAGCTGCCCGAAGGCAGCTTTTGAACCTGCGTTGCGAGCGCTCCGGCCCCGCTGAATCGCTCCAGGGGGCGCGGCGCTGCGTCCATTATCTTCAGTTGCCGGGTACCTTGCCCTCGACGCCCTTGACGTAAGTCTTCAGGCCGCCCAGGAATTTGTCGTCGGCCACCACGTCTTTGGCCAGCAGTTCTTTGCCGGTGTTGTCGGTGATCGGGCCTTTCCAGATCGAGAAGCTGCCGTCCTTGAGGCCGGCCTTGACTTCGTCGATGCGCTTTTTGGTGTCGTCAGGCACGTCGGCGGCAATCGAGACGATGTCGATCGCGCCTTCCTTGACGCCCCACCAGGCGGCGGTGTTGCCCTTCCATTTGCCCTCGAGCGCCTCACCCACGGCCTTCACGTAGTAAGGGCCCCAGTTGATGATGGCCGAGGCCAGGTGGGCCTTGGGGCCGTAGGCGGTCATGTCGGAATCCCAGCCGAAGGCGCGCTTGCCCATTTTTTCGGCGGTCTGCAGCACGGCGGAGGAATCGGTGTTCTGGAACAGCACGTCGGCGCCGCCGTTGATCAGGGCGGTGGCGGCTTCGGTTTCCTTGGGCGGGTTGAACCACTCGTTGACCCAGACCACCTTGGTCTTGACCTTGGGGTTGACCGACTGCGCGCCCAGCGTGAAGCTGTTGATGTTGCGCACCACTTCGGGAATCGGCACCGAACCGACCACGCCCAGCGTGCCGGACTTGCTCATCTTGCCGGCGATCACGCCGGCCATGTAGGCGCCTTCGTAGGTGCGGCTGTCATAGGTGCGCATGTTGTCGGCCTGCTTGTAGCCGGTGGCGTGCTCGAACTTCACGTCCTTGGTGTCGCCGGCGACCTTGAGCATGGGCTCCATGTAGCCGAAGGTGGTGCCGAAGATCAGCTTGTTGCCCTGGGCCGCCATGTCGCGGATCACACGTTCGGCGTCGGCCGACTCGGGCACTTTTTCGACAAAGCTGGTGACGACCTTGTCGCCGTAGGCCTGCTGCACCGCCTTGCGGCCGTTGTCGTGGGCATAGGTCCAGCCGCCGTCGCCCACCGGGCCGACGTAGGCAAACGCCACCTTCAGGGGCTCGGCCTTCGCGGCGGGCGCTGCAGCCGCGGGTGCGGCGGCCGGAGCTGCCGGTGCCGCCTCTTCCTTTTTGCCGCAACCCACCAGGGCCGCCGCAGCCACCGCGGACAGGGCCGCCAGCTTGAGCAGGGAACGTTTTTGCAGGTCAGTCATGTCATCTCGCTTTCGTGGAAGGAAGGTGAAGAAAGTAAAACAGGGTGCGCTTGAAAAATGCAATTATGCGGCGGAAACCCAGGACAGGTCCTCAGGCCCCGGGGTAAAACGGCTTGCCGATGGAGCTGGGCATGTTGACGCGAATCCACAGCGGGTTGCGCGAGATCAGCACCAGCACCACGATGGTCGCCAGGTAGGGCAGCATGCTCAAAAACTGCGTGGGCACGTTCACGCCCAGGCTTTGCAGGTGGAATTGCAGCATGGTCACCCCGCCGAACAGGTAAGCCCCAAGCAACACCCGTGCCGGGCGCCAGGTGGCAAAGGTGGTGAGCGCCAGCGCGATCCAGCCCTTGCCGGCAATCATGCCCTCGACCCACAAAGGCGTGTAGGCCACCGACACATAGGCGCCGGCCAGGCCGCAGAGCGCGCCGCCGGCCACCACGGCGGCCAGCCGTATGCGCCGCACCGGGTAACCCAGCGCATGCGCCGATTCGGGGCTTTCGCCGACCGAGCGCAGCACCAGGCCGGCGCGCGTGCGGTACAAAAACCAGACCAGCCCGGCCGTCAGCGCCATCGCGATATAGACCATGGGATGCTGGCGGAACAGCGCCGGGCCCAGCAGCGGGACGTCGGCCAGGAAGGGAATCGGGTACTGCGGCTGCTCGGGCAGTTTTTCCTGCACGTACCTGATGCCGGCAAAGGCCGAAAAGCCCGCGCCAAAGAGGCTCAGCGCCAGGCCGGTCGCGTACTGGTTGGTGTTGAGCCAGATCACCAGTACGCCAAAGATGGCCGCCAGGAAGGCCCCCGCCGCCATGCCGGCCGCAAAGCCCAGCCAGCTGTTGCCGGTGTGCACCACGGTGGCAAAGCCGGCGATCGCGGCGCACAGCATCATGCCCTCGGCACCCAGGTTGACGATGCCGGCTTTTTCGTTGATGAGCAGGCCCAGGGCCGCGATGGCCAGCACGGTGCCCGCGCTCAGCGTCGCGGCGATCAGCAGTGCGGTGGAATCCATCACTCGGCTCCTTTCAGGACTTCGGTAGACGGCGGCGTTGCCACCGGCATGGTGATGGGCCTGGCCAGCCTCAGGCGGTAGGCGATCAGGGTGTCGCAGGCCAGCAGGCTGAACAGCAGCAGGCCCTGGAACACGCCGGTGATGGACTTGGGCAGGCCCAGGCGCGACTGCGCGAGCTCGCCGCCTATGTAAAACATGCTCATCAGGATGGCCGAGAACACCACGCCCACCGGGTGCAGCCGCCCCACAAAGGCCACGATGATGGCGGCAAAGCCGTAGCCCGCCGGCACATAGGGTGTGAGCTGGCCTATGGGGCCGGCCACCTCCAACGCGCCGGCCAGGCCCGCCGCGCCGCCCGAAGTCAGCAAGGCCAGCCACAGCGCGCGGCGCGACGAAAAACCGGCGTAGCGCGCGGCCGCGGGCGCCAGGCCGCTGACTTCATGCCGGAAGCCCGCATAGGTGCGGAACAAAAACAGCCACAGCCCGGCCACGCCCAACAGCGCGAGCAGGATGCCGATGTTCACGCGCGAGCCCTGCATCAGCCGCGGGATCTGCGTCACGGCCTCAAAGGTCTTGGTCTGCGGGAAGTTGTAGCCGTTGGGATCCTTCCAGGGCCCGAAGACCAGGAAGTTGAGCACCATGTCGGCCACATAGACCAGCATCAGGCTGACCAGGATTTCATTGGCGTTGAAGCGGTCGCGCAGCAGAGCCGTGAGGCCGGCCCAGGCCATGCCGCCCGCGATGCCGGCCAGCAGGATGGCCGGAACAATCCAGGGGCCCGTGGTTTTTTCCGCCAGCAGCGCGATGCCGCCGGCCGCGATGGCACCCATGACGAACTGGCCTTCGGCGCCTATATTCCAGACATTGGAGCGAAAGCACACGGCCAGCCCCAGCGCGATGATGAGCAGCGGCGTGGCCTTGACCAGCAGTTCGCCGATGGCATAGGGCGACTTGATCGGCTCCCAGAAAAACACCTGCAGGCCCTTGACCGGGTCCTTGCCGAGGGCCACGAACAGCGCCACGCCAATCAGCACGGTGATCAGCAGGGCCAGCAGCGGCGAGGCATAGCTCCAGAAGGAGGACGGCTGGGGGCGGACTTCAAGCTGGGGCATGCGAGGCCTCCGTCTGCGACCACAGGCCGCTCATCCACTGCCCCACGCGTTCCACCGTGGCGTCGGCGCGCGGCAGCGAGGGCGAAAGCTGGCCCTTGGCCATCACATACAGCCGGTCGCAGATGTCGAACAGCTCCTCGAGTTCTTCACTGACCACCAGCACCGCGCAGCCGGCGTCGCGCAGCTTGAGCAGCTCGCCGCGTATCTGCGTGGCCGCGCCCACGTCCACACCCCAGGTCGGCTGCGAGACGATGAGCAGCGTGGGCTGGGCGTCGATCTCGCGGCCCATGATGAATTTCTGCAGGTTGCCGCCCGACAGCGACTTGGCCACGGCCTGCGGCCCGCCCGATTTGACCTTGTAGGCGGCGATGATGCGCTCGGCCTGCGCCTGCAGCGCGCCGCGGTTCAGCCAGCCGTTGCCGGCGACGGACTCCTTGCGCGTGAGCAGCAGGTTGCGCGCCAGCGAGAGCGAAGGCACGGCGCCGCGGCCCAGTCGCTCCTCGGGCACAAAATGCAGGCCCAGCGCGCGGCGCCGGTGCGGCCCCAGCTTGCCCACGGCCTGGCCCTTGACCACGATGGCATCGCCGGCGGCGCGGGTGTCTTCACCCGAGAGCGCGTACAGCAACTCCTTCTGGCCGTTGCCCGAGACGCCGGCAATGCCCACCACCTCGCCGGCGCGCACCTGCAGCGCCACCTGGTGCAGGTCCACGCCGAACTGTTCTTCCTTCGGCAGGTCCAGCCGCTTGACGTCCAGCACCACGGCGCCGGCGTGCAGCTCGCGGTGCTCCAGCGCCGGCGGCTCGGCGCCAATCATGAGGCGGCTTAGCGAGGCGTTGGATTCCTGGCGCGGGTCGCATTCACCCGACACCTTGCCGCCGCGCAGCACCGTGCAGGCGGTGCACAGCGCGCGAATTTCATGCAGCTTGTGGCTGATGTACAAGATGCTGCAGCCCTGCGCGGCCAGCTGGCGCAGGGTGACAAACAGGTTTTCCACCGCCTGCGGCGTCAGCACCGAGGTCGGCTCGTCGAGGATCAGCAGCTTGGGATGGGTCAGCAGCGCGCGCACGATCTCCACGCGCTGGCGCTCGCCCACGCTGAGCGTGTGCACCGGCCGCGTCGGGTCCAGCTGCAGGCCGTAGGCCTGGGTGGTCTCGGTGATGCGTTTGGACACCTCGGCCAGGCTCAGGTGTTTGCCCAGCCCGAGCCAGACGTTTTCGGCCACGGTGAGCGTGTCGAACAGGCTGAAATGCTGGAACACCATGCTGATGCCCAGCGCCCGCGCCTCATGCGGATTGCGCACCGTCACCGGCTGGCCGTCCATGGCCACCGTGCCGGCGTCGGGCCTGACGGCGCCGTAGATGATTTTCATCAGCGTGGACTTGCCCGCCCCGTTTTCGCCCAGCACGGCGTGGATCTCGCCGGGCCGCACGGTCAGCGAAATGCCGCTGTTGGCCAGCACGCCGGGATAACTTTTGCTGATGCCCTCAAGCCGCAGCCGCGCTTGCGGCCCGGAGGGGCTGTCGTTGGGGGGCTGTGCTGCGCTCATTGTCTCGTGGTGTCCGTTTTTTTAAGGTCGTCGGTATTCTAGGGAGCCGGCCTCACGCTTCACGCCCCGGCCGGCGCGGGAAACTATTCTTTTCGCAGCATGGACGCCACGGACTTGACCCTCTCGCGCAGCCATTTCGCGGCATTGGAGGCATGGGTGCGTTCGTGCCAGAGCTGGTAATACATCATGCGGGGGAACTCCACCGGGCTGGGCAGTATGGCGACCGGCAGGATCGCGGCAAAACGTTCGCAATACTGGCGGCCCGTGGTCATCACCAGCAAGCTTGATGCCACCATGGACGGCATCAGGCCGAAGTGCGGGCAGCGCACCGTGATGTTGCGCGCCAGGCCCAGCGTGTCCAGGTGCTCGTCGATCACGCCCTTGGCGCCCGGGTGCAGCGCCGAAGGCGCGATGTGCTCGGCTTCCAGCCAGCTTGCGGCATCCCAGCCGCGGCGCACCGCGGGGTGGTCCTTGGCCACCAGGCACACCACCTCGTCGCCGAACAGGCGCGCCATGTGCAGGTCGTCGGGCGGCGCGGCCCAGTTGCCGATCACGATGTCGGCCTGGCCCTGGGCCAGCTGCGCGCGGTAGTCGGAGTCGGCCGACAGCGGCTGGATCTCGATGCGGCAGCGCGGCGCCTGCGCCTTGACCTGCGCGACCAGCTGCGGCAAAAAGAGCGGGTCCAGGTAGTCGCTGGCCGCCAGGCGGAAGGTGGTGTCGGCCGTGGCCGGGTCAAAGCCGCGGGCGTCGCTGAACAGCATGCCGGCCGCGCGCAAAATGCTGGCGGAAGGCTCAATCATGCGCAGGCCGGCATCGGTGGGCACCATGCCCGCGCCCGAACGCACCAGGATGGGGTCGCCGGCCAGCACGCGCAGGCGCTTGAGCGCCGCGCTGACGGCGGGCTGGTACATACCCAATCGGATGGCGGCGCGTGATACGCTGCGTTCAGTAAGCACGGTGTTCAAGACCCTGATGAGATGGAGGTCTATCTTGTCGAAAAGCGCCTGGTCTTTCATACCTTTTCACCCATGCGCTTGATATGGGCTTTGATATGCCGGGCACGGCGTGAGTGTTTAACCTGAAGCATGGCTGTCCCACTTTTTTCCAGACCCATCCGCTTCATCAGGCGGGGGGAAGTTGTTTCCGTAAGCAATGTACCACCCAGCCGCACCCTGCTGGACTTGCTGCGCGAGGACCTGGCCTGCACCGGCACCAAGGAAGGCTGCGGCGAGGGCGACTGCGGCGCCTGCACCGTGGTGCTGGGCGAGGCGGCCGGCGGACAGGTCCAGTACCGCGCCATCAACAGCTGCATTCGGCTGGCGCATTCAATTGACGGCATGGCGCTGTGGACCGTCGAAGACCTAGCGAAAGACGGAACCCTGCATCCCGCGCAGCAAGCCATGGTGAATGAACACGGCTCCCAATGCGGCTTCTGCACCCCAGGCTTTGTCATGAGCCTGTTCGGCATGTACCAAAACCATGTGTGCAAGGGCGAGCCCATCAGCCGGGAACTGGCGCAGGAAGAACTCTCGGGCAATCTCTGCCGCTGCACCGGCTACCGGCCCATTCTGGACGCCGCGCAGGCCATGGCCGCGCTGCCGCCCGTGAAGGTCGATGAAGCCGCCCTGCTGCGCCAGCTCCAGTCCCTGCGCTCGGAGCCCGGTGTGACCGAAACAGCGTACCTGGCCCCGCGCACCCTGGCCGGACTGCTGCAAGCCCGCGCGGAACAACCCGGCGCCCAGCTGGTCGCCGGCTGCACCGACGTGGGCCTCTGGGTCACCAAGATGCACCAGGAATTCGGCCAGGTGATCGATGTCACCCGGGTCGAAGAGCTGCGGCGCATTGAACACTACCCGCACCACATCGCCATAGGCGCGGCCGTGACGCTGGCCGACGCCTATGCCGCGCTGGTGAAAGACCGGCCGCAGCTGCACAACTTCGCGGCCCGCTTTGCCGGCCTGCCGGTGCGTAATTCGGGCACCCTGGGCGGCAACGTCGCCAACGGCTCGCCGATCGGTGACTCCATGCCGCTGCTGATTGCGCTGGGCGCGAATGTGGTACTCATGAGCGTGCGCGGGCATCGCGAGATGCCGCTGGAGAAGCTTTACACCGGCTATCGCAAGAACGTCATGGCGGCCGATGAGGTGCTGGCCTGGATCAAAGTGCCCAGGCCGCAGCCCCTGGAAGCGATGAAGGTCTACAAAATCTCCAAGCGCTATGACGACGATATCTCGGCCGTCTGCCTGGCCATCAACCTGCAAGTGCAGGACGGCAAGGTCATCGCCGCCTCGATAGGCGCGGGAGGCGTGGCCGCCACGCCGGTGCGCGCGGTGCAGACCGAAGCGGCGCTCAAGGGCCAACCCTGGACCCAGGCCACCGTGCAGCAGGCCATGGTCACCTTGCGCGCCGAGTTCTCGCCCATCTCCGACATGCGGGCTTCGGCCGCCTACCGCAGCGAGGTGCTGGGCAATTTGCTGCAGCGCTACTGGCTCGAGAGCCAGGGCTTGCAGCAGATCAACCTGGCCTCCTTCCGGCTGGAGGAGGCCGCATGAATGCCAAGGACATATCCATGAGCCGCGACGTGGTGGCCGACCCGGCCGTGCGCACGGCCAACGCCCACGCCGACGGCGTGCCGCCCGCCGACCCGGCCGAGAAAACTTCGCTGGCCCGCCAGCCCGCCGGCGCGCGCGCGGCCGGCCGATCCACCCCGCATGAAAGCGCGCGCGCGCAGGTGGCCGGCGCCGCCACCTATGTCGACGACATTCCCGAACTGCGCGGCACGCTGCATGCCGCGCCCATACTTTCCAGCGTAGCGCACGGCCGCCTGCTGGGCGTGGACACGGCCGCGGCCCTGGCCATGCCCGGTGTGCGTGACGTGATCCTCGCGCGCGACATCCCGGGCGACCCGGTGCTGGGCAATTTCTCGCATGACGAGTCGGTGTTCGCGCAAGAGACTGTGCAGCACATAGGCCAGGTCATAGGCGTGGTGGTGGCTGACACTGTGATGCAGGCGCGCCGCGCCGCGCGCAAGGTGGTGTGCAACATCCAGCCCCTGCCCGCCCTGCTCAAGGCCCAGGACGCGCTCAAGGCTGAAAGTTATGTGCTACCACCGGTCTTTGTGAAACGCGGCGACGCGGCGGCCGCCCTCAAAAAAGCCGCCCACCGGTTGCAGGGCACGCTCGAAGTCGGCGGCCAGGAACACTTCTACCTCGAAGGCCAGGTCGCCTACGTCGTGCCGCAGGAGCAGCAGCAATGGCTGGTCTATTCCAGCACCCAGCACCCCGGCGAGATCCAGCACTGGGTGTCGCACGCGCTGGGCATTGCCAACCATGCGGTCCGCGTCGAATGCCGGCGCATGGGCGGCGGCTTCGGCGGCAAGGAAACCCAGTCGGGCCAGATGGCCGTGTGGGCCGCGATTGCCGCCCACAAGCTGCATTGCCCCGTCAAGCTGCGGCTGGACCGCGACGACGACTTTATGGTCACCGGCAAGCGGCACCCCTTCGCCTATGAATACGACGTGGGTTTTGACAACAGCGGCCGGCTCACCGGCCTCAAGCTCATGATGGCAGTGAATTGCGGCTTTAGCGCCGACCTTTCAGGCCCGGTGGCCGACCGCGCCGTCTTCCATGCCGACAACGCCTACTTCCTCGAAGACGTGGAGATTGCCTCCTACCGCTGCAAGACCAACACCCAGAGCAACACCGCCTTCCGCGGCTTCGGCGGCCCGCAGGGCATGATCGTGATCGAGGCCATCATGGGCGACATCGCGCGCACCCTGGGCCTGGACCCGCTGGACGTGCGCAGGCGCAACCTGTACAGCGACGAAGTCGTCGCAGCGGCGAACGCGATCGCGCCGGAACGGCGCCGCGATACGACGCACTACCAGATGAAAGTCGAGGACAACATCCTCGAACCGCTACTGAGGCGGCTGGAGGCAAGCTCTCAGTACCGGCAACGCCGCAAAGCGATTGCCGCCTGGAACCAGCAAAGCCAGGTCATCCAGCGCGGCATCGCCCTCACCCCCGTCAAGTTCGGCATCTCCTTCACCGCCACGCTGTTCAACCAGGCCGGCGCGCTGGTGCACGTCTATACCGACGGCAGCGTGCAGGTGAACCACGGTGGCACCGAAATGGGCCAGGGCCTGAACACCAAGGTCGCGCAGATCGTGGCCGACGAACTCGGCGTGCCCCTTGCCCAGGTGCTGGCCACCGCCAGCGACACCAGCAAGGTCCCCAACGCATCGGCCACCGCCGCCTCGGCCGGCACCGACCTCAACGCCCGCGCCGCGCAGTACGCCGCCCGCAATGTGCGCGACAACCTCGCGCAGTTTGTCGCCGGTCTGGACCGCTGCGGCGCGGGCGCCGTGCAATTTGAAAACGGTCAAGTCGTCACGCCCGCAGGCGCGCGGCCCTTTACCGAAGTCGTGAAGCTGGCCTATGCCAACCGCATACAACTGTGGAGCGACGGTTTTTACCGCACGCCGAAAATCCACTACGACAAGACCACCCTGACCGGCCGGCCGTTTTATTACTTCGCCTACGGCGCGGCCTGCACCGAGGTCGCCATAGATACGCTGACCGGCGAAAGCCGCGTGCTCAAGGTCGACATCCTGCACGACGTGGGTACTAGCATCAACCCGGCCATAGACATAGGCCAGATCGAAGGTGGTTTTATCCAGGGCATGGGCTGGCTCACCACTGAACAACTGGTGTGGAACGATAAAGGCCTGCTCAGCACCCACGCACCCAGCACCTACAAAATCCCCGCCACCGGCGACGTGCCCGAACATTTCAAGGTCGATTTCTGGCCCGAGCCGAATCGCGAAGACAACGTCTTCGGCAGCAAGGCCGTGGGCGAGCCGCCGCTGATGCTGGCGATCAGTGTGTATGAGGCGCTGCGAGATGCGATTGCCTTTGCACGACCGGGACAGGCCGTCGCGCTGGAGGCGCCTGCCACGCCGGAGCATGTGCTCAAGGCGCTGGGCGGGACCTGAACAAAGCGGGGTTCAGGCAGCTCGGTACATCCCCGAATCCCCACGCACCCCCAGCTTTTTCCTGAAAGCCTGGATATCAAAGCCCTCGCTGGCAAGCCGCTTTTGCATCACGGCCTGGGCGGCGGCCACGGCATCGGCATTGGCCCACTCCACCACGGTCACCACGTCGAACTCGCTGCTGTCGCCGGTTTGGGTCAGCACGTGTTTTTGCAGGCAGCCCGGTTGCTCGCCCAGCATGCGCTGGACCTGGTGAATGCGCTCGACAAAAGCGGAGATGGACTGCGATGGCACGACAAATTTGTCGACGCGGAACACGGAGGCGGAAGAGGAGGTGGAAGAGGAAGCGGGGCTGGATGAATCGCTGGACATGGAAACAACTCCTTTGAAAAAAGCGGGCCGATTGGCTCGCAAAAGCAGGAGTCTAGAACCTCAAGTAAAGTTGAGGTCAAGCATTTTTTTGCAAGGAAATCCATGGGCACGGAACTGGAACAGGCCGGCATCTTCCCCACGCTCTCGGTCGGCGACATGGCGCGCCGCAGCGGCGTGGCGGTTTCAACCCTGCACTTTTATGAAACCAAGGGGCTGATCAGCAGCACCCGCACCGAGGGCAACCAGCGACGCTATGCGCGCGAGATGCTGCGCCGTGTGGCTTTTGTGCGTGTGGCGCAGCGGGTCGGCATCGCGCTGGCCGACATCGAGGCGGCCCTGTCCACCCTGCCCGCCAGGGCCGCGCCCAGCCGCGCCGACTGGGAGCGCCTGTCGGCCGCCTGGCGCGCCGACCTCGACGAGCGCATGGCGCAACTCAAGAAACTGCGCGACACGCTGGACGACTGCATAGGCTGCGGCTGCCTGTCGATCGACAAATGCCGGCTGCGCAATCCTTATGACAAGCTGGGGGAACAGGGCACGGGGCCGCAGCGCTTGTGGGTGAGGCGGCGGGATGGCGCTTAGAGACTGAATTTATCCACAGATTTCGCAGATTTACACAGACTAAAACCAGAAGTTTGTATTTGTCTTATCTGCGTAAATCTGCGAAATCTGCGGATATAAAACTGCCCCTTCATCCCTCAGAGAACAGCGTCACGATGGTCTGCCGCATCCACCGGTTGCCGGGGTCCGACTCAAACCGTTTGCTCCAGTGCAGCGACACCGTGAAGTCGCGCAGGGGAAACGGCGGCTCGATGATGATGTAGTTGTCCGTTGCCGCGAATATCCTGGCGATGTTCCGCGGCATGACCACCGCGAGGTCGGTGGCCTGGACGATGGAGGGCAGCACCATGAAATGTTCCGTCGTCAGGCGCAGCCGGTCTTCCAGCTGCAGCATTTGCAGGATGCGCAACGTGTCGGAGTGGGTGCGCACCGCCACGAACTCCAGCTGGCGCAGCGCATCCAGCAAGGCCTGGCCGCCGCGCCGCGAGCCGGCAAAGGGGTGGCCCGCGCGCAGCAGCACCACATAACGGTCCTTGAGCAGCTGCACGCGCTGGGTGTCCTTGACCGTGGGCAGAAAGCCAAAGGCAAAGTCGATGCGCCCGCTGTCCAGCGACGCGGCAATCTCGCCGCGGGCCACGGGTGAGGTCTCGATGCGCACGCCGGGTGCCTGCCGGCGCAATGCCACCATCAGGTCCGGCAGGAAGCGGCCCTCGCCGATGTCGCTCATGTGGATACGGAACACCTTGCGCGATTGCAGCGGTTCAAACAGCACCGACTCATTGAGCGCCTGCTCCAGCGTGGCCAGCGCGCTGCGCACCGCGTCGGCCAGCCTGTCGGCCTTGGGTGTGGGCTGCACGCCGCCGCCGGCCCGCACAAACAGCGGGTCCTTGATCAGCAGCCGCAGGCGCGTCAGGCCCTGGCTGGCGGCGGGCTGCGTCAGGTCCAGCATTTCTGCCGCGCGGCTGACGTTGCGGGTGCGATAGACCGCGTCGAACAGCCTAAGCAAATTCAGGTCTATGTCTTTTATATGCATTGAATGAATACTAGATAGTTTTTCTATTTTATTGATTGATAGTTTCCCGAAGGCCAAACTCCAGACTCCCCACAAGAGAACAAAGCAATCAGGAGACAGGCCGTGGAAGTTTCATTCAGCAAGGAGATCGAGTCGCTGCGCATGGGCGCGGGCGAGACTTTTCGCGGCGAAGGCATACTCGCGATCACCAAGGCGCTGCTGCAGTCCGGCGTGGCCTATGTGGGCGGCTACCAGGGCGCGCCGGTCTCCCACCTGCTGGACGTCATGGTGCAGGCCAAGCCTTATATGGACGAGCTCGGTGTGCATGTGGAGGCCTGCTCCAACGAAGCCTCCGCCGCGGCCATGCTGGGCGCCTCCATCCACTACCCGCTGCGCGGCGCGGTGACCTGGAAATCCATCGTCGGCACCAACGTCGCCGCCGACGCGCTGTCCAACCTTTCTTCGCCCGGCGTGCTGGGCGGTGCGCTGATCGTGGTCGGTGAAGACTACGGCGAAGGCGCCAGCGTGATCCAGGAGCGCACCCATGCCTATGCGCTGAAGTCCTCGATGTGCCTGCTGGATCCGCGCCCGGACCTGGAAAAAATGGTGGAGATGGTCGAGCACGGGTTTCGCCTGTCGGAAGCCTCGAACATGCCGGCCATCCTGGAGCTGCGCATACGCGCCTGCCACGTGCGCGGCAGCTTTGCCTGCAAGGACAACCGGCCGCCCGCGATATCGACCCGGCAACTGATGGCCGAGCCCGCCGCCTTCGACTACGCAAAACTGGCCCACCCGCCGGTCACCTTCCGGCATGAAAAACTCAAAACCCTGGAGCGCATCCCGGCCGCCCGCCGCTACATCCTGGAGCAGCGGCTCAACGAGCTGATGGACGGCCCGCGCAAAAATCTCGGCCTCATCGTGCAGGGCGGCATCTACAACACGCTGGTCCGGTCGCTCCAGCAGTTCGGCCTGTGCGATGCCTTCGGCAAAGCTGAAATTCCCATCCTCGTGCTCAACGTCACCTACCCGCTGGTGCCCGAGCAGGTGGCGCAGTTCGCGCTGGGCAAAGAAGCCATTCTGGTGGTCGAGGAAGGCCAGCCCGAGTACATCGAGCAGGAGATCGCCACCTTCTTGCGCCGGCGCGACGTCAACACACGCCTGCACGGCAAGGACATGCTGCCCTCGGGCGGTGAATATTCGGTGGAAGTCGTGGCCGCCGGCCTGGCGGCTTTTATCGCGCGTTACGCGCCCCACGTGGACACAGCGGAGGCCACCGGCTGGTTGCAGGACAATGCCGGGCGCCGCGAAGCCGTAGGCCGGCAGATCGAGGCGCAGCTGAACCAGCCCCTGCCGGCGCGCCCGCCCGGCTTTTGCATAGGCTGCCCGGAGCGGCCGGTGTTTTCCGCGCTCAAGCTCGCCCAGCAGGACGTGGGGCCGGTGCACATCGCGGCCGACATCGGCTGCCATGCCTTCGGCACTTTCGCGCCCTTTTCTTTCGGCCACTCCATCCTGGGCTACGGCATGAGCCTGGCCAGCCGCGCCGGCGTGTCGCCCATGATGGCGCGGCGCACCCTGTCCATCATGGGGGACGGCGGCTTCTGGCACAACGGCCTGCTGACCGGCGTGCAGTCGGCCCTCTTCAACGGCGACGACGCGGTGCTGCTGATCTTCAAGAACGGCTACACCTCGGCCACCGGCACGCAGGACATCATCTCTACGCCGGGCGTTGACGCCAAATTCAACGCGGGCGACAAGCTGCAAAGCCTGACCGGAACCAACACCACCATCGAAAAAACCCTGCAGGGCCTGGGCGTGCAGTGGCTGCGCACGGTGCACACCTACCACGTCGAGGAAATGCGCCAGACGCTCAACGAGGCCTTCACCACCGGCTTCAACGGCCTGAAGGTCATCATCGCGGAAGGCGAATGCCAGCTCGAGCGCCAGCGCCGCATCAAGCCCTGGCTGGCCGGCCTGCTCAGGAAGGGCAAGCGGGTGGTACGCGTGAAGTACGGCGTGGACGAAGACGTCTGCAACGGCGACCACGCCTGCATCCGGCTCTCGGGTTGCCCGACATTGACACTGAAAGACAATCCCGACCCGCTCAAGGTGGACCCGGTGGCCACGGTGATCGACGGCTGCGTCGGCTGCGGTCTGTGCGGCGCCAACGCGCATGCGGCCACCTTGTGCCCCTCGTTTTACCGCGCCGAAGTCATCCAGAACCCCAAGTGGCACGAACGCCTGCTGGACGGCGTGCGCGCCGCGCTGGTGCGCGCCATGCAGACATGACCCCCACGCTTGCCACTTCGTGTGCTGTGCTGCCCCCCGAGGGGGCCGCGTTTTGCCTCGGGGCGGCCCGGCGGCAAAACCTCTCGCAATAAACATGAATCAACAAAAACCCATCACCTTGCTGATTTGCGCCCTGGGCGGCGAAGGCGGCGGCGTGCTGACCGAATGGCTGGTCGACATCGCACTGGCCAGCGGCTACGCGGCGCAAAGCACCTCCATTCCCGGCGTGGCGCAGCGCACCGGCGCGACGACCTATTACCTGGAGGTGTTCCCGGTGCCGCTGGCCGAGCTGCAAGGCCGGCGCCCGGTGTTCAGCCTGAACCCCGTGCCCGGCGCGCTCGACAGCATCGTGTCGTCCGAGCTGCTGGAAACCGCGCGCCAGATCGGCAACGGCATGAGTTCGCCGCAGCGTACCCTGGTCATCACCTCCAGCAGCCGCACGCTGACCACGGCCGAACGCGTGGTGCCCGGCGACGGCCGCACCGCGGACGCGCCGCTGCTGCAGGCCATCGCGGCGCAAAGCAGGGCCAGCCAGGTGCTGGACATGGGCCGGATCGCCAAGGACTGCGGCACGGTGGTCAGCGCCGTGATGCTGGGCGCGATTGCCGGCAGCGGCCTGCTGCCCTTTGCGCGCGAGGCCTATGAAACCGTCATCCGGCACGGCGGCAAAGGCGCCGAGGCCAGCCTGCGCGGCTTTGACCGGGCGTTCGGGCAGGTCGGCGCGCAACGCGCGCAAACAGCCCTGGTCACCGGGCTGCTGTCCGGCCCGGATCCGCTTGCGCCCGTCCCCAAAGGGCTGGAGGCCGACCTGGCCCGCATCTTTCCGCAGCCGGTGCACGAGATGCTGGCCCTGGGCCATGCGCGCATGCTGGAGTACCAGGACCGTGGCTACGCCGACCTCTATGTGCGGCGCCTGCGGCAGGTGCTGGCGGCCGAGCAGCTGGCCGACCCCGCCGCCGCGCAGGGCTATGCCACCACGCGCGAGATGGCGCGCTGGCTGGCGCTGTGGATGGCGTTTGACGACATCGTGCGCGTTGCCGACCTCAAAAGCAGTGCCGGCCGCTGGCGGCGCGTCAGCGGCGAGGCCGGGGCGGGCGCGGACGACCTGCTGCGGGTCTACGACCACTTCAAACCCGGCGCGGCTGAATTCGCCGCCTTGCTGCCCCAGGGCCTGGCCGCGCGCGTCACCCGCTGGGACCGCTCGCGCGTGGCCAGGGGCAAGGCGGCCTGGGCCGTGCCGCTGAAGGTGGGCACGCACTCCGTCCTCGGCATGCTGTCGCTGCGCCTGCTGGCCAGCCTGAAGTGGCTGCGCGTGCGCGGCAGCCGTTTCGCCACGGAGCAGGCGTTGATCGAGCAATGGCTGGCGGGTGTCGTGAAAGGCAGCCGGCAACATTGGCGGCTGGGCCACGAGATCGCGCTGTGCGGCCGCCTGATCAAGGGCTACGGCAGCACCAACGAGCGCGGCAAGGACAACCTCATGCATGTGCTGGAGCACCTGGCCGCGGGTGCGCCCTTTGCCTCGGACGAATTGCGCGCCGCCGCCATTGCCCAGGCGCGCGGCGCGGCGCTGGAGGACGAAGCCGGCAAGGCGCTCGACCAGGCGTTGCTGCGCCACGGTGCGCCGGCGCGCCCCGTCAAGGCGCAACCGATCCGGTGGGTGGACAACCCGCACCGCAAATCACGCGCCGCCAAGGCGATTTGAAGCACCCCGTTCGAACCCAAAAAAAAGGAGACGCCCCATGAAACTTCACGTCCTATCCAGCCTGCGCGCACTGCCGATGCTGGCGCTGGTCGCCGCCAGCATGTTTCCCGTCGCCCGGGCACAAACCGCCTCCGCGCCCTCCGGACACGCATGGCCGGCCAAACCGATCCGCCTCATCGTCAACTTTCCACCGGGAGGCGCGGCCGACCAGCTGGCGCGCGCCATCGGCGTGCCGCTGGCCGATGTCCTGGGCCAGCCGGTGGTCATCGAAAACCGCGCGGGCGCCAACGGCAATATCGGCGGCGAGGTGGTCGCCAAAGCCCCGGCTGACGGCTACACGCTGCTGATGAGTTCGGGCGGCATGGTCTCCGTCAATCCGCACCTTTACCCCAAAATGGCGTTTGACCCGGCCAAGGACCTGACGCCCGTGGCGGCCGCGGCGCGCGTGCTGGTGTTTCTGGAGGTGAAACCAACGCTTCCGGCCGGCAATATCAAGGAGTTCCTGGCCTACCTGAAGGCGAATCCCGGCAAATTGTCTTTCGGCTCGCCGGGCAACGGCAGCTCGCCCCACCTCGCGGCCGAGATGATGAAAGCCCAGGCCAACCTGTACGCCGTGCACGTGCCCTACCGCGGCGCGGCCCCGGCCATGCAGGACCTGCTCGGCGGGCAGCTCGATTTCATGTTCGATCCGGGCATAGGCCTGCAGCATGTGAAAGCCGGCAAGCTCAAGCTGCTGGCCGTGGGCAGCGCCAAACGCTCGCCCCTGTTCCCTGACGTGCCCACACTGGAGGAAGCCGGCCTCAAGGGTTTTGATGCCGACACCTGGTTCGGCTTCTACGCGCCAGCCGGCACACCGGCCGATGTGGTCGGCCGGCTGAACCGCGAGATCAACAAAATCCTCGGCACCCAGGCGGTGCGCGACCGCATCTCGGCGATCGGCGGTGTGCCGGCGCCCATGTCGCCGGCGGACTTCGGCAGTCGGGCCGCGATCGACGGCACGCGTTTTGGCGCGCTGATCCGGGCACGCAACATCAAGGGTGACTGAATCCGGCATGAGCAAACAGATCACCCACACGGTGCGCGTGGAGTTTGGCGACTGCGATCCCGCCGGCATCGTGTGGTTTCCCAATTTTTTCCGCTGGATAGACGCCGCGTCGCGCCGCTTTTTTGTGCAATGCGGCGTGCCTTCATGGCGGGAAACCGAAAAAACATGGGGCGTGATCGGCACGCCGCTGGTGGACACTCACTCGCGTTTTGTCTGCACCGCCACCTATGGCGACGCACTGGCCATCCACACGAGCATTCCTGAATGGAGGGCGAAAAGCTTTGTGCAGCGCTACCGTGTGATGCGCGGTGAACAACTGATCATGGAATGCGAGGAGGTACGGATTTTCGCCGGGCGGCGCGAGGGTGAGCCCACAAGCATCCGGGCTTTGCCGATACCGCCGGAAATCAGGAAGCTCTGCGGCTAAGCCCATGGAATGAATTTATCCACAGATTTCGCAGATTTACGCAGATAAAGACAAATACAAATATCTTGTTTTAATCTGCGTAAATCTGCGGATATGAATCTGCTCCCTCCTCCGGGAGAGAGGATTTAACCCAGCGGACGAAACAAATCCAGCATCATCATCAGCACCGCAAACCCCATCACCACCACGCCGCCCCAGCCGAACCAGGTGGTCTTCAAGCCCGAGGTGAACTTGCCCATCACCGCCTTGCGGCTCGCCAGCAGCATCAGGCCGGCCATGATGGGCACGGCCACCACGCCGTTGATCACCGCACTCCAGTACAGCGCCTTCATCGGGTCTATGGTGGTGAAGTCCATGCCGGTGCCCACCACGGTGGCGATAACGATGATGGCGTAAAAGCGCTTGGCCTCGTACCAGTGGCGCTCCAGACCCTCGGGCCAGCCGAAGGCTTCGGCCACCGCGTAGGCGGCCGACGAGGCCAGCACCGGCACGGCCAGCAGGCCGGTGGCGATGATGCCGCCGGCAAACAGCGCGAAGGCAAAGTCGCCGGCCAGTGGGCGCAGGGCCTGTGCCGCCTGCGCGGCCGAGGTCACATCGTGGATGCCTGCCGTGTACAGGACCGCCCCGCCCAGCACCATGATGAAAAAGGCGATGGCATTCGAGAAAAACATGCCGATGTAGGTGTCGCGCTTGACGCGGCGCAGGTCGCGGCGCACTTCCTGCTCCGAGCCGCGCCCCGCGCCCTTCAGGCGCAGTTCCTCGACTTCCTGCGAAGCCTGCCAGAAGAACAGATAGGGCGAGATCGTGGTGCCCAGTAGCGCGACGATCATCATCCAGTAGCCCGAGGTCCATTGCAGCTTGGGAATCACCAGGTCGTGCAGCACCTGGCCCCACTGCACCTGCACCAGGAACACGGCAATCACATAGGCAAACAGGAACAGCGTCAGCCACTTGAGAATGGGGGCCAGCTTGCGGTAGGGCACAAACACCTGAAGCAGCACCGTGATGATGCCGAAAGCCACCGCATGGAAATGGTCGCCGCCGCCCATCGCGAGCTGCAGCGCCTCGCCCATGGCGGCGATGTCGGCCGCGATGTTGATGGTGTTGGCGACCACCAGCAAAAACACCATGCTCATCAGGAAGGCCCGCGGCGTGTGCTCGCGCAGGTTGGCCGCCACGCCCTTGCCCGTGACGCGCCCTATGCGGGCGCTGACCAGCTGGATGGCGATCATGAAGGGCAGCGACAAAAACACCGTCCAGAGCAGGCCGGTGCCGAACTGCGCCCCCGCCTGCGTGTAGGTGGCGATGCCGGATGGGTCGTCGTCGGCGGCGCCGGTGACCACGCCGGGGCCGACATGGCGCAGGAAGGAGGGGATGCGGTTCAACATGCGCGCGAGGCTAACACGGCTTGATGAGGCGAAACTTAATTCGTACAAAAACCGCAGGCGCACATCCCTGCCTGCCGCACCGGGCGCAAAAAAGCTACAGAATTCATAGCAGGCCGTGCGTTCCAGGCATATGGGCTGGCCTGCACAAAGCCAAAGGCGTAGGATGGGCGCTCCGCACCAGGCGCTCACCGCCTGCGCGACTCGGGATGCCAGTGGAAGCTTCGCCATGGCGAAGACTCCCTTCACGACCGGAGGACTCATGACAGTTTCACCACGAACCAGCGGCCAGGCCGCGCAGACTGAAGAGGCCGCATGATGGACAGTGCCGTCTTCAGCCTGCTGGGCGCCTTCCTGCTGTCCATCATCGGCCTGTTCGTGTTCATCTGGTCGCTGCGCAAGGGGTTGCTGGTGGAGAACCCGACGGCCGCCTCGGTGATCTTCGCGCACGGCGAAGTCGGCCAGGTGGACGACCCGGCCCTGCAGGATGCCGCGCAGGCCTCCATGCAAAAAGCGGTCAAGGAAGGCGGCATCCAGACGCACACGGCCGATGCCGCCGAGCTGCTGGACCGCATCAGTTCCGACCGCTCCACCGCCTTCCCGGTGTTCATGTTCATCACCTTCGCCTGCATGTGGCTGGTGGTGGGCTCTGCCGCCGGCCTGGTGTCATCCATCAAGCTGCATGAGCCCGACTGGCTCACCGACTATGCCTGGCTGACCTTCGGCCGCATACGCACGGTGCATTTGACCGGCGTGCTCTACGGCTGGATCACCAATGCCGCGCTGGGGATGATCGTGTGGCTGCTGCCGCGCCTGCTGCGCACCCGGCTCTACGGCGCCATCTGGGTCATGCTGGGCGGCGCGCTGATCAACATGGGCATCGCCGGCGGCATAGGCGCCATCGCCACCGGCTGGAACGACGGCATGGAGTACCTGGAAATCCCATGGCAGATCGCGATCTTCATGTTCGCCGGCTTTGCGCTGGTCATCCTGCCGGTGCTGTACACCCTGGTCAACCGCAAGGTCTCGCACCTCTATGTCAGCGTCTGGTACATGACGGCGGCGCTGCTGTGGATCGCCCTGCTCTTCCTGGTCGGGAAGATGCCCGGCGTGCACACCGGCGTGCAGCAGGCCACCACCAACTGGTGGTACGGCCACAACGTGCTGGGCCTGTGGTTCACGCCGGTCAGCGTGGGGGCCATCTATTACTTCCTGCCCAAGGTCATAGGCCGGCCCATACGCTCCTACAACCTCTCGCTGCTGGGCTTCTGGACACTGGCGTTTTTTTACGGACAGGTCGGCGGCCACCACCTCATAGGCGGCCCGGTGCCGGGCTGGCTGATCACGCTGTCCATCGTGCAAAGCATCATGATGGTGATTCCGGTGATCGCCTTCAGCATCAACATGGGCGCCACGCTGAAGGGGCGCATGCACCTGGCGCGTTACTCGCCGACGCTGCGCTTCATGATGTTCGGCGGGCTGATGTACCTGGCGTCCTCGCTGCAGGGCTCGCTGGAGGCGCTGCGCAGCGTCAACCAGGTCACCCACTTCACCCATTTCACGGTGGCCCACGCGCACCTGGGCGCCTACGCCTTCGTCACCATGGTGCTGTTCGGCGCCATTTATTTCATGATGCCGCGGGTGCTGAACTGGGAATGGCCCTACCCGAAACTGATCACCCTGCATTTCTGGCTGGCGGCCGTCGGGGCGATGATTTATTTCGTCGGGCTCACCATAGGCGGCTGGCTGCAGGGCGTGGCCATGCTGGACGCCGCCCAGCCCTTCATGGCCTCGGTGGAAGTCACGCTGCCCTACCTCCAGTGGCGATCCGTAGGCGGCAGCCTGATGGTGCTCAGCCACCTGGTGTTCGTCGGCCATTTCCTGGCCATGGCGCTGCGCTTCGGGCCGGGCCGCGCGGGCGCCGCCCTCTTCTGGCCAAGCGACGTGCGCAGCGCGGAACTGGGAGCCCAGCATGGAAAATGAAGTCAAGCTGGCCTCGGGTGCCATGGTGGCGCTGGGCATTGCCACGGCGGCCCTGGTGGTCATGCCCTACATGCAGGTGCGCGACATCAAGCCGCCGCCGCAGCTCAAGGGCTATACCAGCGCGCAGCTGCGCGGGCGCGAGGTCTACATCGCCAACGGCTGCGTGTACTGCCACAGCCAGCAGCCGCGCGACCGCAATTTCGGCCCCGACGCGGAGCGCGGCTGGGGCCGGGCCTCGGTGCCCGGCGACTATTTCTACGACAAGCCCCACCTGCTGGGCAGCATGCGCACCGGGCCCGACCTGTTCAACATCGGGGCGCGCCAGCCCAGCAAGGACTGGCACCTGGGCCATCTGTACCAGCCGCGCGCCTATGTGCCCGGCTCCATCATGCCGTCCTACCCCTACCTCTTCGTCGTCAAGGACGCGAAAGACGCCGAAAGCGAGGGCGAGACGCCGCTGGCCCTGCCGCCCGCCTACGGGCCCAACGTGGGCCAGGTGGTGGTGCCCACGCCCCAGGCCCTGGACCTGGTCAAGTACCTGCAGGGCCTGAACCACACCTACCCGGTGCTGCCGCCCGCCCCCAAGCCCTGAGCCCCACAAGGTGACCCCATGCTGAACGACAAGACATCCGAGAGCCGGGCACAGGAGCGCGAACAGGCCGAGCCCTCCGAAAAAAGCCAGCCGATTCCGCTGGTCTTCCTGATCGGGGCGGCGGCATTGGTGCTGTGGGGCGCGGGCTACATCGCGCTGTCCGGCTCCTTCGGCCGCGCCGACCTCGGCGACAGGCGCACCCTGGCGGACCTGTCCGGCCCGGCGGCCGGTGCCGTCCCGGCCGGCTCAGCCAACGGCAAACAGCTGTTCACCGCCAACTGCGCGGCCTGCCACCAGGCCAGCGGCAAGGGGCTGCCGGGTGTGTTCCCGCCGCTGGACGGCTCCGAATGGGTGGCCGGCGACGAGCGCACCGTGGCCAACATCCTGCTGCACGGCATCACCGGGGAGATCACCGTCATGGGCACCAGCTTCAAAGGCGCCATGCCGGCCTTCCCGCAATTGAGCGACGCCGAGCTGGCCGCGGTGGCCAGCTACATCCGCTCCGAATGGTCCAACAAGGCGGGCGCCATCAAGTCCGAGCTGTTCGAAGCCGAACGCAAGGCCGGCACGCGCACCACCCCCTTTAACGGCGGCGCCGAGCTCAAGGCGCTGGCGGGCAAAGCTTCCTGAGCCTGCCGATGTTTCGCACCGCCTTGCTGAGCGCCGTGCTGGCCCTGGCGGGCTATGCCGCCGCCGCGTGGCTGACGCATGGCTTCCAGGTCTGGACCGCCGAGGGCGCGCGCCGGCTTGAGGTGGCCCTGCAACCGGTGCCCAGCCCGGCGGTCGGCATCGACGGGCCCGGCATCGCGCCGCAGGCGCTGTCGCAACATCTGGCGGACGGGCAGTCCGTCACCCTGGTGGATTTTGTCTATACGCGTTGCCAGAGCGTCTGCCTCGCGATGGGCAACAGTTTCCAGCAAATGCAGCGCGTGCTGCAGGAACGGCAGGTTCGCGGCGGCAAGGTCAGGCTGCTGTCCATCAGCTTCGACGGTGCTCACGACACGCCGGGCGTGCTGCAGGCCTATGCGTCGAAATTGAGCGCCGACCCCGCGCTGTGGCGTTTTGTGCGTGTGCCGGACCCGCGGGCCACCCAGCGCCTGCTGGCCGATTTTCAGGTTGTGGTCGTGCCCGACGGCCGCGGCGATTTTGAGCACAACGCAGCCTTCCTGGTCATCGACCAGAAAGGCCGGCTGGTCCGCATCTTTGATTACGCGGAGCAACAACTCGCGCTCGACTATGCGCTGCACCTGGCGGGCGCCGCCGCGCCATCGCCGTCGTCCTCTCCATGAGGGCCATGAAGATGCCGGCTGTTCCTTCGCGCGGCGCACTGGCCCTCATCGCCGCGGCCCTGCTGTGCCTGCTGGCCTGGCCCGGTGTGCGGCATGGCCTGGAGGCCAGCATGACACTTCACATGCTGGTGCAATACCCTTTGCTGGCACTGGCCGGCCACCTGCTCGCCGCGGCGCTGCCGGGCCGCTGGACGGCGCGCCTGGACGTGTGGAATGCCCACGGCATCAGCGGCCTGTTCGCCGCGGCGCTGGTGCTCGCGATCCTGATGATTCCCCGCGTGCTGGACCTGGCGCTGGTCGACGGCCGCATCGAAACCCTCAAATACCTGGCCCTGCTGGCCTGCGGCGCGGCCATCCACCTGTCATGGCGACCGGCGGGCCTGCTGGTGCAAGGCTTCTTCCTGGGCAATGTGCTGCCCATGATGGCCGTCGTCGGCAATCTCTATGAAAGCTCACCGCTGCGCATCTGCAACGCCTACCTGCTGGACGACCAGGCGCGGCTGGGGCAGATGCTGGTGTGGGTTGCGGCGACGATTGCCGCGGCGTGGTTCGCCGGGCTGGTGCGCGCCCTGATGCAAAGAGATGCCGCGGTCATGGCCCCGGACGACGGGACAACGAAACCCGCGGCACGTTAACGTCATACGCGCCCCCGGGATTGCCGTCATCGTTCAAGTAGCCACCGATATCACAACGCCGCTCTCCCGCATTTCGCAGGAGAATTTCACGGACAGGAAGGCCTCAATGGTCCGGGCGTTCGTGCGGGTGTGCTCAGTCAGCTCCGTCGCCCAGTAGCGGCCCACTCGTCCCTGCATCGCTGCCAGCGCCATCGGGATCATCAGCTGGTCCGCCAGATGCGGGCCCACCGGCGCCAGATGCGCCTGGTAGTCCCTCACTTCCTGCAGCAGGCGGCGCGCCACCTGCTCGGCGCTGACGGTTTTTTCGCCATAAGCCGCGAACACCTCGGTGATGTGTTCATAGCGCAGCACGGCCAGCAGGGCATTGCCCGGCCCCTCGTTGTTGCGCAGCCCACGGTTGCGCAGGCAGCCTTCATCCCAAGCCAGACCCTGCTGCAGCACGGCCAGCTCGCGTTCGGCCACGCCTTTCGGAAGGCCGGCGTGCAGGCATTCGGCATAGGCCTCCAGCAGCGCGCCACGCTGCATGATGTCGATGGCGGCAAAGCCCTGGGCCGGAGGCTTCAGACGCACGCGCGCCTCCCCGCCCCCGGCGGGATAAAAACCGTGCCGGCGCAGCTCGATGTCAAACAGCGCCTCGCCGCCACCACCGAAGTAGGGCGCCAGCAGCTGCAAAAAGGAGATGGAGGGCGCCATCGGATTGTGCGTGCCGCCGCTGAGCAGCAGCGTCGAAGCCTCTTTGGCCTGCAGCAGCGGCCACAGCACGGTCTGCAGCACCAGCATGCAGCTGCCGGCCGAGCCCACCGCGAATTCATAATCGCCCGCGCGCACCTGGCCGGGCGTGAACAGCAGCGTGGTTTCGCCAATCTGCACCGGCTGGCCGTTCGCATTGGCGGCGAAAGTCTCGCCCACGCCACCGCCGACCGACACAGCCGCATTCACGCAGGCCAGGTGCTGGCGCATCAGGCCGGGCTTGGGCCGTTTCGCGCGGATATTGTCCATGCGAAAGGGCTTGCCCGTCACCAGGCTCAGCGCCAGCGCCGTGCGCAGAATCTGCCCGCCGCCTTCGCCTTGCGAGCCGTCAAGTTCAATCATTGTTTTTCTTCTTTCCTGCATTTCTTGTTTTTAAATACCCGGGCGAGGGCGCCCTCCTCCCTCGAAAAGGCCCGCCTTCGCCCTCTAACCTTTCACGCACACCACCTGCTTGAGCGTGTAAACCACCTCCACCAGGTCGCTTTGCGCCAGCATCACGGCATCGATGTCCTTGTAGGCCATGGGGATCTCGTCGATCACGTCGGCGTCCTTGCGGCATTCCACGCCCTCGGTCGCCTTGACCTGGTCATCCACCGTGAACAGCTTCTTGGCCTGGGTGCGGCTCATGGTTCGTCCTGCCCCGTGGCTGCAGCTCATGAAGCTGTCGGGGTTGCCCTTGCCGCGCACGATGAAACTCTTGGCGCCCATGCTGCCGGGAATGATGCCCAGCTCACCCGCCTTGGCGCTTACCGCGCCCTTGCGGGTCACAAACACCTCGTGCCCAAAGTGCGTCTCCTTCTGCACATAGTTGTGGTGGCAGTTCACCGCCTCCAGGTGCGTCTCGAAGGGCTTGCTGATCACCTTGCGCAGTGCGCCTATCGCGGCCTGCATCATCACCTCGCGGTTCAGGCGCGCGAACTTCTGTGCCCAGCCCACGCCGCGCACATAGTCGCCGAAGTACTGCGAGCCCTCTTCGAGGTAAGCCAGGTCCTTGTCCGGAAGGTTGCGCTGGTGCAGCTCGGCGTCCTTCTTGGCCAGCTCGATGAAGTGGGTGCCGATGGCGTTGCCCACCCCGCGCGAACCGCTGTGCAGCATGATCCACACCCCACCGCTTTCATCAAGGCAGACCTCGACAAAGTGGTTGCCACCGCCCAGGGTTCCCATGTGACGGTGGTTGTTGGTGTTCTTCAGGCGCGGGTAGTCCAGGCATAGCGCTTCAAATTCATCGACCAGCTGGCCCCAGGCGGCATCGGCCGCGCTGGGCGGATTCGTCCAGGCACCGACCTCGCGCACCGAGCCGTTCCTGCGGTAGGTCTTGGGCGCGGAGCCGTGCGGCACGGCTTTTTCGATCTCCGTGCGCAGCGGGCCCAGGTTGTCGGGCAGGTCCTCGGCGCGCAGCGTGGTCTTGCAGGCCATCATGCCGCAGCCAATGTCCACACCGACCGCGGCCGGAATGATGGCCTTGAAGGTCGGGATCACGCTGCCGATGGTCGCGCCCAGGCCGTAGTGCACGTCGGGCATCACGGCCACGTGCTTGAACACAATGGGCAGGCGCGCGGAGTTTTCGAGCTGCTTGAGGGCCTGGGCTTCCACCGGCACGCCCTTGGTCCACATCTTGACCGGTACGCCGCCGGTGACTTCGTGTTGTTGGTATTTCTGTTCCATTTTCTTTTTTTCTCTTTTCTATTTGCCTTCTACTTGCAGGAAGCCCAGGGCTACTTCTTGAATGCCGCGATGAGCTGTTCGTAAGCGCGGAGCGGAAAATCGTGCTCCACCCAGAGCTCGCGGTACTTCGCAGGCCCCAGTTCCACATGGATGCGTTCCAGGATCGTATGGATGTTACGCACCAGATCCACACGTCGGATGCGCCCACTTGCCAGCACCTTATAGTCCTCGGCGACTGTCATCCCCCAGCTCGCCCAGTCGGCGTAACCGCGCAACTCGAAGCTCAGGTCGCCCTTGTCGCCCGTCACCACGAGCTGGACTTCGCCTGGCTCGTCCATGAAGACCGCCGTGGTGCTCTGCGCGCCCTTCACTAGGTCAACCCCCATGCGCGCGAGGTCGCCAAGCGAATCGTGCAGGTACGACACGGCAAACGCCATAGGTTCGGCGTCGGCACGAAAACTGAATGTGGCCCAGCCAGCGCCGCTCAGCACGTAGCCGATCCGCTCCCGGGTGCGATCTTCTTCCAACATGATCTTCTTTCTGTTCAACAACATTCAACTGGTGGACGCGGCGGGATTCGAACCCGCATCAATACGGCGACCACGGTGTTTAAAGCCAGTGGCCCAGCTGACGGTTGGAAACGCGCGCCAGTGGCAGACCCGTCATCGGAGCCAGCACCTGCATCCTCAACCTTGCCCGTCAACCGGCTTTCCCGCCGCACCCGGTGTTACCCGGCCTGCCGGCAATCAACATTTTTGGCAGTGGCGCTCCCTTCTGTGCCAGCGCGCCCTTTGTTCTCTTTCAACAGCCCTCAACGCAGCTTCACCAGCCCGTTGAGCACCTGGTCCAGACCTCCGAACACGGAGATCTTGTCGATACGCTCGGCCACACGCTCCAGCGTCTCCAACTCCTTCATGCGCAGGACAATCGGGTTGTCCTCCATGACCTTGGCGGTGTTGAGCAATGAACGCGTGGCCGCGGTTTCCTCGCGGCGGCGGATCGCATTGGCCTGGGCCGACCTCTCGGCCTCCACCACCTGCGCCAGGATGGTCTTCATCTCACCGGGCAGGATGATGTCTTTCACACCAAGGCTTTCCAGCTTCATGCCGGCGCCCGCCAAGCGGTCGCGGGCATGTCCGGCAATGATGTCGTCCAGCGCGGCCTTGTTTTCCAGCAGCTCGTCGAGCGTGCGGGTTCCCACGGCCGCGCGCAGTCCCAGCTGCAGTTCGCGGTAGATCTGCTCCGAGGGCTTGCCCCACTGGGCGAAGGCCTTGAGCACATCCTCATAACGCCAGGTGGCCGTCAGGTTCAGGCGCAGGCTCACCTTGTCACGGGTGAGGATTTCCTGTCCGCTGACTTCCAGCGCCTGGGAACGCAGGTCAATGCATTCCACATCCACCTTGCGGCCGTAGCGCCAGAAACCATAAGCCCCGGCGCCCAGCAGCCCGCTCACCTTGCCGTCCAGCGTAAGCACACCGGCGTGGAAGTCCGGCACCTGCACCAGCAGCACGCCCTCCAGGCCCTTCACCGGGCGCTGACGCAACTGGGTCTGGCCCAGCGTGGCCACCAGGCCGGCCGACAGCTTCTCGCAGTCCGCCACGCCCTGGTCGATATCGACCACGTCGATGCGGATGTCGTTCAGGCCTTTCCAGTAGAGCTTGCGGGTGGCCGGTGCCAGCACTTCCACCAGCGAGCCGTTCTCATAGCGCAGGCCTGCCTGCGAATCGGACAGCGCGGCCTGGACAAATTCCTGGGCCACGACTTCTGGCTCTTTGGCCATGAAGTAATCGGTCAGGCTGTGCGTGAAGGCTGCCTGCTCCATCGCGAAGGTTTCCACGCGGATGTGGTCGGTGCCGGCATACACCCAGTGTTTGCCGGGCTGCAGCACGCGCTCGAAATCGCCGTTGCGCAGCAACAGGCCGCGCTCGTTTTTCTTGACCTTGTATTGTTTGAGTCCAAACATTTTTCTTTCCCCTTATTCTTTTTTTCCATCCAATAAACCGATAGTCCGCATCGGCAACAGCCGCGGACTCAGGGTGCGGGCACTTTCAGGTGAAGGGCCTGGCCGTGAGATCTTTCGATGCCACGGCCTGGCGTCTTCGCCGTCCGGTGTCGCAGTACCTTCGCACTGGCAACTGTTGCCGGTGGGTGCTGGCCCCGCAAACCGCAGCGGTTTCCCGCTGCAAGCTGCATCCACTTTTCCCACTCGCGGCACGTCTTACTTCCAATAAAGCTGATTTTTCAGATCAGCGTTCGGCGGGAATCGAACCCGCGACATCCGTGTTAAAAACCCGGTGCTCTAACCTTCTGAGCTACAGAACGATGGCATCAGGAATCGAACCTGACGGGGCGGCTTCTCTACCCGAGCCGCCCCTTGACCACATGCCTTGGCGCCAGCGCATCGGTTGCCGCGGCATACAGGAACCCCGGGACAAACCGGGCTTTCTGCACCAGCGGGGCCCGGTTTCCCGGAAACCCCTGCTTGTGAGCGAACAACTTTCTCATCTGACATCCTCTTTATTGCAGGCGCCATGCCAGCCTTGCGAAAAAGCCCCACGAAACCAAAAAGGCCATTGATTTAATTGAGTATTTTTTCAATGCATGGCACAAAACAGCCATGTCCAGGGGCGTATATTTCTGATTTTTATAGCTATAAAGCTAGTACATTAGAAATATGAAAAAGAAAGTGGTGATGGGTTTCCTGGGCACGCAGCTTGATTCGGGCCTGGGCTCGGGACGATGGGAGAAATGGCGGCCCACGGTGTCGATCGCGCAGCACGAAGACCTGCTCATCGACCGGCTGGAGCTGATGCATGACGCGCGCAACAAGCCGCTGGCGGAGCGGGTTCGCGACGACGTGGCGCAACTCTCGCCCGGCACCGAGGTCCGCCTGGTCGAGATGAATCTGGCCAACCCCTGGGATTTCGGCGAGGTCTACGGCGCGCTCTATGACTGGATGCGCGCCTACAGCTTTGACACCGAGCACGAGGAATACTGGGCCCACATCACCACCGGCACCCATGTCGCGCAGATCTGCCTGTTCCTGCTGGTGGAGGCGCGCTTTATCCCTGGCGTGCTGCTGCAGACAGCGCCACCGCGGGGCCGGCAAGCGCAAGGCATAGGCAGCTACGAGCTGATCGACCTGGACCTGTCGCGTTACGACGCGATCAATGCGCGGCTGGCGGTCGCGCAGCAGGATGCGGTCTCCTTCCTCAAAAGCGGCATTGCCACGCGCAACCCGCGCTTTAACACCATGATCGAGGAAATCGAGCGCATCGCCGTGCAGAGCAAAGCGCCCATCCTGCTGACCGGGCCCACGGGCGCGGGCAAGTCCATGCTGGCGCGGCGCATCTACGAACTCAAAAAATCACGCCACCAGGTCGGCGGCGGTTTCGTCGATGTGAACTGCGCCACCCTGCACGGCGACGGCGCGGGCTCCACCCTGTTCGGCCACAAAAAGGGGGCTTTCACCGGCGCGGCCGGCGACCGCCCCGGCCTGTTGCGCACCGCCGACAAGGGCGTGCTGTTTCTCGACGAAATCGGCGAACTGGGCCTGGACGAGCAGGCCATGCTGCTCAAGGCCGTCGAGGAAAAGCGTTTCCTGCCCGTGGGCGCCGACAAGGAAGTGGAAAGCAGCTTCCAGCTGATCGCCGGCACCAACAAGGATTTGCGCGCGGAAGTCGCGCGCGGGCGCTTTCGCGAAGACCTGTTCGCGCGCATCAACCTGTGGACTTACACCCTGCCCGGCCTGGGCCAGCGCCGGGAAGACATAGAACCCAATATGGACCACCAGCTCATGCTGGCCTCTGAAGACCTGGGCCGCAAAACCCGAATGACCACCGAGGCCCGCGCCGCCTACCTGCGTTTCGCGCAGTCGGCCGAGGCCGTATGGACCGGCAATTTCCGCGACCTGAGCGCCTCCATCACACGCCTTGCGACGCTGGGCGACAACGGCCGCATAGGACTGGCCCTGGTGGAAGCGGAGATCGCGCGGCTGCGCTGGCAGTGGCAGGCCACGGAAGCGCAAGTTGGCGCCGGCGGCGTCTCGCTCGCCGCCTTGATGGGCGGCGCCGCGGACGCGCTGGATTATTTTGACCAGCTGCAGCTGCAGGCCGTGATCGAGGTGTGCCGCAAGAGCGCCTCCCTCAGCGACGCCGGGCGGGCCCTGTTCAATGTCTCGCGCACGCAGCGCAGCGTGGTCAACGACGCGGACCGGCTGCGCAAGTATTTGATGAAGTTTGACCTGACCTGGGAAAAGCTGTCGGCCTGAAGCCCCGGCAAACGCAGGGCCCGCTACTCGCTCATCACCACCAGTATCCGCGCGTCGGCACGGCCCAGCGAGGTATAGATGTGGCCCACGCCGCTGTTGAAGTAAGCCGACTCATGGCGCCCGACTTCGACGATCTCACCGGTTTCAAACTCGATGCGCACCCGGCCTGAAAGCACCGTGACAAACTCCTGCCCGGGGTGGCGGATGAAGTCGGGGAATTGTTCCCGCTGCCGCGCCATGACGCGGCCCAGCACGGGCGTCATGCGTTTTCCCGGAAACCCGTTGGCCAGCGCGCGGTAGTCGTAGTGGCCCGAGCTGTAGGTCGCCTCCCCGTCCGCCTCAGACCACGCCACGACGGGCGCAGCACCCCCTGGAGGTGCCGCGCCACGCGCGTCTATCAGCTGCCCCACATCGAGCGCCAGCGCCCGGGCCACGGCGGCCAGCTTTTCATAGCTGACCGAGATCTGGCCCAGCTCCATCTTGGACAGGGTGGACAGCGCCACGCCGGAACGGCCGGACAAGTCCTTGAGCGTCAGCCGGCGCGCCTTGCGATGGCCGCGCAGGCTCAAACCGAGTTGCACGCGGTCGGCCTCGGGGGCGGGGGCAGGTGTGCGGGCGGAGCGTGCGGGCATGGTGTTTTCCCTGTTTTGGGGCCAAATCGGGTAAATCGGCTGGACAGGCACGATTCTCGCATGTGAGAATTCTCAAATGAGAGAATTTGACATCCTTATCGTCGGCGCCGGCATTGCGGGCGCTTCCCTGGCCTGGCGCCTGGCCGGCCAGCGCAGCGTCGCGCTGCTCGAGCGCGAGTCCCAGCCGGGCTACCACTCCACGGGCCGCTCGGCCGCCATGTTCATGGAAACTTATGGGCCGCCCATGGTGCGGGCGCTCACGCGCGCCAGCCGCGCCTTCTACGAGCGGCCGCCCGAGGGCTTCGCCCCGGACCTGATGCAGCCGCGCGGCGTGCTTTACCTGGCCACGCACGGCCAGGAACAGGAACTGGCGAGCACCCGCAAGGAATTGCTGACGAACTGCCCCGGCCTGCAGACGCTGGACGCCGGCACCACGCTGGCCCATGTGCCCTGCCTGCGGCCCGATCTGGTGCATGGATCGCTGTACGACGCCGGCGCGCAGGACATGGACGTGCACGCCCTGCACCAGGGTTTTCTGCGCGGCTTTCGCCAGAAGGCGGGGGCGGACGGCGAACTGCGCAACAGCGCCGGCGTGACGCGCGCCGCGCATGACGGCCGCTGCTGGACCGTGGAGCTCAGCGACGGCCAGGCCCTGCGCGCCCGCACCGTGGTGAATGCCGCGGGAGCCTGGGCCGATGAGCTGGCCGCCGTGTTCGGCGTGCGGCCCGTGGGCCTGGTGCCGCACCGGCGCAGCGCCTTCACCTTCAAGGCGCCCGAAGGCGTGGACCCTTCGCCCTGGCCGGCCGTGGTGGGTGTCGATGAAAGCTATTACTTCAAGCCCGACGCGGGCCAGTTGCTGGGTTCGCCCGCCAATGCGGACCCGACGGTGCCGCACGACGTGGTGCCCGAGGAACTGGACATCGCCATGGGCATACACCAGATTGAAAGCGTCACGACCCTCACCATACGCCGGCCCGCCAGCACCTGGGCCGGCCTGCGCTCCTTTGTGCCCGACGGCGAAATGGTGATAGGCCATGACGACGCCGGCCCCGGCTTTTTCTGGCTCGCGGCGCAGGGCGGCTACGGCATCCAGAGCGCGGCGGGCGCCAGCGCGCTGGCCGACGCATTGCTGCGCGATACCGGGCTGCCGGAAGAACTGCTGCAACAGGGCCTGGATGCCCGCGCACTGTCGCCCGCCCGCCTGCGATGACCTTGACACCACCCCCGTCCCACTCTCGACCGAAACTTTAAAAGAGGCCTACCATGCAACACATGTCATTCAATGCACTGCGCCGCACGCTGATCGCCGGCGGCGTCCTTTTCTGCGGGCTGGCAGCCGTGGGCGGGCCCGCCCACGCCGCCGACTTTCCGGAGCGGCCCATGACACTGGTCGCGCCCTTCCCGGCAGGCGGCGCGGCCGACGTGCTGGCGCGCATCCTGGGCAAGGCCCTGGGCGACCAGCTGGGCCAGCCCGTGGTGGTCGAGAACAAGCCGGGCGCCGGCACCGCCATAGGCGCGGCCGCGGTGGCAAGCGCCAAGCCCGACGGCTACACGCTGCTGGTGAGCTCGAACTCCACCTTCACGCTGAACCCGGCGCTGCAGCCCAAGCTGTCCTACGACCCGGCCAAGGGCTTTGACGCGGTCGGCCTGGTGGGCTCGGTGGCGCTGGCGATGCTGGTGAACCCCTCGGTCACGGCTACCGACGTGCACCAGTTTGTGGCCACCGCCAAGGCCAACCCCGACAAATACGTTTATGGCAGTTTCGGCAACGGCACCAGTTCCAATTTCGCCGGCGCGATGTTCAACACGGCCACGGGCCTGAAGATGACGCATGTGCCCTACAAAGGCTCCGGCCCGCTGATGACCGACCTGATAGGCGGGCAGATTCCCGTTTCTTTCGACACCGTGGTCGCGGCATCGCAGCAGCTCAAGTCTGGCAAGATCCGTGTGCTGGCCGTGGCCATGAACAAGCGCTCGGCCCTGCTGCCGAATGTGCCGACCATGGCCGAAGCCGGCTATCCCACTGTCGACATGAACGCCTGGCTGGCCGTGGTGGCGCCCAAGGGCGTGCCGGCGCCCGTCAAGGCGCGGCTCGAGAAAGCGCTGGCCACGGTGATGGCCAACCCCGAAACACTGGACAAGCTCAAGGCGGCCGGCTTCGAGCCCGGCTACACCGCCGTTACCGACTGGGCGGGCATGGTCACGGCCGAGATCGCGCGCATGAAGGCGCTGGCCGAACGCTCGCAAATCAAAACAGACTGAACAAGACACTGCCATGCCGTCCACCCTGCCAGACATCTCCGCCGTCGAACTCCGCCGCCTGATCGCCAGCCGCCAGGTGTCCCCGGTGGAGTTGATGGACGCCTGCATCAGCCGCATCGAGAGCCTCAACCCGGCCATCAACGCGATCTGCGCGACCGACTTCACGCGGGCGCGCGAGGCGGCGCGTGAGGCCGAAGCGCAGGTGATGCGCGGCGGCCCGCTGGGACCTTTGCACGGGCTGCCGCTGGGCGTGAAGGACCTGCAGGACACCGCGGGCCTGCTGACCACCTACGGCAATGTGGGGCTGCGCGGCAACGTGCCGGCAAAAGACAATGCACTCGTGGCGAAACTGCGCGCGGCGGGCGCCATCGTCACGGCCAAAACCAATGTGCCCGACATGGGCGCGGGTGCCAACACCCGCAACCCGGTCTGGGGCGCGACCGGCAACCCCTTCAACCCCTCGCTCAATGCGGGCGGCTCCTCGGGCGGCTCGGCCGCGGCGCTGGCGGCCGGCATGCTGCCTATCTGCACCGGCTCGGACACCGGCGGCTCGTTGCGCATACCAGCCTCGCTGTGCGGCGTGGTCGGCCTGCGACCCTCGCCCGGGCTGGTCGCCAACGACGCGCGGCCGCTGGGCTGGTCGGTCATTTCAGTGCTCGGGCCCATGGGCCGCAATGTGGCAGACACGGCGCTGCTGATGTCCGCCAGCGTGGGCCCCGATGCGCGCGACCCGCTGTCCTACCCGGTGGACGCCTCCGCCTTCTGGCCGCTCAAGCCGGTGGACCTCTCCACGCTGCGCGTAGGCACGACGGAAGATTTCGGTATGTGCATCGTGGATCCCGAGATACGCCGCGTGTTTCGCCAGCGCGTGGAAGCCATACGGCCGCTGGTGGCGAGCTGCGAGCCGGTGGACCTGCAGCTGGGCGACGCCGACCGCGCCTTCGACACGCTGCGCGCCGAGAGCTTTGTCGCGGCCTTTGCCGACACCTACCGCAAGGCCCCGGAAACGCTGGGCCCGAATGTGCGCGACAACATGGAAATCGCCGCGGCCATCACGCTGGCCGACCGCGCCTGGGCGCACCTGGAACAGACGCGCATCTCGCGCCGCTTTGCGAAAGCCTTCGAGCAGTACGACCTGATCCTGGCGCCGGTCACGCCGGTCACACCCTTCCCGTGGACCGAGCTGTTCGCCGGCAACATAGCCGGCCAGGCCATGCGCAACTACTACCATTGGCTGGGCCTGACCTATGTGGTGACGCTGGCCACCAACCCGGCGCTGGCCCTGCCCTGCGGCAGGGACGAGCACGGCATGCCCTTCGGCCTGCAGGTCATAGGGCGGCTGCATGGCGATGCGAAGCTGCTGGCCGCGAGCCAGGCGCTGGAACAGGTGTTTGCGGGCAGCGACAACCTGCGCCGGCCTGTGCCCGACCTCCAGGCCCTGCAGGTGGCCAGGCCGGAGCTCAAGTCCATCGTGACGCATCCGCCCGAAACGGCGAGCGTCCAGGGCAGCGGCGGCCTGACGGCGGTCTGATGCCGCTCACACGGCGCGGTTCAGGTCCACGTCCAGGCCCGCCCGCTTCATCTCGCGCGCCAGCAACAGCTGCCACAAGCCCCCCTCGTCGACCGTCATGCTTGTCGCGCCCTTGAGGACATCCGGCAGGGTGTCGTCTCCGGACAGCAGGCAGGCAATGCGGCTGCGGCCTAGTGCGGCCAGCATGAAGCCTATGGCCAGCATGGCCGCGGGCGAATCAGGTTTGTTGCCCGGCAGGAGCAGCACAAACCCCAAATTGCGCAGCCCCTCAAGCTGGTCGATGGAAACGGCGTCGAGTACCGCCGCCTCCAGGCCCAGCCGCTCCACGAACTCGCACGCTTCGCCCACGGCATCGCCGCCCAGGCCCAGGATGGCCACACGGGTACCGGGCGCCGTGGCGGAAGAAGGAGAAGGGAATTCGGTCTTGGACATGGGAATCCTCTCTGGAGTGGAAGATGAAGGCGTGGGGGCTGGTGCTTGGGGGCGCTCAGGCTCAGGGGGTGCTGGTGCTGGTGCTGGTGCTGGCTCAGGCGGTGGTGCCGGCACCGGTTTCGTCTCCACAACCGGGGCTGCCTCCGGCATGGCACGGGCCGAACCCTCTAGGCGCTCGGTCAGCAGTTTTTTGGCTTCAGTCACGCGAACAGTGGCCAGGTCGACACCCTCCTTGACTTTTTGCTGGCGTTCGTCGTCCGAAAAACGGTCACCAAAGGTTTTATCCAGCAGAAAGTCCTGAATCGCGACGGCGAACTGCCGGTATTCGGGTGTGCCGGCGCCAAAGCTGTCGGCCAAGGTGGTGTTGATTTTCTTCTGCAAGGACTCCACGCTCGAGTCCCAGTCCGTTTGCTTCACCGATACCTTGAAGGCCCGCAGTATCTTGAGCTGCCGGTTGACCTTTTCGATGGCGCTCTCGATCGCCGCTTTATCGCGGGCATCAAGGGATGACGGTGTATTTTTGCCGTTGGACATGCAGACTCCTCATGCGAACCAGCCCACACTGTAACGTCCCTGGTGACACGCACCGGGTTACAGCACCAGCAAGGCCCTGAAGTCGTTGACGTTGGTGTGTGTGGGGCCGGTGATCACCAGTCCGCCCAGCGGCTCGAAATAGCCATAGGCGTCGTTGCGGTCCAGGTACTGGTCTATCTTCATGCCCTTGGCCAGCGCGCGCTGCAAGGTGTCGGGCGCGACAAAGGCACCGGCATTGTCTTCCACGCCGTCTATGCCGTCGGTGTCGGCCGCCAGCGCGTAGACGCCGCTTTGGCCCTGCAGCGCCAGCGCCAGGCCCAGGCAGAACTCGCCGGCGCGCCCACCCCGGCCGCGCGGCGTGCCTTCGGCCTGCTTCTTGACCGTGACCGTGGTTTCACCGCCGCTGAGGATCACGCAGGGCCTGCTGAAGGGCTGGCCCTTGAGGGCCACGGCGCGCGCCAGCGCCGCATGCACCTTGCCGACCTCGCGCGATTCGCCTTCCATCTCGTCGCTCAGGATCCAAGCCTGCAGGCCGGCCGCGCGCGCCACGGCGGCGGCGGCTTCCAGCGACTGCTGGGGCGTGGCGATCATGTGGACCTCATGGCCGGTGAAAACCGCGTCGCCGGGCTTGGGGGTTTCCAGCGCACCCTGCTCGAGCAGGCTCATGATGGCGCCCGGCACTTCAATGCCGTAGCGCTGCAAAATCGCCACCGCCTCGGCGCAGCTGGTCGCGTCGGGCACCGTGGGGCCGCTGGCGATGATGGACGGGTCGTCGCCCGGCACGTCGCTGATGGTGAGCGTCACCACGCGCGCCGGCGCGCAGGCCGCGGCCAGTCGCCCGCCCTTGATGCGCGAGAGGTGCTTGCGCACGCAGTTCATCTCGGAAATATTCGCGCCGCTGTTGAGCAAGGCCTTGTTGATGCGCTGCTTGTCTTCCAGCGTCAGGCCTTCGGCCGGCAGGGTCAGCAGGGCCGAGCCGCCGCCCGAGATCAGGCACAGCACCAGGTCGTTTTCGGTCAGGCCCTGCACCATGGCGAGGATGCGCTGCGCGGCGGCCAGGCCGGCGGCATCGGGCACCGGGTGCGCGGCCTCGACGATCTCTATGCGCCGCTTCAGGCCCTCGGGCCGCGGCGGGATGTGGTGGTAGCGCGTGACGACCAGGCCTTCGAGCGGCGCGTCGGCCGGCCACAAGGCCTCGACCGCCTGCGCCATGGAGCCGCCGGCCTTGCCCGCGCCTATCACGATGGTGCGGCCGCCGCTGGCTTTGGTGGGCGGCTGCGGCAGGTAGCGCGCGGTGTTCTCCAGCGGCAGCGCGCGCGTAACGGCGGCGCGGTACAGGTGTTCCAGGAACTCGCGCGGCTGTGCGGCGGCGTCGGGAATCGTGTTGCTGGGCATGTTGGGGGCAGGTGTCTTGGCGGCGGTCATTGAAATGTCTCCACCCTCGATTGTGCCGTGGTAACCGGTCAGTAACCCGGCGGGCGGATTTGCGCTCCGTTCCGGACATCCTGCTACTTCAAATCCCAGATTTATCCGCAGATTACGCAGATTTACACAGATTAAAAACAATCGTGATGGACAGTCGTGCAATCCTTGTGTTGGTACAGGGATCAGGTGTTGAAAGCATCAACATCGTCTCTTCAATCTGCGTAAATCTGCGAAATCTGCGGATGACTTCTCCGCGGATCACGCAGATCTACGCAAGTAAAGACCGTCGCGATGCAGGGTCGTTCGCCCGGCATAAGGACGCGCTGCCTAGAATGCCCCTTCACTCATTCACCCACGCAAGCAGAAAGCAAGCTCCATGAACGCCTACCTCGCCCTGGGCATTGCCATCGTTATCGAAGTCATCGCCACCACGGCGCTCAAATCCAGCGAGAGCTTTACCCGGCTGCTCCCTTCGCTAATCAGCATCGCCGGCTACGCCACGTCGCTGTACCTGCTCACGGTAGCCATGAGGGCCATTCCGACCGGCGTCACCTATGCGATATGGTCCGGCCTGGGCATTGTGCTGATCAGCATCACGAGCTTTTTCGTTCACCACCAGAAGATAGACCTCTGGGGCATGGTGGGCATGGCGCTGATCATTGTGGGCGTGGTGGTGCTCAACCTGTTGTCAAAATCGACCGTAGCCTGACGGACAGGCATCTCACTCCATCGAGACCTTGGCGTCTTTCACCAGCTTCGCGAACCGTTCGGTGTCTTCCGCGATCTGCCGCGCCATCTGTTCGGGTGTATTGCCGACCGGCTCGGCGCCTATATCGTCCATCTTCTTGCGGAACTCCGGCGAGTTGACGATTTTGGCCAGTTCGGTGCTCAGCCGCGCCACGATGTCCTTGGGAGTGGCCGCCGGCGCCAGCACGCCGAACCAGGTGCCGAGATTGAAACCCTTGAGACCGGTTTCATCCAGCGTGGGCACATCGGGCAAGGCCGGAGACCGTTTGTTTGTCGTCACGGCCAGCGCGCGCAGCTTGCCCGCCTTGATGTGCGGCAGCACCGGTGTGATGGTGTCAAAGGACATGGTGATCTGCCCGCCCAGCAAATCGGTGGTGAGCGGCCCGCTGCCCTTGTAAGGGACATGCAGCATCTGCACGCCGCCCATGCTTTCAAACTGCGCCCCTATGAGGTGCTGGCCCGTGCCGTTGCCGTTGGAGCCGTAGGTCAGCTTGCCGGGTTCCGCCTTGGCCAGCACCAGCAAGTCCTTCACAGTCTTCGCCGGGACGGCCGGGTTCACCACCAGCACATTGGGCACCAGCGCCACAGTGCTGACGGGGGCGAAATCCTTCTGGAAGTCATAAGGCAGTTTTTTGTACACGCTGGTGGCGATGGTGTGGTGCACCGCGCCCATCAGCAAGGTGTAGCCGTCGGGTTTGGACTTGGCCACAAAATCCGCGCCCAGCGTCGCGCCGGCGCCGGGCCGGCTTTCCACCACCACGGGCTGGCCCAGGCTTTTTGACAGCTCCTGCCCCACGGCGCGTGCCAGCACGTCCGTCGTACCGCCCGCCGGGAAAGGCACGATGAGGGTGATGGGCCGCGCGGGCCAGGCCTGCGCAAACGCCGGGGCAGCCACCAGGCCGGCCGCCGCGGCGGCAGCGGCATTTAAGGCCAGCGCGCGCGCCAGCCTTAAAAAGTACCCGCCGCGTCCTTGTTGTTGTGATCGCATGTCTTGTCTCCTTTTTTCTGTTTTGTGGAATCAGGCCGTCACGGCGACGGCAAAGCGGCTGCAGACCGCTTCGGTGACCTGCGCCGTGGTGGCCCGGCCGCCGAGGTCGCGCGTGTGCAGGGAGGCGTCGGCCGTCACCGCTTCGATGGCCTGCATCAGCCGGCCGGCGACGGCGTGCTCGCCCAGATGCTCCAGCAGCATCACGCAGCTCCAGAAGGTGCCGATCGGGTTGGCCAGGCCCTTGCCCATGATGTCGAAGGCCGAGCCGTGGATGGGCTCGAACATGCTGGGGTAGCGGCGCTCGGGGTCGATGTTGCCGGTGGGCGCGATGCCCAGGCTGCCGGCCAGCGCGGCGGCCAGGTCGCTCAGGATGTCGGCGTGCAGGTTGGTGGCGACCACGGTGTCCAGCGAGGCCGGGCGGTTCACCATTCGGGCCGTGCAGGCGTCGACCAGTTCCTTGTCCCAGCTGACGTCGGGAAACTCGCGGCTGATTTGCAGGGCGATCTCGTCCCACATCACCATGGCGTGGCGCTGGGCGTTGGACTTGGTGACCACCGTGAGCAGCTTGCGCGGCCGCGACTGCGCCAGCCTGAAGGCGTAGCGCATGATGCGCTCGACACCGGCGCGCGTCATCATCGAGACATCGGTCGCCACTTCGATCGGGTGGCCCTGGTGGGCGCGACCGCCCACGCCCGCATACTCGCCTTCGGAGTTCTCGCGCACGATGACCCAGTTGAGCTGCTCGGGCGTGCAGCGCTTGAGCGGCGCATCTATGCCCGGCAGTATGCGCGTGGGCCGCACATTGGCGTACTGGTCAAAGCCCTGGCAGATCTTCAGGCGCAGGCCCCAGAGCGTGATGTGGTCGGGGATGTGCGGGTCGCCGGCCGAGCCGAACAGGATGGCGTCCTTGTCCCGCAGCTCTTCCAGCCCCTGGTCGGGCATCATCACGCCGTGCTCGCGGTACCAGTCACCGCCCCAGCCATAGGACGTGAACTCGAAACGGAATTTTTGTTGCGTGGCGGCCAGGGCCTGCAGCACCTGCTGGCCGGCCGGGACGACCTCCTTGCCGATGCCGTCGCCGGGGATGCAGGCGATCTTGTAAGTCTTCATGGAAATCCTCGGGTTGTGAGGTGTCCAATGTAGCGATTGGCGGTAACAACAAAAGGCCTTAAAGTGAGGTCATTGTTAACTTCAGGTTACGAATGACCCCATCCAACCCCGCCCCTTCCGAGATGGCTTTTTTCAGCCTGCTGGCGCGCTACGGCAGCCTGTCGGCCACGGCGCGCGAGCTGGGCGTCAGCACGGCGGCGGTCAGCAAGCGGCTGGCGCAGATGGAGGCCAGGCTGGGCGTGCAATTGCTCAACCGCACGACGCGGCGCGCCAGCCTCACGCAGGAAGGCGAGATTTACCTCGTCCACGCGCGCCGCATCCTGGCCGACATCGACGACATGGAGCAGCAGGTCTCCAGCGCCGTGGCGGCGCCCAAGGGCCTGCTGCGCGTGAACGCCACCCTGGGCTTTGGCCGCAGCCACGTCGCGCCGCTGATCTCGCGTTTTGTCAAAGCCCACCCCGAGATGGAGGTGCAGCTGCAGCTCACCGTCAACCCGCCGCCGCTGACCGAAGACGCCTTTGACGTCTGCATACGCTTTGGCGAGCCGCCCGACGCGCGTGTGGTGGCACGCATGATCGCGCCGAACCGCCGCCTGCTCTGCGCCTCACCAGCCTACCTGGCGCGCAACGGCACGCCCCGGGTGCCGCACGACCTCGCGCGGCACAACTGCATAGGCATACGCCAGGGCGACGAGGCCTACGGCATCTGGCGCCTGGCGTCCGGCAAGCACACGCAGGCCGTCAAGGTGCATGGAAACCTCAGCACCAGCGACGGCGAGATCGCGGTCAACTGGGCGCTGGACGGCCACGGCATCCTGATGCGCGCCGAGTGGGACATCGCCAAATACCTGCGCAGCGGCAGGCTGGTGCAGGTGCTGGAAAACTACCGCACGCCGGCGGCCGACATCCATGCGGTCTACCCGGCCCGCCACCAGCATTCGGCCCGGGTCAAGGCTTTTGTGGATTTCCTGGCCCGGCATTTCGAAAAGCCTTCGACGCGGGCCGCCGGGCTGGCGACCGACTGGTAGTCGCTACTGGGTGTTGGCGCCAGCATCAAACCACTGCTTGATGAGCTGCCGCTCGGCCTCGGTGATGCCGGTCGCGTTGTTCATGGGCATGAGCCGCGTGACCACGGCCTGCTGGTAGACCTGCGTGGCGTGCAGCTTGACGGCCGCGGGCGAATCGAGGCGCACATTCTTCATCTGCACCTGCTCGCCGTGGCACTGGTAGCAGCGCTGGGCCAGTATGGTTTGCACTTTGTCATAGCCGGCGCTGGATGAAATGGCGGCTGGCGTCGCCACGGCCGTGGGCGCCGGTTTCATCCAGACGACCACGCCGATGATGACCGCCACGCCCGCCAGCGCATAGGCCACCGGATGCCGGTTGCGGCCCAGCTTGTAGCCGTGGCGCAGCACAAAAAACTGGCGTATCGCCGCGCCGGCCAGCATCATGAGAATCAGCACCAGCCAGTTCTGCGGATGGCTCCAGGTGAAGCTGTAGTGGTTGCTCAGCATGGCGAACAACACCGGCAGCGTGAAGTAGGTGTTGTGCACGCTGCGCTGCTTGCCGCGCTGGCCGTGCACCGGGTCCACCGGCTCGCCGGCCTTGATGGCGGCCACCACCTTGCGCTGGCCGGGGATGATCCAGAAAAACACATTGGCGCTCATGGCGGTGGCCATCATGGCGCCCACCAGCAAAAAGGCCGCGCGGCCCGCAAACCAGTGGCAGGCCAGCCAGGAGGCGATGCAGACCAGCACCGCGACCAGCGCGCCGACGATGGCATCCCCGTTCTTGCCCTTGCCGAACAGCTGGCAGATGCCGTCGTAAAGCATCCAGAACACGACAAAAAATGACAGCGCCACGCCGGCCGCCGCGCCCGGCGACCAGTTCATCAGCGATTTGTCGACCAGGTAGGTGCCGGCATGCCAGAGGTAGGACACCGTGAACAACGCAAAGCCCGACAGCCAGGTGCTGTAGCTTTCCCAGTAAAACCAGTGCAGGTGGGCCGGTAGCTGCGGCGGCTTGACGGCGAATTTGACGGGGTGGTAAAAACCGCCGCCGTGCACGGCCCAGAGTTCGCCGCTCACGCCCTGTTTTTTCAGGTCTTCATCCACGGGCGGCGTGAGGCTGCTGTCGAGGAAGACGAAGTAGAACGAGGAACCGACCCAGGCGATGGCGGTGATGACGTGGACCCAGCGCAGCAGCAGGTTGGCCCAGTCGAGGAGGTAGCTTTCCATATCTCTCAACCCTTGCGGCACCCGGGCGGGCACCGCGATTTCAGCCTGCTCACCACTGCGGGCGCTGTAAGCAGAAAACGGGTCACGAACAAGAGAAGCGGGGCTCCGTGCTGGAGGCCCTGTTTCCCGGCTCCGCTGCGACCTGGTGGTGGAAGTTTATAGGCATTGCGGGAAAACGCACAGCCTGGCGATGTGATCTCATCCGGCATCGGCAGTCTGGAGTAGTTGCGCCGCAACGGCCACCGCAATGACCTCGGGCTCCTTGCCGCCAATGCCCGGTACGCCAATCGGACAGGTGACGCGCGCGAGTTCCTCCGATATAAAGCCCCGGGCCTCCAGCCGGTGCCGAAAGGCCGCCCATTTGCTCTTGCTGCCTATCAAGCCTATGTAGGGCAAATCGCCCTGCTCGCGCTGGCGCTTCAGGCAGGCGGCCAGCACATCCAGGTCTTCGGCATGGCTGAAGCTCATGATCAGCACGCGCGATTGCGGCGCCAGGCCCGACACGGCGGCCTGCACCGGATCGGAGTGTTCGCAACTCACGCGCGGCGGCAGGATGTCCGGAAATATGCCGTCGCGGCTGTCTATCCAGCTCAGTTCAAACGGCAAAGGCGCAAGCACCCGAACGAGCGCGTGGCCGACGTGGCCGCCGCCGAACAGCGCCACCGGTGTAAGCCGCGGCGAGCCCAGCCGCTGCGCCAGCGCCGCCGCATCGCCGGCCTGCACCCGCTCAAAGCGCAGCTGCACCACACCGCCGCAGCACTGGCCCAGCGACGGGCCCAGCGCCACGCGCAGAGAAACGTTGGCGCCGGCTGGATCAGCAGCGCCAAGCATCGCGCGGGCCCGCGCGATGGCGTCGTATTCCAGGTGGCCGCCGCCTATGGTGCCCACGATGGCGTCGGCGAACACCGCCATCCAGGTGCCCGCCTCGCGCGGAACCGAGCCCTGGGTTTGGGCCACCTGCACCAGCACCGCCGGCGACGAAGCCAGGCGGGCCAGCAGGGATTCAAGTAACAAATCGGTGTTGCGGGAAACCATTGGTGACGTGTTTGCGCTGTAAGCGGATGAAATAGTCGGCTAAATTAGACCTTAGCACCACCCGGGCAGCGCGCGCTTCCCACGCACGATGACCGGTATACGCAAAATCCCATGAACCGCCGAAAGGCAAAACATGACAAAACCCGAGATGCCTTCCTCTCCTTCCTCTCCCGCCCCGCGCCGCTTCTGGCTGGTGGCCCTGCTGTCCGCCGCGGCCGCCGCCGTTGTCAGCGCCTGCAAGACCGCACCGGACGCCACGCCCGCGCCCGCCGGCCCTGCCACCGCACCCGACTCCCCGGTCATTGGGCCCATCGCAGGCCCGAAAGGCTCGGCCAGAAGCTCAGGGGCAGCCACGCCGCGGGCTTACCGGGAAGACGGCGCCACGCACATTTACGGCCTCAATTCGGACCGCATCTACAAGGGCCGCATGCCGCCGCTGCTGTATGCGGTGGGCGTGCTCAATGTGGAGATCGACCGCGCCGGCCGCGTAACCCGGCTTGACTGGATGCGCGCACCGAAACATGCACCCGAGGTGATGGCGGAAATCGCCAAAATGATCCAGGAAGCCTCGCCCTTCCCGGCACCCGCGCGCATGGGCAAGGTGGTCTATACCGACACCTGGCTGTGGCACAAGAGCGGGAAGTTCCAGCTGGATACGCTCACCGAAGGGCAGGACTAGAGCCCCCACGCTTTTCACTTCGCCTTCGGCTGCGTGTAATGCGCTGCCCCCCGAGGGGGCGCTGCGCCTGCGGTCTGGCAAAGCCAGTCCCGCGGCCCCTGCTGATCTTGATCGGCTCGCTTCGCATCGCGCTTGGGCGCTGCGCGCCCTCCCCGCCCTAAAGGCCAGCATGAGCCGCGGAACCGGCTT
>NZ_AKIV01000087.1 GCF_000282655.1 Polaromonas sp. CF318
AAGACCCATTACGGCTCGCAGCAGCCTCTAAGCCAGGATGCCGAGCAAATGAAGCTGCAAGGGTCCAAGGCCGGCAAGGCCAACAACGCCGGCAATGCCACCAATGCGGATGGGACCCAAAAAATCCCCAAGGACACCCAGGAAATGATGCAGGGCATGGAGATCGCGCTCAAGAAGGTCGATCCCAAAACCGTGCCGCTGTCCTGCGGCACCGCCGTTGAAAACGTGCGCTCGCAGGTCACGACCATGCTGGAAACCGGCCAGCGCAATGTCCAGCAAGGCTACGTCAAGGCGGCCGACTTTGAAGGTGTGGCCGGCAAACTGCGCGAGGCCCGGTCGCAAACGACGATGGCCGACTGTGAATCCGCCACAGGCAATAAAAAACTGTTTTACCAGTGCATGTCCAACAACCGTAACCATGCCATCGGTTGCGGCTCGAAATACAAGTATTGATCCGTGCGCCCGCGCCGCAGGGCGCGCCTGGCGCTAGCCCGGCACCCGCTTCAAGGGCCCGAAGCAGGCCTCCAGCGAGGCAGCCTTGCAGACGATGAACTGGTCCTGTTTGGGGCTGAACTGGATGAAGCGCAGCACGCTTTCGTCCCCGTCCGCATGCAGGTCGCCCGAGCAGTCGCGCTTGCCGTTGCTGCTGGTCACGGTTTCGGTCAGCGGGTAAAAGCCCGTGGTCGTGGGCTTGGCCGGCACCTGGTAGTCGCCCTGGGTCACTTCCTCGCCGCTGGTACCCAGGCGCCTGCCGTCGGCGCGGTATTGCCAGGTTTCGGTACAGGTCTTGCCGGGCAGGGTCCAGCTCCAGGTGCCCACCAGGGGGTGGGGTGCCGCGGCGCCTGTAGCCTTGGCGGCGGATGCCGCGGGCGCCGGGCCGGCGGACTGGGCCTGCGCGAAAGCGCAGCACAGCAGGGCGGAAAGAATGCTTGATCTCAGGAAGTGGTTCATGGCGGCGTGTGGGTGCTAAGGGCTATCCCGCGATTATGAAGACACGGTGTAAAGCGCCGGCGGCCGTGCACCCAAACCCCTTGCCCGCTATGGACGCTATGGGCGCTTTTCCGGCAACCTCAGCGTCAGCGTGGTGCCCGCGGACGAGGCGTGCAGCAAAAGCTCCGCGCCTATGGCCGTGTCTGCAAACACAGACCAGGCTTTAACAGCCTGAATCCCACAAACAATGACCGCGTGCGGACAATTCGCGCGGCCTTCCCTCGCGAGCTCGCATACCGTTCAGCGTTGCCGGTCAAAGCCCGGCTCGCCACATGGCAAGCAGCCATTGGTACCGCACCAACACCTCCCGACCCAATGACCGCCATGGGCTTTGCCCAGTGGACAAAGCGGCGGGAGTTTTCCGGGGAACGGGGGAGTCATGAGGAAATACACGAGCAGCGGGGAACATGCCACACGCTCCCGGCGGGCAGCGGCCACAAGTGCGCTGTTTCAGGCCGCGTTCTCCGCGCATCAAGCCGGCCGGCTTGCCGACGCGCAAAAGGCTTATTCACAGGTTCTGTTGCGGGATGAACGTCACGCGGATGCGTCGCATCTACTCGGTGTCGTCTATCTGCAGGCAGGCAAGCTCCCGGAAGCCGAAAAGCAGATTCGCAAGGCGCTGGCAGTCAGGGAGGATGCGTTTGCGCTCGGCAACCTGGCTAACCTGCTGCAGGGCCGCCGGCAACTGGTTGAGGCTGAGGCTTCGTACCGGAGAGCCCTGGAGCTCAAGCCGGACTTTGCCGACGCTCATTACAACCTGGGGGTCTTGCTCAGCGGCACGGCCCGCATGGCCGAGGCCGAGGCTTCGTTGCGGCGTGCCCTGGAATTCAAGCCGGACTTCGCCAATGCCCACTACAACCTGGGGACCCTGCTCAGAAGCAGCGGCCGGCTGCCGGAAGCCGAGGCGGCATACCGGCAGGCCCTGAAATTCAATCCGGACTTCGCTGACGCCCACAACGATCTTGGTGTTCTGCTCAGAAGCTGCGAGCGCTTACCCGAGGCTGAAACGGCGTTCCGGCATGCCTTGGCAGTCAGGCCCGACTTTGCCGATGCCCATTACAACCTCGGCCTCCTGCTCCAAAATGGCAAGCGCTTGAGCGAGGCCGAGGCGGCCTATCGGCGCAGTCTGGAGTTCAAGCCCGATTTCGCCGATGCCCACTACCACCTGGGCCTTCTGCTCCAGGGCGTCGGGCGCCAGACCGAAGCTGAGCTGGCGTACCGGCGCGCCCGGGAACTCAAGCCTGACTTCGCAGAAGTCCACCACAACCTGGGTCTGCTGCTTCATAACGGCCAGCGTCTGGCTGAGGCCGAAGTGGCGTACCTGCGCGCCCTGGAACTCAAGCCCGACTTCGCGGAAGTCCACCACAACCTGGGGCTGCTGCTTCATAACAGCCAGCGTCTGGTCGAGGCCGAAGCGGCGTATCGGCGCGCCCTGGCGCTCAACCCCGGCCATGCCGAGGCCCACAACAATCTGGGTGCCTTGCTTGGAAAGTACAAGCGCCTGCCCGAGGCTGAGGCGGCGTATCGGCGCGCCTTGGCGCTCAACCCCGGCCATGTCGAGGCCCACAACAATCTGGGCGCTTTACTTGGAAAGTGCAAGCGCCTGCCCGAGGCTGAGGCGGCACTAAGGCGTGCCCTTGAACTCAATCCCCACCATGTCGGCGCTCATAACAACCTGGGTGTTTTGTTATACGGCACTCATCGCATGCCCGAGGCCGAGACGGCATACCGGCGCGCTATCGACCTTAGCCCCGGCCATGCCGAAGCTTGCTTCAATTTAAGTATTCTCCTTTTGTTCTCGCAGAGATATTCTGAAGCGTGGCCGCTGTATGAGTCGCGTTTGCAGCTTCAGGGGATCAACGATCCCGATCTTTCATTTCCACAATGGAAAGGAGAATCGCTGGCCGGCAAATCCCTGGTGATCTGGCCCGAGCAAGGCTTTGGCGACTACATCCAGTTTGTACGGTATGCCTCTTTGCTCAAGGCCAGGGGCGTCACTCGCCTGACATTGCTTTGCCCCCGGCCTTTGCAGGCCTTGCTCGAGACGGTCGAAAGCGTGGATGCTGTCGTGACCGATCCGGCACAGATCTGCGTTCATGACTACTGGTCATTCTCTTTGAGCCTTCCGCTGCACTGCGCAACCACGGAGAACAGCATCCCCGTGGCACCGGGGCCGTATGTGCATGCTTTGCCGGACCGTATTGCCCGGTGGCGTGATCGCCTGCCTGTGGCGCCCACGCGCAAGGTCGGGCTGGTATGGAAAGGCCAGCCCCAGCACAAAAATGACGCCAACCGGTCCTTGCCGGGTCTTGCGAGCCTGGCGCCGCTCTGGTCAGTACCGGGCGTGGCATTCATCAGCCTGCAAAAAGGGCAGGGCGAAGAGGAAGCCGCGCAGCCGCCGGCAGGGCAAGCTCTCGTCGCGCTGGGCGCGCAGATGACCGACTTCGCCGACAGCGCCGCGATTGTGAGCCAGCTGGATCTGGTCATCTGCGTGGACACCGCCATGGCACACCTTGCAGGCGCCATGAATAAACCCTGCTGGGTATTGCTGCCTGCCACAGGGACGGACTGGCGCTGGCAGCTGGATAGACTGGATTCCCCCTGGTACCCGAGCCTTCGCTTGTTCCGGCAATCGGATGCGCAAGACTGGAGCGCGACCATCGGTGAAGTGGCGACCGCACTCCATGCGTGGACGAACGCGCATTCCTGAATGGCATCGCCTGATGCCGCATGTGAAGACCTTGGACTTCTCAACCCTGCAAGCGCTTTTGCGGCAGCCTCAGCGTCAGCGTGGTGCCCGCGGCTGAGGAGTGCAGCAAAAGCTCCGCGCCTATGGCCTGCGCCCGGCGCTGCTGGTTGGCCAGGCCCCTGCCGCCGCCGGCCAGCGCCTCGTCGATGGAAAACCCACCGCCGTTGTCGGCGATGATCACGCTGACATAGCCGTCTTCGGCGCCCGTCATCACCCTGATCTGCGTGGCCCGGGTGTGCTTGAGGGTGTTGGTGAAGGCCTCCTGCAGGATGCGCAGGATGTGCAGCGCGTTGCGCGGGTTCAGCCAGTCCAGCGGCGGCACGTCGGAAACCTCCCAGCGCAGCGAGATGCCGGCGCCCGCCAGCCGCGGCCCCAGGCGAAAGCGCAGCGTGGCCAGCAAGAGCAGCAAATCGGCCTCCACCGGCTCCATCGAGTCTATGGTCAGTTTGAGGTCGTCTATGCAGCCCTTGAGGACCTCGGCCACCTCGGCCTCGCCGAGCCGGCCGGCTTCCACCACGCGCAGCGCGCTGACCAGCGAGGAGCCCAGGCCGTCATGCATGTCCTGCGTGAGGCGCTGGCGTTCCTGGCTCAGTACCTCGCGCTGCTCGACCTCGCGCAGCCTTTCGTAACTCGCCGCGAGCTCGGTTTCGCGGTTCTTGAGGCTTTCCTCCAGTCCGGTGTTGAGCTGCTCCACCGTGGCCAGGGCGCCTACATACTGGCGGAACATGATCACCATGAACACGCCGAACATCAGCATGGCCGCATAGGGCGTGAGGTAGTAGCTTTCGAGGTCCAGTACGTACTTGAGCCGTGCCCAGTCATAGACGCCGAACACATAGTTCAGGAAAAAGGCGGTCGACAGCATCCTGGCGTCCGTCGAGCGGCTGCGCCATGAATGCCACAGCCCGACCACCACGATGACCGTGGCCATGCTGATCAGCAGCAGGTGGGCATAAGGCCGCAGCGCCAGCAGGCTGGGGAAGACGGAGGCAAAGGGCAGCGTGACGACGGAAAACACCACGGCCATCCCCAGCATCACGCGGCTGAGCCGGGGCATGGCGCGGCCGTGCAGGAACTGCAGGAAATAGTGGGTGATCAGCGACTGCCACATCAGGGCGTTGAGGGTGAGCCAGATAAACCAGGCATCGCTGACGATCAATTTTTCAGGGCCGAGCTGGAAATGCCAGCGACGCGTGGCGCCCAGCACCGCGATCGCGAACAGGTAGAGGCTGGCGGGCTGGCGGCGCACCACCCAGACGGCCAGCGAAAACAGCCCCACCGCAAGAAAGGCGGCGCTGCACATAAAGGGCAACTGGTACGCCAGCCAGTCGCGCTTGGCGGCCATCTCGACCAGGCTGTCGGAGTCGCCGGCATAGAAGGATGAAATCCCGGCCTCGGGCGAGGGCAGGCTGTCCAGGCGTATCAGCAGGGTGCGCGGCGGCGGGCTGTCGGCGGTGAGGTTCAGCGGCAGCAGCAGCGCGGGGTGGTTGAAAAGGTTCCAGACCGGGCTGCCGGTGGAGCGGTAGCGCAGCCGGCCGTCGGCATACACCGCGATCTGGCCGGCCGCGAGCCAGCGTATCAGGTAGAAGTGCGTGGGGCCTTTGCCGCCCTGCAGCGCATCGAGCCGTATACGCAGCCAGGTGGTGACCACCGGCCGCTTGCCGGTATCCGAAGCCGCCGGTGTTTCAATCACGCGCGGCAATGCCACCTGGGTCCAGCTTCCGGGCAGGGCGCCGTCGTCGACGGTGGCGGCCAGCGGCTTGAAGCTTGCCGCTTCTTCACGCAGCATTTCGGCCTGGGTGTAGTGCACGACAGTCCCCGCGGCCCAGGCAGCGGGGCCGCAGGCCAGCAGCCAGGCGCACAGCAGCAGCCGGCGAAGCATGCTGTCGGGCACTTCAGGCCGCCAGAATGCCCTGGTGCCTGGCTTCATAAATCGCTTCGGCTCGCGAATTGACATTGAGCTTGCTGTAAATGCGCCGCACATAGGTCTGCACCGTGTGCTGCGAGACCTGCATCAGCCGGGCGATCTCGTCGGCGGTAAAGCCCTTGGTGATCAGCTCCAGCACTTCTTTTTCGCGGCTGGAGAGCGCCGCCTGCTCGCCGGCCGCCGGGGCCGGCGCGGCAGCCGGCGCCACCAAAGGCGCGGCACGAAAGCGCATCAGGATCTGCCGGGCGATCAGCGGGCTGATCGGGCTGCCGCCGCCATGCAGGCTGCGTATCTCGTGCAGCATGTTCTCGGGCTCGCTGTCCTTGAGCAGGTAGCCCGAGGCGCCGGCCTCGATGGACTGCAGCACATGGGCCTCATCGCCGAAGGCCGTGCACACCATCACGGCGCAGGTCGGCCACTGCGCATGCGCCGCGCGTATCACGTCTATGCCCGAGCCGTCGGGCAGCCCCAAGTCCACCAGCAGCACGTCGGCGGGCGCGCTTTGCAGCGACTGCAGGCCCTGGGCGCGCGTGCTGGCCAGGCTCATCAGGCGTATGTCGGGCGAGGCCGCGATGGCGGTCACGATGGCGTTCTGGAAAAGGACGTCATCCTCCACGAGCGCCACGTGGATGGGGGACGGGCTTGGGCTGGACTGCATGTCGGTTCCTGCGTTGGCGCATGCCTTTTGCATGCCTGGACGTCCTGCCCGCAGGACGGGAAGCGGACGGCCGGAAATATTGCCATTTTGCTTCAAGGCCGGGCCGCTGCGTGTCCCCATATCTAGGGACAGTCCGTGCCGCCGGCCGGCGCAAGGAAGCGGGCCTGTCGCCCAAAAGAAGGACAGCAGCGTGGCGACGGGCGGCGACGTTAACGCTTTTTGTTGCAGCCGGTCAGGTCGCGGCGGGGCGGTTTTCCGGCAGGTACCAGGTCACCACCGTCGGCGGGCTTTCGGGCGGCGCACCGCCTTGCAGCAGTGTCACCAGAACTGGGGACAGACAGTTCACCGGCCCTTTGCCACAGTAGGGCAACCATCAAGCCCGGCGCCGGGCCCTGTCCTTGTTGCCCTGGCTTGGAGAAGCTGGATTGAACTGCTGCCCCACCACTGTCCTTCTTGGCGGAGGCGACGCGCTGATGCGCGACGGCCTCAGGATGCTTTTGTCCGGCCAGGCCGGCTTTGAGGTCGTGGCCGAAACTGGTGACGCCGAAGCCGTAGCGCTGCTGGTGCGTCGGTTCCTGCCCCAGCTGGTGCTGCTGGACATGGACCTTGACGCCCAAGGCCTGGAAATCGTGTCCGCCATCAAGGCCGGTTTCGACGGGGCCGTCAAGGTATTGCTGCTGACCGGCGAGCTGCAGCCCGGCGCCCTCAGGCGGGCACTGCTGGCGGATGCCGACGGCTATGCCCACAAAAGCGAGGATGGCGACGCGCTGCTGCGCGCGGTGCAGGCGGTGCTGGCCGGCCGGCAGCACGTCAGCCGCGGCATCGCGGCGGTGTTTTTGCCAAGCTCCCTGCGCAGGGATGCGGCCGGCGAGGCGCTGGCGGCCACGCCGCGCGAGCGCGAGATCATGTCGCTGGTCGCGCACGGCCTGAGCAACCGCGAGATCGCGAAGCTGCTGGCCATCAGCGTGCTCACGGTGCGCACGCATCGGCAAAACCTCATGGAAAAATTCCGGCTGCACAACGCGGCCGAGATCACCGCCTGCGCCGTGCGGCGCGGTTATTACACGCCGTCCTGAGCGGTTCGGTTTTGGCGTCGGCCCATTTTCCGCGCGCGTGATGCCAAGGCCAAGGCGCGGCGCCTACTGCATTGGCAGTAGTGCGGCGCCAAAGCTGTTACAGAAAATCGCCCGCGTGCAAGCGAGCCCCGTGCTTTTTTCGCCGGGTGATGTGCCGCTTCGATGCAGTAAGTGCGTGGCCCGCAATGTGAATTTTCACCGCGCCCGGCGCTGCCGCGTCCCCAGAACTAGGGACATACAGGCCGCTGGCGGACTTTTACGATTTGCACGTTTTGTCACAGACGCGCGCGACGCATGTCTTCGCGCCGGCTTGTGCGAAGTACCCGCCTCGGTCCTCATTTTTTCGGAAAGCCACCACCATGAAAAGCCACGCCAGCATGAACCGCATTTACCGCCTTGTCTGGAATGCCGCCTTGAGCCTGTGGGTGGCCGTGGCGGAAAACGCCAAAGGACGAAGCAAGGGCGGCTCGGTGCAGGGCAGCGTGCAATGGGATTCCGTGCAGGCTGACGAGGGGGAGGGACAAGGGGGCGGCGGCACAGGCTTCAGGCTTAACACCGCCTGCCGCGCGGCGCTGGTGCTGCTCACTTCCCTGGCCGTGCTCACGCATGAAGCGCATGCAGCCGATGCGGCCAATGCCAGCGTGTCGGCGGGTACGGGCAATGTCTCCACCGTGGGCAATACCACGACGATCAACCAGGGCAGCCAGCGCCTGGCGATTGACTGGACTTCGCTGTCCACGACGGCCAACGAGGCGCTGCGATTTAACCAGCCCAATGCGGCGGCCATTGCGCTGAACCGCATCACCGGCAGCAGCCCGAGTGAACTGATGGGCAGCCTGACGGCCAACGGCCAGGTGTTTATCCTGAACCCGAATGGTGTACTGTTTGGCGCCGGCTCGCAGGTCAACGTGGGCGGCCTGGTGGCTTCGACCCTGAACATGAGCAATGCCGACTTTATGGCCGGCAACCATGTGTTCACCGGTTCGGGGGGGGCCGGCTCCGTCGTCAACCAGGGAACGCTGACGGCGGCCAACGGCGGTTATGTCGCCTTGCTGGCGCCCGAGGTGCGCAATGAGGGCGTGATCGGCGCCACGCTGGGCACGGCCTTGCTGGCGGCCGGCAACAAGGTCACGCTCAATATCGACAACGGCAACCTGCTGGGCTACAGCATCGACCAGGCGGCCATCAACGCGCTGGCGGACAACCGGCAGCTGATCAAGGCTGACGGCGGGCAGGTGATCCTGTCGGCCAGCGCCACCGATGCCTTGCTGCGCACGGTGGTCAACAACTCGGGCGTCATTGAAGCCAAGACGCTGAACAACCAGGGCGGCGTGATCCGCCTCGAAGGCGGCGACAGCGGTGTGGTGCATGTGAGCGGCACGCTGGACGCCAGCGGCAAGGGGGCGGGTGAGCAGGGCGGCAAGGTGCAAATCACCGGCGACAAGGTGGGCTTGTTTGATGTGGCCAAAGTCGATGTTTCGGGCGACGCCGGCGGCGGCACGGCACTCGTGGGCGGTGACTACCAGGGCAAGAACGCGATGGTCAAAAATGCCTCGGCCACCTATGTGAGTGCGGACGCAAACGTGAACGCCGACGCCATCACCTCGGGCGACGGCGGCAAGGTGATTGTCTGGTCGGACGGCACCACGCGCTACAACGGCAGCGTCTCGGCCAAGGGCGGCGCCGCCAGTGGTAACGGCGGCATGGTCGAGGTATCGGGCAAGCGCCTGCTGGCCTTCAAGGGCGAGGTCGATACCTCGGCGGCCAATGGCCACAAGGGCACACTGCTGCTGGACCCGACCAATATCTGGATCGCCGTGGACAACGCCAGCGCAGAGGCCGCCGCCGGCTATGCCGTGGGCGACAGCAGCGCCGACGGCGGCGCGGGCAACCCCTTTGCCGCCAGCGGCGCGGTGGATGACTCGCTGCTGACCACCGCGTCCCTCACGGCCGCTCTGGCCAACAACGATGTGGCCATCATGACCAACAACGTGGATGGCGCGGGTGCGGGCAACATCACCGTCGTGGATGCCGTGGCCTATACCGGCCCGCGTACCAGCACGCTGGCCTTGTTCGCGGACAACAACATCAACATCAACCAGGCGATCAGCAGCAGCAATGGCTCGCTGAATGTGTATGCCACCGCTACCGCGGGCGATGTCAGCCTTGCCAACGGCGCGGCCATCAACACCAACGCCGGCAATGTGAAACTGAGGGGCCGGGACATCACCGTCGGCAACGGTTCAGCCATCGTTGCCGGCTACGTGGAGCTCAGCGGCAGCCAGGACATCATCTTCAACGGCACGGGCGCCATCACCGCCGCGGCTGAGGTCTTCCTGGGCGGGCGCAATATCCAGCAGGGCGGCACCGGCATAGCCGTTACCGCCGACAAGCTCTCCATACGATCCAGCGGCTATATCGGCAACAGCGGCGCTTCGGTGGCCGGTGACGACAAGCTCAATACCCAGGTGAACACGCTCTCCGCGGTGGCGCCGGGTGCGATTTCGGTGAGCAATACCGGTGCGCTGACGGTGGGTACGGCCAGCAACTTCCAGGGCACGTCCTTCATCGATGGTGGCGGCCCGATTGCCGGCGTGACCAGCACGGGTGGCGCGATCTCGCTGGCCACTGTCGATACCGGCGGTGCAGCGGACAACCTGACACTCAACAGCGCGGTCAGCACCACCGGCGGCAGCGCCAACACCATCACGCTGGCGGCTGACGACCACTATGCGCAAAACGCGCTGACGGTGTCCACCGTGGGCGCGAATGTGGCCATCAGTGCGGGCCGGACCCTGACGGCCACCGGCAGCGGCGGCACCGCCATCAAGACTTCGGGTGCGGCCAGCAGCATGGACACCAATGGCTCGGACGCCGGCAACATCCAGCTCACGACCAGCGGCGCCAATGGCGGCTCGATCACGGTAACGGGCGATCTCACCGCGCAGGGCAGCAGCGCCAATGCGAACAACACCACGGGCAATGCCGGCAATGCAGGCGGACGCGGCGGCAATGTGACCGTGACCACAGCCACCGCGGGCGCCGGCATCGCCATCAGCGGCAATGTGCTGGCCAACGGCGGCAACGGCAGCGGTGGCGGCAGCAACCCTGTCTGGAATTTCGGCACGGGCGGCAACGGGGGCAACATCACGCTGAGGAATACCGGCAACACCGGCGCCGGCACCATCAGCGTGGGCAATCTCTCCGCCCAGGGCGGCCAGGCGGGTTACGTCGGCAACGGCGGCAGCGGCGGCACTGTCCTGGTGACGACGGCCGGTACGGGCGCGGCTTCCATCACCACGGGGACCATAGGCACCTGGGGCGGCAAGTACGTCGCCAACTCCCAGCCCGGCAGCAATGGCGGCAATGCCGGTAACGTCACCTTGGGCACGGTGGGCGCGGGCGCCACCATCCAGTTCGGTAACCTCGATGCCCACGGCGGCGCGGGCTCGCTCAACCGGGTCAACACCAACTACGGTAGCGCGACCATTGTGTCGGGCACCGGCGGCACCGTCAGCATCACCACCACGGGCGCCAATTCCGACATCACCGGCAGCGGCGGCGTTTCCAGCTATGTCGAAAATGCCGGTTGCAGCAACGGCGCCATTTGCTCCATAGGTACCGCGGGCAACATCACCCTGAATGCCAGCAACGGCAGCGTCAGCCTGGCCGGTAACGCCAATGCCAAGGGTGGCAATGCCCTGGGTGGCGCCGCCGTGGCCAACAACGGCGGCGCGGGCGGCAGCGTGACCGTGATTGCCGGCGGCGCCAACCACAATGTCTCGATTGGCGGCATTGACGCGACGGGCGGCAACGGCCTGGCCGGCGGCGCCGCAGGCACCAGCAAGGCGGTGAACGTGACCGCCGCGGACGGTTATGTGCAGCAGGTGCCCGGCAACTGGTTCAACGGCGCTTCGGTGGCCGTGTCGGCCAACCGCGGCATAGGCGCCGGCACGGGGGCGGGCGACCTGAGCCAGCGCCTGGGCATCATCCCGGTGACGGGAACGGCGCGCAATGCGATCAGCGGCGTCTTCACGGCCACACGCCAGGGCAACACGCGTGTCATCTATGGCGGCGGCAATGTGGCTTTGGCCGGCACCCAGGTGCAGAACCTGTTCACGACGGGCGACATCGACATCGCCACCAGCAACGGCGCGCTCACTGTGAACGGCCTGGGCCGCAACGGCACCGGCAATATCACCCTGAGCGCGGGCGGCGGAAACGACCTGACGATCAACGCCGGCGGCACGCTGTCGGCCGTCGACGGCAATATCCGGCTTGAAGCCGGGCACGACGTCATCTTTTCGGGCAACGCAAGTGCCCAGACCACTACGGGCGACATTTACGTTTCAGCCGGCGCGAACGTCCAGCAGGCTGGTGCCTCGACGGCGTTGACTGCCAACAACCTGGCGCTGCGGGCCGGCGGCTACATCGGCGACGGCGTGGGCGGCGACAACATACTCAACACCAGCGTCAATGCGCTCTCGGCCACCGCCGGCGCCGGCATGGGCATCAGCAATGACAAGGCGCTGGCGATTGACCAGGTGACTTTTGGCGGCGCAGCCGTCCCGGGCGGCGCCATCAATGGCGTGTCGACCACGGGCACGGGTAACGTCGCCGTGGCAACTACCGCCGGCGCGCTGACCGTGACCGCGCCTGTTTCCGTGGCCGACGGCACTTTGGCCCTGAGTGGCGCGACGGATCTCACGCTCAACAGCACCGTTAGCAACCCCACACGCGCGGTACAGCTCACCGCCGGCAGCGGAAGCATCGGCGGTTCGGGGACTGTGACGGCTGGCGCGCTCACGGCCACTGCTGCCACCGGCATCCTCCTGCAAGCCGACGCAACATCGCTGACCGCCACCAGCCCCTCCGGGGATATTGCTGCCGTCCTGGCTAACGGGGCAAGCATCGAGAACGTCTCTACCACGGGTCACGTGATCTTGAACGCCACAGCCGGCAACCTTGACGTGAAAACCGTTTCGGGCTACGACGTGACGCTCTCGGCGGACGCCGGCGCCATCACGGACGCCAATGGCACCGACAACAACATCACGGCGAGCTTGCTGTGGGCTTTCTCGCGCGACGGCATCGCGCTGGGCACCGATGTCAGCGTTCTGCAGACGCTTTCCACCACCGGCACTACGGGTGACATCAGCATCAGCACCGCCAACGCGATAAACACCGCCATCTACGACATCGTCACCGACACAGGATCGGCGCAAAACGTCAGCCTCACGTCCAGCCATGCCGCAGGCATCACGGTCGGCAATGCCTTTAACGCTACCAACGACAACATCAGCCTGACCGCCACGGCGGGCGACGTCAAGCTCAATGGCGCTATCGGTGCAGCAGGCCTGGCGCTTAGCGCATCGGGCAATGTCGTTGCGCCGGAGGCCATCAACGTCAGCGGTGTGTTCGAACTCAAGGGCGGCATTTTCAGCCAGGTCGGCGGGACGCTCCCCGCGTTCTCCGCCGGCGACTTCCGCATCAGCGGTGGCACTTTTGTGCGCGCGCTGGGCGGCGACGGTCTGAGCACCGGCACGGCCTACCAGATCGCCGATATCTACGGCCTGCAGGGCGCGGGTTCCGCAGGCATGCTGAACAAAAACTTCAAATTGGCCAACAACATCGATGCCAGCGGCACGGTCAACTGGAATGCGAGTGCGGGCTTCAACCCGATAGCCGGCGGCACGCAATTTACCGGCAACCTGGACGGCGGCGGCCATGTGATCGACCAGCTGGTCATCAACAGGCCCGGCGACACCAACGTCGGCTTGATCGGTTTCCTGAATGGCGGAACGGTCTCCAACCTGGGACTGACTGGAGGTAGTGTCACCGGCAGCGACACCGTGGGCGCGCTGGTGGGCCGCTCTGTTGGGTCGGTCACCAACAGCCATAGCTCGGCGGCCGTGAGTGCGACCACCAGCACCGCAGGCGGGCTGGTTGGTGCGAACGTTGGCACTATCAGCAGCAGCTATGCAAGCGGTGCTGTGAGCGGTGGGCAGTGGCTGGGAGGCCTGGCAGGGTCCAATGCAGGAAGCGTGAGCGGTAGCTATGCCACTGGTGCCGTAGTCGGCCCCCGTGCCGGTGGACTGGCGGGCATCAACAGTGGCACCATCACCGACAGCTATGCCAGCGGTGCTGTGGGCTCCAGCAGCGGTTATACGGTGGGCGGCCTTGCGGGCATCAACAGTGGCACCATCACCAACAGCTATGCCACCGGGGCGGTGACCGGAGGCTGGGAAACCGGTGGCCTGGTGGGCTGGGACAACAGCGGCACGGTGACCGGCAGTTTCTGGGACACCCAGACCACTGGCCAGGCCATGAGTGGAGGGGGCGGCACGGGCATCCTCACAGCGGACATGATGAAGGCCCATACCTTTATCGACGCCGGCTGGAGCGCCAGCAACGCGGGTGGTGACGGTACCACCTGGCGCATCTACGAAGGCAATACCGGCCCGTTGCTGCGCGGCTTCCTGACCGGGTTGACGCTGGCAGACACCAGTGTGACCTACAACGGCAACACACAGGCCGGCGCCACCACCGCCACCGCGGGCGTGTCGGGCAGCAATGTGACCGCGCGCAATGCGGGCAGCTACCTCACGGGTTATTACTCGAACCAGCAGGGTTATGACATCATCGGCGGCGGGCTGGAGATCGCCAAGGCCGACCTGACGCTGACGACAAGCAATGTCACCAAAACCTATGACGGCACCACCTCGGCCACAGGGACTGCCGTGGTCACGGCCGGCACGGCGCTGCTGGGTGGCGACACCGCCAGCGGCGGCAGCTTTGCCTTCACCGACAAGAACGCCGGCAGCGGCAACAAGACGGTGACGGCGACCGGCGTGACGGTGAACGACGGCAATGGCGGCAACAACTACAACGTCAGTTACGCCAACAACACCACCAGCACCATCGACAAGGCCGGCCTGACGGTGACAGCCAATGCAGTGACCAAGACTTACGACGGCACGACCGGCGCCACGGGCGCGGGTACCGTTGCGACGCTCGCAGGCGCCGGCGATGTGGTCAATGCCGCAGGTGGCCAGGACTTTCTCGACAAGAACGCCGGTGCCGGTAACAAGACCGTACGCGCCAGCGGTGTGACCATCAAGGACAGTGGCAATGTCGACATGACGGGCAACTACGACATTACCTATGTTGACAACACCACGAGCACGATCAATAAGGCTGACCTGACGGTAACGGCCACGGGCGTGACCAAGACCTACGACGGCACCACCAGCGCCACGGGCACAGGAACCATCGGCGCTTTGGCAGGCGCCGGCGCGGGTGAGCTGGTCAATGCGGCCGCCACGCAGGCCTTTGCCGACAAGAACGCCGGCACCGGCAACAAGACAGTCCAGGCCAGCGGCCTGACCATCAAGGACAGCGGCAACGCCGACGTGACGGGCAACTACAACATCACCTATGTTGACAACACCACCAGCACCATCAACAAGGCCGACCTGACGGTAACGGCCAATGCCGTGACCAAGATCTATGACGGCACCACCAGTGCCACGGGAACCGGCACGGTTGCCACGCTGGCCGGGGCTGGCGCGGGTGAAGTGGTGGATGCCGCCGGCAGCCAGGCCTTCCTGGACAAGAACTTCGGTATCGGCAACAAGACGGTGCGCGCCAGTGGCGTGACCATCAAGGACGCCGGCAATGCCGACGTGACAGGCAACTACAACATTGCCTATGTGGACAACACGGCCAGCACCATCAACAAGGCCGACCTGACGCTGTCCACCAGCGATGTCACCAAGACCTACGACGGCGGTTTCTCGGCCAACGGCACAGTGGTCGTGACGAGCGGCACGATATTCGCGGGTGACAGCGCCACAGGCGGAAGCTTTGCCTTTACCAACAGGAATGTGGGTAATGGCATCAGGACGGTGACGACCAGCGGCGTGACGGTGGGTGACGGCGTGAACAACAGCAACTACAACGTCAGTTACGCTGAAAACATGAGCAGCACCATCAACCAGGCCAATCTGGTGCTGACCACCAACAACGTCACCAAGACCTATGACGGCACCACCTCGGCCGCCGGTACAGCAGTGGCCACGGGGGGCACGGCGCTGCTGGGCGGTGACCTCGTTTCAGGTGGCACCTTCGCCTTTACCGACAAAAACGTCGGCAGCGGCAACAAGACGGTGACCACCGCCGGCGTGACGGTCAACGACGGCAATGGCGGCAACAACTACAACATCAGTTACGCCGACAACACCACGAGCACGATCAACAAGGCCAACCTGACGGTGACGGCGACCGGCGTGACCAAGACCTATGACGGCACGACCAGCGCCACGGGCACGGGCTCTGTCGGCACGCTGGCAGGCGCTGGCGCGGGCGAGGTGGTCAATGCCGCCGCAACCCAGGTCTTTACCGACAAGAATGCCGGCAGCGGCAACAAGACGGTGCAGGCCAGCGGCCTGACCATCAAAGATAGCGGTAACGCGGACGTGACCGGTAACTACAACATCAGCTACGTTGACAACACGACCAGCACCATCAACAAGGCCGACCTGACGGTGACGGCCAATGCGGTGACCAAAACCTACGACGGCACCTTGAGCGCCACGGGAACGGGCACGGTGGGTGCGCTGGCCGGTGCGGGCGCAGGCGAGCTGGTCAATGCCGGCGGAAGCCAGGCCTTCCTGGACAAGAACGCAGGGACGGGCAACAAGACGGTGCGCGCCAGCGGCGTGACCATCAAGGACAGCGGCAATGCCGATGTGACCGGCAACTACAACATTGCCTATGTGGATGACACCGCGAGCACCATCAACAAGGCCAATCTGACCTTGTCGACCTCCGATGTCACCAAGACCTATGACGGAACGACCAATGCGGTGGGCACGGTGGTGGTGACGGTGGGCACGGTCTTCTTGGGTGATAGCACCAGCGGTGGCACCTTCGCCTTTACCGACAAGAATGCCGGTACCGGCAACAAGACGGTGACGACGGCCGGCGTCACGGTGGGCGACGGCGTGAACAATGCCAACTACAACGTCAGCTATGCGGACAACACGACCAGCACCATCAACAGGGCCAACCTGACGGTGACGGCCACGGGTGTCACCAAGACCTATGACGGCACCTTGAGCGCCACAGGCACCGGCTCGGTCGGCACACTGGCCGGCGCAGGGGCAGGCGAGTCGGTCAACACCGCCGCGACGCAGGTCTTTACCGACAAGAACTTCGGCATAGGCAACAAGACGGTGCAAGCCAGCGGCCTGACCATCAAGGACAGCGGCGATGTGGATGTCACAGGCAACTACAACATTGCCTATGTGGACAACACCACCAGCACCATCAACAAGGCCAACCTGACGGTCACGGCGACTGGCGTGACCAAGACCTACGACGGCACGCTGAACGCCACCGGAACGGGCACCGTCGCGGCGCTCGCGGGTGCGGGTGCCGGCGAGGTGGTCAATGCCGCCGGCAGCCAGGCCTTCCTGGACAAGAACGCGGGCACGGGCAACAAGACGGTGCGCGCCAGCGGCGTGACCATCAAAGACAGCGGCAATGCCGATGTGACCGGCAACTACAACATCGCCTATGTGGATGACACGACCAGCACCATCAACCAGGCCAACCTGACCTTGTCGACCAGCAATGTCACCAAGACCTACGACGGAACGACCAGTGCGGTGGGCACGGCGACAGTGACGGCGGGCACGATATTCAGCGGTGACAGCGCCACGGGCGGCACCTTCGCCTTTACCGACAAAAATGCCGGTACGGGCAACAAGACGGTGACGACCAGCGGCGTGACGGTGGGCGATGGCGTGAACAATGCCAACTACAACGTCACGTACGCCGACAACACGACCAGCACCATCAACCAGGCCAACCTGACGCTGACTACCAGCAACGTCACCAAGACCTACGACGGCACGACGGGTGCTGCCGGCACGGCGGCCGTGGCCAGCGGTACCGTGTTCAGCGGCGACAGCATTTCGGGTGGCAGCTTCGCCTTTACCGACAAGAACGCCGGTACCGGCAACAAGACGGTGACGACCAGCGGCGTGACGGTGGGTGACGGCGTGAACAACGCCAACTACAACGTCAGCTACGTCGACAACACCACCAGCACCATCAACAAGGCCAACCTCACGGTGACGGCCAATGCGGTGACCAAGACTTACGACGGAACGCTCAATGCCACGGGTACGGGCTCCGTCGGTGCGCTGGCAGGCGCAGGTGCGGGCGAGGTGGTCAATACCGCCGCGACGCAAGCCTTTACCGACAAAAACTTTGGTGTCGGCAACAAGACGGTGCAAGCCAGCGGCCTGACCATCAAGGACAGCGGCAACGCCGACGTGACGGGCAACTACAACATCGCCTATGTGGATGACACGACCAGCACCATCAACAAGGCCAATGTGACCTTGTCGACTTCCGACGTGACCAAGACCTACGACGGTGGCCTCTCGGCCAGCGGCGCGGTGGTGGTGACGGCGGGTACGGTGTTCGCCGGCGACAGCGCCAGCGGCGGGACCTTTGCTTTTACCGACAAGAACGCTGGCACGGGCAACAAGACGGTGACTACCAGCGGCGTGACGGTGGGCGATGGCGTGAACAACGGCAACTACAACGTCAGCTACGCCGACAACACCACCAGCACCATCAACCAGGCCAACCTGACGGTTTCGACGGGCAACGTCACCAAGACCTATGACGGCAATACGACGGCGGCGGGCAGCGCCACCGTGACGGCCGGCACGCTGTTTGGCGGCGACAGCCTGACGGGTGGCAGCTTTGCCTTTACCGACAAGAATGCCGGCAACGGCAACAAGACGGTGACCACGGCGGGCGTGACGGTGGGCGACGGCGTCAACAACGGCAACTACAACGTCAGCTACGTCGACAACACCACCAGCACCATCAACCCCTTTGCGGTGAGCGTGTCGGGCACGCGCAGCTACGACGGTACGGCCAATGTGGCGGCCGGCGTGCTCAACATCGGCCCGCTGGTGGGCAGCGAAACCCTGGGGCTGGCCGGTACGGCCACCATGGCCGACAAGAATGTGGGCGCCAACAAGACACTGACTGTCGCCGGCCTGAGCCTGGTGGACGGCAGCGGCCTTGCCAGCAACTACACCTTCACCGGCGGCACGCAGCAGGCCAGCATCACCCAGGCCAGCCTGACGGTGGGCAGCAGCAACGTCACCAAGACCTATGACGGCAACCTGTCGGCGGCGGGTACGGCCACCGTCACGGCGGGCACGCTGTTCAGCGGCGACAGCCTCACGGGCGGCACATTCGCCTTTACCGACAAGAATGCCGGCACCGGTAACAAGACGGTGACCACCAGCGGCGTGACGGTGGGCGACGGCGTCAACAACGGCAACTAC
>NZ_AKIV01000088.1 GCF_000282655.1 Polaromonas sp. CF318
CAGGCGGGCCGCCGCCGTTTCGAGGCGCTCAGCAGCTCGAAGGTCAGTTTCGACGAACTGACGCCCGCCGAGATTCGCAGCTACGTCGCCAGCGGCGAGCCCCTGGGCAAGGCCGGCGCCTATGCGGTGCAGGGCAGGGTGGCGATGCACATCAGCCGGATAGACGGCAGCTACAGTGGCATCATGGGGCTTCCGCTGAGGGAAACGGCGCTTTTGCTGAAGGCCGCCGGTATTCGCCTCTAGCCTCCCCATACACACTTTCAGGACCCCCATGCAACAAGACATCCTGATCAACTGGTCGCCCCAGGAAACCCGGGTGGCCGTGGTCGAGCACGGCGCGGTGCAGGAGCTTCACGTCGAGCGCACCCTGGAACGCGGCCTGGTCGGCAATGTCTACCTGGGCAAAGTCGCCCGCGTGCTGCCCGGCATGCAGTCGGCCTTTATCGACATTGGCCTGGACCGCGCGGCCTTTCTGCACGTGGCCGACCTCATGAGCAGCATCAACAGCCGCCATGCCGACAGCGACACCCAGGCGGCGGGCGGCCCGGGCGCGCCGGTGCCGGCCTCGCCGCAGCCTATCGAAAAGCAGCTGTTCGAAGGCCAGGCGGTGATGGTGCAGGTGCTCAAGGACCCGATAGGCAGCAAGGGCGCGCGCCTGACGGCGCAGATCAGCATCGCCGGACGCCTGCTGGTGTTCCTGCCGCAGGACAACCACGTCGGCGTCTCGCAAAAAATACCTCCCCGCCAGCGCGAGGAACTGCGCCAGCGCGTGCAGGCCCTGGCCGGCGACATGGGCGGCGGTTTCATCCTGCGCACCAACGGCGAGGACGCGACGGACGCCGAACTGGCCGAGGACATCACCTACCTGCGCAAGACCTGGGCGCGCATCAAGGACGCCTCGCTGCGCATGCCGCCGGCCTCGGTGCTGCACCAGGACCTGAACCTGCTGCAGCGCGTGCTGCGCGACCTGGTGGTGGAGGGCACGCAGACCATACGCATAGACTCGCGCGAGCAGTTCGACAAGCTCAGGACCTTCGCCGCGGAATTCATGCCGGCCACCGAGCAGAAGCTGCAGCACTACGGCGGCGAGCGGCCGATTTTCGACCTCTTCAACATCGACGAGGAAATCGCCAAGGCGCTGGGGCGGCGCGTGGACCTCAAGTCGGGCGGCTACCTGATCATCGACCAGACCGAGGCGCTGACCACGGTGGACGTGAATACCGGCGGTTTTGTCGGCGCGCGCAATTTCGACGACACGATTTTCAAGACCAACCTGGAGGCCTCGCAGGCGATCGCGCGCCAGCTCAGGCTGCGCAACCTGGGCGGCATCGTGATCGTCGACTTCATCGACATGATCAAGGAAAACCACCGCGAGGCGGTGCTGGCTGAATTCCAGAAGCAGCTCGCGCGCGACCGCATCAAGACCACGGTCAACGGCTTCTCGGCGCTGGGCTTGCTGGAAATGACACGCAAGCGCACCCGCGAATCGCTGGCCCACCAACTCTGCGAGCCCTGCAGCGCCTGCATGGGCAAGGGCGTGGTCAAGACCGCTCGCAGCGTGACTTACGACATCCTGCGCGAGATCCTGCGCGAAGCGCGCCAGTTCAATCCGCGCGAATTCCGGGTGGTGGCCTCTCCCAAGGTGATAGAACTTTTCCTCGACGAGGAAAGCCAGCACCTGGCCAGCCTCAGCGATTTCATCCGCAAGCCGATTTCCCTGCAGGCCGAGGCCGCGATGGCGCAGGAGCAATACGACATCGTCCTGCTCTGATTTTTCCTTTTTTCATGCCGACCCTGAACCGCCAACCCATTCCCATCCTGGTCTACCACCAGATCGCCGAGGCCCCGCCCAAGGGCAGCAGCCCGTTTCGCGGGCTTTATGTGGCGCCCGCGGCTTTCGCGCGGCAAATGGCCTGGCTCAAGCGCCTGGGCTACACGGGCCTGTCCATGGGCGGCCTGATGCCTTATTTGCGCGGCGAGCGCAGCGGCAAGGTGGTGGGCATCACCTTTGACGACGGCTATCGCAACAATCTCACCCATGCCCTGCCGGTGCTGGTGAAACACGGGTTTTCGTCGACCTGCTACGCGGTCAGCGGGCTGCTGGGCAAGACCAACATCTGGGACGAGCACATCGGCATCCCGCAGACGCCGCTGATGGACGAGGGAGAGATCCGCCAGTGGGTGGCGGGCGGGCAGGAGATAGGCTCGCACACCCACAGCCACGCCAACCTGCTGGAAACCGACGAGCCGGGCTGTGTCAAGGAAATGGTGCTGGGAAAAAGCGGGCTGGAGTCGGTCACGGGCAGTCCGGTGGCGCATTTTTGCTATCCCTTCGGCCACTTCAATGCCGGCCATGTGGAGATGGCGCGGACGCTGGGCTTTGCCACTGCCACCACCACCCAGCGCAGCCGCTGTCATGAAGGCATGGACCTGCTGCGGCTGCCGCGGGTGCCGGTGCTGCGCTCGACCACCTTGCCGGTGTTCTGGCTCAAGGTCGCCACGGCCTACGAAGATCGCCGGAAAAAATGAACCAGCCTGTGCCCCGGAAACTGCGCATTGCCGTTTTCAACCGGACTTTCTCGCCGACGGGCGGCGGCGCGGAGCGTTATTCCATCGCCCTGGTCGAGCAGCTGTCGGCCCGGCATGAACTGCATGTGTTCGCGCAGGAAATCGACCACCAATGGTCGGGCGTGAGCTACCACAAGGTCTCGGCCCCGCTGCGCAAGCCGCGCTGGGTCAACCAGCTGTGGTTTGCCACGGCCAGCTGGTGGGCGACGCGAAGCGGCTTTGACATCGTGCATTCCCATGAAAACACCTGGCACGGCGAGGTGCAGACGGTGCACGTGCTGCCGGTCAAGCACAGCCTGTTCCAGGGGCGTCACGGTTGGCGCCGCGTCCTGCGCTGGATCAAGGTCGTGACCAGCCCGCGCCTGCTGGCCTACCTGGGACTGGAGCGCGCGCGTTATGCGCCCCAGCCGGGCCGGCAGGTGGTGGTGACCTCCGAAAGCCTGCGGCCCATCATGGAGGCCGCCTACCCGGCCAGCCGTCCCGCGCTGTCGGTGGTCACGCCGGGCATCACGATGCCGCAACTGCCCATCAGCGCGAGCCGCAAGAGCGAGGCGAGGGCGAAGCTGGGTTTGCCGGCCGTGGGCACCTGCCTGCTGTTTGTCGGCAACGATTACCGCAAGAAGGGCCTGGAGGGCCTGCTGCGGGCCCTGGCCCAGTTGCCGGGCGAGGTGGTGCTGGCGGTGGTGGGCAACCCGGCGCATATTGCCGAATTCCGCGTGATCGCCGACACGCTCAAGCTGGGCGAGCGGGTGGTCTTCCTGGGCGCGCTCAAGGACGTGGGCCCGGCCTACGAGGCGGCCGATGCCCTGGTGCATCCCACTTTCGAGGACACGTTTGCGATGGTGGTGCTGGAGGCCATGGCCCACGGCCTGCCGGTGGTGGTCAGCGGGCCCAGGTACTGCGGCATTGCCGGGCTGCTGGCGCAGGGCGCCAATGCGCTCTTGCTGGACGACCCCCGCGATGCGGGCGAGCTGGCGCGGGTGCTGGGGGAGTTGCTGGGCCAGCCGGCGCTGTGGGAAACCCTGTCGCGCGGCGCCGCGGCGTTTGCCGAGCGCTACCAGTGGCGCGAAATCGCGCTGCAGCAGGAAGCGCTGTATTTTTCAGCCCTTGCGGCGAAGGGCGCGCTGGGCTGAACCGAGTCCGGCTTCAGGCGACGAGCTTGAAGTGCTTGCGGCTGAAGTCCAGGCCGGTCAGCGTCTCCACCTGGCGCATGAAGTGGTACTTGTTTTCCTTGGGCGTGGGTTTGTAGGCCGGGTCTATGTTCAGCACCGGCTCGGCTTCCGTCGCCAGCCATTGCTTCACCGCTTCGGGGTGGGTGCCGGTGAAGGGGGCGAGGGCACGGCGGTCAAACTGGCTGTAGGTGATCTGCGCGGCGCGGGCTTCGCCCCAGTATTTGCTGACCTGGTCCAGTTTTTTCTGCATTTCCTCGTTGCGGCGTATCCACCCATAGTGGTAGATGTGCGCGTTGGCCAACGCGGCTTGCGGGTTGCGCCCGCGCTTGTGACGGGTGGTGACCAGCCAGTACTGGCCGTCCGGCGCGTAGCTGCGTATGGTGTTGCGGATCAAACGGCATTCGCGGCGGTACCAGCCGGGGCTGATGGAAATCCAGTCGGGCGAGCCGTAAAAGTGGAGGTAGTCGAAGACCAGCGCCTCGACGGCCGGGTTGTTGTGGTGGCGCTCGACGCTGGCGCGTATGGCGGCAAGCTCAGCCTCATGCACGACCTCATCGCCTTCAAGGTAAAAAGCCCAGTCGCCGGTGCACGAATACTGCGCAATCATTTTTTGCTGGGCATAGACAAAACCGCGGTCGGCCATGCGCTCGTTCCACAGGGTTTCGATGATGCGGATTTTCGGGTCCTTGATGGCCTTGACGCGTTCCAGTGTGTCGTCCTCGCCTTTGCCCACGGCGACCACGAATTCATCGACCAGGGGCAGCAGGGAACGTATCGAGGCTTCAAAGGGAAATCCCAGGCCCACGCCGTTGCGAATGAAGGTAAAGCCGCTGATGGAGACTGGCATCGATAAGGTTCCGTTTTAGGCCGCGCCCTGGAAGCCCAGGCGGTAAAGATGGGCGTAAGCGCCGTTATTTTGAAGCAGCTCTGCATGGCTGCCTTGCTCGACGATGCGGCCGGCGTTCATCATGATGATGCGGTCGGCGTGCTGGATGGTGGACAGCCGGTGGGCGATGATCAGCGAGGTGCGGCCCGCGGCCAGCCGCTGTATGGCTTCCTGCACGGCTTTTTCCGACTCCGTGTCCAGGGCCGAGGTGGCTTCGTCGAGGATCAGCACCGGCGCGTCCTTGTACAGTGCCCGGGCAATCGCCAGCCGCTGGCGCTGGCCGCCGGACAACTGCATGGCGTTGTGGCCAAGCACGGTGTCTATGCCTTGCGGCAATTCTTCGAGCAGCTGGCCCAGGTTGGCGGCGGCCAGGCATCGCACGACTTTGTCCCTGTCAAAGGACTGGCCCAGTGCGACGTTGAAGGCCATGCTGTTGTTGAACATCACGACGTGCTGGCTCACGAAGGCGAATTGCGAGCGCAGGGATGCCAGGTTCCAGTCCCGCAGCTCGGTGCCGTCCAGCCGTATGCTGCCGGCGCTGTAGTCGACAAAGCGCGGCAGCAGGCTGGCCAGGGTGGTCTTGCCGGAGCCGGATGATCCCACCAGGGCCACGGTCTCGCCGGTGCGTATCGAGAGGCTCACCTGGTCCAGCGCCGGCGGCGCGTCCGGCTTGTAGGCCACGCTCACGCCGGACAATTCGATGTCCCCGGCGGCCCTGGCCTGGATGAAGCCGCCGCTGCTTTCGTCCTCGACCAGGTCGACCAGGTCCAGCCCGCGCTCCAGCGCCGCCAGACCGCGCGTGATGGGCGTGGCACCGTCGGACAGGCTTTTGATGGGCGCGATCAGCAGCAGCATGGCGGTCACAAAGGCCACGAAGCCGCCCACCGTGGTGGTGTTTTCCGAGCCCTGGAGCAGGGCGATGGAGATCACGGCCGACAGGGCCATGGCGGCCAGCACCTGGGTGATGGCGCTCATGCCGGCATAGGCGACGGTGGATTTGATGGACAGCCGGCGCAGCGTGTTGCTCAGCGCCTCGAAGCGCGAAGCCTGGCCGGCCTGCGCGCCGTGCAGGCGCACGTCGCGGTGGGCCAGCACGTTTTCTTCCACGACATAGGCCAGGTTGTCGGTGGCCACCTGGCTTTCACGGGTCAGGCGGTACAGGCGCCGCGTCAGCAGCTGGATCACCAGCGCGACCGCCGGGAACAGCAGGGAGACGATGAGCATCAGCTTCCAGTTGAGGAACAGCAGGTAGGCTACCAGCGCCACCAGCGTGAGCACGTCGCGCGCCAGCTTCATGACCGCGTTGATCATCATCGATGAGCCGTTGAACACCTCGTAGACCACGGTGTTGGCGAGGGCGCTGGAGGACTGGTCCGCGAACAGCGACAGGCGCGAGCTCAGCAGCTTGCCGAACATCGCGCGGCGCAGCGACTGCAGGCCTTCGTTGGTGACCTTGGCCAGCGCGTACTGCGCCACAAAGCCGGAGATGCCGCGTACGGCAAACAGCAGGATCAGGGTCACCGGCACCAACCAGAGGTCCAGCGCTCCCTTCTGGAAGCCGCGGTCCAGCAGGGGCTTGAGCAGTGCCGGCACAAAGGGTTCGGTGGCCGAGCCGACGATGGTCGCGCCCACGGCCAGCGCCCAGCCCGCGCGGGAGCCGCTGAAGTAGGGCCAGACCCGCGCGAGGCGGCGCCACAGGCTCAGCCTGGCGGCCGTGGAAGGGGCTTGGGTGTCGGTGGAGGCGCTCACGTTGCGTGTTGGGGTAGGGGCGGGCCGGCGGGTTTGCTCAGTCCCAATGCCAGCAGCAAGCCGATCAGGACGCAGAAGAAATCGCCGATCAGGCCGTCGTAAAGGGTGGAGTTGAACAGGCAGGCCACGGCCAGCGCCAGCAAGGCGGACTGCGCGGCCCGGGCGTAGGGCGTTTCCATTTTCAGCGTGTCGCGCAGCACCGAGAGCATGAAGCCAGCGATCAGCAGCAGGCCGGGAACGCCGAGCTGCACGCCCCAGAGCAGGTATTCCTGGTGCGGGTTGCTGCCGCGATTAATGTCCTTATGCCGGGGATTGTCCAGGCGCTCCAGCCGGTCATATTCGCTGCTCCAGCTTCCGATACCTGCCCCGGCAAGCGGCCTTTGGGCGATCACCTGGGCGGCGCGGCGCCAGAAGGCCAGCCGCACACCCGATGAGGTGCTGGCATCTTGTTTGGCCGAGTAGTTCTGCACCTCCGTCTTGGCGAGGGTCAATCGCTCCCGCACGGCCGGCGAGCTGACAAACAGCGCTGCCACGAGCAGGAACGGCAGCACGACGACGGCCGCGCGATACTTTTTGGGAAGCTGCCACATGATGGCCAGGGACAGCAGCACGACACCGACCAGCTGGCCGCTGCGGCCTATCATGACAAAAAATACGTTGGCCAGAGACAGGACGGCCACCGCGACGGCGATTTGCGGGCCGTAGCGGCCGGGCACCAGGCCTCGCAAATGCCAGCACAGCGCGGCGAACACGGCGCTCATGATGCCCTGGTCAAGATAGCCTGAAAAGACGGTGTAGTGGCTGACGGTGGTGCGGGAACTGGCCCAGGCAACCGGCATGTCGACAAAAAGCATCCAGGAACTGAGCACCACCAGCAACTGCGCGATGGCGAAGGCCGCGAGGGCATACAGGGCTTCGCGGCGGTCGCGGATCAAGGCCATCATTGCCAGGATGATCATGAGCTTGCCGTACTTGGCGAGCGACCCCGCGGCCTCCCGCAGCGGGGCGACCGTCCAGAACAGGCTCAGCACAAAGGCCAGCAGCACGGCCAGCACGGCCGGCAGCGTGAAGGTTTTGGCCAAGGTGACGCCGTCCTGGGACAGGCCTTTGCGCAAGAGCAGGGCTGCCACGGCGCAGAGCAGCAACAGCAGCTTGGCGATGCTGATGATGGCGATCGACAACCCCACGGAGGCAGCCGCCAGGCAGATGATGGCGAGCCGGAAATTGATTGTTGTTGTTCGCAAAATGGTCTGGGGTTGCCGTAGGGGGTGCCCCGCATTATCGGCGATTCCATTTCCCGCCAAGGCCTTGAATGCCGGGGGGCTCTGCTATGCTGTCAGCGCGTCAAGCGGGGCCGGTTTCACTGGCAAAATCCCGGGCGGTTTCCTCCCTCACCTCATTGCAAAGGCATTCGTTGGCAAGCTTGTCCGTCACAGTCATCACCCACAACGAGGCCCACAACATCGAAGCCTGCCTTCGCTCCGTGGGCTTCGCGGACCAGGTCGTGGTGCTCGATTCCGGCAGTACCGACAACACCGTGCAGATTGCCCGCTCCCTTGGCGCCGAAGTCAGCGTCAGCCCCGACTGGCAGGGCTTCGGCATCCAGAAGAACCGGGCCCTGGCGCTGGCCACCTCGGACTGGGTGCTGTCGCTTGACGCCGACGAGCGGGTGACGCCCGAACTGCAGCTTGAAATCCTGGCCTGCCTGCGGGACCCGGCCTTCGACGTGTATTCCTTCCCCCGGCTCTCAAGCTATTGCGGGCAGTACATGCGCCATTCAGGCTGGTACCCCGACCGGGTCACCCGGCTGTTCCGCCGCACGGCGGCCCGCTTCAGCGAGGACCTGGTGCATGAAAAAGTGGTGGCCCAGGGGCCGGTCGGCCAGCTGCGCGCGCAGCTGCTGCACGAGAGTTTCCGCAATTTCGAGGCGGTTCTGGACAAGGCCAACCGCTATTCCACGGCAGGCGCGCAAAGCTTGCTGGGCAAGGGCAAAACGGCCTCGGTCGGCAAGGCCATAGGGCACGGCCTGTGGGCCTTCATACGCACCTACTTTCTGCGCCTGGGTTTTCTCGATGGCAGGATGGGCCTGGTGCTGGCCGTCTCGAATGCCGAGGGCACCTATTACCGCTACCTGAAGCTGTGGCTGTTGCAGCGGGGCGCCAAGGGAGCGCCGGGCGGGCGATGAAGATCAGCTTTATCGTCCTGACCTACAACCGCACGGATGCCTTGCTGGCCGTGTTGCGCTCGTTGGCTGCGCAGTGCGATGAAGGCCATGAGGTGCTGGTGGCCGACGACGGCTCGCGGCCCGATCAGGTGCGGATGCTGCTCGAGCAATGCCCCGCGTTCAAGTGCCCGGCCCGCCACATCTGGCACCCCGATGTGGGATTTACCGCGGCGCGGGCGCGCAACCTCGGCGCCAGCCAGGCCACGGGCGACTACCTGGTCTTTCTGGACGGCGACTGCGTGCCCAACAAGGCCTTTGTGGCCGCGCATACGCGGCTTGCCGAAAAAGGCTGCTTTGTGAACGGCAGCCGGGTGCTTATCAGCCAACGTCTGACAGAACGTGTAGTCAATGGCGCTATCGACCTGCCCAGCCGTCCTGTATGGTTCTGGCTGGGGGCGCGGCTCTCGGGGGAAAGCAACAAATTATTGCACCTGCTCCCCTGGCCGCGGCGTTTATTCAGGGTAAAACCGGACTTTCACTGGCATGGCATACGCAGCTGCAACCTGGGCGTCTGGCGTGCGGACTTTGCCGATGTCAACGGATTTGATGAGACCTTCGAAGGCTGGGGGCATGAAGATGCCGACCTCGTGCTCAGGCTTCACCACCTGGGCATTCACCGCAAAAATGGTTTCATGGGCACCGAAGTCTTCCACCTCTGGCACCGCGAGAACCCGCGCGACCAGGAGTCCATCAACAAAAAAAGGGTGCTTGAGCGCATGAAAACCGATGTGGTCCTGGCCGAAAAAGGCTTGCGTGAACTTGATCCTTCCCCCGGCGTCAAATCCACGGTCAAAATAACCTCCCTGAACGGATCCAACCCTTCCCTATGAGCATTGCACCTTTTCTACGCCGCCGCACTCTCGTCAGCCTGCTGGCGGCCGGCGCCCTCCCTGTCCTGCCGGCTTTCGCGCAATTTCGCGTCGAGGTGTCCGGTGTAGGCCTGACCCAATTGCCCATCGCCGTCGCCGCGTTTCGCGGTGATGCGCAGGCGCCGCAAAAAATCGGCACCATCGTGCGGGCCGACCTGGAGCGCAGCGGCATGTTCCGCCCGGTCGACACCACCGGCGTCACCGCCGACGAGAACACCCGGCCGGACCTGACGGCCTGGCGGCAAAAGGGTGCGGACTCCATGGTCACGGGCAGCGTGACCTTGCTGGCCGACGGCCGCTACGACGTGCGCCTGCGCCTCTGGGACATCGTGCGCGGGCAGGACCTGGGCGGGCAGAGCTACACCGTGGGCCCGGCCGACCTGCGCCTGTCGGCGCACCGCATCTCCGATTTTGTCTATGAAAAACTGACCGGCGAGAAAGGCATTTTCTCGACGCGCATCGCCTATGTGACCAAGGCGGCGCAGAAGTACAACCTCTGGGTGGCCGACTCCGACGGGGAGGGCGCCCAGTCCGCGCTGACCAGCCCCGAGCCCATCATCTCGCCGGCCTGGTCGCCCAACGGTGCGCAGCTGGCCTATGTGTCTTTTGAATCGCGCAAGCCGGTGATCTATGCCCACGACGTGGCCAGCGGCAAGCGGCGCTTGCTGGCCAATTTCCGCGGCTCCAACAGCGCGCCGGCCTGGTCGCCGGACGGCAAACAACTGGTGGCGACGCTGAGCCGCGATGGCGGCTCGCAGCTCTATGCCATAGGCCTCAATGGGGGCGATCCCAAACGACTGACCCAGTCTTCCAGCATAGACACCGAGCCGGCTTTCTCGCCCGACGGGCGCTATATCTATTTCGTCAGCGACCGCGGCGGCGCGCCGCAGATCTACCGCATGGGCCCGAACGGCGGCAATGCCGAGCGCGTGACCTTTACCGGGAGCTACAACATTTCCCCCGCCATCAGCCCCGACGGGCGCTGGCTGGCCTACATCTCCCGGGTGGGCGGCGCCTTCAAGCTGCACGTCATGGAACTTGCGACAGGGACCGTCACTCCAATCACCGACACTTCGGCCGACGAGAGCCCAAGCTTTGCGCCCAACAGCCGCCTGATCGTCTACGCGACCCAGCAGCAGGGCAGGGAAGCGTTGATGACCACCACGCTGGACGGCAAGATCAAAGCCAGGCTGTCCGGCGCCAGCGGCGACATCCGGGAGCCCGATTGGGGACCCTTCCAGCGTTGATCCACAGCGTCAGGCAGGCGCTTCAAGCAACCGTTTTCGATCCGGCTCATTTTTATTTTTGTAGAGGTACTTCATGAAACGCAGAATTTTTTCCATCATCTCCTCCCTGGTCTTGGCGGCCATGCTGACGGCCTGCGGCTCCGGCGTCAAGCTCAATGACGTTCCCGTCGAAGACCGCACGGGCCAGACCACACAAGGCGATCCCTCGGGCGCCAGCGGCCGCGGCGTGGCACCGGTGGAGATCCAGGGCGCCGACGCCTCGCTCGCGGGCCCGGCCAATGTGGCCAAGGTCATCTACTTTGATTTCGACAGCTACGTGGTCAAGCCCGAATTCCAGGGCGTGATCGAGGCTCACGCCAAGTACCTGACCGCCAACAAGGGCCGCAAGATGGCCATCGAAGGCCATACCGACGAGCGCGGCGGCCGTGAGTACAACCTGGCCCTGGGCCAGAAACGCGCCGAAGCCGTGCGCCGCGCGCTGGGCCTGCTGGGCGTGGCCGATGCGCAGGTCGAGGCCGTGAGCTTTGGCAAGGAAAAACCCGCGGTGCCGGGCTCCGACGAGGAAGCCATGGCGAAGAACCGCCGCGCTGAACTGAGCTACCGCTAAGCCGGGTGCCGACCGTGAAGACCTTCCGGATCGCCGCGATCCTCGCGGCCGGCCTGCTGGCGTTCAACGCGCATGCGGGACTGTTCGAAGACGACGAGGCTCGCCGGGCGATCCTCGATTTGCGCCAGAAGGTCGATGCGGCGCAAACCCGCACGGCCGAAGAGCTGCGCAGGACCACCGAAGACAATGCCCAGCTGCGCCGCAGCCTGCTGGACCTGTCCAACCAGATCGAAGCCCTGCGCAATGAACTCGCCACCATGCGCGGGCAGAACGAAAACCTCACGCGCAACCTGGCCGAGATGCAGCGCACCCAGAAGGACCTGACGACGGGCGTGGACGAGCGCCTGCGCAAGTTCGAGCCGGGCAAGGTCAACGTGGACGGCAAGGAGTTTGTCGCCGAGCCGGCCGAAAGGCAGGAGTTCGAAGCCGCGCTGGCCACGCTTCGCAAGGGCGACTTCGCCGCCGCGCAGACCAGCTTCGTGGCCTTCATGAAGCGTTATCCGCAAACCGGCTACCGGGCTTCCGCCCTGTTCTGGCTGGGCAATGCGCAGTACGCCCTACGCAACTACCGTGACGCGGTGACCAATTTCCGCGCGCTTGTGACGGCCGAGCCCGAGCACATGCGCGCGCCGGAAGCCTTGCTCTCGCTGGCCAACTGCCAGATCGAGCTCAAGGACAACCGCTCGGCACGCAAGACGCTGGAAGACCTGGTCAAGGCCTATCCCCAGGCCGAAGCGGCTTCCGTCGCCAAGGATCGCCTGGCGAAGCTGAAGTAGTCCGTCACCCGGGCAGGCCATTCGGCAAGTCCGGGCGCGGCAGTCATTCCGCCCTAAAATCGGGCGATGGACATCTCCGCACTCAACAGTCTCACGGCCCAGGTTCTCTGGGCCGGTTTCATTCTGGCCATGGTTTTTGGCGCGATTGCCCAGCGCACCCACTTCTGCACCATGGGCGCCGTCAGCGACATCGTGAACATGGGCGACTGGACGCGTATGCGCATGTGGGGCATGGCCATAGGCGTGGCCATGATAGGTTTCTTCACCATGGCCGCGGCCGGCATCATCGATCCCGCCAAGACGCTTTACGCCTCCAACCGCTTCATCTGGCTCTCGGCCCTGGTGGGCGGTGCGATGTTCGGGTTCGGCATGGTGCTGGCCTCGGGCTGCGGCAGCAAGACTCTGGTGCGCATAGGCGGCGGCAGCCTCAAGTCCGTCGTGGTGTTTGCCGTCATGGGCATCGCGGCCTTCGCCACGCTCAAGGGCATCACCGCCGTGGTCCGCGTGGCCACGGTCGACAAGGTGGCGATTGATTTCACGGCCAACGCGACCTTGCCGAACTGGGTGGCCGGCGCCATCGGCATCACGCCGGCCGCGGCCGGCATAGGCCTGGCCATCCTCATAGGCCTGGGCCTGATCGTCTGGGCCCTGTTCAGCGAGGAGTTCCGCCGCTTCGACAGCCTGCTCGCGGGCCTGGGCATAGGTGGTGTCATCGCGGCCATGTGGTGGGTCAGCGGGCGCCTGGGCTATGTGGCCGAGCACCCCGAAACGCTGCAGGAGGCTTTTCTGGCCACCAACTCAGGCCGAGCCGAGGCGCTGAGTTTTGTCTCGCCCGTGGCCTATACCGTGGACTGGCTGATGTTCTTCAGCGACAAGAGCAAGGTGCTCACGCTGGGCATTGTGTCGGTGTTCGGCGTGGTGGCCGGCTCGGCCGTCTATGCGCTGCTGTCGCGCAGCTTCCGCTGGGAAGGCTTTCGCGACGCGGAAGACACGGCCAACCACCTGGTGGGCGCCACGCTGATGGGCGTGGGCGGTGTTTGCGCCATGGGTTGCACCGTGGGCCAAGGCCTGTCGGGCATCTCGACCCTGAGCTTCACGAGTTTTGTGGCGCTGGCGGCCATACTCGCAGGCTGCGTGGCGGGCCTGAAGTACCAGATCTGGCGGCTTGAGCGCCAGGTCTGAGGCGCGCCAATTCACGGCCATGAGCTCGCTGATCGAAGAACTCCCCGCCGACCTGGAGCGCCGCTTCGGCGGCCTGGCGCGCCTTTACGGCGCGGCGGGCGCGCAGCGCATACGCCAGGCGCACATCGTGGTCGTGGGCCTGGGCGGCGTGGGCTCCTGGGCGGCTGAAGCCGCGGCCCGCAGCGGCGTGGCCCGGCTGACCCTGATAGATCTGGACCACATCGCCGAATCCAATATCAACCGCCAGGTCCACGCGCTGGACAGCACCCTGGGGCAGGCCAAGGTGCAGGCCATGCGTGAACGCATCGCGCAAATCCATCCGGGCTGCCGCGTCGACGGCATCGAGGAGTTTGTCGATGCCGCCAACTGGCCGGGCATTCTGGGCCTTGAGGGTGGTTTCGACCGCAAGCAGCTGGCCGTGATCGACGCCTGCGACCAGGTGAAAGCCAAGACCGCCATGGCCGCCTGGGCCATTGCCAACAAGGTGAACCTTGTCAGTGTGGGCGCGGCGGGCGGCAAGCGGCTGGCGCACCGCGTGGACATCGACGACCTGTCGCTGGTCACGCACGACCCCTTGCTGGCCCAGTTGCGTTACCGCCTGCGCAAGGAACACGGCGCGGCGCGCAAGGGCAAGATGGGCGTGGCCTGCGTGTTCAGCCGCGAGGCCGTGCTGCAGCCCGCTGCCGCGGCCCAAAGCGACGGCAGCCTGAACTGCCATGGCTACGGGTCCGTCGTGAGCGTGACCTCGACCTTCGGCCTGTGCGCGGCCGGCTGGGCGCTCGACAAAATTGCCGCCTGAGTTTTTGCGGAGCGCTAAAAAACCACGCTATAATTCAAGGCTTTGCTGCTCTTGAAGTGGCAAATACCGGAATGTATCGCGAGGGAAACCCTGTGATATAACTCGGGACCATAGCTCAGTTGGTAGAGCAGCGGACTTTTAATCCGTTTGTCGTGGGTTCGACCCCCGCTGGTCCCACCAGAATTTTCGGGTTCTTAGCTCAGTTGGTAGAGCAGCGGACTCTTAATCCGTAGGTCGACAGTTCGAATCTGTCAGAACCCACCATCCTCTCAAAGGACTTGGCCGAAAGGCCAAGTCCTTTTGTTTTTTGCGCAGGGAAAACGCGGGATCCGGCCTCAGGCCGACCCGGCTTGATCAGGCCGGGTAGCCCAGCGCCGGCACGTCGAGCTGTGCCTGCCTTGCCACCCGTATGCAGTCCTTCATGTGCTCCTCACCGAAGTAGCGGATGGCCGCGTAGCCGACGGCGGCCGCCACGACCTGGCCGGCCAGCGGGACGTATTTGGCGGCCTGCTTGGCCGTCAGGCGCACACCTATCTTGGTGGCGGCCTTGATGACCAGGTCGCGGCTGATGAATTTGCCGATCAGCACCGAACCCACCAGGGCCACGGCTTTTTGCACCTGGTCGCGCTTTTTCGGTTCGAGCTGGTCGAGCTGTTGCGGCGTGAGGCCGAATTCCTTGTTGATCTCGGGGATGAGCTGGGACAGCATGGCCGCGTCCACCATCCAGTCGAGGCCGGGCACCGGCACGGCGCTGGCCGCGGCCGCCACCATGGCGCGCTTGTTCAGCAGCTTGCGGCTGCGTTTGACGGCGGCTGACAGTGCCGCGTTGTCCGCGGCCATGTGCAAGGCGGAAGGCATGGGTCAAATCCTTTCAAGGACGGCCCTGCCTGGGCAAACAAGCTGCAGGCGAGGGGCCTGCAGCCACTTTACACCGCGGCGGTCTCGATCTGTTCGGTCAGCTCCAGCCACCGTTCTTCCAGCATGCCTATTTCGCCTTCGATGGCCTTGAGGCGTTTGCCGGCCTGGGCCAGCTCGGCCGGCGCGGTGGTGGTGGCCAGCAGGGCCTGCAGGCTGTCACGCTCTGTGTTGAGCGCCTTCATGCGCTGGTCGATTTTTTCGACCTCCTTGCGCAGCGGCTTGGTGGCCTCGGCCTGCTGCTGGCGGCGCTGCGCGTCGAGCTTGCGCTGCTCGGGCGTGTCGCGCGGCAGGGGTTTCTTTTCCGCGGGCGCGGCGGCCGGTGCTTCGGATTTGGCCGCCGGGGCCGCGCCACCGGCCTTCTTGGCTTCCTCGCGCTGGCGCTTGGCCTCGTCGAGCAGGTAGCGCTGGTAGTCGTCAAGGTCGCCGTCAAAGGGCGCGACGCCGCCGCGCGAGACCATCCAGAACTCGTCGCAGACGGCGCGCAGCAGCGCGCGGTCATGGCTGACCAGCATCACCGTGCCTTCAAACTCGTTGAGCGCCATCGACAGCGCCTCGCGCGTGGCCAGGTCCAGGTGGTTGGTCGGCTCGTCGAGCAGCAGCAGGTTGGGGCGCTGCCAGACGATCATGCACAGCACCAGGCGCGCTTTTTCCCCGCCGCTCATGCTGCCCACGGCCTGCTTGACCATGTCGCCGCTGAAATTGAACATGCCCAGGAAGGCGCGCAAGTCCTGCTCGCGCGTCTGCTGGCCGCTGATCCTGCCGGCCGCAGTGACTTCCTTGACGAGTCGGATCATGTGCTCCAGCGGCGTGTCGGCCGGGCGCAGCACGTCCAGTTCCTGCTGGGCGAAGTAGCCGATGTTCAGGCCCTTGCCTTCGGTCATCTCTCCTTGAATAGGTGCCAGGGCGCGCGCCACGGTCTTGACCAGTGTCGATTTACCTTGCCCGTTCGCGCCCAGGATGCCTATGCGCTGGCCGGCCAGCACCGACTTGCTGACGTTCTGCACGATGACCGTGGGCGGCGTGCCTTCGGGTGCGCCTTCAGGCGGCGGGTAGCCGAAGAAGGCGTTCTGCATCGACAGCATGGGATTGGGCAGGTTGGCCGGCTCCTTGAACTCGAAGGTGAAATCGGCCTCGGCCAGCAGCGGGGCGATTTTTTCCATGCGGTCCAGCGCCTTGACGCGGCTTTGCGCCTGCTTGGCCTTGCTGGCCTTGGCCTTGAAGCGCGCGATGAATTTTTGCAGGTGGGCGATCTTGTCCTGCTGCTTGGCGAACGCGGTTTGCTGCAAGGCCATCTGCTCGGAACGCAGGTCTTCGAACTTGCTGTAGTTGCCGCCGTATCGGGTCAGCCTGGCGTTCTCAATATGCACCGTCACGTCGGTCACGGCGTCGAGGAATTCGCGGTCATGGCTGATGACCAGCATGGTGCCCTGGTATTTTTTCAGCCAGGCTTCGAGCCAGACCAGCGCGTCCAGGTCCAGGTGGTTGGTGGGCTCGTCGAGCAGCAGCAGGTCGGACGGGCACATCAGCGCGCGCGCCAGCTGCAGGCGCATGCGCCAGCCGCCGGAGAAGCTGTTGACAGGGTTGTCGAGCTCGCTGACCTTGAACCCCAGGCCGAGGATCAGGGCCTGGGCCCTGGCCTGCGCGTCGTGCGCGCCGGCGTCGTACAGCGCCATATAGGCGTGGGCCATGCGGTCGCCGTCGCCGCTGGCCTCCGAGGCCTCCACCTCGGTCTGCGCGGCCAGCAGCACCACGTCGCCCTCGACCACGAAGGCGGTCGCGCTCTGCTCGGTCTCGGGCATGTCCTGCGCCACCTGCGCCATGCTCCATTGCGCGGGTATCGAGAAATCGCCGCCGTCCTCGTGCAGCGTGCCGTTGAGCATGGCGAACAGCGAGGATTTGCCCGCACCGTTGCGGCCCACCAAGCCGATTTTTTCACCGGGATTGAGGGTGACGGACGCGCTGTCCAGAATCACTTTGGCGCCGCGGCGCAGCACGACGTTTTTGAGGGTAATCATTTAATGTGCAATTTCAGGAAAAGTAGTCGGGCGGCGGTGTCTACGCCTGGCCCTTGCGGTGCAAGAGCCGCGCCAGTGCTTCACGCCGGCCGTCAAGCCGGTTCAGGCCAGTTGTTCGCGCGTCAAAAGGAGCACTTGGTCGGCGCCGGAGCTGGTTTCGAACCACAGCGGTTCAAGCGTCGGAAAGGCGCGCTCGAAATTCTCGCGCTCATTGCCGATTTCCAGCACCAGCACCGCATTTTCGCTCATATGGCTGGCCGCGTTTTGAATCAGGCCTCGAATGAAGTCCATGCCGTCGGTGCCGCCGGCCAGTGCCAGGTCCGGTTCCGCGCGGAATTCGGGGGGAAGGCCGGCCATGCTGGCGGCATTCACATAGGGAGGATTGCACAGGATCAGGTCATACAGGCCCGCGCAGGCGGCCAGCCCGTCGGACTCAATCAGCGTGATGCGGCTGTCCAGGTGATGGCGGTCCACATTGATGCGGGCCACGGCCAGGGCGTCCAGGCTGATGTCGGCGGCCTCCACCACCACGTCCGGGTAGGTGATGGCCGCGAGAATGGCCAGGCTGCCATTGCCGGTGCACAGGTCGAGCACGCGGTGGGTGTGCTCGCCCAGCCAGGGGTCTATGCTGGCGTCGGCCAGCAACTCGGCGATCAGGGAGCGCGGGATGATCACGCGCTCGTCCACATAAAAGGGCAAGCCCATCAGCCAGGCTTCGTTCGTGAGGTAGGCGGCCGGCTTGCGGCTGCTGATGCGCGCGTCCAGCAGCGCGGCGACCTGTGCTTGCTGTTCCGGGGTCACCGGCCGGGTCTCGACAGAGTCAAGGTCGTCCAGCGGCAAGCCCAGCTTCCACAGCACCAGCCAGGCCGCTTCGTCAAAGGCGTTGGTCGTGCCCTGGCCGAAGCCGTCGGCAAAGTTCAGGCCCGCGGCGTCCAGCCGGGCCGCCATCTGCTCGACCAGCGCCAGCACCGTCAGGGGTGTTGAGGCATTCGTCATGCCGCGGCCAGCCGTTCCAGCACGCCCTTGTAGATGTTCTTGAGCGGATCGAGTGAACTCACCGGCACACATTCGTTGATCTTGTGGATGGTGGCGTTCAGCGGACCGAACTCGATGACCTGCGGGCATATCTTGGCGATGAAACGGCCGTCGCTGGTGCCACCCGTGGTGGAGAGTTCGGTCTGCAGCCCGGTTTCGGCCTCGATGGCGCCGCGCACCGCATCGACCAGCGTGCCGGGCGTGGTCAGAAAGGGCAGGCCGCCCAGCGTCCATTTGAGGTCGTAATCAAGCTGGTGCCGGCTCAGCAGGGCCTGCAGGCGCTGCTGCAGGCTTTCGGGCGTGGACTCGGTGCAGAAGCGGAAGTTGAAGTCGACCACCAGTTCGCCCGGGATCACGTTGGACGCGCCGGTGCCGCCATGGATGTTGGACACCTGCCAGCTGGTGGCCGGGAAGAAGGCATTGCCCTTGTCCCATTCGGTGGCCACCAGCTCGGCCAGCGCCGGCGCGAACAGGTGGATAGGGTTTCTGGCCAGGTGCGGATAGGCGATGTGGCCCTGCACGCCCTTGACCGTGAGCTTGCCGCTGAGGGTGCCGCGCCGCCCGTTCTTGATCATGTCGCCCAGCTGGGCGACCGAAGTGGGCTCGCCCACGATGCAATAGTCCAGGGCCTCGCCGCGCGCCTTGAGCTGCTCGCAGACCATGACCGTGCCGTCGACCGCCGGGCCTTCCTCGTCGCTGGTGACCAGGAAGGCGATGGACAGGGCCGGATCGGGATGCGCGGCCAGGAACTCCTCGACCGCCACCACCATGGCCGCGATGGAGGTTTTCATGTCCGCTGCGCCACGTCCGTAAAGCTGGCCGCCGCGGTGGCTGGGCGTGAAAGGGTGGCTCAGCCACTGGTCCAGCGGGCCGGTGGGCACGACGTCGGTGTGGCCGGCGAACACCAGGGTTTTTGCCGGCGCATGGCCCGCGGAGGCTTTTCCCGCGCGTTTGGCCCACAGGTTGGTCACGCGGAAGTTTTCAGGGCCGCTGGTGATGGTTTCGCATTGGAAGCCCAGCGGCGCCAGGCGTTCCATCAGCAGGGTCTGGCAGCCGGCGTCGTCGGGTGTGACAGAGGGGCGGGAGATCAGCTGTTCAGCGAGGAGCAGGGTTCGGGACATGGTCGGTCAATCGCGTTCGAGTCGGCCCGAAGAAGCGAGCACCGTCGTGTTTTTCAGTGTTTCACGTCCAGCGTGATTTCGGTGAAGGACGGTTCGTCATCCGGGTCCTCTTCGGGCTCCAGCGCCTTGGCCTTGACGGCGAAGTCGTTTTCCAGCCGCCACATCAGGTTGGTCGGCGAGTCGGCGTACAGAATGCCTTCCTTGCGCGTCACGGTGCCGTCCACGATCAGTTTGGCGATGTCCTGCTCGAAGGTCTGCGAGCCCTCGGCCATGGATTTTTCCATGGCTTCCTTGACGCCGGAGAAGTCGCCTTTTTCAATCAGCTCGGCGATCAGCTTGGTGTTGAGCATGACCTCCACCGCCGGCGTGCGGCCGCCGTCCTGGGTGCGCAGCAGGCGCTGCGACACGATGGCCTTGAGCGCCGCGGCCAGGTCGCCCAGCATGGTGCTGCGCACCTCAACCGGGTAAAAGCTCAGGATACGGTTGAGCGCCTGGTAACTGTTGTTGGCGTGCATGGTCGCCAGGCATAAATGGCCCGACTGCGCATAGGCAATCGCGGCCGACATGGTTTCGCGGTCGCGGATTTCACCGATCAGGATCACGTCGGGCGCCTGGCGCAGCGCATTTTTCAGCGCCACCTGCAGCGATTGTGTGTCGCTGCCGACCTCGCGCTGGTTGACGACCGACTTCTTGTTGGTGAACAGGAACTCGACCGGGTCTTCGATGGTGAGGATGTGGCCCAGCGAAATCTCGTTGCGGCGGTCCATCATGGCCGCCAGCGTGGTGCTCTTGCCGGCGCCGGTGGAGCCCACCATCAGCAACAGGCCGCGCTTTTCCATGATCAGGTCGGCCAGGATGGGCGGCACGTTCAGGCTGTCCAGCGCCGGAATCTCTGTGGGGATGAAGCGAATCACCGCGGCATAGGTGCTGCGCTGCCTGAAGGCGCTGATCCGGAAGTTGCCCAGGCCGGCGATCGGCAGCGCCATGTTGAGCTCGCCGATTTCCTCCAGCTCCTCGATGCGCTCGGGCGGCACGACCTCGGCCAGCAGGTTGCGCGGCGCGTCCGGCGGCAGGATTTGCGCGTTGATCGGAATGGCCTGGCCGTTGATCTTGATCAGGGCGGGCGAATGGGCCGACAGGTAAACGTCCGACGCCTTTTTGTCCGCCATCAAACGAAGGATTCTTTCCATCGTGCTCATAGTCCGCTCCCAGTCAATTCAATCAGTGTGTGCAGTCAAGCCGTGAATTAGGCGCTCAGTCGCGCAGCAGGTCGTTGAGGCTGGTCGTTGAACGGGTCTTGGCGTCCACGCGCTTGACGATCACCGCGCAGTACATGCTGTACTTGCCGCCGGCCTTGGGCAGGTTGCCCGAGACCACAACGGAGCCCGCGGGAATGCGGCCGTAAGTGACGGTGTCGGCTTCGCGGTCGTAAATCGGCGTGCTCTGGCCGATGTAAACGCCCATGGAGATGACCGAGTTTTCTTCCACGATCACGCCTTCGACCACTTCGGAGCGCGCGCCGATAAAGCAGTTGTCTTCAATGATGGTGGGGTTGGCCTGCAGGGGCTCGAGCACGCCGCCCAGGCCCACGCCGCCGGAGAGGTGGACGTTGTTGCCGACCTGCGCGCAGCTGCCCACGGTGGCCCAGGTGTCGACCATGGTGCCTTCGCCGACCCAGGCGCCGATGTTGACGTAGCTGGGCATCAGGATCGCGCCCTTTGCGATGTAGCTGCCGCGGCGTGCCACGGCGGGCGGCACCACGCGCACGCCGGTGGCGCGCATTTCGCTTTCGCTCAGGTGGGCGAACTTGGTGGGCACTTTGTCGAAGAAGCCCAGGTCGCCGGCGCGCATCAGCTCGTTGTCCTTCAGGCGAAAGCTCAGCAGCACGGCCTTCTTGATCCATTGGTGGGTGGTCCACTGGCCCACACCTTCGCGGGTGGCGACGCGCAGTTTGCCGTTGTTGAGCTCGGCGATGGTGTGCTCCACGGCATCCAGGACTTCCTTGGGGGCCGACTGGGGCGAGAGGCTCGCCCGATTTTCCCAGGCCGCGTCAATGGTGCTTTGCAGGTTGTCTTGTGTCATGTTGGTTTCAGTCTTGTTGTTCAGTGAGCTTTGGATTGGATAAATTGAACGATGCGCTGCGCCGCTTCCACGCATTCGGCGGTTTCTGCCACCAGTGCCATGCGGATTCTGCCGGCGCCGGGATTGTGCCCCTGCGCGTCGCGCGCCAGGTAGCTGCCCGGCAACACCACGACATTGTAGAGAGCGAGCAGCTCGCGTGAAAACGCGGTGTCCGAGCCCTTGAAAGTCTCGGGGATTCCGGCCCACAGGTAAAAGCCCGCGTCGGGCAGGGCGACGTCCATCACGGCCGAGAGCATGGGCGTGACCTGGGCGAATTTTTCGCGGTACATCGCGCGGTTGTCCACCACGTGCCGCTCGTCATTCCAGGCCGCGATGCTGGCGGCCTGCACGACCGGGCTCATGGCGCTGCCGTGGTAGGTGCGGTACAGCAAAAAGGGCTTGATCAGGGAAGCGTCGCCGGCCACAAAGCCGCTGCGCAGGCCGGGCACATTGCTGCGCTTGGACAGGCTGGTCAGCGACACCAGGTTCTTGAAGTCATGCCGGCCCAGCCTGGCTGCCGCCTGCAGGCCGCCCAGGGGTGCCTCGTCGCGGAAGTAGATTTCGCTGTAGCACTCGTCGGAGGCGATCACAAAGCCGTGGCGGTCGCTGAGCTCGAACAGCAGCTTCCATTCATCCAGCGACATCACGGCGCCCGTCGGATTGCCGGGCGAGCAGACAAACACCAGCTGGGTTTTGGCCCAGACGGCCTCGGGCACGCCGGCCCAATCCACCGCGAAATTGCGCGCCGGGTCGCTGGGGGCGAACCAGGTCTGGGCGCCCGCCAGCAGGGCCGCACCCTCGTAGATTTGGTAGAACGGGTTGGGGCAGACCACCGTGGCGCCCGGCTTGCTTGAGTCCAGCACGGTCTGCGCGAGTGAAAACAGCGCCTCGCGCGAGCCGTTGACGGGCAGGATCTGAATGGCGGGATCCAGCTTCAGGTCGTAGCGGCGGGCCACCCAGTCGGCCATGGCCTGGCGCAATTTGGGTTCGCCCAGGGTGCCTGGGTAGCTCGCCAGGCCGCTCAGGCTGGCCGTCAGCGCGTCCTTGATCAGCTGCGGCGTGGCATGGCGGGGTTCGCCTATGCCCAGGCTGATGGCTTTGTAGGCGGGATTGGGGGCGACGTCGGCGTGCAACTGGCGCAGCCGCTCAAAAGGATAGGGCTGGAGGCGTGAAAGCAGGGGATTCATACCCGGATTATCCAGCCTTGCGACCGGCCCAAAACGGCGGGCCGCCGGGCCTGCAGCTCCGGGAGGGCCGGGTTGCTGCCAAATTGATAGCTTGAACGCCAGGCTGTATGCGGCTGCAGCAGCGGTGGCGCCGGTGCTTTGGGGCCGGCCCGCCACGGCAGGCCGGCAGGCGCGCCGGCCGGCCCGCGCGGCGCGAAGCAAAGTGTTTCACGCCGGCCCCGTCAAGGGCCTTTTTCCCGGCAAAATCCCCGTCCCGCTCGGGTAACATGGCGGACCGTGCCGCTTGCCGAAAGCGGTACCCGATATGCCAGCGTTGTTGTAAAAACGCTATAAAAATCAACGAGTTAGCCTCGGGCTAACCGCAAGCTCACAAAAACAGGGACAGCCGTGCGTCTCAATTCGATCAAGCTATCTGGTTTCAAGTCATTCGCGGAGCCCACCAATTTTGTATTACCGGGCCAACTGGTGGGTGTGGTGGGCCCCAACGGCTGCGGCAAGTCCAACATCATGGACGCGGTGCGCTGGGTGCTGGGCGAGAGCAAGGCCTCCGAGCTGCGCGGCGAGTCCATGCAGGACGTCATCTTCAACGGCACCACCTCGCGCAAGCCGGCCAGCCGCTCCAGCGTGGAACTCGTGTTTGACAACGCCGACCACCGCGCCGGAGGCCAGTGGGGCCAGTTTGTCGAGATCGCCGTCAAGCGCGTGCTCACGCGCGACGGCACCTCCAGCTACTACATCAACAACCAGCCGGTGCGCCGCCGCGACGTGCAGGATGTGTTCCTGGGCACCGGCCTGGGCCCGCGCGCCTACGCCATCATCGGCCAGGGCACCATCAGCCGCATCATTGAATCCAAGCCCGAAGAACTGCGCCTGTTCCTCGAGGAGGCCGCCGGTGTCTCCAAGTACAAGGAACGCCGCCGCGAGACGGCCAACCGCCTGTCGGACACCCGCGAAAACCTGACCCGCGTTGAAGACATCCTGCGCGAACTCAACGCCAACCTGGACCGGCTGGAAAAGCAGGCCGAAGTGGCCCTGCGCTACAACACCCTGCATGCCGACGCCAGCCTCAAGCAGCACCAGCTGTGGTTCCTCAAACGCGCCGAAAGCGAAGCCGACCAGGCCAAGGTCAAGGCCGATGCCGAAAAGGCCGTGAACGACCTGGAAAGCCGCGTGGCCGACCTGCGCCACATCGAAGCCGACCTCGAAACCATACGCCAGGCGCATTACGCGGCCGGCGACCAGGTCAACCAGGCCCAGGGCAAGCTGTATGAGGCCAGCGCCGAAGTCGGCCGGCTGGAAGCCGAGATCCGCTTTGTGGTCGACGGCCGCCAGCGTGTCGAGCAGCGCCTGAACCAGCTCAAGGAACAAACCGCTCAGTGGGCGACCCGCAAGGAAGATGCCGCCGTTGAAACCGAAAGCCTGGCCGCCCAGGCCATAGAGGCCGAGGAAAAGGCCGAACTGCTGGCCGCGCAGACCGAAGAACACCTGACGCAACTGCCGGCCCTTGAGGACGCGCTGCGCCAGGCCCAGGCCAAGGCCAACGAGCAGCGCACCAGCGTGGGCCAGGTGCAGCAGCAGATCCAGGTGCTGGCCGCCGATCAGCGCAACATCGAGGAGCAGTCGCGCACCCTCAACCTGCGGCTGGAAAAGCTCACGGCCGACCGCAACGCGCTCAATGCGCCCGACGAAGCCCGCCTGGCCAACCTGAACACCCAGTTCGCTGCCGCGCAGGAAGCCCAGGCCGAAGCCGAAGCCCGCCTGCACGAGCTGACCGAGAGCGTGCCCCAGCTCGACGAAGAGCGCCGCACGCTGCAGCAGACCGTCAACACCGAATCGGCCAAGCGGGCCGACCTGTCGGCGCGCATGGAAGCGCTCAAGGCCTTGCAGGAGAAAGTCAAGACCGACGGCAAGCTCAAGCCCTGGCTGGCCAAGCACGGCCTGGACGGGCTGCAGGGCCTGTGGAGCCGCATCCACATCGAGCAGGGCTGGGAGAATGCCCTGGAAGCCGCTCTCAGAGAGCGGCTTGGCGCCCTCGAGGTTTCCCGGCTCGACATGGTGCGCGGCTTTGCCGGCAGCGACGGGCAGGGCACGCCGCCGGCCAAGCTCGCGTTTTACTCGCCGCCCAGCGCCGCCGCGCCCGCGCGCGTCAACGCCGCGATCAACCTCAAGCCCCTGACCGAGCTGCTGCGCCTGAACGACGCCGGCCAGTCCGCGCTGCTGGGCGACTGGCTCAACGGCTGCTACACCGCCGCCAGCCTGGACGACGCGCTGGCCGCGCGCGACAAGCTGCAGGCCGGCGAGGTGATTTACGTGCAGAGCGGTCATGCCGTAACGCACCACAGCGTGAGTTTTTACGCCCAGGATTCCGAGCAGGCCGGCCTGCTGGCACGCGCCCAGGAAATCGAAAACCTCGACAAGCAGCTCAAGGCCCAGGCCCTGATCAGCGAGGAAGCCCGCTCAGCCCTGGTGCGCGCCGAAGCCGCCTATGCCGATGCCGCCCAGCGCCTGGCCACGGCGCGCCGCGAAACCGCCGAAGGCCAGAGCCGCGCCCACGAGCTGCAGGTGGAAGTGCTGCGCCTCACGCAGCTGGCCGAGCAGACCCGCGCGCGCAGCGAGCAGATCCAGGCCGACATGGCTGAAATCGAAGCCCAGCTTGCTGAGCTGCAGGAGCGCAAGGTCACGGCCGAGGGCCGCTTTGAAGAGCTGGACATGCAGCTGGCCGACAGCCAGGAACGCCATGCGCAGCTCGACGACCGCGTGATCGAAACCGAGCGCAAGCTCGGCGAGTCGCGCGAGCAGCAGCGCACGCTGGAGCGCCAGGCCCAGGAAGCCGCCTTCGCGCTGCGCAGCCTGGCTTCGCGCCGCGAAGAGCTGACCCGATCCATCGACATGGCCGCCCAGCAGGCCGCCTCCATCGCCAGCGAGGAGGCGCAGGCCCGCGAAGAGCTGTCGCGCCTGACCGACGCCGCCGCGCAGGCCGGCCTGCAGAGCGCCCTGAGCGTCAAGCTCGAGCGCGAGGCCGACCTGGGCGCCAAGCGCAGCCAGTACGACGACTTGACCAGCAAGCTGCGCGCCAGCGACGAGCGCCGCCTGCAGCTCGAGCGCGAGCTCGACCCGCTGCGCCAGCGCATCACCGAGTTCCAGCTCAAGGAGCAGGCCGCGCGTCTGGGCTTCGAGCAGTACGAGCAGTTGCTGGCCGACGCTCAGGCTGACCTGGCCGCGGTGGAGCAGTCCATCCAGTCCGGCAATGTGCGCCTCACGGGCCTGCAGGGCGAAATCGACCGCATCAACCGGGAAATCCAGTCGCTGGGCGCCGTCAACCTGGCCGCGCTCGACGAGCTGAGCGCCGCGCGCGAGCGCAAGCAGTTCCTCGATTCGCAGTCCAAGGACCTCAACGAGGCCATGACCACGCTGGAAGACGCGATCAAGAAGATCGACATCGAAACGCGCGATTTGCTCTCCAGCACCTTCGACACCGTCAACGGCCATTTCGGCCGCATGTTCCCCGAGCTTTTCGGCGGCGGCAACGCCAAGCTCATGATGACGGGCGAGGAAATCCTCGACGCCGGCGTGCAGGTGATCGCCCAGCCGCCCGGCAAGAAGAACCAGACCATCCACCTGCTGTCCGGCGGCGAGAAAGCGCTGACCGCCATCGCGCTCGTGTTTGCCATCTTCCAGCTCAACCCCGCGCCCTTCTGCCTGCTGGATGAGGTCGACGCGCCGCTGGACGACGCCAACACCGAGCGTTATGCCAAGCTGGTGCGCTCCATGAGCAAGGAGACCCAGTTCCTGTTCATCAGCCACAACAAGATCGCGATGGAAATGGCCGAGCAGCTGATCGGCGTGACCATGCAGGAGCAGGGTGTCTCGCGCATCGTGGCCGTGGACATGGAAGCCGCCATCGGTTTCGCAGAAGCAGCATGAACACCAGGGTTTTACGCCAGCAGGGGCCGCGGAACCGGCTTTGCCGGGCCGCAGGCGCAGCGGCCCCCTCGGGGG
>NZ_AKIV01000089.1 GCF_000282655.1 Polaromonas sp. CF318
ATGGCTTTCATCTGCGTCAATCTGCGAAATCTGCGGATATGAATTTCCTTTATCCGCAGATGACGCAGATTTCCACAGATTCTAGAAACCGGCAGCACAAGCCAAGGCCTGAAGTGGGCGGCAATCGGCCTGCTGTTCATCCGATTGAAAAACGTCCACCGGTAGTGCAATGCATGGAGTCGGAATGTGTGACCCGGCATCCCCGGAAGGCTCGAATTGGCCGCTGAAACACCGTCTGTTCCGCTGATTAAAAAAGCCGGCAATTCCTACAATTTTTCAAAGGCGGCACCGCGCGAACGCGGTGCCCCGGCACGGAGAAAGATCAATGATCGACAAACTGGATTCAGCGCTGCGCTTCCACCAGGAGGCGCTGAGCCTCAGGGCGCGGCGGCAGGAAGTGCTGTCGGCCAATATCGCGAACGCGGACACGCCGCACTACAAGGCGCGCGACTTCGATTTCAGCAGCCGGCTCCAGGAAGCGCTGGAGCGCGGTCGCCAGTCCGGCGCCATGAGCATGTCGACCACGTCGGCACGCCATCTGCCCGGCGAGGCGCGTGCCACGGGCGCGGACGAGCTGCTCTACCGCACGCCCGCGCAATCCAGCATAGACGGCAACACGGTGGAGATGGACATGGAGCGTGTCAATTTCGCCGACAACGCCATGCGCTACGAGGCCAACCTCACGCTGCTGGGCGCCAAGATCAAGTCGCTGCTGGCGGCGGCCCAGTAATCCACTCCACACACATCACAAGGTTGCAGCCCATGGCGGATTTCAACAGCTCCAGCGGCATCTTCGCGATCGCCGGTTCCGCCCTGACGGCGCAGTCCCAGCGCATGAACGTGGCGGCCAGCAATATGGCCAATGCCGACAGCGTGGCCGGCCCCGACGGCCAGCCCTACCGCGCGCGCCAGGTGGTGTTCGAGACCGCGCCCGTGCCCGGTGACGCCATAGGCGGCGTGCGCGTCTCGCGTGTTGTTGAAGATCAGTCCCCCTTTCGCCTGGTGCACGACCCGAAGAACCCGGCTGCCAATGCCGAAGGCTATGTGGCCATGCCCAATGTCAACCCGGTTGAGGAGATGGTCAACATGATCTCGGCCTCGCGCTCCTACCAGGCCAATGTCGAGGTGCTCAACACCGCCAAGACGCTGATGCTCAAGACCTTGACCGTCGGCCAGTAAACGCCGCGCGCCTGCCTCTTCCACCCATCCCTCCACAGGAAACCTCCCCATGGCCGTGAACGCACCCTCCGCATCCGACCCCGCCAGCACGCTGAACGCCCTGGCCTCGCAGCAGGGTTCCGCCGCCGACAGCGAGCAGCGCTTCCTCAAGCTGCTGGTCACGCAGCTGAACAACCAGGATCCGCTGAACCCGCTGGACAACGCGCAGCTGACCTCGCAGCTCGCGCAGATGAGCACCGTGAGCGGCATTGAAAAACTCAACGGCGCGGTGCAGTCGCTGCTGGCCCAGAGCGGCGCCAGCCAGGTACTGCAGTCGGCCGCGCTGATAGGCCGCACGGTGCTGGTGCCGGGCAAGGAGGCGGCGGTCAAGGACGGCGTGCCGGAAAAATTCGGCATCGACCTCGCCGGCGCGGCCGATTCGGTGAAGGTCAGCGTGAAGAACGCTGCCGGCGAGGTGGTCCGCACTTTCGACCTGGGCGCGCTGCCGGCCGGCGTGAAGATGGTCGACTGGGACGGCAAGACCGACACCGGCGCCGCCGTGCCCGACGGCAACTACACCCTCAGCGTGACGGCCAAGGCCGGCAAGGAGGACGTGCAGTCCCTGGCGCTGACCTATGCCAAGGTCGCCAGCGTGGCGCAGGTCTACGGCGGCGCCTCGCTGGACCTGGGCGGCGGCCGCAAGGCCGGGCTCGACGAAGTCCGGCAGGTGCTCTGATTTTTTTGTGAGGTAGCGGCCTGACGGCCCCGGGGCAGTGGCCCCTTTTCCCTTTAACCGCAAGCAAGCAATCAACGCAAGCAATCAACTGAATCAAAAGGAAACACCATGGGTTTCGCACAAGGGGTGAGTGGCCTGAACGCCTCCGCCAGCAATCTTGACGTCATCGGCAACAACATCGCCAACTCCGGCACGGTGGGCTTCAAGTCGGGCAACACGCTGTTCTCCGACGTGTATGCGGGCTCGCGCGTCGGCTTGGGCACGCGGGTCGCGGCCGTGGTGCAGAACTTCAGCGCCGGCGCGGTGCAAAGCAGCACGCGGGGGCTGGACGTCGCCATCGTCAACGGCGACGGCTTTTTCCGCCTGGCCAGTCCCAGCGGCGAGATCATGTATTCGCGCAACGGCCAGTTCGACCAGGACGCCGACGGTTTTATCGTCAACGCGGGCGGCCTGCGCCTGACCGGCTACCAGCGCTCGGCCAACGGCACGGTGGCCGGTGGCACGCCCGGCCCGCTGCAGCTGCCCACCGCGGCGATGGCGCCCAGGGCGACCCAAAGCATCGTCTCGCAGTACAACCTCGATTCGCGCAGCACGGTGCCCGCGGCCACGCCCTTTGACGCCAACAACTCGGCCACCTACAACTATTCGAACCCGGTCAAGGTCTACGACTCGCTGGGCAACGCGCACGAAATCAACACCTTCTTCGTGAAGACCGGCCCCAACGCCTGGAGCGTTTACGCCACGGCCGACGGCTACCCGCTCAACGCGACCGGCGGCATGATCGCCGCGCCCACGCCGGCCGGCCCGCCCGTGGTCGCCAACAGCGCGCCGCTGGCCACCGGCACCCTGGGGTTTGACGGCAACGGCAACCTGGTCGCCGGCGCGCCCACCACGCTGGTGGGCGGCAAGATCAACTTCGCCGGCCTGAACTTCGCCAACGGCGCCAACGCGCTGACCTTCACCATGGACCTGACCAGCTCCACCCAGTTCGGCAACGTCAACGACCCGAAAAAACTCACGCAGGACGGTTTCACCTCGGGCCAGCTCACGGCCTTCGCGATCAATGAGGACGGCACCATCACCGGCAAGTATTCGAACGAGCAGACCCAGACCCTGGGCCAGGTCGTGCTGTCCTCCTTTGTGAATCCCAACGGCCTGCAGCCCAAGGGCGACAACGTCTGGGCCGAGACCGCCGAATCGGGCCAGCCCCTGACCGGCTCGCCGGGCAGCGGCACCAAGCTGGGGGCGCTGGCCTCGGGCGCGGTCGAGGCCTCCAACGTGGACCTGACCGGCGAGCTCGTCAACCTGATCATCGCGCAACGCACCTACCAGGCCAATGCGCAGACCGTCAAGACGCAGGACCAGGTCATGCAGACCCTGGTGAACATGCGCTGACGCGCGTGGGACAGCGCGCCAGACCTGAGCAGCAAGGAACAGCATGGACCGGATGATTTACATAGGCCTGGGCGGTGCCAAGCAGGCGCTGGAGCAGCAGGCCTCGGTGGCCCACAACATGGCCAATGTGTCCACGCCGGGCTTTCGCGCGCAGATCAACAGCTTTCGCGCCGTGCCCGTGGTTGGCGAGGAAATGGGTACGCGCGCGCTGGTGGTGGCGACCACACCGGGCGCCGACATGAGCGCCGGCCCCTTGATGCAGACCGGCCGGCCGCTGGACGTCGCGGTGCGCGGCGAGGGCTGGCTCACGGTGCAGATGCCCGACGGCAGCGAAGCCTACACGCGCCTGGGCAACCTGCAGGTGGACGCCGAGGGCCAGGTCAGCACGCAGGGCGGCCGCCCCCTGATGGGCGACGCCGGCCCGCTGGTGGTGCCGCCGGGCTCCGCGCTGGTGGTGGGCGGCGACGGCGTGCTCACGGCCATAGGCGCGGGCGACCCGGCCGTGGGTGCGGCCGAAGTCGGCCGCCTGAAGCTGGTCAACCCGGCCGCGGCCGACCTGGTGCGCGGCGACGACGGCCTGTTCCGCATGCAGGCCGGCCGGCCCGCGCCGCAGGCCGACCCGCAGGTGCGCCTGCAGACCGGCGCGCTGGAAGGCAGCAACGTCAACCCGGTCGAGGCCATGGTGCAGATGATTTCCAACGCGCGGCGTTTCGAGATGCAGATGAAGACCCTGCAGACCGCCGAGAGCAACGACCAGCAGGCCAACAAGCTGCTGTCGAGTTGAGCCGCCGTCCGGCCGCCCCATTGATCCCCTCTTTGAGACCTTTTCCCCCGCAGGAGTTTTCCCATGATTCGTTCCCTCTGGATCGCCAAGACCGGCCTGGATGCGCAGCAGACCCAGCTCGACGTGGTCTCCAACAACCTGGCCAACGTGGGCACCACGGGCTTCAAGCGCAGCCGCGCGGTGTTTGAGGACCTGCTGTACCAGAACCTGCGCCAGAGCGGCGGCCAGACCTCGGACCAGACCCGCATGCCCTCGGGCCTGCAAATCGGCACGGGCGCGCGCGTGGTGGCGACCGAGCGCATACACACCCAGGGCAACCCGACCAAGACCGACAACCCGCGCGACGTGTCCATCAACGGCAGCGGTTTTTTCCAGGTGCTGATGCCGGACGGCACCAATGCCTACACACGCGACGGATCCTTCCAGCCCGACCAGAACGGCCAGCTCGTGACGGCCAACGGCTACCCGCTGCAGCCGGCCATCACGCTGCCGCAGGACACCACGGGCCTGACCATAGGCCGCGACGGCACGGTCTCCATCACCCAGGGCGGCTCCAGCGCCAGCGTGCAGATAGGCCAGATCCAGCTCGCGACCTTCATGAACCCGGCGGGCCTGGAGAGCAAGGGCGAGAACCTGTATGTGGAAACCGACGCCTCGGGCGGCGCCAACCAGACCGCACCCGGCCAGAACGGCGCGGGCGTGCTGAACCAGGGTTATGTCGAATCGTCGAATGTGAACGTGGTGGAGGAACTGGTCAACATGATCCAGACCCAGCGCGCCTACGAGATCAACAGCAAGGCGGTGCAGACATCCGACCAGATGCTCGCGCGCCTGGCGCAGCTGTGATGAACGGCTGGATGGCCGTCGCCGCCGGGCTGCTGCTGGGCGGCTGCGCCCAGATGCCGCGCGAGCCCATCGTGCACCAGCCCATGACGGCGCGCTACGACGCGCAGCCGCGCCAGGCCGTGCCGGCCCACGGCTCCATCTACCGCACGGCTTTCGGCGCGCAGGCGCTGTTCGAGGACAGGCGGCCGCGCCAGGTGGGTGACATCCTGACCATCATCGTCAACGAGAACATCAACGCCAGCAAAAATTCGGCCGCCGACGCGAGCCGCACCAGCAGCGCCACCTCGGCCCTGGGCCTGGTGCCCAAGCTGCTCAGCGGCCTGGTCTCCAGCGACCAGGATGCCGACGCGAGCGGCAAGAACACCATCAGCGCCAAGGGCGGCGCCAATTCCAAGAACACTTTCAACGGCGTGATCACGGTCACGGTGGTGGAACTGCTGGCCAACGGCAACCTGCTGGTCAGCGGCGAAAAGCAGATGCTGATCAACCAGGGCACGGAATACATACGCTTTTCCGGCGTGGTCAACCCGCGCACCGTGGGTGCCAACAACTCGGTGCCCTCGACCCAGGTGGCCGACGCGCGCATCGAGTACAGCGCCAAGGGCTATATCGACGAAGCGCAGACCATGGGCTGGCTGCAGCGCGTCTTCCTCAACGTATTGCCGTTCTGACCATGCATGCCTTGTTCCATTTCACCGCTCCGGGTATCCGCGCGCTCACACTGTGCCTGCTGCCGCCGGCCCTGGCTGCACTGGCCGTGCTGGCCCCGCTGCCCGCGCAGGCCGAGCGCATCAAGGACCTGGCCAGCATCCAGGGCGTGCGCGACAACCCGCTGATTGGCTACGGCCTCATGGTGGGCCTGGACGGCAGCGGCGACCAGACCATGCAGACGCCCTTCACGACGCAAAGCCTGAACAACATGCTGGGCCAGCTCGGTGTGACGGTACCGCCCGGCACCAATATGCAGCTCAAGAACGTGGCGGCCGTGATGGTGACCGCCGTGCTGCCGCCCTTTGCACGTCCCGGCCAGGCCATAGACGTCACCGTGTCCTCGCTGGGCAATGCCAAAAGCCTGCGTGGCGGCACCTTGCTGATGACGCCGCTCAAGGGCGCGGACGGCCAGGTCTATGCGCTGGCCCAGGGCAATATGGTGGTGGGCGGCGCGGGCGCCTCGGCCAGCGGCACCCAGGTCAAGGTCAACCAGCTCAGTTCGGGCCGCATTCCGGCCGGCGCGATTGTCGAGCGCGCGGTGGAGTCCCCGCTGGGCGGCGACGGCACCTTGATGATTGAGCTCAACAAAACCGATTTCGGCACCGCGCAGAAAGCCGTGGACGCCATCAACCGCAGCTTCGGCCCCGGCACGGCGCAGGCGCTGGACGCGCGTGTGATCCAGGTCAACGCGCCGGCCCGGCCCGAGGAGCGTGTCGGTTTCCTGGCCCGGATCGAGGATATCGACGTGAACCCCTCGCAGGCCGTGGCCAGGGTGGTCATCAACGCGCGCACCGGCTCGGTGGTGATGAACCAGGCGGTGCGCATCAACGACTGCGCGGTGGCGCACGGCAGCCTGTCGGTGGTGATCAACACCGATCCGGTGATCAGCCAGCCCGGGGCATTCTCGGGTGGCAACACGGTTGCCACCCAGCGCTCGCAGATCGAGCTGAGCCAGGGCGGCGGCGCGCTGCAGGTCGTCAAGGGCGGCGCTTCGCTGGCCGACGTGATCAAGGGCCTCAATGCCCTGGGCGCCAACCCGCAGGACCTGGTGTCCATCCTGCAGGCCATGAAGGCTGTTGGCGCGCTGCGCGCCGAACTGGAAATCATCTGATGCGCGACGTGAACCTCGCCAGCCTCAACACCCCGGCCTCCGGCGTCCTGGACCAGCGCCTGTCGCTGGACGTGCAGGGCGTGGACGAGCTGCGGCGCACGGCGCGCAGCTCGCCGCAGGAAGGCATGCGGCAGGCTTCGAAACAGTTTGAAGTGATGTTCATGGGCATGGTGCTCAAGAGCATGCGCGAGGCCACGCCTTCGGAGGGCCTGTTCAGCAGCCAGTCGGAAAAAATGTACACGTCCATGCTGGACCAGCAGCTCGCGCAAAACCTCTCGGGCCGCGGCCTGGGCCTGGCCGACGCCATGTATGCGCAGCTCAGCCGCATGGCGGGTGGCGAGGCCAGTGAAACCGGCGTGGGGGCCCCCAAAGCTGTGCCGCTGCCGCTTCCGGCACCGGCTGTTCCCCTGAGCCGCGCGCCCGACCTGTCTCTGTATGAAGAAGCCACGGCGCAGGCGACGCTGAGCCGCAGCGCGTTGCCGCAGGCGCAGGTCGAGGCTTTTGTCTCGCGCCTGCTGCCGGCCGCGCAGCGCGCCAGCGAGGCCAGCGGCGTGCCCGCGCAACTGATCATGGCGCAGGCGGCGCTGGAGTCCGGCTGGGGCAAGCGCGAAATCCGCAAGGAAGACGGCAGCAGCAGCTTCAATGTCTTCGGCATCAAGGCCGACCGCGGCTGGAAGGGCCCCGTGGCTGAAAGCGCCACCACCGAATACGTCAACGGCGTGCCGCAAAAGACACGCGCCGCTTTCCGCGCCTACGGCTCCTATGAAGAGGCCTTTGCCGACTACGCGAAATTCCTGGCGGGCAACCCGCGTTATTCCGGTGTGGTCGCCACACGCGACCCGGCCGAGGCGGCGCACGGCCTGCAGCGCGCCGGCTATGCGACCGATCCCGGGTACGGCGGAAAGCTGGTGCGCATCATGCGGCAGATGAGCACATAGGCGTTCGCCGCCGGCCGGCGGCAGCCGGGAGAGTTTGGGTTAGTTATCTGGGTCCAAGGCCTGCATCCGCGGCCGTACAAGGAAATAAAAATATGCAATGGTTTCATCAACTCCGTGTCATGACCAAACTGGTCGGCAGCTTTCTCATCGTGGCGGCCATAGGCGCCATCATCGGCGGGCTGGGCATTTTTCACATGGGCCGCATCAGCGCCGCCACTGAAAGCCTCTACAACCAGGAAGTGCTTGCGCTCAAGGGCGTGCAGGAGGCGAATATCCACCTGGTCTATGCCAGCCGGGCCCAGATGGCTTTGCAGTCGGCCTCGTCCATCGGCGAGCGCAACACCGGCAAAAAGGACATCACGGCGGCGCTGCAAGGCATTGAGGACCGCATGGCCGAGGTCAAGCCGCTGCTCGAAGACGACGCCAAGGGCCAGGCGCTGTACCAGCAGTACGCCGCCAAAATGCCGCAGCTCAAGCAGCGGATGAACGACTTTGTGGTCCTGCTGATGAAGCAGTCGCTGGACTCCTCGCAGTACGACGGCAAGGTGGCCGAGGACAGCGCCGTCCTGCTCAAGGAATCGCGCGCGGTGGAGGAAATCCTGCAGCAGATGGTCAGCTACAGCGACCAGCAGGCCAAGGCCAGCATGGAGAACGTGGCCGCGACCTACCGCAACTCACGCCTGGCCATGGTGGTGCTGGTGCTGGGCGGCATCGCGGCCAGCGTGGGCCTGGGCGTGGCGATGGCGCGCATGCTGGGCCAGCAGATAGGCGGCGAGCCGGCCTATGCCGCGGCCATTGTGGACCGCGTGGCCGAAGGGGACCTGACGGTGCACGTGGCGCTGCGCAAAGGCGACAGCCGCAGCCTGCTGTACGCCATCCACAAGATGCAGCAGGAACTGGCGCGTGTGATCAGCCAGATCCGCCAGGCCAGCGGCACCATCGCGACGGCCAGCAGCGAGATCGCGGCCGGCAACCATGATTTGTCATCGCGCACCGAGCAGCAGGCCAGCTCGCT
>NZ_AKIV01000090.1 GCF_000282655.1 Polaromonas sp. CF318
CTTACCGGCTGCCGCCATAGTCCGCCAGCAGCCCGGGCAGCGCCCGGTCGGCGATCTGCATCTGCTCGGGGCTGAATTGGGCCAGCAACACTTGCGCGGTGGCATCCAGCGTCGCCAGCATGTTGGAGCGCCTTTGCGCGTCGGCCAGCAGGTACTGGAAGGCGTCTTTCGCGGTCTGTTCGTCCACGATGCGCGGGCCGGCCGGGCCGCTGGTCGCCATGTCCAGGAAACGCCCACGGAAATTCTCCCAGGCCGGGCCTTGCTCGCGCGTGATCTGCAGCGCCACCCGCAGGTCAAACAGCCGGCGGCTGACCTGCTCCCAGCGCGACTGGGTGCGCGGCGCCTGCGGGCCTTCGGCCTGGGCCTCGCCGGGGCGATGGGGGCGCGCGCCCCCGGTGTTGTACGGGCCCCCGGTGCTGTATTGGGCATGGCTGGCGCAAGCCAAACCCGCCAGCAGCAGGGCGGCAGCCCCCGCCCGCCAGTGTGCCGATGAAATATGCATATCCTTTTCCTGTGATGGTTTGCGCCTGGGCCGCGCCCGGCTATTTCAAAACGCTTGCGCGTCCAGCTTGTAGTGTCGCGGTAAAGCAGGCGTAAATCTGCGCCATCCAGGATATGAATCATCCGCAGATGTTTTGTTTCAATCTGCGTAAATCTGCGTCATCTGCGGATTTGAATGTGTCCCCAGCTGCCGCGGCTTGGAAACAGGGCATCTGCGGACGTGGCCGCTTCTCGTTTGTCTTGTTTTCGCCAATGTGCGCTATCTGTGGATATAAATCATCCGCAGATTACGCAGATTTACACAGATTAAATAAACACAAGGCATCCGCGGATCTGAATGGATCCGCAGGTAGCACAGGTTAAAACAAGGTCTGCTCAGCTGTCCGCCCGGATGCCCCGCAGCATGATGATGCCGCCCAGGTTGCGCGTGTCGGCGCGCATGCGGGTGCGCAGGCCTTCGGCCGTGGAGGGCGCCGGCTGCCAGCCCACGGTGATCAGGCGCTGGCGTGTGTCGCCGGTCTTGAGCGCGTCTATCACCGCCGCGCCCAGCTTGTCGCGCACCGCGGCCGGCAGCGAGGCCGGGCCGGCCAGCGCCGTGAAGAGCTCCATGTCCGCGCCCATGATGCCCACCTCGCGCAGCGTCGGCAGCTCGGGCGCCAGCATGCTGCGCTGCTCCGAGGTCACGCCTATCACCTTCATCTTGCCGGCCTTGACCTGCTGCATCGCCAGGCCCGGCGGCAGCAGCGCCGCCTGCAGCTGGCCGCCCAGCATGGCGGTGATGATCTGCGGGTTGCCGGGGTAGGGCACATGCATCACGCCCAGGCCGCCGCTGCGGCTCTTGATCAATTCCATGCCCAGGTGGCCCGGCGTGCCCGCGCCCGGCGAGCCGTAATTGGCCTTGTCGCCCTGGTTGCGCAGCCAGGTCAGCCACTCCTGGGGCGTGGTGCCCTGCGCGAAATTGCTCACCACCATCACCATGGGCGTCGTGCCTATCAGCGCGATGGGCGCCAGGTCCACGGCCGGGTCGTAAGGCGCCATCGGGTTCAGCAGCTTGGCGATGGTCAGCTGGCTGTTGTTCATCACGCCGAAGGTGTGCAGATCGGTCGCCTTGGACACCTGGTCGGCCGCGATGATGCCCGAGGCGCCGGCTTTGTTCTCCACAATCACCGGTTGGCCCAGGGTTTTTGACAGCTGCTCGCTGATGGAGCGCGCCGACAAGTCCTGCACCGAACCCGGCGGAAAGCCTATCAGCAGGCGTATCGGTTTGGTCGGCCATTCGATGGCCACCGGCGCCGCGGCGGCGGGCTTCGCGGCCGCGGGCTTGGCGAGTGCCAGCTTGCCGCTGGCCGCATTGCCTTGAGGGGGATTGGCCTGGGCCCAGGCGCCGGACGATGCCGCCGCAAGGAATGCCTGGGTGATGAGCAGCGCGCGCCGTGAGAGAAGTCGTGTCATGAGAAGCCCTCTGTTGGAGTGAAGAAGAAACCAGACCGCTGTGGGACCCAGGGACTCCAGACGAATTTTGGCGGGGCGCCGCTCCCCGGCTGCCTGCCCGCGCCGCCATGCCCGCAGCCAATGCTGCGGGCCGCCCGGCGCTCGCTCCCCTCGCTGTGATCCCGCCCTGTGATGCAAACCATTGTGTTGAGCGGCCCGTGCAGCGGTCAACCTGTTAGCCCTGACAGGGTTTGGCGGCAAAAGGGGCGTGGGCGGGGAGGGCCGGCGTTCCGAAACGCTATGTATACAGACGAAATGCCGGCCCCGGGCGGCCGGTGTCAGGAATGACAGTGACGCGTTAGGCTGCGGCCGCGCTGTTGTGTGTTTGTCACGCGCGAAAGCGCGAGGAGCTGCGTGGGTTTTTTGTGCCCTAAGCCATTGGTTTGCTGGCGCTGCGCGGGCTGGAGAACTATTGGCTAGCGCCCGACAATCGCCTTCCAGTGCTTAGGCTCCACCGGCGTGATCGACAGCCGGTTGCCCTTGCGCAGGATGATGAGCTCTTCGAGCTCGGGCCGCGCGCGCAACTCCGGCAAGGTGATGTTGGGAATCTTCTTGACGACCTGCACATCCACCAGCAGCCAGCGCGGCTCTTCGCGTTTGGATTTGGGGTCGTAATAAGGCGACTTGGGGTCGAACTGCGTGGGGTCAGGGTAGGCCGTCGACGCCACACGCGCGATGCCGACAATGCCCGGCTCGGCGCAACTCGAGTGATAAAACAGCACGCCATCACCGACCTTCATCCCGTCACGCATGAAGTTGCGTGCCTGGTAGTTGCGCACGCCGACCCAGGGGACTGTCGAATTTTTCGCCGCGAGTGCATCGTCGACCGAGCACTCTTCGGGTTCGGATTTCATGAGCCAGTAGCTTGTCATGGGGTGGCCTTGATACCAGGGATTGGGACGGAGCAGAGCTTAGCGGATCGACAGGGCAAAGAAAAGCCGATCCCGCAGCCGAGGCTGCTTGACAGCGCAGAACTTCTTGAATAAAGTCATTAACAAATAAGTTAATAAGTAAACGAACAGATGGCCGCCTCCCTCGACAAAATCTTTGAAGCCCTCGCCTCGGGCCCCAGGCGCCAGATCCTGGCCTACCTGACCGAGAAAGAGCTCAGCACCACGGAGCTGGCCGAGCGCTTTGCCATGAGCACGCCGGCGGTTTCGCGTCACCTCTCGGTGCTTGAAAACGCCGGCCTGGTGAGCAGCGAGCGTAGCGGGCAGTTTGTGCTCTACAAGCTCAACGGCGACAGCCTGGTCAACAGCCTCACGGGCTACGCCTTTGAACTCTGTCCGGTCGCGAGGCCCTTGAAGCGGGAACGCGTCGCAGCCAAAACACAAAAAGCCAAGTAAGTAACAAGAAGAGAGGGACTCATGCTGAATCTCACGCAGGTGGTTGAAACGTTTCCATCGGTTCGCATTCCATCCGAATCGGGCGGCCTGGCCGTCGAGGTGTCCCTGATTGCGCAGATAGGCCATGGCGCCGGCAATCATCTGTTTGCCAGCGTGGCATCCAGGCAGCGGCAGCACAGCGCATTTGTTGATGAGCTCGATGAACCCTCGGCCAAACTGGGTGGCACCGATTTCTCCAAAGGCGACGCCACCTCGCTGTATTCCTTTGTCGTGGGCCCCAAGGGCCATCCGTTTCATCGCCATGCGGGACACCGCATCTTCACGGCGGTGTCGGGCAGCGGCGGGGCCCAGTTGCGCTTTTCGAGCGCGTCGGAGCAGCAGATCCAGGAAGACCCGCACAACTTCATGCGCGCCCTGCGCTTTGTGAACATACCGCCGGACTGCCTGTTCACCGTGCGCTTTGGCGGTGAAACCTGGCACCAGTTTTCTCCGCTTTCGCGCAACTCCCTGCACCCGGTGTTTTTTGCCTTGTCTTGCCATACCAATGAGTTGGGAGGCAATTTGTCGGAGGCTTTGAAAGAAGATGTGCTGGCCAATAAGGCGAGCATCCCTTCGTTGACGGAGCTGTTGCCCGATGCGGTGAAAGCGCTGCTTGAGGCCAAGGACTTCAAGGCCGATGCCGTGCCGACCACCACCTTGTCATTGGACGCCCCACCCGGAACCTTCCATCGCGTGGTCTGCAACACCGTGCGCAGCGGCGCGGGTGTGATGAGGGGCCTGTGGGGTTCGTGGAAAGGGGCCTCGGGCTTCCTGTCGCATGGCGGATCCGCCCGAAGCGTGAAAGAGCTCAGCAGCCCACCGGCCGATTCCTTGCTGCTGGAGCAACTGAGCGGCTTGCGAGTCCATCATGAAGACACTTTTCGACTGCGCGTGACCGGTACCAACTTCGGGAACACCAGCGCCGCGAATCTGCTGGCCGCGGTGCTCGAGGGTTTTATGCTCAACGCACCCAGCGGTGTGTCCAACCTGATGGCGCTGCGCAACGTGCTGGTCAAACCCCTGGGCCTGCGCACGTCGCCCTTGGGCTGCCCGGTGTCCTCGCTGCTGTCACCCGACACCAGCAACCTGTTCGTCAACCGCTATCCGGTGCTGGGCCAAAGCACCAATGCCGGCGACAGCAAGGCGCAGGTCATCCTGGGCGCCAACGACAAACATTTGCTGTTCCGGTCTTGCGTGAGCGTGGAAATCGTCGACAAACACCATGTGGACGTGATGCTGGGCACCCGGGTTCATTGCAAGAATTTCTTCGGCCGCTTTTACATGGCGGCGATTGATTACGTGCATCGCCACTACGTCACACCCACCATGCTGAGGCTGGCGGTGGAATATGCAGTGGTTCAGGAGAAAGAGCCGGCTGTACCCGCCAAACTGGTGACGGCTTAAGGTGCCATCGTCCGGTCGTTGATGACCCTGTTGCAACGCTAGCGCTTCGCCATCCACGCGGCCGTGGTGTCGCACAGTTCCTCGCGCACCTGCACATCGGCGCGGCCTGAACGCACCAGCACATGGAAGGCATGGTCGGCGCCCTCCACGATATGCAGGCTGGCCTTGTTGCCGAGCTTGGCCGTGGTCCGCGTGATCAGGCCCAGATCAGCGAGGGCATCGCGCGTGCCCTGCAGAAAAAGCATGGGCAGCTTGACGTCCGCCAGGTGAGCGGCGCGTTCGGTGGAGGGTTTGCCGGCCGGGTGCAGGGGGAAGCCCAGCAGCACAATGCCTTTTACGCCAGGCAAGGGCTCGGCCGCCTGCGCCTGCGTGCTCATGCGCCCACCGTAGGACTTGCCGCCGGCAAACAGCGGCACACCCGGCATATGTCGTGCCGCTTCGGCGACCGCCGCGCGGATCGCCGCATGTGCAAGGGCGGGGGCGTCCGGGCGTTTGGAGCCTTGTTCCATGAACGGAAAATTGAAGCGCAAGCTGGCGATGCCGCGTTCCGCGAGGCCCTGGGCAATCGCCTCCATGAAGGGGTGGTCCATGCCCGCGCCGGCGCCGTGGGCAAACACATAACAAGCCTTGGCGTTGACGGGTGCCTGCAGCAGGCCGGAAGTGGTTCCGCCGGAAGGCAGCGTGATGGCCAATGAAATGGGGTGTGTCGACATCAATGGAAGCGGGCTGGATTGTGCCGCCCATTACAACTCATACCCGGGGTTTTGGCGCAGGGTCGGCGATCCCGGGCGGCAGGCGGTTCAGCAGCCAGCGGATCGCCAGTGGAACCAGGACCAAGTCGTCGGCAATGCCGATGACGGGCAGGATGTCGGGGATGACATCAATGGGTGAGAACAGGTAGAGCGCAATGGCCGCGGTACCCCATTTCAGCCAGGCGGGTGCTTCGGGGTGGCGCAAGGCCGTCCACAGCCGCCGTGCATCGCCGCGTATCAGTACCCAGAGCAGGGTCAGACGTTTGAACATGAAAGCTCCTTGGGTGAAGGTGCAGGCCCGGCGGGCCGCTGGCATCCAGATGGTGCTGCTTGCACGGGCTGCAAGGGCATTGGCCGGGCGTTACATTCGTGCGGCTTGTTCGTTCTTGCTCCTTCCCCCAGCGGAGGAAGGGGGTGAGGGGAAGTCAGTGCGCCAGATCGGCCACCAGCTTGTCCGCCGCCTGTACAGCCTCATCGCGCGTGGGCCAGGTCCTGTCGCTGTCGTGCAAGGGCGGCAGCGATTCAACGTGGACAACATCGATGTACCAGGGACCGTCAGGCAGATGGCACAGCCTGGCCATGTAGTGCCTGCCGTTGGCGACGCCTGGGACGTATTCCTCAATCGGTTCGGGTTCGTCTGCTTCTTCTGTTTCCGGGTTCATCGCGTTTCTCTCCAAATCCCGATTATCCGCAACCGGGTAGCGCTAATTCTTGAGACTCACCCCCAGCGCCGCGAGCTTTTTGGCGTAGGCATCCCTGCGTTTTGCGGCTTTGTCTGCCGTCTCGACGGCCATCTGGATCGCCTTGGGTCCTTTTGTCGCGACCGTTTTGATCAATCCGGCTTTGTGGGCCGCCTCGGCCTCCGCCTTCCTGAAAGTGGCGATGAGCTCGGCATGGGCAGTGGATGAATTCATAAGCTACCTCTTTGCTGACTTTATTGGCTTTACTGGCGACCTGCACCTAAGGTTCAAAGCGCAATTCGACCGCGCCGACCCCCATTACCTCGCCACGTACCGGAACGCCCAGCGGGGCGTTCAGCATCCCTGTGCATGAGCCGGTGGTCACGATCTGGCCCGCGCGAAGCGGCTGGCCGCGCTGGGCGCAATGCAGGGCGAGCCATGCCAGCAGGCGCCAGGCATCTTGCGCCGGATTGCCGCCGCGGGTGTGGGCCGCAACGGTACCGTTAAAACTCAGTGAGGCCTCCACCATGCGCAAGTCCACCTGCGCGGGCGCCAGCGTCGACGGGCTGCCCAGCACCAGCGCACCATGGCACTGCAGGTCGGCCAGCTGGGCCAGCGGGTCGGCGACGTGGCCCTCCGCCAGCCGGCTTTCCACCACTTCCATGGCCGGCAATACCGCGTCAAAGGCCGCCGCCACTTCCTCGGTGGGTAACAGCCTGCCCTGGGGATCCAGGTCGCGGCCCAGCCGGAAAGCGACTTCGACCTCCATGCAGCGCCATCGCCAGGCAGGGCCTGTGAGCGTCACGCCTGAGGCGTGGATGCCCGAGGCGGGCAGGGGTGCGCAATGCGGTTCGGCCTGCGGGCTTTTGGCGCCCACCTTCCGGCCGGCGATGGGGCCAATGGCTGCGAGCGTCGCGTCCTGGATGGCGTAGGCACCGGCGCGGTCGGCGGGGAGGATGTCGCGCCAGGGCGCGGCGGGGCCGCCGGTTCTGGCGCTTATCAGCAGTTGTGCGGTTTGTTGGGGAGTCATGCAGGTTCGCGGCCTGGTTTCTTCAAGGTAAAACTGAGGTTTTGCTTTTTTACCTTGAAGATGTAATACACGGGCCGCTCTGTCCGGCAGGCCAGGGGCCTAGCGGGTGACCATAAAGCCGATCATGGCCGGCCGCCCCGGCAGCCGCAACTCGGTGGAAACCTCAGGCGTCTGCGCCAGCAGCTGCCCCTTCTTCCACACCTTCAACCGGTTCGCCCGCAGCCGAATCGCCTCCACCGGGTCGCGCGCCTGCAGCAGCACAAAACTCGCGTCGCATCCCACCTCCAGGCCATAACCCTGCAGGTGCATGACCCTGGCGGCGTTGACCGTCACCGCGTCAAAACACTGGCGTATCCCTTTCTGGCTGGTCATCTGCGCCACGTGCAGGCCCATATGGGCGACTTCGAGCATGTCGCCCGAGCCCATGCCGTACCAGGGGTCCATCACGCAGTCGTGGCCGAAGGCGACATTCACGCCGGCGGCCATGAGTTCGGGCACGCGGGTCATGCCGCGGCGTTTCGGGTAGGTGTCGTGGCGGCCCTGGAGCGTGATGTTGATCAGCGGGTTGGCAGTCACGCTGACGCCGCTTTCGGCGATCAGGGGCAGCAGCTTGGAGACGTAGTAGTTGTCCATGCTGTGCATGGAGGTGCAGTGGCTGCCGTTGACGCGGCCCTGCAGGCCCAGGCGCTGGCTTTCAAACGCCAGGGTTTCGATGTGGCGCGAGAGCGGGTCGTCGGACTCGTCGCAGTGCATGTCGACCAGCAGGCCGCGTTCGGCGGCGATCTCGCAGAGCAATGTCACGCTGGCGGCGCCGTCGGCCATGGTGCGTTCAAAGTGCGGGATGCCGCCCACCACCTCCACGCCTTTGTCGAGCGCGCGTTTGAGGTTGTCGACGCCACCCTGGCTGCGCAGCACGCCGTCCTGCGGGAAGGCGACCAGTTGCAGGTCTATATAGGGCGCGACCTGTTTTTTGACTTCCAGCAGCGCGTCGACGGCCAGCAGGCTGGGGTCGCTGGTGTCGACGTGGCTGCGTATGGCCAGCAAGCCCTTGGCGACGGCCCAGTCGCAGTAGGCGAGGGCGCGGTTTATAAGGGCTTCGGCCGTCAGCAGCGGCTTGAGCTCGCCCCACAGTGCGATGCCTTCCAGCAGCGTGCCGCTTTGATTGACGCGCGGCAGGCCGTAGCTCAGCGTAGCGTCCATGTGGAAATGGGGGTCCACAAAGGGCGGGCTGAGCAGGTAGCCGCCCGCATCTATGGTTTCGTGGGCCGGTGCCTGCAGGCCGGCTTGAACGGCGGTGATTTGGCCGTTTTGCACGGCGATGGAGATACCCGTGCGGCCGTCGGGCAGGGTGGCGTTGGTGATGAGAAGGTCGAGCATGGCGTGGGGCCTCAAACAACGGTTGTCACGGGGCAGGTATCTGCTGTGTAGCATAGACCTGATGGAAAAGATGCAGACCGGATTGCCCGCGGACGCCGCACAAACCTTCATCCGTGATGGCTATTTGCGCATCAACCATGCCTTCCCGCGCGAATTGGCTGCCGCCGGCCGCGAGATTCTCTGGCGTGACACAGGCTGCGATCCGCGGGACCGCAGCACCTGGACGCGGCCGGTGGTGCGCCTTGGCGACTATGCCCAGGCGCCCTTTGCGCAGGCCGCCAACACAGCGGTGCTGCACGGCGCCTTTGACCTGCTGGTCGGACCCGGCCGTTGGCTGCCGCGCGGCAGTTTGGGCACCTTCCCGGTTCGTTTCCCGTCGCCGGATGATCCGGGCGATGCGGGTTGGCATCTGGACATGAGTTTTGCCGGCAAGGATAGCGATCCGTCGGACTTCTTTTCGTGGCGTATCAACCTGCATTCGCGCGGACGGGCGTTGCTGATGCTGTTCCTGTTTTCGGATGTGGGGCCGCAGGATGCACCTACACGCATTCGTGTCGCTTCGCATCGCATCATGGCGCGCCGCCTTAAGGACGCCGGGGACGAAGGCCTGTCCTTGCGCGAGCTGCTGGTGGACGGCTTCGACGATACGGCGGACTGCGACACGGCCTTGGCTGTCGGCCCGGCCGGCACGGTGTACCTGTGCCATCCCTTTACCGTGCATTCGGCCCAGCCTCATCACGGAACAGAGCCGCGCTTCATGGCGCAGCCACCCCTGCTGCCGCGGGAACCGCTTGAGCTGGAGCGCAAGGAGGGCACCCATTGGCCGCTGGAGCAGGCCATCCGCGAGGCGCTGCTGGAGGGCCGGGCCTGAGTTTTTATCGTTCTGCACGCTGAGGGGCATGCAGATCCGCGGACCAGCGCGCGCGGGGCAGGCGGTAGATGCAGCAGCGCCGCTCGGGGCTGTCCGCGGGGTAAGCCCAGTGGTCGAATTCGTCGCCAGGGCTTTCCTGCATGCCCAGGCGCTGCATGACGGCGCGCGAGCGGGTGTTGCGCAGCGTGGTCATCGCGACGATCTCCTGCAGGCCCAGGGACTCGAAGCCGGCGCGCAAGGACAGGCGTGCCGCCTCGGTGGCCAGGCCCAGGCCCCAGAAGCGCTGCGCCAGCCGCCAGCCGACTTCCACGCAGGGGCCGAAAGGCAGTTCGGGGTCGGGAATGTGCAGGCCGGTAAAGCCCGCGAATTGTGGCGCCGCGCCTTCGGCCAGGTAGTCCATGGCCCAGAAGCCCCAGCCGCGCTCCTCGATCTTGCGGCTCATGCGGTCTATCCAGGCGTCGCTTTGGGCGCGGCTGAGCGGCGCCGGAAAGTGGCGCATGACCTCGGGGTCGGCCGTCATGGCGGCAAAGGGGTCGCGGTCGGCGTCCTTCCAGGGGCGCAGTTGCAGGCGCGGGCTGGCCAGCAGGCCCGGCGCGATGACGGTGGCATTGCCGGGCGCCCAGGCAATGGGCGCGGCGTCCAGGCCGCCGGCCAGGGCGTCCAGCAGCAGCTGGCGTTCGGCCTGTTTGCGGGCGGTTTTTTCATTGAGGAAAGCCGGGTCGGTGCTTTCCGGTTGGCGGCTGCGCATCAACGCTCTCCCTTGCGATAAGGTTTCATCAGCGCCTGAGGATACGCCGCCTTGCGCGCCACCAGCACGAGTGCCAGGATGGACAGCAAATAGGGCAGCATCAAATAGATCTGGTAGGGCACGTTAACAAGGCCGGCCGTTTGCAGGCGCAGCTGCAGCGCGTCAAAAAACGCGAACAGCAAGGCGCCCAGCAGCGCCTTGCCGGGCCGCCAGGAGGCGAACACCACCAGCGCCACACACACCCAGCCGCGGCCGTTGACCATGTTGAAGAAAAAGGCGTTGAAAGCCGACAGCGTGAGAAAGGCGCCGGCCACACCCATCAGGGCCGAGCCGGCGACGATGGCGGCGGTGCGAGTGGCTGCGACCGAAACACCCTGGCCTTCGGCGGCCTGCGGGTTCTCGCCGACCATGCGTATCGCCAGGCCGGCCGGCGTGCGGTAGAGCAGCCAGCTGACCAGCGGCACCAGGGCCAGGGCCAGCAGGGTGAGCGGGGTTTGCGCGGCCAGCACGCTCAAACCCGTGCCGTCCAGCCAGTGCATGGGCGCGAAGGGCGTGACGGTGGGCGGTGTGTCGACCTTGGGAAAGCTCACGCGGTAGCCGTAATAGCTCAGCGAGGTGGCCAGCAGCGTGATGCCCAGGCCGGCGACATGCTGCGACAGCGCCAGGCCCACGGTGAGGAATGCGTGCAGCAGGCCGAATACCGCGCCGGTCAGCGCGGCCACCATCACGCCCAGCCATAGCGGCGCGCCGGCGTAGACGGCCAGCCAGCCGCTGAAAGCGCCCGCGACCATGATGCCTTCGATGCCGAGGTTGAGCACGCCGGCGCGCTCGCAGAGCAGCACGCCCAGGGTGCCGAGGATCAGCGGTGTGGCGATGCGCAACACTGCGATCCAGAAGGGGGCGGCCGTCAATATGTCAAGCATATCGGTCATGGCTTGCGTCCCAACACCACCCGGTACTGCGTCATCAGCGTTGCCACCAGCACCGAAATCAGCGAAGCCGCAACGATCACGTCGGCGATATAAGTGGGCACGCCGACGGCGCGGCTCATGGTGTCGGCGCCCACCAGCACGCCGGCCACAAACACGGCGGCGGCGACCACGCCCAGGGGGTTGAGCGCGGCCAGCATGGCGATGACGATGCCGGTGTAGCCGTAGCCGGGCGACATGTCCAGGGTGACATAGCTGGTGCGGCCGGCCACCTCGATGGCGCCGGCAAGGCCGGCGAGCGCGCCCGAGAGCAGGGCGACCAGCACCACGGTACGGGTGACGGGCACGCCGGCAAAGGCCGCCGCCCGGGTGTTGGCGCCCATGGCACGTATGTCAAAACCCAGCACCGTGTACTTGAGCAAGGCCCACAGTGCCACGGCCAGGCCCAGGGCCCAGAACAGGCCGGTGTGGATGCGCGTCTGCTCAATCAGTTTGGACAGCTCCAGCTCGCCCACCAGCGCCACGCTTTGCGGCCAGCCCATGGCGGTCGGGTCTTTCATGGGGCCGTCCAGCATGGCCGAGACAAACAGCAGCATCACAAAATTGAGCAGCAAAGTGGTGACGACCTCGTCGACGCCCAGCCGCGCTTTCAGCAGCGCCGGCCCGAGCAGCAGCAGGGCGCCGGCCAATGCGGCGGCCAGCATCATCAGGCCGAACAATAGCCAGGCAGGCAGCTCAAAGCCGGTGCCGCCATGCAGACCGCCCACGGCCACGGCGGCCAGCGCGCCGGCATACAGCTGGCCTTCGGCGCCTATATTGAAGAGCCGCGCCTTGAAGGCCACGGTGGCGGCCAAACCGGTGAGGATCAGCGGAATCGCACGGGTCAGGGTTTCGCTGAGCGCGAAGACCGAGCCAAAACCGCCCTTGAACAGCAGGCTGTAGGTTTGCCCCAGCGGCGCGCCGGCCCACAGCACCAGCAGCGCGCTGACCAGCAGGGTGAAGGCGATCGCGGCGATGGGGGCCAGCAGCAGGGCGAGCCTGGAAGTCTCGGTGCGTTTTTCCAGTCTCATGGCTGTGCCTCGTGGGCGCCTTGGGCGCCCGCCATGGCCAGGCCTATGGCCTCGCGCGTCCAGGCTTCGCCGGGCAAGGCTTCGGTGAGCCGGCCCGCGTGCATCACAGCCACGCGGTCGCCCAGCGCGATGACCTCGTCGAGGTCGTCGGAAATCACCAGCACGGCCGCACCGGCGTCGCGCGCGGCAATCAGCTGCTGCTGCACATAAGCGACCGCGCCTATGTCCAGGCCCCAGGTCGGCTGGTGGGCAATGATGAGCTGGGGTGGCTGCGGCGCGGTTTCCGTGGCGGAAGAAACCAGGGCGCGCCCCAGGATCAGCTTTTGCATATTGCCTCCCGAGAGCGAACGCGCAGCTGTCTGCGGCCCGCCGCCTCGCACGTCAAACTCGCGCACGATGCGCGCCGCATGCGCTTGCGCGGCCTGGCGTTTGACCCACAGCGCCTTCGAAAACGCCGGGCTGCGCAGGCGCTCGGACACGGCGTTTTCCCAGACGCAGAGGTCGCCGACCACCCCCACGCCGTGCCGGTCTTCGGGGATGCGCGCCACGCCTTGCGTGACCAGCCAGGCGGGGGAGGCCTTCATGGGCCGGCCCTGCAGGCTGACCGTGCCCCGGTTGGCCTGGCGCATGCCGCACAGCAGCTCGGCCAGCGCGAGCTGGCCGTTGCCCGACACGCCGGCAATCGCGACGATCTCGCCGGCCTTGAGCTGCAGCGAGACGCCGTCCAGCCGGTCACGCCCGGCGTCGGCGGTGCTGACGGCGTCCAGCGTGCAGACCGCCGCGCCCGTGGCCGGCGCGGGCCGGCGCTGGGCGGCCGCGACGGCATGGCCGACCATCCACTGCGCAAGCTGGGCCTGGCTGGTGCCGGCGGCCGGCGCCTGGGCCACGAGCTTGCCCGCGCGCAGCACGGCCACGCGCTGCGAGACGCGCAGCACCTCGGTCAGTTTGTGGCTGATAAAAATGATGGACAGGCCCTGGGCCACCATCTGGCCCAGGGTGTCGAACAGCGCCTCGCTTTCCTGCGGCGTCAGCACGGCCGTGGGTTCGTCGAGGATCAGGATGCGCGCGCCGCGGTACAGGGCCTTGAGGATCTCCACACGCTGGCGCTCGCCGACCGAGAGGCTGCCGACCCTGGCATCCGGCGAGACCGGCAGGCCGAAGCGCTGCGCCACGGCCAGCAATCTGGCGCGCGCCGCGGCGCGGCGCGAGAACAGCTGCCACAGCGGCTCACTGCCCATCATCACGTTGTCGAGCACGCTGAGGTTGTCGGCCAGCGTGAAGTGCTGGTGCACCATGCCTATGCCGGCATCGAGTGCCGCGCGCGGGTTGCCGGGCGGCAGCGGCTTGCCGAAGATCTCTATGCTGCCTTCGTCGGCCGTGTAGTGGCCGAACAGGATGGAGACCAGCGTGGACTTGCCGGCGCCGTTCTCGCCCAGCAGCGCGAGGATTTCGCCGGCATGCAGGTCCAGCGAGATCGCGTCGTTGGCCAGCAGCGGGCCGAAGCGTTTGGTGATGCCGGTGAGGCGAAGGACGGGGGCGCTCATGATGCGGCGGGCCGCAGCTTGCCGCAGAACGACTGAATGGCCAATGCGGCAGGAGCCGGCGAGACTTGCAAGAGGCAATGCGGCCCTCTTAGTTTCACAATCTCCATGGCGGGGAGATCTTGTCTCAGCGATTCAGCAGCAGAAGCAGGAACCACGTGGTCTTGTGTCGCTTGCAGATACATCACCGGTACGCGGAGTAGTTTGAGCTTGTCCCTCATATCCACACGAAGAACCTCCTGGGCCCGCCTGGCCATAGCTTGCGGCGAAAGCTGCCGAAGTGCCTGCTCGAGAGCGCTTCTCAGCGGGGTAGAGGCAAATCTACCGAGCAAAAAAGGGCTGACGAGGCGGGTCAACATATGCGGGGGGATTTTCCGGGACACCCAGTTGTCCACAAAATGAGAGACAAAGGAAAAGGCGGGGCGGGGATTTCGCGCAAAAGTACAGCTCAGGATCACCCCACGCAAACCGGCCGGCCGGGTGGCTGCAATGGAAATGGCCAAAGGCCCGGAAAAAGATTCACCCAGCAATACGAATGGCGCTGTGGTCATGCGCGCCAGGATGAATGTGTGCAGGTCGTCGTAGCCCAGCGCCTCATGTCCAGGGTAGCGGACGACTTCGACTTGCATGGATGGCGCCAGTGCGTTGACCAATGGCGCCAGCAAATCTCCCGTGCCATCCATTCCGGGCAGCAAGACGAGCCGTAGAACAGGGTGGAAGGGCGCGGTCATCCGAAAGAAGTAAGGTTTGGCAACGTGGCTTTCAGATCAGCAGGGGCGGCGGCACCGGGGGACTGCGGATGCTCAGCCGAGGGATGCCCAATGGTCATGCCGGTCGCGCCGCTCCTGGCGGTAGTTGGTGATCTCCAGGCGAAGGCCGTCGGGGTCCGTGAAAAAGGTGGCCCAATAGTCCGGTGCGTATTCGCTGTGGTTGTGCGGTTCGCTGGCGTTGATGCCCGAGGCCTGCAGCAGCCGCGCGCATTCGGCGACGTCTTCGACACTGTCTACGCGCAGGCAGAAGTGATGAAGGCCAGGCGAATACGCGTCGTGCCCGGTTTGCGAGCGGGCCGGCCGCAGCACATAACCGAAGTGGCGGTTGAAATACTGGATGTGCGGGTCCTCGCCAATCGTGAAGGTATTTTTGCGGCAACCGAGCGCCTTGAGCATGAGCTTGTCGTAGAACACTTCCGACGCTGCCATGTTGCTCACGGCAATGTAGATGTGGTCGATCCCGGTGAGTTCGGGCATGCTATTTCCAGGCTGCGAGAAACGCCAGCAGCACTTTTGCCGAATTGTCGGCGGCGATACCCATAAAGGTGACCATTTCATTGGCGCCTTCGCCGCCGCCGGCCAGGTCGCTGAGGGAGCGGAAGGCGATATAGGGCACGTTGTTGCTATAGGCCACCATGCCGACGGCGGCGGTTTCCATGTCGAGCACATTGGCCCCAAAGGTCTTGAAGGTGTATTCGCGGAAGGCGGCGTTGTCGACAAAAGCCTGGCCGGAGACGCCGTTGCCGCCGACCCGGAGCTGCGGCCTGTGCGTGAGGCAGACGCCGGCCTTGCAGGACTCCAGCGCGATGGAGCCCAGGCCGCGGGCCGTTTCCAGCATCCTGGGGTCGACGGCGAACCAGAACTTGCGCACAGGCGCCGGGCTGGCCGCCGTGCGGGTTTCGACGGGACGCGGGTGCAGCATGCCGAAGGGCGCCAGGGTCTGGGCTTCCATGCGCGGCGGGATGGTGTAGCGGCCGGGCGCGGTTTCACGCGCCATCAGCACCTCGAGGTACTGGCCCCACTGGGCCGGCACGCTGACGTCGCCGATGTGCAGGCTGGGGTCGACGCCGCCGGCGATGCCGCTGAAGACGATGGCCTGGACGTTGAAGCGGTCCAGCACGAGCTGGGTGTTCATGGACGCGTTGACCATGCTGATGCCGGAGAGAAACAGCACGACCGGCTTGCCCTGCAGCGTGCCGGTGCTGAACTCGACGCCGTTGATGCGGTGCCGGGCCGGTGTTTGCAGCTGCCGCAGCAGCAGGGTGAGTTCGGGCTCGAAGGCCGAGATCACCGCGATGCGCGGCGTGTCGTCCAGCCGCACCGGGGTGCCGACAGCCGACGAGGTGGCGCAACCGGCCAGGCCCAGCGCCAGCAGCCCGGCGATGAAAAAAGCCGCCAGCCTGGACCGAAGCACGCGCCGCAGGCAAAACAGGTCATGCATACGGCGTGCTTCCGGGTTCAGGTTTTACTTGGCAGTCGATTTCGGCTGGCTGTCATCGACCTTGACGGTGTATTTGCCGTCGAGGATGTCTTTTTCCTTGGCCTTGACCTTGGCGACGATGGCCGCGGGCACCTTCTTCTCGAAGGTGCCCAGTGGAGCCAGTTCGGAGCCCTTGTGCTTCATCATCGAATACGGGCCGTAATCCTCGGCCGTGAACTTGCCTTCCTTGACGAGCTTGATGGCGCGGTCAATGCTGGGCTCCATGTTCCACAGCGCCGAGGCGACCACGGTGTCGGGGTATTTGTCCTGGGTGTTGATGACGTTGCCGATGGCCAGCTTGCCTTTTTCCTTGGCCGCGTCGCTGACGCCGAAGCGCTCGGCGTACATCACGTCGGCGCCTTTGTCGATCATGGCGAAGGCGGCTTCCTTGGCCTTGGGCGGGTCAAACCAGCTGTTGATGAAGCTCACGCTGAACTCGACCTTGGGGTTGGTTTCCTTCGCGCCGGCCATAAAGGCGTTCATCAGGCGATTGACCTCGGGAATCGGGAAGCCGCCCACCATGCCTATCTTGTTGCTCTTGGTCACGCCGCCGGCAATCATGCCCGTGAGGTAAGCCGGCTCCTGGATGTAGTTGTCGAACACCGAGAAGTTGGGCGCCTGCGGCTTGCCCGACGAGCCCATCAGGAAGGAGACCTTGGGAAAATCCTTGGCGACCTTGCGGGCCGCGGCCTCGACGGCAAAGGCCTCGCCGACGATCAGCGTGTTGCCGGCCGTGGCGTATTCGCGCATCACGCGCTCGTAGTCGGCGTTGGAGACGTTCTCGGTGGCCTTGTATTCAATCTCGCCGCGGGCCTCGGCGGCTTTGAGCGCCTTGTGCAGGCGGCTGACCCATTGCTGTTCAAACGGCACGGTGTAGAGCGCGGCGACCTTGGTCTTGGCCTGGGCGAATGCCAGACCGGGCAGGGCGAGGGCGGCAGCGGTGGCGGTGGCGAGCAGGACGAGCTGGCGGCGCTTGAAACGGGCGGCTTGAAACATGGGACTCTCCGGGTTGGTGGGTTCAGTTCAGGAAAAACAGCGGCAAGAAATCAAGAGGTCACCGGCTCCCGCTTTTTCAAGCCGAGGCCGCGGAACCGGCTTTGCCGGGCCGCTGGCGCAGTCCCCTGCAAGGGGAGAAGGCGCTACACGCAGTGAGCGTCCGACAGGGGTGTTCATTTACTTGGTTCCGAAAATTCTGTCGCCTGCGTCGCCCAGGCCTGGGAGGATATAGCCGTGGCTGTTGAGCTCGCGGTCAATGGCGGCGGTGTAGATGGGCACATCGGGGTGCGCGGCCTGCAAGGCCTTGATGCCTTCGGGGCAGGTCAGCAGGCAGACGAACTTGATGGACTTGGGATTGAGTTCCTTGAGCCGCTCGACGGCCGCGATGGCCGAGTTGCCGGTGGCCAGCATGGGGTCAACGACGACGATGTCGCGCTCTTCCATGTCGTGCGGCATCTTGAAGTAGTACTCGACGGCCGTCAGGGTTTTCGGGTCGCGGTACAGGCCGACATGGCCCACGCGCGCGCCGGGCACCACGCTGAGCATGCCTTCGAGGATGCCGTTGCCGGCGCGCAGGATGGAGACAAACACCAGCTTCTTGCCGTCTATGACTTTGGAGGTGGTTTTTTCGAGCGGGGTTTCGATCTCGATGTCCTGCATGGGCATGTCGCGTGTGACCTCATAAGCCATCAGCATGCTGAGCTCGTTGAGCAGGGTGCGGAAGGTGTTGGTGGAGGCGTCCTTGCGGCGCATCAGGGTGAGCTTGTGCTGCACCAGGGGGTGGTCTACCAGGTGGACTTTGTCGCTGCGGGTGGTCGTCATGTGTGTGTATGCCTCTTCGTTCGTGTGCCTTGCCCGGTTTCCAGAGAAAAAATTTCGGAAAAATCTCAGAAAACCGTGCCGTCGCTTTCGATGTTCAGGGGCGGCAAACCCTGATGCAATTGCTGTGCCAGTGCGCGCCCCGCGGCCCAGGTGCCGCCTTCAAGCACGCGGGCCAGCGGCATCTGTTCGGCCGTCAATCCTAACTGCTCGCGCACCATGGGCGCGAGTTCGTCCAGCAGGGCCACGGTCAGCGCGCGCCATTCCACAATGAGTTCGTCACCGGCCTGGTGCAGGCGCTGGGCCTGGGCCGGGTCCTTGAACAGCAGCACGCCGGCGTCCAGGAACAGGCCGCCGTTGCGGTACTCGGGCAGGCCGGTCAGGGCGTCCAGCCCGTTGACCTGCACGCCGGCCCATTCAAAGGGTTCGAGCAGCGAATAGGTGAGCCACTGCGAGAGTTTGTGGAAAGGCATCCAGCCCTGGCTGGGCCCGCTGTCGGCCTCGCCGGCCGCAGGGTGGCGCCAGCAGTCGCCCAGCGGGATGTTGCCCAGCATGTTTTGCGCCGGCCAGATGGACGACAGGCCGGTCAGCAGTATGGACAGCAGCTCATGCGCCTCGACGGTGTTTTTGCCGGGCAGTACCAGCACTTCAAACAAATGCCCGGGGCGGCCGCGCGGGCCGAAGAGTGCGGGCTGGTCCTGCAGGGCCTGGCCCAGGCGGCGCAGCAGCGCCGCGCGGCCTTCCAGGCCTACCAGCGGGTTGCCCTCGCTGACCTGGAAGGCGGCGGCCAGCTGTTCGGCCGTGACGGCCTTGAGGCCGGCGGCATCGGCCTGCAGCGGGTACTGCGGGTCGCTGGAGAACATGCCGGCCATAAAGGCATGGAAGCTGGCCACGCCCAGGCCTTCGGAACGGCTGTATTCGCAGCCGGGCCGCTCGCCCTCAGGGGCTTCAAGGTAGCGCCACTGCGGGCCGGCGCCGGCGTCCAGCAGCACGCTGACCAGGGCCAGGTCGATCTGCGCGCGCGCGCGGCCGGCCGGCGTTGCGGAGGCCAGGGCCTCATTGAGCATCGCGGGGCGTTTGATGCCACCGGCCTCGAAGTGGCGCCAGCGCGAGTGGTAGGGAATCTCCAGGTTGGGGTAGCGGGCGCGCGTGATTTCGGCGACCAGGCTGGCGGCGGTGGCCATGGCGCCGTCGTTGACGCTGAACCAGGCCGATTCGCCGCGGCGCGCGCGTTCAAGCAGGGCGCGTGCGCGCGTGCGTATGGTGGCGGTGGAGCGCAGCTCGGCGGCGGCGCCTATGCCGCGCAGGTTGCCGGCGATGGTGTAGGTGGCGTTGGCCGGTGGCGTGTTGGCTTCAGGCATCCAGCCCCCGGCCCTTGGCTTTTTTGAGTTCCTCGGCATCGGGCACGGCGCCGGGCGTGAAGTAGCCGGCGGCCATCTTGGCGTCCATCTCGACCTGGGCGTCGGCCGGGATCAGGCCTTCGGGGATGTTGACGCGCTCGACAACCTCGATGCCGGCGCGCGTGATGGCGTCGTATTTCATGTTGCTCATGGAGACCAGCCGGTGGATTTTGCGTATGCCCAGCCAACTCAGCACGTCGGGCATCAACTCCTGGAAGCGCATGTCCTGCACGCCGGCCACACATTCGGTGCGGGCGAAGTACTGGTCGGCGGTGTCGCCGCCGACCTGGCGCTTGCGCGCGTTGTAGACCAGGAATTTGGTGACTTCGCCCAGCGCCCGGCCTTCCTTGCGGAAATAGGCCACCAGGCCCACGCCGCCGCGCTGCGCGCCCTGTATGCATTCCTCGATGGCGTGCGTGAGGTAGGGGCGGCAGGTGCAGATGTCGGAGCCGAAAACGTCCGAGCCGTTGCATTCGTCGTGCACGCGGGCGGTGAGTTCGATCTCGGGATTGGCCAGGTCGCGCGGCTTGCCGAATATGTAGGCGGTGAGGCCACCGATAGGCGGCAGGAACACCTCCAGGTCGCTGCGCGTGACGAGTTCGGGGTACATGCCGCCGGTTTCCTCGAAGAGCACGCGGCGCAGATCGGTCTCGCTGCAGCCGAAGCGCCGGGCGACCTCGGGCAGGTACCAGACCGGCTCGACCGCAACCTTGGTGACCACGGCCGCGCCGCCGGCCGTGAGGTATTTGCCGTCGGCCTTGAGGCGCCCGGACTGCAGGGCCTCGATGACCTCGGGCAGGATCACGTGGGCCTGCGTCACCGCGATGGTGGGGCGTATGTCGTAGCCCGCGGCCAGCTCGGCCGCGAAGACGTCGGCCACGGTGGCGCCCCAGGGGTCCATGGCGGCGATGCGGCCGGATTCGCTCCACTGCGGGTAGGGGCCTATGACGTCGGTGGGCGAGGTGTTGGTGAGGTCGGCCTTGTGTTTGGCCGACAGTGCGCCCGAGGCGACGGCGAGCGCGCGGTAGACGCTGTAGGAGCCGCTGTGCGTGCCGATGACGTTGCGGTGGCTGCGCTTGGTGGTGGTGCCGACCACCGGGCCGCGTTCGGCCGGGGTGGCTGCACCCCAGTGGATGGGTATCGCGCCGGAACCGCCGGCGTGCGAGGTCAGCCGGATGTGGGAGGTCGATGTGTTGGAGGCGGCGGGCGCAGCTCCCGGGGAAGAACCAGGTGCGCCGGAAGACGGGGCGGCAACTTCAGCAGGCATTGCGTATCCTTCAAAAAAACCAATGTAGCCATGCGTGCCGGGCTTGACAAGCCCGCTGCCTGCCGGAGGTCGTTAATTCGCGACAGGCGGCGCGCCCTGTGGGCCGCGCCCGGTGTCAGCGTTTCTTGCCTCCGAAGATGCTGCCCAGCACGCCGCGAATGATCTCGCGGCCCACGGCCGAGCCCATGGTGCGCACGGCGGACTTGGCCATGCTTTGCGCCAGGCCGTCGTGCTTGCCGCCGCGCGGGCCGGTGGTGCCGAACAGCACGTCGTTGAGTCCGCCCAGGATGCCGCCGGAGTCGCTTGTGCCGGCTGCACCGCCCTGGGGCGCTTTGGCCGCTTCGCTGGCCGCCACCTCGGCGCGGCCCTTGATTTTTTCGTAGGCCGATTCGCGGTCCACGGCTTTTTCATAGACGCCGGCCACCAGCGAGCCCTGGATCAAGGCCTGGCGTTGCTGCGGCGTGATGGGGCCGATCTGGCTGCCGGGCGGCAGCACATAGGCGCGTTCAGTGACGCCGGGCCGGCCCTTGGCATCGAGCAGGCTGACCAGTGCCTCGCCCACGGCCAGCTCGGTGATGGCGGTTTCGATGTCCAGGCCGGGCTTTTGCCGCATCGTCTGCGCCGTGGCCTTGACGGCCTTCTGGTCGCGCGGCGTGAAGGCGCGCAGCGCGTGCTGCACGCGGTTGCCCAGCTGGGCCAGCACCGAGTCGGGAATATCGAGCGGGTTCTGCGTCACGAAATACACGCCCACGCCCTTGGATCGCACCAGGCGCACCACCAGTTCGATGCGCTCGACCAGCGCCTTGGGCGCTTCGTTGAAGAGCAGGTGCGCCTCGTCGAAGAAAAACACCAGCTTGGGTTTTTCCGGGTCGCCGATTTCGGGCAACTGCTCGAACAGCTCGGACAGCATCCACAGCAAAAAGGTGGCGTACAGGCGTGGCGAGTTCATGAGCTTGTCGGCGGCCAGGATGTTGATCACCCCCTTGCCGTCCACCGTCTGCATGAAGTCGCTGATGTTGAGCATGGGCTCGCCGAAGAATTTGTCGCCGCCCTGGCTTTCAACCTGCAGCAAGCCGCGCTGGATGGCGCCCACGCTGGCAGCGCTGACGTTGCCGTACTGGGTGGTGAAGTCGCCGGCGTTGTCGCCCACGTACTGCAGCATGGCGCGCAGGTCTTTGAGGTCCAGCAGCAGCATGCCGTTGTCGTCGGCGATCTTGAACACCAGGTTGAGCACGCCGGCCTGGGTTTCATTGAGGTTGAGCATGCGGCCCAGCAGCAACGGCCCCATGTCGGAGACGGTGGCGCGCACCGGGTGGCCCTGTTCGCCGAAGACGTCCCACAGCGTGGCCGGGCAGGCCAGCGATTCGGGGATGTCTATGCCGCGCTCCTTGAGGACGGCGCCCAGTTTGGCGCCTACCGTGCCGGCCTGGCTGACGCCGGTCAGGTCGCCCTTGACGTCGGCCATGAAGACCGGCACGCCGATTTTGGAGAAATTCTCGGCCAGGGTCTGCAGCGTGACGGTCTTGCCGGTGCCGGTGGCGCCGGTGATCAGTCCGTGGCGGTTCGCCAGGCCGGGCAGCAGTTCGCACTGGGTGTCGGCATTGCGGGCGATGAGCAGGGGGAGGGCGGTGGTTTCGGCCATGGGGGTGTGCGGTGGGTGAAAAAGTAAAATGCGGTTTGTAGATTAAATCAATTAATCCATCAAATAAGGGTTTCTGTCGTGGCTGGTCATAGTAAATGGGCGAATATTCAACACCGTAAGGGCCGACAGGACGAAAAACGCCAGCGAATCTGGACGCGCGTGATGCGCGAAATCATGGTCGCGGCCCGCATGGGCGGCGGCGACCTGGGCACCAACCCGCGGCTGCGCCTGGCGGTGGACAAGGCCAAAGCGGCCAACATGCCCAATGAAAACGTCAAATACGGCATCGCCAAGGCCACCGGCAGCCTGGAAGGCGTGCATTACGAAGAGGTGCGTTACGAGGGCTACGGCATAGGCGGCGCGGCCATCATCGTCGACTGCATGACCGACAACAAGGTGCGCACCGTGGCCGAAGTGCGCCACGCGTTTTCCAAGCACGGCGGCAACATGGGCACCGAGGGCTCGGTGGCCTTCCAGTTCAAGCACTGCGGCCAGATTATTTTTGCGCCCGGCGCCAGCGAGGACAAGATCATGGAAGTGGCGCTGGAGTCCGGCGCCGACGACGTGATCACGCACGAGGACGGCGCCATCGAGGTGCTGACGCCTTACACCGGCTTTGAAACCGTGCGCAACGCGCTGGAGGCTGCCGGCCTCAAGCCGGAGATCGCCGAGGTCACCATGCGCGCCGACAACAGCATAGAGCTCAGCGGCGAGGACGCGCGCAAAATGCAAAAACTGCTGGACGTGCTGGAAGACCTGGACGACACCCAGGACGTTTTCCACAACGCGGTCCTTGAAAGCTGAAGGCCGGGAGTGAGATGATGGACGATTCCGAACGGCTGGCCCGCATCGAAACCCTGCTGCAGGAGGGCAACCGCCTGCGCGCCGAGGCGATCGCGCTGCAAAAGGAGTCGCTGGAAATGCAAAAGTCGCTGGTCGACGAAACCCGCGCCAACATCGTGAAAGCCGGCAAAGTCAACGACCAGGCGCTGGACATCCAGCGCCGTGCCAGGATGGCCGCCAAGGTCATTTTCGGCATCGTATTTATTCTTGTTGTGTACCTCAGCTATTTGCTGTTTTTTAGATTGAACCTCCCGTGAAAGTTCTTGTTATTGGCGGCGGCGGCCGTGAGCACGCGCTGGCCTGGAAACTGGCGCAGTCCCCGAAAGTCCAGGCGGTCTACGTCGCGCCCGGCAACGGCGGCACCGCGCTTGACGCCCGGCTGGAAAACATCGCGATCACCGACGTGAAGGCGTTGCGCGAATGGGCGGCGGCCGAAAAAATCGCGCTGACCGTGGTCGGCCCCGAGCAGCCGCTGGCCGCCGGCGTGGTCGATGAATTCCGGGCGCACGGCCTGCGGGTCTTCGGCCCGACCAAGGCGGCCGCGCAGCTGGAAAGCTCCAAGGCTTTTTCCAAGGCCTTCATGAAGCGCCATGGCATTCCCACGGCCGAATACGAAACCTTTAGCGACGCGGCCGCGGCCCACGCCTATGTGGACGAAAAGGGCGCGCCCATCGTCGTCAAGGCCGACGGCCTGGCCGCCGGCAAGGGCGTGGTGGTGGCGATGACGCTGCAGGAGGCGCACGAGGCCATCGAGTTCATGCTGGCGCCCAACCCGGACTTCAACCCGCTGGGCGTGACGCACAACGAGGGCGGCGCGCGCGTGGTCATTGAGGAGTTTTTACAGGGCGAGGAAGCCAGCTTCATCGTGATGTGCGACGGCAAGAACGTGGCGGCCATGGCCACCAGCCAGGACCACAAGCGCCTGCTGGACGGCGACGAAGGCCCCAACACCGGCGGCATGGGTGCGTACTCGCCCGCTCCGGTGGTCACGCCCGAGGTGCATGCCCGCGCCATGCGCGAGATCATCCTGCCGACCATCAAGGGCATGGAAAAGGACGGCATTCCCTTCACCGGCTTCCTGTACGCCGGCCTGATGATCGACGCCGAAGGCAAGCCCAAGACGCTGGAGTTCAACTGCCGCATGGGCGACCCGGAAACCCAGCCCATCATGATGCGGCTCAAGACCGACCTTTATGACGTGATGATGGCCGCGACTTCGGGCGCGCTGGACCAGATCGAGCTCGACTGGGACCGCCGGCCCGCCCTGGGCGTGGTGATGGCCGCGCACGGCTATCCGCTAAACCCGCGCAAGGGCGATGCCATCCACGGCCTGGTCAAGCCCGCCGACGCGCCCGAAGACGCCATGGTGTTCCATGCGGGCACCCGCAAGGAGGGCGACGCGACGCTGACCGCGGGCGGCCGCGTGCTCTGCGTGACGGCGCTGGGCAGCACGGTGAAGGCCGCGCAGCAGCGCGCCTATGAAGTCGCCCAGGGCATACGCTTTGACGGCGCGCAGTACCGCAAGGACATAGGCTGGCGCGCGCTCAAGCCCTGACACCGCACGGGGGCCGCTGTGCGGCTTCCGCTCCCCGGGAAACACCTCAGCATGACCGATATTTCAAGCGTTAGAGACTTTCTGCTGGCGCTGCAGCAGCGTATCACCGGCGCCATTTCCGCCATCGACGGCCAGGCCTTTGTGGCCGACCGCTGGCAGAAGGAGCCGGGTGAGCCGCTGCAGGGCAACGGCCTGACCATGATCCTGGAGCAGGGCGCGGTGTTCGAGCGCGCCGGCTGCGGCTTCTCGCATGTGCGCGGGCCCAAGCTGCCGCCCTCGGCGACGCAGCACAGGCCCGAGCTGGCCGGCGCGCCCTTTGAGGCCCTGGGGGTTTCGCTGGTGTTCCACCCGCGCAACCCTTACGTGCCGACGGTGCACATGAATGTGCGCATGCTGGCCGCGGCGCCGGCTTCCAGCCCCGATGCGCCGGTCTGCTGGTTCGGCGGCGGCATGGACCTGACGCCGTACTACGGCTTTGAAGAAGACGCGGTGCATTTCCACCAGGCCTGCAAGGACGCGCTGGCGCCTTTCGGCGAGGACAAATACCCGCGCTTCAAGCAGTGGTGCGACGAGTATTTCTACCTCAAGCACCGGCAGGAGCAGCGCGGCATAGGCGGCGTGTTTTTTGACGATTTCCAGGAATTGGGCCCGGACCGCAGCTTTGCCCTGATGCAGGGCGTGGCCGATGCCTTTTTGTCGGCCTACCTGCCCATCGTGGAGCGGCGCAAGGACACGCCTTACGGCGAGCGGGAACGCGAATTCCAGCTCTACCGGCGCGGCCGCTATGTGGAATTCAACCTGGTCTGGGACCGCGGCACCCACTTCGGCCTGCAGTCGGGCGGGCGCACCGAGTCCATCCTGATGTCCATGCCGCCGCTGGCGAGTTGGTCCTACCAGCGCGGCGTCGAGGCCGGCAGCCCCGAAGAACGGCTTTACACCGAGTTTTTGCCGAGGCGGGACTGGGTTTGAGCACGCAGCCGCTCCCGCCGGGCAGGCGCATAGGCGTTTTCGGCGGCGCTTTCGACCCGCCGCACAATGCCCATGTGGCCCTGGCCGGGGCGGCGATCGCGCAGTTCGGCCTGGACACGCTGTATGTGGTGCCCACTGGCCATGCCTGGCACAAGTCGCAGGCCCTGAGCGCGCCGGCACACCGGCTGGCCATGGCCAGGCTGGCGTTTGCGTCCATCCCCCATGTCCAGGTGGACGAACGCGAGGTGCAGCGCCCCGGGCCGACCTTCACCATCGACACCTTGTTGGCGCTGCAGGCCGAGAACCCGGGTGCCCGGATCTACCTGTTTATAGGGGCCGACCAGTTCGCCGCCTTCCGGCAATGGCACCGCTGGCAGGACATCCTGGATATTGCTATAATTTGTATAGCTGGTCGCGCACAATCCATGCCGGCCCAGCCTCAGTTTGAGGCCTATGAAGGCCGTAGCAGCCGTTTTACGCTGCTCGATCTCCCCCTGATGCCTGTAAGCGCCACCCAGATCCGCCAGTTGACGGCCTCGGGCGCGGCGACGGCCGGGGAAATTACCCGCTTGGTCCCTGAAGCCGTTGCACGTTATATTTCACTGCACCAGCTGTACCGTTCCCATTAATTCCTTACCTTATCGAAGCACATCACTGCATGACCTCCACCACCGCCAAAACCTCCGCCGCCGCCGACAAAAAGGATGTGCAGAAATTGCAGCGCGCCATCATCGATGGCCTGGAGGACGTCAAGGCGCAGGACATCCAGGTCTTCGACACCGAGCACATCACCTCGCTGTTCGAGCGTGTGATCGTGGCGACGGGCAGCTCCAACCGCCAGACCAAGGCGCTGGCCGCCAGCGTGCGCGATGCGGTGCGTGATGCCGGCTTCGCCAAGCCGCGCATCGAGGGCGAAGACAACGGTGAATGGATCATCGTCGACTGCGGCGCCGCTGTGGCGCACATCATGCAGCCGGCCATACGCCAGTACTACCACCTTGAAGAGATCTGGGGCGACAAGCCCATCAAGCTCAAGCTGGGCGCGCCCGCGCCGCTGGTGAAGGCCTCCAGGGCCGAAGCCGAGCCCGAGGCCAAGCCCAAGGCCAGCCGCGCCGGCGCGAAAACGGCTGCCAGGCCGGGCGCAAAGACCGCGGCCAAATCGGCAGCAAAAGCACCGGCCAAGGCGCCCGCCAAAACCGCTGACTCCAGCTATGTGGGCCGGGTCGGAAAGAGCAACGACTGGACCGCCAAGCGCAACGCGACCGCGACGGCGGCCGAACCCGCCGCCAAACCGGCCCGCGCCGGCGCCAAGGCCGCGCCCGGCAAATCGGCCGCCAAGCCCGCGGTGAAGACGCCCATCATCAAGGTGCCGGCACCCAAAAAGGTCGCCGCGCGCAAGACGGCGGCTAAAACAGCCGGCAAGACCGCGGCCAAAAAACCCGCCGCCAGGAAAACCGCTCCCCGGAGCAAATGAGGCTGACGATCGTAGCCGTCGGCCAGAAGGTGCCCGACTGGGCGCAGACGGCCTATGAGGACTACGCCAAACGCTTTCCGCCGGAAATCAAGGTCGAGCTCAAGGCCGTCAAGACCGAGCCGCGCGCTTCCAAAACCCTGGACAACCTGCTGTCCGCCGAGCGCGGCCGTATAGAGGCCAGCATCGCGCGCGGCACCCGTGTCGTGGCGCTCGATGAACGCGGCACGGCCGTCACCACCGTGGCCCTGGCCGAAAGGCTCAAGGCCTGGCAGCTGTCGGGCGACGACGTCGCCATCGTGATAGGCGGGCCCGACGGGCTGGACGCGGGCTTCAAGCAGGCCGCGCACGAGCGGCTGCGCCTCTCGGACCTGACCCTGCCCCATGCCATGGTGCGTGTGCTGCTGATAGAGCAGCTCTACAGGGCCTGGAGCATCACGATCAATCATCCGTATCACAGAGAATAAAGGCCCCCACGCTTTTCACTGCGTCTTCGACTTCGTGTAATGCGCTGCCCCCCGAGGGGGCGCTGC
>NZ_AKIV01000091.1 GCF_000282655.1 Polaromonas sp. CF318
GGCGGCTGCCAGCGTGGCCTTGGTCACCCCGGCCACGGGCGTGGCTTCAAATTTGGCCGAGAACTTGTCGAGGGCCAGGCCGCCCCAGAGGTTGGCCGTGGTGGTGTGCCAGGCGCCTTTTTGCTGGCGCGCGATAAAGCCGTTGGCCAGGCGACCCATGTCGTCCTTCCAGGCCGGGTCGTCCATCACGGCCAGCATCAGGCGCGCGGTGTTGACGTCGCCGTTGGTCATCAGCCACCACCAGTAGTCGTCTTTTTCGGTGCTGAAGATCAGCTTGGTGCCCTGGAAGGACAGGCGCGAGCGCAGCACCTGGTTGGCCTCGGCGATGCGCTGCTCGCGCTGCGGCGCGTCGGCCACGCGCTTGAGGATGTTGAGCCAGTCGATCACCGCATGCGTGGGCCACTGGTTGGGCGAGACGGTGATGCTGCCCAGCATGCGGCCCTGGGCCTTGCCGTAGCGCGACAGCGCTTCCAGCGCGGCCAGCTTGCGCACGTCCAGGTCCTTGCGCGGGCTCCAGAACTCGCGCTGGATACGGCCTTCCACAAACGCGATCAGGCCGCGCTCCATCGGGGCCCTGGCCTCGTCGGGCAGGGCAAAGGCCGGGTTGAGGCCGGATGCCTCATGCGTGGCGGCCAGCAGGTAGGCCGTCAGCGCATCGCTGCCGCGACTGGCTTCGCCGTCGCGCGGCGGGAAGTAGTTGGCCAGGCCGTCGCTGTCGAGGTAGGTGGGCAGCTGCGCCAGCACGGTCTGCCAGAGCTTGCCGTCGCGCAGGCCCACGGCCTTGCTGGTTTTCTGCTCCAGGCAGATGAAGGGGTACGTCGCGAAATAGTCGCGCACGCCGTCCATGCCTTCGGCCAGCTTGGGCTGCAGCGACATCTTCAGGCCGCCGCGGCCGGGCAGGGCGTCGGCCGGCGGGTTCACGTCCAGCGTGAAGCTGCCGTCCACCTGCACCAGCGTGGCCTGCTGCACCGTCAGCGGCACGGCCGGGATGATGCGCTGGCGCGCCTTGAGGCCGTCGCGCGCGCCGCTGATCGTGTCTTTGGCCTCAATCTCCCACAGGATGGCTTCGGCCCGAGTGAGCGCGAGCTGCGCGGGCGCGGTGACCATCCAGGCCACTTCGCGCGCCTCGCCGGCGGGGATGTCCACGGTCTGCGGTTTCAAATCGAGCAGGGTGGCGCGCGGGCTCACTTCGACCTTCATCGCGGCCTTGGTGGTGTTGCGCAGGGTCAGCTGCGCGCGGAACTGGTCGTCCTCGCGCACCAGCGGCGGCAGGCCGCTGATGATCTGCAGATCCTGCGTGGCGCGTATGGACGTCTGCCCGGTGCCGAAGAGGCCGGTGCCGGCGTCGGCCACGGCGACGATCTTGAAGGTGGTCAGCGCGTCATTGAGCGGCACCGTCACCACGGCCTGGCCCTTGGCGTCCAGCACTACGCTGGGGTTCCACAGCAGCAGGGTTTCCAGCAATTCACGCGTGTTGCTGCGCCCGCCGCCGCCGCCGGCCGCCACGGCCTTGCGCCCGTAGTGCCTGCGGCCAATGATTTCCATCTGCGCGGTCGAGGTCTCCACGCCCCAGGAGCGGCGCTGCAGCATGGCGCCCAGCAAGTCCCAGCTGTCATTGGGCATCAGCTCCAGCAGCGCCTGGTCCACCGCGGCCAGCGCCACTTCGGCATTGGCGGCCGGCTGGCCGTTGGGCAGCTTGGCCGTGATGGTGACCCTGGCCTGGCCGCGCACCGCGTAGCTTTCCTTGTCGGCCTTCACGCTCACGTCGAGCTGGTGGGCCTTGGTGCCCACGCGAATCTCGGCCACGCCCAGGCGGAAGGCCGGCTTGCTCAGGTCGACCAGCGCGGTGGGCGCGACGTATTCGCGGCCCTCGTACCAGAAGGAGGTCCACCACTCGCGCGGCGCCTTGTAGCCCCAGGTGAAGAAGCTGTACCAGGGCACTTCGCGCAGCCGCCCGCGCAGGGCCAGCACGCTGACATAGACGTTCGGGCCCCAGCCGTCCTTGATCTGCAGGTTGACGGTCGGGTCCTGGCCATTGAGCTGCACCACCTGGGTTTCGATCACGCCTTCGCGTTCAATCGCGACCAGGGCCGTGGCGAAGCGGAAAGGCATGCGCACCTGGAACTTGGCGGTCTCGCCGGGCTGGTAGCTCTTCTTTTCGGGCAGCACGTCCATGCGGTCGTGGTCTTCGCCGCCGAACCAGAGCTCGCCCTGGCGCGTGACGTAGACATTGCTGGCCGCCTGGATGCTGTTGCCGTCCTTGTCCTTGGCCGTCACGATGAGTTCGACCTCGCCGGGCTCGCCGAGCTTGGTGTCGCACAGCAGCAGGCCGCGCGAGTCGCTCTTGCCGCTGCAGACTTTCCCCAGGTCCTTGGTCTCGGTCTTGTTGTCGTAGGTGTAGAAGCCGCCCACCATGCGCTTGCGGCTGGTGGTGGTGATGCGCGCCACGGCCTTGACCTCCAGCGACACGTCGGCCGCGGGCTTGCCCGTGAGGTCCAGCGCCAGCGCCTGGAACCTGATTTTCTGGCTGGATGAAACCCAGCCCTCGGTCTTGATGCCGGCCACCACGGCGGCCGGCCAGACGGTGGAGACGCTGCGTATCGTCTGCACCTCGCCGTTGGGGTCGGCGTAGCTGGCTTCCATCAGCAGCTCCTGCGGCTGCCTGTGCGCGGGGATGTCGTTGATGGTGAGCTTGCCCGCGCCGTTGCGGTCCAGCGTCAGCGGCAGCTTGTCGGCGATCACGCGCTGGTCCTGCGAGGCCGTGCGTTCCTCGTTGTCCTGGTTGCCGCCGCTGTCGCGGTTGTTGCGCGGCGGCATGAAGTTGAATTCCTCATAGTCGCTGTAGCTCAAACTCTTGGCGCGAACCAGCGCCGACACGCGCACCGGCAGGTTGACGGCGCCGCCGCCAGACACATAGTTGATCTGCACGTCGGTGGGCACGGACTTCACATTGATGAGCGCCTTCTTGTCGGAAGGGTTGATGCGCCCCTCGAGTACCGGCAGGCGGAACTCCTCGACACGGAACTGGCCGCTGCTGAAGCTGCGGGCCCGGTTGCCGCGGCCCTTGCCGCTGTCGTTCGGGGCCTTGAGCTGGACTTCGTAAATACCCAGCTTGGCGGCCGGCGGGATCGCGAAGGTGTTCTCGGCGCTCAGGCCGCCGGTGGCCGTCTTGCGCCAGCTGATGGGCTGGGTGTATTGCTGGCCGCTGCCCACATGGGTGACGACCAGGGTGGCCGGCGTGCCCTCGGGCAGGCCGAAGCCCTTGCTGGTTTCGGTGCGCAGCACATGCTTCATGGACACGGTCTCGCCGGCCCGCAGCAAGGTGCGGTCGAATATTGTGTGGGCCCGCTCATCGGGCATAGGATCGCGGCTGGTCGGCACGTTAAAGCGCCAGGGTTCTATGCCCTTGTGCCAGTCGCTCCAGGTAAAAGCCAGGTCTTCAACGCCGGACACCGTGCTGCGCGCGCTGACGAAATAGGCGTTGCGGTAATCGTCGTTGTTGCTGCCCGAGCAGCGCGGCGGTTCGGACGACAGCTCGCTGAAATTCGCGATGCCCTGGGCGTTGGTGACCGCCTTGGCAATCTCGGTGCCGTTGCAGCCCGAAACCCGCACCGTGGCGCCCGCCACCGGCGTGCCCTTGTCGAGCGTGGTGACCCAGGCCAGCGAGTTCTCGCGGCCCAGCTTGAAATGCACGCCCAGGTTGGTTACCAGGGCCGAGGTGCGCACATACATGGTCCGGCTTGCACCGTGGCGCTCGTCCAGCAGCGAGCCGCCGAGTTTTTGCGAGGCGATTTCGACCACGTGGAAACCCGGCGCCAGCGGAATGCCGACGACTTCAAAGGGGCGCGGGTCGTTGCCCACGGGCTTGGGCAGGTCCAGGGTCTTCACGCCGGCCTGGCCGCCCAGCAAGGACAGCATGCGCGACTGCACATAGTCCTTGCCGCGCGCTTCCAGCGGCTTGGGCAGCGGGCCCCTGACGTCGGCGGCGGCCGCCTTGCGCGAGACCTCGTACTCGTCATAGCGCTGCACCTTGCGGAACCAGGCAATGATGTCGGCGTCGGTGCGCGGCTGCAGGTCGCTGACCTTGCCGGCGCCCGGGGCGAGACCTTTGACCTGCAGGGCCGCTTCCACATTGCGCAGTGTCACCGGCAGCAGGGCCGGGTCGCCTGGCTTGGTATTGGGTTCGGCAAAACGCTCGACGATGCCGAAGGGCGAGGCGGCGAATTTCGCCAGCGGCGGCATCGCGCCCGTGGCCACCTTCAGCGGAAAGCTGTCGGCATTGCGCAGCGTGCGGCCCGAGGCGTCCTTGAAGTCCCGGGGCAGTTCCAGCGAGAACTGGGCCTGCTCCGGGAACAGCGGCTTGAAGGTGATGTTGGTGACCACGTTGTCGCCGTCGCTGTTGCCTTCGTCGAAAAAGGGCTTGAGCGTGTCCTTGTCGCCCTTCAGGCGTATCCCCTCGGCCAGCTTGCGCGGCACCGGTGCGTTAAAGGACAGGCTCATGGGCCGCATGGGCAGGCAGGCCGACTGGGCGTTCTCGCGTTCGCAGCTGAAGGAAGCCGAGAAGGGCTCGCGCACCTGGAAGTTGTAGCGTTTTTCGACCGAATTGGGCACGCCGCTGGGCGTGCTCACGCCCTTGCCGTAGACCAGCTGCAGCTTGGTGGCCGAGCTCAGGCGCCGGTTGCAGGCCAGGGTGACGAAGCGCAGCGGCTCGCCGGCCGCGGCCTTGTCCAGGCCTTGGGATTTGAGCAGCTCCTCGCGCTCCTTGCCTTCGATCAGCTTGACGGGCACGCGTTCGCCCAGGCCTTCGACGGCGCACCAGACGTTCTCGCGAACGCTTTGCAGGGTGGCCGGGCCGTTGAGCTGCAGCAGGAAGTACTGCTCTTCGTCGATGCGCTGGTAGGTGCCGGGGCGCAGGTTCTGGATGAACGGGCCGCCGGTGTTGAACTTGTAGGAAGAGGGGCCGGCCACCGGCTGGCCCTTGGGCGACTTGAAGGTGCCGACCAGGTTCACCGTGCAGCTCACGCCGGGCGGCAGGTCGTTCTCGAATTCAAACGCCCATTCGCGCTCGTTGATCCAGCGGCCCGAACCCTTGGTGGCTTGGGCGTCACTGCAGCTCAGCGACAGCGGGGCGGGCGCCTTGGGGTCGCCGAAATTGACGGCGCCTTCATCGAACTTGGCGACGATCTGCCGGACACGCGCGACCTCGCCCTGGGGCGAGAGACTGGTGACCTGCAGGGCATGGGCATGCAGCGAGACCGCCGCGATCAGTGCCAGGGCGGCTTTTTTCATTGTTGGGCTCACGTTTCCTCCTCCTTGGGAAGGGCAAGCGTAGCCGATTTATATGTAACAAGGTATGTACGGCAAGGGGAAAATTGCCGGGGTGAACCAGGTTTTCCGCGGAGGGCGAACCAGACTGGGCAACAGGCCGGGTACAGAATGTCTTGTTTTCAATCTGCGCAAATCTGCGAAATCTGTGGAGAAAAGTCATCCGCAGATTTCGCAGATTTACGCAGATGAAGAGAATCATGATGCGAAGTCCCGTCTTCAAGTCCCGTATTCAATTTCCACCCCTGAACCGCCAAGGTGCAGCGAGATCCCACACTTCTTTGGAACACGAATGCCAAACACAACCCTTTCACCAGGCCTTTCATCCCTCAAGTCCCTGTTCGCCTACAAGGCCTGGGCCAACAAGGAGCTGTTTGCGGCGCTGGCAAGTGTCGATGCGGCGGCCTATCCCGCCCAGGCGCACAAGGCGATCCGCATCCTGAACCATGTCTATGTGGCGGATCGGATTTTCCAGGCGCACCTGCAGGGCCGTGCCCATGGCTATACGGCCACCAATACCAAGGAGACACCCGCGCTGGAGGCCCTGGCGGCGGAAGTCCAGGCGCTTGATGCCTGGTATCTTGCCTATGCCAGCGGCCTTTCGCCGGCGGCGCTGCAGGAGGAGGTCCGGTTTACTTTCACCGACGGGGATTCGGGCCGGATGCGCCGGGAGGAGATCTTGCTGCACATCATCACCCATGGCGGCTATCACCGGGGCGCGGCGGGCGAGGTCATCAGCAGCGCATCGGTGGCACCTCCGCGTGACCTGTACACCCGGTTTCTGCATGCGAGTGAGCCGGGGCGCCGCCAGTAGCCATGGACTCCACCGCCTCCTTGCGCGCGCTCAATTTGTTTAAGGCCTTCATGATGTGCGGGGCGTTTACTTCTGCTGAGACAGCGCAATCGCATCAGCCCCCGCCGGGTAGCGCAGCGTTCCGCCCGCATCGGTCACGGCGCGCCACACCGTTTCGGCCACGTCCGTCGCGGTGGTCACCGCGCTCAGATTTCCCAGCGACGCAAAAACGCTGTGCGCGAACGGCGCATAGGCCTCGGGTACCAGGCCCTGCATGCGCTCGGCCCCGTTGGCCGTGAAGCGCGTGCCCGGTCCGTAACCCGGCTCGACCAGCTTCACCTGGACATTGAAAGGCGCCAGCTCCAGCGCGAGCGATTCGGTAAAACCGGTGATTGCCGTCTTGCTCGCGGTGTAGGCCGCCACCAGCGGCATGGGCGCCAGCGTCACGGTCGAGGTCACATTGACCACCAGGCCGGCCTTGCGGGCGCGGAACTGCGGCAGCACGGCCTGGGCCATGGCCATCATGCCGAAGGTGTTGGTCTCGAAGATCTCGCGCACGGTGGCCATGGGCGTCGCCTCGAAGGCGCCGAACAAGCCCAGGCCGGCGTTGTTCACCAGCACGTCGATGGGGCCGGCCGCCTCGACAGCGGCGGCGATGCTGGCGGGCTGGGTCACGTCCAGTGCCAGCACGCGCAGGCGCTCCGAGGGCGGCAGCACGTCCTCTTGCGGCGTGCGCATCGTGGCGATGACCTTCCAGCCCTGGGCGTGGAAGTGGCGCGCGGTTTCAAGGCCGTAGCCGGAGGAGCAGCCGGTGATCAGGATGGTTTTCATGAGGGTTCCTTTGGGGGTTTGGGTTGAAGGTGCGTAACGATATCGCCCGGAATCAGGACTTACTACAATGAATAGTCCATTTTTCATTTGCTGGAGTCCTGTCATGGTCGATCCACTCGCGGAAGTCATCGCGCTGCTGAGGCCGCGCGCCGTGTACTCGAAGGTGATTAGCGGCGCCGGTGCCTGGGCCGTGCGCTATTCCGCTTTCGGCCAGCCCAGCTTCTGCACCATGCTGGAGGGCGAATGTGTCCTGGCCGTTGACGGGCAGCAGCCCCTCACGCTGTCGGCCGGCGATTTTTTGCTCATGCCGGCCACGCCCGGGTTCACGATGTCCGGTGTGGCGCCGGCGGCTCCCGTGTGGATAGCCCCCAAAACAGGGCCCGCGCCCGAGGGAGAGATCCGCCATGGCAGCCCTGAAGGCCCGCCCGACGTGCGCATGCTGGGCGGTTATTTCGCCTTTGATTCGCCCGATGCGGCCCTGATGGTCTCGCTGCTGCCGGCCGTGCTGCATGTGCGCGGCATCGCGCGGCTGCCGCTGCTGGTGCAGCTCGTGAGGGAAGAATCCCTGGAGCAACGCCCGGGCCGCGAACTGGTACTGGGGCGGTTCATCGAAGTGCTGCTGATCGAAGCGCTGCGCGGCGCACCCCTTGAAGGCGCGCCGCCGGGCCTGCTGCGCGCGCTGGCCGACACCCGGCTGGCCGCGGCGATGCGGCATATGCACGGCGATCCCGCGCGCGCCTGGACGGTGCTGGAGCTCGCGAAGAAGGCGGCGCTGTCGAGGTCGGCCTTCTTTGAGCGCTTTTCGCGCGCTGTAGGCTTACCGCCCATGGAGTACCTGCTGGCCTGGCGCATGGCCATCGCGAAAGACCTGCTGCGCCGCGGCGAGGTCGCGCTGGTCGAGGTGGCCGAACGCGTGGGCTACAGCTCGGCCAGCACCTTCAGCACCGCCTTCAGCCGCCATGTGGGGCAGGCGCCCAGCCACTATGCGCGGCGCGGATCGCCCGTCCTGGCCTAACGCTTGTCAGGCCGATATGGCGGCATGTGCGGGCCTGTGGAATGATGAGGCCTGCCCGCAGGCAGCGACCGACTATACCCAGCCACTTTTTTTTGGGGAGCATGCAATTGCCAGACGCCACACCCGTACCGGGCCTTTCATCCTTCAAGTCCCTGTTCGCCCGAAAAGCCTGGGCCGACACGGGGCTGGTTGCGGCGCTTGTCGGCACGGCATGCCTGCTGATGCCCGTGCTCTCCTGGGCCGGCGGCGCGGAATTCGCGCTGCGCTGGAGCAGCGGCGGGCCGGTTTCCGCTGAGGAGGCCGTGGCGGTGATGGGCCTGGAGGGTAGCCGCAAAGTCACGGCGTATGAGGTGGAGTACTTCATGGTGCTGGCACCGCCCGTGGCCGCCGACCCGCCGGCGATAGGCCGCAGGCGGGTCCGGTCCGACGGCAAGGTCGAGCTGACGCTCAAATACCGCAGCCCGCAGCCCTTCGGCAGCGGCTTTGACACGGAGACCGCCTGCGCCCTTGGAAAAAACACCAGCGTCAAGCGGGAGACCGATATTTCGGTACTCCAGACGCTGGAACCCAGCCGGGCCTATTCGATTTCCTGCGAGCGTGAAGCGAAGAAGACGCTCGATTTTCCCGAAGCCATGCGCGCGAAGGCGATGGGGTGCAGGAACCGCATGAAACGCGTCAGCGTCGGCGCGTTCAAGGTGGAGGAATGGCAACTCCCCCAGGGCCGGCTTCTGGAAGTGTCCATGCCGGGGAGTGACACGCCGCAGGATCTCGCGCTCTTCATGGCCAAGGTCAAGCCCTTGCTGGACAAAGGCGTGGTGGTCGTGGATCGCAGCAAGACCCAGGCGGGAAGCGGCTGCAGCTAGAAGCTCAAACCCGTCGTATTTGCAAGGCGGTGTAGCCTACGCCCATGGATTCCCTGATCACCGCCTCTTCGCGCGCGCTGGCCGCCGGTGATGCGCTGGGCGCACTCAAGCGGGTGGCGTTGCGCGACGACCCGCCGGCGCTGGCCTTGCGCGGCATTGCCATGGCCCAGCTGGGAGAGCACCCGCGCGCGCGTGAACTGCTCAAGCGCGCGGCGCGCGGCTTCGGCGCGCATGAAGCCTTGTCGCGTGCCCGCTGCGTGGTGGCCGAGGCCGAGGTGGCGCTGGCCATGCGCGACTTTACGGGCTCGCCGCGCGCGCTGGCGGCGGCTTCCGCCACGCTGGATGCGCATGCCGACCATGCCAATGCGCTGCAGGCCTGGCTGGTCATGGCGCGCCGGTTTTTGTTGCTGGGCCGGCTCGAGGAGGCCAGGGCCGCGCTGGCGCGGCTCGATGCGCGGGGCCTCAGGCCTTCGCTGAGGGCGGTGGCCGAATTGACCGCGGCCGAGCTGGCGCTGCGCTCGCTGCGGGTCGGCCAGGCGCGCCTGGCGCTGGCGCGCGCGCAGGCGGCGGCCGAGCGTGCGCAGGTGCCGGCGCTGCAGGCCGAGGTGGCGGAGGCAAGGGCCGCGCTCGACAGGCCCGCGGCCCGGCGGCTCACGTCGGGTGGTGAGCAGGCGCTGCGACTGGACGAGGTGTCGGCGCTGCTGGCCTCGGATGCGCTGGTGGTTGATGCCTGCCGGCACGGGATAGGCGCCGGCGGGCAGTGGCGGCCGCTGGCGCGCCGGCCCGTGCTGTTCGCGCTGGCCCGCGCGCTGGCCCGGGCCTGGCCCGGCGACGTGGAGCGCGAGGCCCTGATCGCGCGGGTGTTTCGCACCCGGCACCCTGATGAGACGCACAGGGCGCGCCTGCGGGTCGAGATAGGCCGGCTGCGCGCGCTGGTCAAGCCGCTCGCGGCGATTGAGGCGACCGGGCGGGGGTTTATCCTGAAACCGCTGGGCGGGCGCGACGTGGCCGTGCTGGCGCCGCCGCTGGACGGCGACCAGGCCTCGCTGCTGGCGCTGCTGTCGGACGGCGCGGCCTGGTCCACCTCGGCACTGGCGCTGGCCCTGGGGGCCAGCCAGCGCACCGTGCAGCGCGCGTTGGCCGAACTGGAAGGCGAGCAGCGGGTGCGCTCGCTGGGGCGGGCAAGGGCCCAGCGCTGGCTGGCGCCGCCGCTCGCGGGATTCACGACGATCTTGTTACTCCCCGCTTCGCTGCCGATTGGATAGAGTTGACTTTAGAACCTGTTCACGACCTAAACGAGGCCGCGCAAGTACCTTCTCGGGATGGGATGCAAGGCGCGGTGCGACGCCCATAGCACGGCTATGGGTTAGCGCCGCAACGCCGCAGACC
>NZ_AKIV01000092.1 GCF_000282655.1 Polaromonas sp. CF318
CGCGTTGCGCCTGCCGTAATACACATGCAGGCCCAGGTGCTCGGTGACGTGTTGCGTGAGCAGCGGCACCAGCTTGCCGGCGCGCACCAGCGGCGCGGCGGTCACGCCTATGAGCTGGCCTATGGCCTGGCCGGCGACGACGGCGCGGGCTTCGAGGTCCACGTCGTTGCTGAGGAAGGAGGTCGCGACGGTGCGGGCCACCACTTCTTCACCCGCCTTGAACTCCCAGGGCATGGTCTTGCCGGTGCCCGTGTGGTGAAAGCCGGTGCAGCGGTGGTGGGCCAGGTCTTCAATGGTCTGGGGCGCGCCGTGTTGCGCGATGTAGGCCGGTGAGGCGCAGACAACGAGCTGCAGCGGCAGGATGCGCCGCGAGATGATGCCGCCCTCGGGCGGCGAGCCGGCGCGAAAACCGACGTCGACGCGGTCCTCGACCCAGTTGCCTATGCGGTCGTCCATCTGGATGTCGGGCTCGACCTGCGGATGGCGGCGGCAGTATTCCTCGAGCACCGGCCACAGCACCTCCAGCATGATGGAGCGCGGCGCGGCGATGCGCAGCGGCCCGGCGATCTCCTCGCGGCCGCGGCGCGCGCCGTGCAGGGCGCGCTGCAGGGTGGACAGCCCGGGCTGCGCGGCCTGCAGGAACTGCTCGCCCTCTTCGGTCAGGCTCAGGCTGCGCGTGGTGCGGTGGAACAGGCGCACGCCCAGGTGGCGCTCGAGCTGCACCAGCGCCTGGCTGGCGGCCTGCGGCGTGATGGCCTGGGCGGCGGCCGCCTGGCGCAGGCTGCCGAGTTCGGCCGCCTTGACGAAGGTGGCGATGGCGCGCAGTTCATTCAAAGCCATGCGGCTTCTCCCGGGGGGTGGATGGCGATTGTCACGATTTACTTGATTATGAACCCAATGACTGCCAGCTATTCAACACCTAATGGAAATCCTACATTGCCCTCCTCAGCAACATTTTTTGAAGGACTTGACCATGAATGCAAAGACGGATTTCAAACGTGTCTGGATGATCACCGGCGCGGCGCGCGGCATAGGCGCGCGTATCACCGAAGCGGCGCTGGCACGCGGCGAGGCGGTGGTGGCGACCTCGCGCGACGCGGCTTCGGTGCAAAAGCGCTTTCCCGCCAGCGACGCACTGCTGGCGCTGCCGCTGGACGTGACCGACGAAGCCCAGGCCGCCGCCGCGGTGCAAGCCGCGCTGGCGCGCTTCGGCCGCATCGACGTGCTGGTCAACAACGCGGGCTACGGCCTGCTGGGCGCGGTGGAGGAAGCCACGGCCGACGAGGTGCGGCGCCTGTATGACACCAATGTGTTCGGCCTGCTCAATGTGACGCGCGCCGTGCTGCCGGCCATGCGCGCGCGCCGCAGCGGCCACGTCATCAACATCTCCTCGCTGGGCGGCTACCAGTCGGGCCCGGGCTTTGGCGTGTACTGCTCGACCAAGTTCGCGGTCGAGGGCCTGAGCGAAGCGCTGCACGGCGAACTTGCGCCGCTGGGCATCCATGTGACGGTGGTGGAGCCGGGTTATTTCCGCACCGACTTCCTGGACAGCAACTCGCTGGCGGTGTCGCCGCGCATGCTGGACGACTATGCCGCCAGCGCCGGCCAGGTGCGCGCGGCCGCCACGCGCATCAACCACAACCAGGCCGGCGACCCGCTACGGCTGGCGCAGGCCATGCTCGCGCTGGTGGACGCAAGCGCCCCGCCGCTGCGCCTGCCGCTGGGCACCGACACGCTGCAGACGATTGCGGACAAGCATGCGTTTGTGGACCGCGAACTGAAGGTCTGGGGGGCGCTGGCCGCTTCGACGGATTTCCCCAGGGAAGCGCTGGCGGCCTGAGCTGCGGTGCACAGATAAAAAGGGCCTCTCGCGAGGTCTTTTTTTTTGACGTGCGGCAAAGATCAGGCGGCGCAGGCCGCGTATTTTTTCGCCGGCCACATGCGCACCGCCAAAGCGGCCACGCCGGACACAGCGGCCATCACGCACACGCCCTGCCAGCCGGCGCGCGCCAGCACCACACTGCCCAGCCAGGCGCCGCTGGCCATGCCGCTGAACATGCCGATAAACAGCACGGCATTGAGGCGGCTGCGCGCGGCGGGCTCTATGCTGTAGATGATGGTCTGGTGCGCGATCAGCGTGGCCTGCGCGCCCAGGTCGAACACCACGGCGCCCAGCGCGATCAGCCACAGCTGGTCGGGGACAGCGGCCATGGCGACAAAAGCGGCGGCCACCAGCGCCGCGCCCAGCCGGGTTACGACTTCCGGGCCCTTGCTGTCGGCAAGGCGGCCGGCCAGCGGCGCTGCCAGCGCACCGGCGGCGCCGGCCAGGCCGAAGGCGCCGGCCGCGCCGCTGCCCAGGTTGAAGGGTGCGGCGTGCAGCATGATGGCCAGGGTGGACCAGAAGGCGCTAAAGCCTATGCTGATCAGTCCCTGGGCCAGGGCGGCGCGGCGCAGCGCGCCGTGGCGCTTCCACAGCGTGGCCAGCGAGCCCAGCAGCGCCAGGTAGGGCAGTTGCGTGGTGGGCTCAAAACGCGGCAGGCGCCGCCACACGGCAATGCCCAGCAGCGCGATGCTCAGGGCCGCGGCTACAAACATGCTGCGCCAGCCGAGCTGCTCGGCCACCACACCGGCCACTACGCGCGACAGCAAGATGCCCAGCAGCAGGCCGGTCATCACGGTGCCCACGGTTTTGCCGCGGTGGGCTTCGGGGGCGAGCGTGGCGGCGGCCGGCACGATGTCCTGCGCCAGCGTGGCCGCCAGGCCTATCGCCAGGCTGGCCAGCGCGAGCACCGCGACCGAGGGCGCAGTCGCGGCCAGCAGCAAGGCCAGCACCAGCGCCGCGGCCTTGCCCAGGATGATGCGGCGGCGGTCGTAGCGGTCGCCCAGCGGCGCGAGCAGCCCAATGCCCAGCGCGTAACCCAGCGTGGTCAAGGTGGGCACCAGGCCTAGGGCGGCGGGCGTGGATTTGAATTCGGCGAGCAGCAGGGCCAGCATGGGCTGGCTGTAATAGAGCGAAGCCGCGCCCAGGCCGGCGCCGGTGGCGAGCAGGAGGATTAAGGAAAGCGGCAACGCCGGTGCGGCGTGGTCATGCGTATAAAGAGTGGAAGTCATGGCAAGAGTCCAGGTTTGAAGCAGGAAGCGAGTATGCGGGCCGGGTTTTGCGCTGTGAAGGCGGCTATTGGGCACAATGGTCATACGTCAAACGCATATACGGATACCCATGAAAACCGCGCCGGACCGGATTGAACTGATGCAGACCTTTGTGCGCATCGTGGAAGCGGGCAGCCTGTCGGCCGCCGCCGCGCAGATGAATGCGACGCAGCCCACGGTGAGCCGGCGCCTGCAGGCGCTGGAGCGGTCCCTGGGGCTCAAGCTGCTGCAGCGCTCGACCCATGCGATGAAGCTGACCGAGGACGGCGAGCGCTGCTTCAGTCGCGCCAAGGAGTTGCTGGGCAACTGGGACGCCTTTGAAGCCGACCTGCGCGGCACCCAGGAAGTGCCGGAGGGCACGCTGCGTGTGGTCGTGCCGCACGCGCTGGGCCAGCAGCAGCTGGTGGGGCCTGTGGTCGACTATTTGCGGCGCCACGAGCGCGTGACGGTGGAATGGCTGCTGCATGACGGCACGCCGGACTTCATCGCCCAAGGCATAGATTGCGCGGTGCATGTAGGCGCGGTGGAAGACCCTTCGCTGGTGGCCGTGAAGATCGCGGAAGTGCGGCGCATCGTGGTGGCGGCGCCTTCGCTGCTGCAGGGCCGGCCGCCGCCGCTGCAGCCGGCCGAGCTGCAGGCCCTGCCCTGGCTGGCGCTGCAGACCTTTTACCGCAACGAGGTGGCGCTGACGCGGCGCCACGCCGGCCGCGACAACGAAGACTACCGCTTCGCGATACGGCCGCGCCTGGGCACCGACAGCCTGTTCGCGCTGCGCAATGCCACGCTGCTGGGCCTGGGCGCGAGCATCGCCTCGACCTGGCTGGTGGCCGACGATGTGGCGGAGGGCCGGCTGCTGCACCTGGCGCCCCAGTGGTGCGCCGCGCCGCTGCCGGTTTACCTGATCTATCCCTATTCGAGTTTTTACCCGGCCAAGCTGCGCCGCTTTGTGGAGGCGCTGCGCGAGGGGCTGCCCGCGGGCATGGGCCTGCCTTCGCGCCCGGGGCCGACGGGTGCCGCCTGAGCGGGCGCGGCTGCCGGGCTAGACCCGGGCCGTGTCGACAGCCTGCTGTTGCAGCCATGCGGCAAACACGTCCACTGCGCGGTTCGTGTTGGCGGTGGCCGAACGCTGGCACAGGTAGTAGCCGCGGCCGGTGGGAACGCAGATATCGAAAGGCAGGACCAGCTGGCCGCTGCGCAACTCGCTCTCGATCAGGCAGGGCTGGATGACGATGGCGCCCATGCCGGCAGTGGCCGCGACGATGAGGTTGTTGCCAAGGTCAAAGCCGGGGCCCAGCGCGGGCACGGGTTTTTTCACACCCGCGCCTTCCATCCATACGGCCCAGTTGTCCGGGTAGTTGATGTGATGGAGCAGGGGGCGCGTGGCCAGGTCGGCCGGCTGCTGGAGGTTGCGCGCCAGCGCGGGTGTGCAGGCCGGTGTGATCTCCTTGCCAAGCAGGTAGCGCCCCTGGATTCCGCGCGGCCACTTTTTGCCGGGCCGCTTGAGCGCGATCCACAGGTCGACGTCGTCACGCGTGAAGTCTTCATCGAAGCGGAACTGGCGCAGCTCCACTTCGATGTCCGGGTTCAAGGACTGGAAGCCAGCCAGCCTGGGAACCAGCCAGCGTGTTCCCAGGGTCGGCAGGACGCTGACCCGGACCTTGCGCTGTGCGGGCGCGCCGCTGAACTGCGTGACCGCCGATTCCAGCCCGGCCACATGCACTTCCACCAGCTTCTGGAATTCACGCCCGCGGGCCGTGGGCACAACGCCCGTGGCTTGCCGGTCGAACAGGCTGCAGCCCAGCCTTTGTTCCAGCCGCAGGATGGCCTGACTGACGGCGCCCTGGGTGACGGAGAGAACCTCGGCCGCGCGGCGAAAACTGCCGAGCTGGCAGACCCCGAGAAAGGCGTGCAGCTCGGCCAGTGAAGGTGACTTGAATTTCATGGGACGCATTAGATCATCTAATCACCTGCTTTGAAATTGTCGTTTGCCCTGCGGCGGGCGCGACTGCACACTGCGGCCCATGAGCAACACCGCGCCCGTCAAAGTCATACGCCCCGCCGGCGATCGCATCGCGCTGGTATGCGACTCGCCGCACAGCGGCACCTGCTATCCGCAGGACTTCGATTTCACCATCGGCCTGGAGCAGCTTCGCAAATGCGAGGACACCTTGGTCGAGCAGCTGTGGGACACGGCGCCGCTGGTGGGCGCGACGCTGGTGCACGCGACCTTTCCACGCAGCTACATCGACCCCAATCGCGCGGAGGACGACATAGACGTCGCGATGCTCGACGGCGAATGGGCCGGGCCGGTGGCGCCCTCGCAGCCCTGCCTGCGGCTTGGCAACGGCCTGGTGTTCAGCAAGACACCGACGCTGGAGCCGATCTACAGCCGCCGGCTCCATGCCAGCGAAATCGCGCAGCGGATTGAAAGCTGCTGGCGGCCGTATCGCCGCGCGCTGGCCGATGCACTGGCCGGCGCCCGCACGCGGCAGGGCGGGTGGTGGCACCTGAACCTTCATTCCATGCCCAGCAATGCCTATGCGCGCCTCGGACTTCCGGAGAAGCCCCTGGCCGACATCGTGCTGGGCAACCTGCACGGCGCGAGCTGCGACGCGGCGTTTGTGGATTTTGTGGGCGAAGCCTTCCGGCGGCACGGTTACTCAGTGGCACTGAACGACCCCTACGCGGGCCAGGACCTGGTGCGCAGCCTGGGCCGGCCCGCGCTCGGACAGCACAGCCTGCAGATCGAGATCAACAGAGGCCTCTACCTCGACGAAAAAACACGCGAGCCCAAGCGGCGGTTTCCTGAACTCAGGAAGCGCATTCACCTGGTGCTGCAGGACATCGCGGACTACATCAGGGAAGAAACCATTCAGGCCGAACGCAAGGCCAAGGACACAGCATGACACTTATCCGCAACCGCAGGCAGGTTCTCGGCATGGCGGCCGGTGCGGCCGGCGCGATGGCCTGCCCGGCATTCAGCCAGGCGCGCGCCTGGCCCAACCGGCCCATCACACTGATCGTGCCTTTTCCGCCCGGAGGCGCGGTGGACATTTCGGCACGCGCCATTGCCGACAAGCTGGGCAGGCTGCTGGGCCAGCCGGTGGTGATCGACAACAAGGCCGGCGCGGGCGGCGCCATCGGCACAGGCATCGGCGCGAAGGCCGCGCCCGACGGCTATACCCTGGTCGTCACCTCGCAGTCGACCCATGTGGTCAGCCCCGCGGTCTCGACCAACCTGCCATACGACGCGGTCAATGATTTTGCCTACATCACACTGATCGACAGGCTGCCCAATGTGCTGGTCGCCAGCGCCAAGTTGCCCGTCAAGAACTTTGCCGAGTGTGTGCGTTATGCCAAGGCCAATCCGGGCAAACTGAACTATGCATCGTCGGGCAACGGCTCGGTGGCGCACCTGAGCATGGAGTTGCTCAAGGCCAAGCTCGGCCTGTTCATCACGCACATCCCCTACCGGGGTTCCGGCCCGGCGCTGACGGATCTGCTGTCGGGACAGGTGCAGCTGACCTGGAACAACCTCTCGTCCAACCTCGCCATGCTGCAGAACGGGAGCCTGCGCGCGCTGGCCGTCGCGGCGCCGCTGCGCGTGCCGCAGCTGCCGGACGTTCCAACTTTTGACGAGCTCAAGCTGCCTGAGCTGAACCTCACCTCATGGACGGGACTGGCGGCACCGGCAAAGACACCGGAGCCCATCATCCAGACACTTTATGACGCGATGCGCAGCATCCTGCGCGACAAGGAGACGCAGGAGATCTGGCGCAAGCGCGGCGCCATGCTTCCCGAGAACGTGCGGCCCGCCGAATACCGGCAGGAGGTGATTCAGCGCATTCAGTTCTTCAAGAACATCGCCCAGGCCAACAAGATTGTTCTGGACTAGCCGCGCATGAATCCCCGCCACCCTGGCGTCACGCCACAGCCGGACGGCTGACACCCACGCCTTCCCCCTGGATTTTCCGCCCGCTGAAGACGAGGTCTTCCGCGGCCTGGGCGAGCTTTGCCCGCGACAACCCAAACGGCGGCGATGAATCTCCGCCATCGAGAAAACTTTTGAGGAGTGAGGGATGAAACTGAAAATGATCTGCCTGGCCGCGGTAGCCGCCGGCGCAATAACACCTGTGGCCGCGCTGGCACAGAACACGGTAACGATCTACGGGAGGATGGACACGAGCTTCGAGAACTCGAAGACCGGCTCCGTTTCGCAGACGCTGATCACGGGCAATGCGTCCCGGCTCGGCTTCAAGGGCACCGAAGATCTGGGCGGAGGCCTTAAAGCCCTGTTCGGGCTGGAGATGGGAATCTCTTCCGATACCGGTGCCTCGAGCACACCGATGTACCGCAATTCCTTTGTCGGAATTGGCGGCGACTTCGGGGTGGTCAACATCGGCCGCATCGACTCCGCCGCGCCCAGCCGCACGCCGATTTACGCGATCCTGAGCCGGAACGTGGAATATGTGATCCACGACGCCGGCGCCACGGCCATAGGCACCTCCATCTTCAACGCGCGCACACGCGTGTCGAACGCCATCGGCTACGCCAGCCCGGTGATGGGTAATTTTGTTTTCCGCGCCGGCCACTACCTCAATGGTGAAGGCCTGGCGGAAAACCCGGCGGGCCCGATACGCTTTGAGGGCGACTACAAGCAGACCGATGTCTCGCTGAGCTACGGCGAAGGCGGCGGCCCGCTGGGCCTGGGCATCGGTTACGGCACCGACAGCAAGCGCGGCGGCGCGTTGCTCAATGACTTCAGGAACAAATGGATGCTGGTCGGCTCCTACGACTTCGGCGAGGTGCGAGCCTGGGCGGTCTACAACCGCGACAACTTCGCGGGGGGCCCGCTGTCACGCAGCAAGGTCGATGCGCAGATGATCGGCGCCTCCTGGGACCTGACACCCACCAGCAAGGTCATGGGCAACTACATCCGCAAGGATGTGCAGAGCGATCCGGCCGGAAAACTCAAACGCTTCCAGGCAGGCTATTCCTACAAGATGAGCAACCGCACCTCGCTGTACGCCTTCTATGACCGAACCGACCCCAACAACCGTGTCGCCAACGACGTGATCCGGGCTTACGGCGTGGGCATCCAGCACAACTTCTGAACGGCCGGATCAGCTGGGCAGGGCCTGCTTCTCGCACAGGCCCTTCTCCACCATATCGATCAGGCGCTGGCCGATCTGCTGCATCTGCGGGCCCAGGATGGGGCCCAACGGGCCGTCTATGACCAGCATGGCCAGGCCATGCACCGCCGACCAGGCGAGGAACTCTGCGCCGGGGCGGCGCTCGGGCGACAGCACGCCGGCGCTCACGAGTTTGTCGATCGCGGCGCCCAGCAGCTCAAAAGGGTCCAGCCCGCTTTGGCCCTTGCGCTCACTGTCCGCGGGCGTGCCCTGGGCTCTTTCCTTCAAGTCATCCGAAGGGCCGAAGGCCGTGCGGAACAGCCCGCTTTCGGCCTGCGCAAAACGCAGGTAGCCGGTGCCGACCGCGCGCAGGTTGGCCCGCGCGAATTCGGCGGGCGATAAGCCTTGCGGCAGGGCGGCCAGCTCGGCCTCCATGGCGCGGGCCACCGCCGCCAGCGCGGCGGAGCGCACCGCGTAAAGCAAAGCCTGGCGGTTCTCGAAATGGCGGTAAGCCGCGTTGGGCGCGACACCCGCGCGACGCGTGGCTTCGCGCAGCACCACGGCCTCGGGCCCGCCCGCGCGGGCCAGCTCCACCGCGGCGTCCAGCAGGGCGCGCCGCAAGTCCCCGTGGCGGTAGGTGCTGCGGGGGGGCGGTAGCTGGGGCGCGCTCGACATGGCTTGTTACTTATTTATGTGGACAGCGTTCATTATCTTTGCTATTCTTTTGTGGACGGTGTACACAATACTGCTGATTGGGCCACCGCACAAGACCCCGAATCCCGGATTTCCCCTGTGAAACCGCTCTGACAAGGAACCCGAGCATGCAGAAAATCACCCCCTTCCTGTGGTTCAACGACCAGGCCGAGGAGGCCATGAACTTTTACGTCTCCATCTTCAAGAACTCGAAGATCACCATGCTCAGGCGCTACGGCAAGGAAGGCCCGGGGCCGGAGGGCTCGGTCATGACCGGCAGCTTCGAGCTCGAGGGCCAGCAGTTCATGGCGCTCAACGGCGGCCCGCATTTCAGCTTTACACCGGCGATCTCGCTGTTCGTGGACTGCAAGACGCAGGAGGAGGTGGATGAGCTCTGGGACAAGCTCTCGGCCGGCGGCGCGCCCAACCAGTGCGGCTGGGTGCAAGACAAGTTCGGCCTGTCCTGGCAGATCATCCCGACCGCGCTCGGCGACATGCTGGGTGACAAGAACCCGGCCAAGGCCGGCGCCGCCATGGGCGCCATGCTCAAGATGCGCAAGATCAATATCAAGGCCCTCAAGGAAGCTTACGACAGGGCCTGAGCAATCCGCGCCAAAGAGTGGCTGAAACAGCCAAACCCATCAACCCTCATCAAACCCCATCAACCCACCAAGGAGCCCACCATGCTGGTCCAGTCCTACCTGTTTTTCAACGGCCGCTGCGAAGAAGCCATTGCGTTCTACCAAAAGGCGCTTGGCGCGCAAGTCACGATGAAGATGCGCTTCAAGGAAAACCCCGACCCTCCGAGCGAGGGTTGCGGCCCCGACGGCGGCGCCATCCCCGGCGAAAACATCATGCACGCGAGCTTCAAGATCGGCGAGACCGAAGTGATGGCCTCCGACGGCATGGGCACCGGCAAGCCCGAATTCAAGGGCTTCTCGCTGTCGTTGACGGCAGCCAGCGATGCCGAGGCTGAGCGCCTCTTCAAGGCGCTGGGCGAAGGCGGCAAGGTCGAAATGCCCATGACCCAGACCTTTTTCGCCTCGGCCTTCGGCATGGTGGTCGACCGCTTCGGGGTGTCGTGGATGGTGATCAATCCGCGGCCCATGCCTTGAGCGGCGGCACATGCAGTTCCTTTTGATCATCTGCCATGACGCGGCCTTTGCCCCCACGCCGGCGCTGGTCGCCGAGATAGGCACCTGGGTCCGTGACATGCAGGGCCGCGGCATCCTCCAGCACGGCAACCCGCTGCGCCCGCCCGACGACGCGATGACGGTGCGGGTGCGGGGTGGCAAACGCGTGGTGAGCGGTGGTCCCTTCACCGACAGCGCGGAAAAAATGGCAGCCTACGGGCTGATTGATTGCGCCGGCATGCAGGAAGCCATCGACATCGCGGCCGGCCACCCCATGGCCCGCGCCGCGACCATAGAGGTCAGGCCGGTGTGGTCCGACCTGCCGCGCATGGCCGCGTAAAACACACAGCATGGAAAGAAGCACATGAAGCTTTATTACTCGGACACGCTGAACCCGCGAAAAGCCTGCGCCGTCGCCAGGCACCTGAAACTGCCGGTGGAGTTCATCTACGTCACGCTGGAAAAAGGCGAACACCGCACGCCTGAGTTCCGCGCGATGAACCCCAATGCCAAGGTGCCGGTTCTGGTGGACGGAACCACCACGCTGTGGGAATCGAACGCCATCATGTGCCACCTGGCCGAAAAAGCCGGCTCCGACCTGTGGCCGCGGGACGAGCGCCGCATCGAGGTGCTGCGCTGGCTGATGTGGGATGCGACCGAGTTCGCGCCGGCCGCCGCCACGTTTTATTTCGAGCACATCATCAAGCCGCGCTTTTTGCGCCGCGAAGCCGACCCGGCCGAAATCGCGAGGGTGACGCCGGACTTCGAACGCTACGCCGGCGTGCTGGAAGCGCATCTCAAGGGGCGCGACTACCTCGTCGGCCACGCATTGACCGTGGCCGACTTCGCGGTGGCCATCACCCTGCCCTATGCGGGCAAGACCGGGCTGCCGCTGCAGGCCTTTCCGGAAATCCGGCGCTGGCATGCGCAACTCAATGAACTGCCGGCCTGGCGCGAGCCTTTTCCCGCATTGCAGGCCGCCACGGCCGCGTGATCCGCCGCTGAATGGACAAAAGCCGGCGAACGCTTGCGCGTGCGCCGGCCTGCGCGATTCGAAAGCTGGAGGCTTAACGGGCCGGGGCGGGAACGATCACGACCGTGTCACCGGTGGCACCGGTCCGGCCACTGGGTGCCTGGCTGCCTTGAAAGAACCATGGCTGATGCAGACAACAGGATGAGCGACCAAGTTGACAAGCCGCGGCCGCACGAGCTGTAGGACGGACGTGCGACGCCCTGTCCCCAATCGGCAGTAGCGCGCCCTCACAAACGGCCGCGCGGCGCGCGGCACTGCCCTGAAAACCCTAGTCCCCGCTTTTTCACCCGCGCTCTATAGAATGATCCGGGTCTCTTCCGGCACCAGGTCTTCCGGTGCCACTTTCATCAGGATGCCGCGTGCAAGCCAATCCCATTATTTCCATACAGCAACTCAGCAAAACCTACGCCTCGGGCTTTCATGCGCTCAAGTCCGTGGACCTGGAGATACGACGCGGCGAGATTCTCGCGCTGCTGGGCCCCAACGGCGCGGGCAAGACCACCCTGATCAGCATCATCTGCGGCATCGTCAAACCCAGCTCGGGCACGGTGACCGCCGACGGGCACGACATCGTGCGCGACTACCGGGCCGCCCGCGCCAAGATAGGCCTGGTGCCGCAGGAGCTGTCGACCGACGCTTTTGAGACCGTGTGGTCCACCGTGAGTTTCAGCCGCGGCCTGTACGGCAAGGCGCCCAACCCGGCCTATATCGAAAAAGTGCTGCGCGACCTTTCCCTGTGGGACAAGAAGGACAGCAAGATCATGACGCTCTCGGGCGGCATGAAGCGCCGGGTGCTGATCGCCAAGGCGCTGTCGCACGAGCCGACCATCCTGTTCCTGGACGAACCCAGCGCGGGTGTCGACGTCGAGCTGCGCAAGGGCATGTGGCAAATGGTCCGCGACCTGCAGGGCAGCGGCGTGACCATCATCCTGACCACGCACTACATCGAGGAGGCCGAGGAAATGGCCGACCGCATAGGCGTGATCAACAAGGGCGAGCTGATCCTGGTCGAAGACAAGGCCGTGCTGATGCGCAAGCTCGGCAAGAAGCAGCTGAGCCTGCAGCTGCAGACACCGCTGCAAGACATTCCGGCCGCGCTGGCCGGGTTGCCGCTGGAGCTGACCCAGGAAGGCCATACCCTGGTCTACACCTTCGACTCGCAGACCGAGGAGACCGGCATCGCGGCCCTGCTCAGGCAGCTGGCCGAACTCGGCATCGACTTCAAGGACCTGCACTCGAGCGAGAGTTCGCTCGAGGACATCTTCGTGAGCCTGGTGCATGCCGACCAACCCGCCACCCACAAGGAGGCCGCATGAACTGGCACGCCATCCGCGCGATCTACCGCTTTGAAATGGCGCGCACCTTCCGCACGCTGATGCAGTCCATCGCCTCGCCGGTGATCTCAACCTCGCTCTACTTCGTGGTGTTCGGGGCCGCCATCGGCTCGCGCATGGGCGACATCGAGGGCATACGCTACGGCGCCTTCATCATCCCCGGCCTGGTCATGCTGTCGCTGCTCAACGAGAGCATCTCCAATGCCGCCTTCGGCATCTACATGCCGAAATGGTCGGGCACGATTTACGAACTGCTGTCGGCGCCGGTGTCCTCCATGGAGGTGGTGATGGGTTATGTGGGCGCCGCGGCGAGCAAGTCCGTCATGCTGGGCCTGCTGATCCTGGCGACGGCGCGGCTGTTCGTGCCCTATGAGATCGCCCACCCTTTCTGGATGCTGTGCTTTTTGCTGCTGACCGCGCTGACCTTCAGCCTGTTCGGCTTCATCATCGGGCTGTGGGCCGACAACTTCCAGAAGCTGCAGGTCGTGCCGCTGATGGTGGTGACGCCGCTGACCTTTCTGGGCGGTGCGTTTTACGCCATCAACATGCTGCCGCCGCTGTGGCAAAAGATCGCGCTGTTCAACCCCGTGGTCTACCTGATCAGCGGCTTCCGCTGGAGCTTTTACGGCGTGGCCGATGTCAATGTGGGCCTCAGCGTGCTGGCCATCCTGGGCTTTCTGGCACTGTGCCTGGGCGTGGTGTGGTGGATCTTCCGCACGGGCTGGAAGCTCAAGGCCTGAGAATGCCGGGAAGGCGCAGGCCGGCGACGCCGCTTGAAGGAATAGCGGCCGGCCTCATATCTGTTCTTTGAACATTCCACGCCAGAAAGGCTTTTCCATGCCTGACGACCACGCCGCCCATGCCGGCGCCCATTCCGCCACCAGCCCCGTCCTCCAGGTCCAGCCGCTGGGTTTTCCCTGGGCGACACTGGACCCTTTCCTCTTTTGCGTCTACCACGACGACGCCTACCCCAAGGCCAATGGACAAATGGGCCCGGACGCCTCGCTCGCGGGGCGCAACATCGGCCAGGACTTTGCGCGCAAGGACGGCTGGAATATGTACCACGGCAGCACGGTGCCGGGCTTTCCGGCACACCCGCACCGCGGCTTTGAAACCGTGACGATTGTGCGCAAGGGCCTGGTCGACCATTCCGACTCCCTGGGAGCGACCGCGCGCTTCGGCCGCGGCGACGTGCAGTGGCTCACGGCCGGCCAGGGCGTGGTGCATTCCGAGATGTTCCCCTTGCTCGATGCGGACAATCCCAACCCGCTGGAGCTGTTCCAGATCTGGCTTAACCTGCCGGCGGCCGGCAAGATGTCGGCCCCGCACTTCACCATGTTCTGGTCACAGGACATCCCGCGCAAGCAGGTGGCCGACGAGGCGGGCCGCACAACCGAGGTCGCCCTCATCGCCGGGCGCATGGGCGATGCCCAAGCCGCCCCGCTGGCGCCGCCGCCCGACTCCTGGGCCGCGCAAGCCGAAGCCGACGTCGCGATCTGGACCATCCGCATGGCGGCGGGCGCGCGCTGGACTTTGCCGGCCGCCACGGGCCAGGGCACGCAGCGTCAGCTCTACTTCTTCAAGGGCAGTTCCGTTAGCGTGGCCGGCCAAGCCATTGACAGCCAGGCGGCGATCACGCTGCGTGCGGGCCAGGCCGTGCAACTGGAAAATAGCGGCGGCGAGGAAGCCGAATTCCTGCTGCTGCAGGGCAAGCCGATTGGCGAGCCCGTGGTGCAGTACGGCCCCTTCGTGATGAACAGCCAGGCCGAGATCGCGCAGACCCTGGCCGACTACCAGCGCACCCAGTTTGGCGGCTGGTCTTTCACCGACGACGCGCCCGTGCACGGCCGCGAGCCGGCACGTTTTGCGCGCTACCCGGGCGGGCGCGAAGAAAAGCCGGCCGGCGGCTGAGCGGGGGCGGCGACCGCCGCCCCTTCTTTCGGTGAATATTTGCTTTTTGTTTTCAGGCGCGAGGACTAAGGTGTGAGCGGGCGTAGACACAGTCTGCCTCGCACAGCGAGCCGACCCTGAATCCGGTGCCGGAAAAAAGCTGTCCCGGCGGACGCACATCAGGAGGATCTGAACATGCGTCGCCTTCCCCCGCTGCTTTCACTGCCTGCCTTGCTGCTCGCCACCCTGCTGGCTGGCTGTACCTCATGGCCCATGCCGCCTCCCAGGACGCCGGGTGATCCGCAACTGGCGCCGTCTTACGGCTACCACCCCATAGACCCACTACCGGTCCGGCTCAAGGCCGAGACGGCACCCAGCAACACCAAAATCCTGGACGCGCTTCCCGACGAGACCATGCGGATCGCGATAGGGCAGATCCAGGCCAACGGCGGCATCACCTTCGGCCCGGCCAAGGCCGGCGTGGCCGGCAACAGCTATGTGGTGGTGCTGGACTATGTGAAGTTCGAGACCAAATCCTTCGGCGTGGACATCTCCGTTTCGGACGGCAAAAAAACCGCCTCGCTCTCGGCCCAGAAAAGCCCGCCCGTGATCGTGCCGGTGTACGTCGGCGTGGGCCTGCGCCTGACGGCGAACATCACCGTCAACGAAGGTTCGGTCGACCTGGGCAACCTGTTCGCGCTGGGCGCGGCCGCGCAGGCCAAGCAGGTGTCGGGAACGCTGGTGGTGCAGACCCTGGGCATCAGCGGGGAAAGCGTCTCGACCATCATTCCCATGCCCAGCGAGATCAACGCCTCCACCATCCAGAACGCCATCATGGCGCTTGGCGCCATCAAGGCCAAGATTTACGACGCGGGCACGCGCATCAACCCGCGCGTCGTCGGGGTTTACAACAACCTGGGCGGCGGGCAGGAGACCATCAACGGCTTTATCTCATCGCTGCTGGAGCAGGCGCAATACCTGGAAGTCCGCTGAGGCGGGCAAACACCGCAAGGAGAGCATGATGAATGACAACGTACGCAATCTCATGATGGGCAGTTGCTACATCAAGCATTCGATCCCCGGGCCCATCCGCCTGAGCAGCGTGTCCGCCGGGGACGCAAGCCCCGCCGACTTCCTGAAGGCCGGCAGCGAACTGGTGAAGACCGGTTACCTGCGGCAGCGCCAGCCCATGCCCGATACCGCGCGGGAGCTGGACGACATCCTGGGCAGCTTTGAACTCACGCCCTTTGGCATCGAGAGTTTTGAGGACGGGCTCAAGAAGAAGGGGCAGCCCGCCCCCTTCGGAAAAATGGACGCGGCCACCGTGGTGATCCAGTTCCCGTGGTTCGGCGGCAAAGCCAGCTACAGCGACAGCAGCCACAACGAGGACAGCAGCACGAACACCGACATTGCCGTCCAGCTGCGGCTGGCACTGGGCAACATCGTCGAGCAGATTGAAAAGTCCGCTGCCACGCCGGCAGAAAAGGCCGACGCGAAATCCAGGCTCAAGGCCTTCCTGAAACACCCGCTGGTGATCGCCCTGGCCGGGGCCGCGCTCAAGCCGCTGCTCGAAGGGCTGTAAGACCGCAGCCCTGCAGGATTTGCCGCAAGCTCCTACACTGCGGTATGCTGAACAAAGACCCTGGCCATGTTGCCGTGAAGCGGGAACTCGATCTTCTGGCTGCCCGATTCTTTCGCGCGGTGTCGTTTGAACCCGGTGAGGTGCCGTCCTATGGCGACATTCACGGCCTGTTCATCGCCACCGGCCTGCTGATCAAGAACACGGGGGCCACGCCCGAAATATCCAGCGTCGCGGAGTTCATCGCGCCGCGCCAGGCCCTGGTGGACAGCGGCGCGCTGACCCGCTTCAAGGAATGGGAGCTGTCGGAACATACGCAAATGTTCGGCAACATTGCCCACCGCTACAGCGCCTATGGCAAGGCCGGGACGCAGGACGGCAAGACCTTCGAAGCGCGCGGCGTGATCTCCACGCAGTTCATCAAAACACCTGAGGGCTGGAAGATGAGTGCCATGGCCTGGGACGACGAGCGGCCCGGCCTGGCGTTGCCGGCCGAACTGCTGGGCAGCTAACCGCGGTTTTCAACGGCACCTCGCCGCTTCAGGCCGCGAGGGTTTCCGCCGCGGCGCCGCGCCGCTCCGCTGCCGGATGCTCCTTCAGCACCGGCCCCAGCAACCAGTAGGTGGCCATGCGGCCTCGGCCCTTGAGTTCTATGGGTTCGCGCGCGGCAAAAGCGAAGTGCTGCCGCGTCTGCAGGTAGACCACCTCGCTGACGTGGACGGCGCCCGGCTCGCCGCTGGCCTCCATGCGGCTGGCCACATTGACCGTGTCGCCCCAGACATCGTAGAGAAAGCGCTTGACGCCTATCACCCCCGCCACCGCGGGCCCCGCATGCATGCCTATGCGCATGGCCAGCCGTGTGCCGTTGGCGGCGTTGTAGCACCGCAAAGCCTCGCCCATGTCCAGCGCCAGCCGCCCCAGGCTGTCGAGCCGGTGATGGGCCACCACCATGTAGGCATCGCCTATGGTCTTGATTTTTTCCAGCCCGTACTTTTCCACCAGGCCGTCAAAGGCCGAGAAAATCTGGTTCAGCACCAGCACCAGTGCGTCCGGCGGCAGGGCGCGTGAAAAGCTCGTGAAGCCGGCGATGTCGGCGAACAGCACACCCATGTTGTCGAACTTCACCGCGTTGACCTTGTCGTCGCGCTTGAGCTCATCGGCGATGGAGGCCGGCAGCACGTTGTACAGCACCTTGTCGGCGCGCGCGCATTCGCTCTCGGCGCGCTGCGTCTCGGTGTACAGCTCGGCATTGCGCGCCAGCATGAGCTTGTCGAGCGCCACGCACAGCACCAGGATGCAGAACGGGTTGACCAGCGCGGCGAGGAGCTCCAGGCCCGCGTGCCCACGCAGGGCGGCGGCCAGGCCCAGCGCCGCGAAGCTCAGCAGGTACATGGGCTTGCGCACCGGGCTGGGCGTGCACATGACGGCCGCGACAAAGGTCGCGCCCGCGGCATAGATGGACAAATCACCCCACATCGCGCCGTGGACGGCGCCTATCCAGGTGGCCAACAGCATGGCGCCGGCGCAGGCGGCGTTGAGCGCGCCTTCCTGGCCGCGCAGCCGGGGCACAAACCGGTCCGCCAGGATGACCGCGATGAAGAACAGCTCGGCCGTGAGCTGCCAGGCCAGCAGGCCGGCTACACCCGCCGGCCAGTGCTGCTGCGCGATGCTGAAGTAAGGCGCGTCGGCGGCGAGCGCCGCCGGCGGCAACAGCCAGGCCACCGCCTTGCTGTAATACACGCCCTGTGCCCAGCTTTTCTGGACAAGCCAATCCCTGAACGGCTGCTGCGCCATGGTCATTCCTCCCTTGCGCCGCGCGGCATGGGCGCGGCATGCGGGGACCATACGGGCTGGACGGGTCTGGGTCAACGGACATTGACCGCTCGCGGCCTTTTGATGTGCGAAGCCGAAAAAAAAAGCGCCCGAAGGCGCTTTTTTGGGTGAAGCCGCGGCGAATTACTTCGACACGACGCGCACCATTTCCAGGCACTTGTTGGAGTAGCCCCATTCGTTGTCGTACCAGGCCACGACCTTGACGAAAGTGCCATCCAGCGCAATGCTGGCGTCGGCGTCAAACACGCTGGTGCAGGTCTCGCCGCGGAAATCGGTGGCGACCACCTTGTCTTCGGTGTAGCCCAGGATGCCCTTCAGCGCGCCCTGGCTTTGCGCCTTCATCTCGGCGCAGATTTCCTTCAGCGTGGCTTCCTTGTTGAGTTCGCAGGTCAGGTCGACCACCGAGACGTCGGAGGTCGGCACGCGGAAGGACATGCCGGTCAGCTTCTTGTTGAGCTCGGGAATCACCACGCCCACGGCCTTGGCCGCGCCAGTGGAAGAAGGAATGATGTTTTCCAGGATGCCGCGGCCGCCGCGCCAGTCCTTGTTGCTCGGGCCGTCCACGGTTTTTTGCGTGGCGGTGGCGGCGTGCACCGTGGTCATCAGGCCGCGCTTGATGCCCCACTTGTCGTTCAGCACCTTGGCCACGGGCGCCAGGCAGTTGGTGGTGCAGCTGGCGTTGGAAATGATGGCCTCGCCCTTGTAGGTCTTGTCGTTGACGCCGAAGACGAACATCGGGGTGTCGTCTTTGGACGGCGCCGAGAAGATGACTTTCTTCGCGCCGGCGGCCAGGTGCTTCTCGCCGGAGGCTTTGTCAAGGAAGAGACCCGTGGATTCCAGCACCACGGTGGCGCCGATGTCGCCCCACTTGAGGTTGGCGGGATCGCGCTCCTGCGTGAGGCGTATCTTCTTGCCGTTGACGATGAGGGTGTTGCCGTCGACGGACACGTCGCCCTCGAAGCGGCCGTGCACCGAGTCGTACTTCAGCATGTAGGCCAGGTAGTCGGGCTCGAGCAGGTCGTTGATGCCGACGATTTCGATGTCGTTAAAGCTCTTGATCGCCGAGCGGAACACGTTGCGGCCGATCCGGCCGAAACCATTAATGCCAAGTTTGATAGTCATCTGCTGTTGCTCCTGGAAGTTGAAATTCGGGTTGGATCGGCGGGCCGCGCTTACTTGCGCAGCACCGTGCGCACGGTGTCGGCGACGTTCTCGGCCGTGAAGCCGAAGTGCTTGAACAGCACGGGCGCGGGGGCGGACTCGCCGTAGCTGTCGATGCCGACCACGGCCGCGCAGCCGTATTTCCACCAGCCGTCGGTCGCGCCCATTTCCACCGCGATGCGGGGGATGCCCTCGGGCAGGACTTCGGTCTTGTAGGCGGTCTTCTGTTTGTCGAAGGTGGTGGTGCTGGGCATGGAGACCACGCGCACGGCGATCTTGTGGGCGGCCAGCAGTTCCTGGGCCTTGAGCGCCAGCTGCACTTCGGAGCCGGTGGCGATGATCACGGCCTGGGCCTTTTTGTTCAGGCCCACTTCGTCGGGATCGGCCAACACGTAGGCGCCGCGGCTGATGTTGCCGAGGTCCTTCTTGGGTGCGTAAGGCAGGTTCTGGCGGCTCAACAGCAGGGCGGTCGGCTTGCTCTTGTTCTCGAGCGCGACGGCCCAGGCGACGGCCGTTTCGGCCGTGTCGCCCGGACGCCAGACGTCCAGGTTGGGGATCAGGCGCAGGCTGGCGGCGTGCTCGATGGACTGGTGCGTCGGGCCGTCTTCGCCCAGGCCGATGGAATCGTGCGTGAACACATGCACCACGCGCAGCTTCATCAGCGCGGCCATGCGGATGGCGTTGCGGCTGTAGTCGCTGAAGGTCAGGAAGGTGCCGCCGTAAGGGATGTAGCCGCCGTGCAGCGCGATGCCGTTCATGATGGCGGCCATGCCGAATTCACGCACGCCGTAGTTGATGTGGCGGCCTATGGCGCTCACACCGTCGGCATTGGCCGTCAGCACGACTTCGCCGTTCATGTCGAAACGCAGGCTGGGCGTGGACTTGGTGTTGGTGAGGTTGGAGCCGGTCAGGTCGGCCGAGCCGCCCAGCATCTCGGGCAGGCCGGCGGTGAAGGCTTCGAGCGCGAGCTGCGAGGCCTTGCGCGAAGCCACGGTTTCAGCCTTGGTGTGCGCGCCAATCACGGTGTCGACCGCGAGCTGCGCGAAAGCCTTGGGCAGTTCGCCCTTCATGCGGCGGACCAGTTCGGCGGCGAGTTCGGGGTGGGCGGCCTTGTAGGCGGCGAATTTCGCGTCCCAGGCAGCCTCGGCGGCCAGGCCCTTGGCCTTGGCGTCCCAGGCGTCGTAGGTTTCTTTCGGCACCTCAAACGGGGCGTGGGGCCAGTTCAGGGCTTCGCGCGTGAGCTTGATTTCCTCGGCGCCCAGCGGCTCGCCGTGGGCCTTGGCGGTGTTGGCGCGGTTTGGCGAGCCCTTGCCGATGTGGGTCTTGCAGATGATCAGCGTGGGCTTGTCGCTGGACTTTTTCGCGCCTTCGATGGCCTGCGAGACCAGCTCGGCGTCATGGCCGTCGATGGGGCCCAGCACGTTCCAGCCGTAGGCGGCAAAACGCACGGCGGTGTTGTCGATGAACCAGGGCGCGACCTGGCCGTCAATCGAGATGCCGTTGTCGTCGTAAAGCGCGATCAGCTTGTTGAGTTTCCAGGCACCGGCCAGGGCCGCGGCCTCATGGCTGATGCCTTCCATCAGGCAGCCGTCGCCCATGAACACATAGGTGTTGTGGTCGACGACGCTGTGGCCTTCGCGGTTGAATTCCTTGGCCAGCAGCTTTTCAGCCAGCGCCATGCCGACCGCATTGGTCAGGCCCTGGCCCAACGGGCCGGTGGTGGTTTCCACGCCGGGGGTATAGCCGTATTCGGGGTGGCCGGGGGTTTTGCTGTGCAGCTGGCGGAAGTTTTTGAGTTCGCCGATGGGTAGTTTGTAACCGGTCAGGTGCAACACGGCGTAAATCAGCATGGAGCCGTGGCCGTTGGAGAGCACAAAACGGTCGCGGTCGAACCAGTTGGGGTTGTGCGGGCTGTGCTTGAGGTGGCTGCCCCAGAGGGCGACGGCCATGTCGGCCATGCCCATGGGGGCGCCGGGATGTCCGGAATTGGCTTGTTGTACGGCGTCCATTGCGAGTGCGCGTATCGCATTCGCCATCATTTGCGTGTTTGCCATGTAGGCTGCTCCGGAGGGGGAAAGATCAGGGGTAACCCGGTATTTTACCGTCTGGCCCCGGCCGGGGAATTTGCCGGGATTTAGACCTGCGTCCGGGCACTCATCGTCTAAAGTCGGGGGATGCAAGGCCTACACCTGACCGCCGACCTTTACAAATGCCGCTGCGATCCCGCCTGGCTCACCGACGCCGCCCGCCTGGGCGACTGGTGCGTGCAGGCCGTGCAGGCCACCGGCCTGCAGGCCGTCAACCAGCTGTTCCACACCTTCCCCGACACCGAACACGGCCCGGGCGGCATCACGGCCACGGTGCTGCTGGCCGAATCGCATGTCTGCGTGCACACCTGGCCCGAACAAAAAGCCGTAACGCTGGACGTGTACGTCTGCAATTTCGGCGGCGACCACTCGGCCCGGGCGCGCAGCCTGATGGACGCGCTGGTGCGGCGTTTCAACCCGGAATGGACCGAGCAGCGCTCGCTGGACCGGGGAGATACACAGTAAGCCGGTTCACCAGCTTTCGCGCACGGTCGCCAGAAACAGCGCATTGAGCGAGGGCAGCACGGGCCGCAGGTCGTCGGGTGTTGGAATCGCCGCATCCAGCCTGGCGAGTTCAGCCTCAATAAAGGCGTTCACCCGCGGATACGGCGCCGACAGGCCCAGTTCGGGCGCGCCGCGTTTTTGTTCAAGCATGTCGGCAATGTCGGCGAGCAGCGCCGTTTCACCGTCAATCAGGTGCAGCAGGCGGGCGAATTCGAGTGGCGCGGCCGTGCCGTAGCGCTCCAGCCAGCGCACCGCGAGCAGCGGCCGCAACACATAAAAATACTTCTTGAGCCGCACCATCTCGCCCTGAAGGTGCTCGCGGTAGTTGCCTTTTGCCGAGCTGCGGTAGTGGTGGATGCCCCGTTCGCACGAGTAGACCCGCGGCAACAGCCGCCGCGCCTCTTCGGCGAAAGCGCCGTTTTCGATGTATTTGATCGGCGACTGGATCCATTCCACAAAGCCGGGATTTGACTTCCAGAACAGGCGCAATGCCTTGCGCAGGTCCCAGCCGTTGAGGTCTATGTCGTCGACGATGGGGTACTCGATCACGTCGCGGCGGTCCTCAAGGTCCAGTGAGAGGTAGTCGTCGGCCGGCCGTGCATAGATGAAACGCACGTCGAAGTCGCTGTTCGGCGAGGCAAAACCCCAGGCGCGGCTGCCGGACTCTATCGCCATCAGGATGCGCACACCGTGCTCGCGTTCGGTCGCCGCGAGGCGGTTCATGATTTCAGCGTGGATCTCGGGAGGAATCATGCTCAGGCTTTCAGGTTTCGGTGGCCCTGCATTCTGCATGAGCGGCTCCCGTTAAACTGCCGCCATGCCCTCTGCACCCATCAAAGCCATGATCATGGCCGCCGGCCGCGGCGAGCGCATGCGCCCGCTGACCGACAACACGCCCAAGCCTCTGCTCAAGGTGCGCGGCAAGCCGCTGATTGACTGGCATGCCGAGGCATTGGCACGCGGCGGCTTCACCGACCTGGTGGTCAACACCGCCTGGCTCGGCGAACAGATTGAGAACCACTTCGGGCAGCAAAGCCAAACGCCGCCGTCGATAGCCTATTCGCGCGAAGGCCTGGATTTCGGCGGCGCACTGGAAACCGCGGGCGGCATCGCGCGCGCGCTGCCGCTGCTGGGCGATGTGTTCTGGCTGCTGGCCGGCGACGTGTTTGTGCCGGGCTTTGAATTCACGCAGGCCGCGGTGGACCGCTTTGCCGCCGGCGGCAAGCTGGCGCACCTGTGGCTGGTGCCCAACCCGGCCCATAACCCCAAAGGCGATTTCGGCCTGGGCGCTGACGGCCTGGCGCTGAACCTGCCCAAGGACAGCGCTGAGCCCAGGTTCACCTACAGCACCATAGGCCTGTACCGCCGCGAACTGTTTGAGGCCATGCCTTTCGGCAACCCGCAGGGCCTGAAAGCCCCACTGGCGCCGCTGCTGCGCGCGGCGATGGACAATGGCCGGGTCAGCGCCCAGCTGTACCCCGGGCCCTGGACCGACGTGGGCACACCGGCCCGGCTGGACGAGCTGAACCAGGCGAGCACCACATACTGAGCAACAACCAACCCCAAAAGCGCAGCGCACCATGAGCACCACCACGATTTACCAGAAACGCCGTGCCGCCGTGGCCCGCGCGCTCAAAGCAGCCGGCGGAGGCATCGCCCTGCTGCCCACCGCGCGCGAATACCCGCGCAACCGCGACACCGACTTTCCGTACCGGCACGACAGCTATTTCTATTACCTGACAGGCTTTGATGAGCCTGAAAGCTGGCTGGTGATAGACGCCAGCGGCAAGACCACGCTGTTTTGCCGCCCCAAGGACCTGGAGCGCGAGATCTGGGACGGCATACGCCTGGGCCCCAAGGCTGCGCCGGGCCGGCTGGGTGTGGACGCGGCCTTCAGCACCGAGGCGCTGGACACGCAGATGCCGGCCCTGCTGGCCAACAGGAAGTCGGTATGGTTCCCGTTTGCGACGCACGAGGGCCTGGATTCGCGCGTGGACGGCTGGCTGGACAAGGTACGCGCCCGCGTGCGCCTGGGCGACGAATGCCCGCAAAGCCACAACGACCTGTGCGGCGTGCTCGACGAGATGCGCCTCTTCAAGGACGGCCACGAGATCGCCATCCTGCGCCGCGCCGGAAAAATTTCAGCGGGCGCGCATGTGCGGGCCATGCAGACCTCCGCGGCCATGCTGCGCAATCCCGTCAAGGGCGGCCTGCGCGAATACCACCTGGAGGCCGAGCTGCTGCACGAGTTCCGCCGCCACGGCTCGCAGTTCCCTGCCTACACCAGCATCGTGGCGGCAGGCGCCAATGCCTGCGTGCTGCACTACCGCGCCGGCGACGCCGAACTGAAGGCCGGCGAGCTGTGCCTGATAGACGCCGGCTGCGAACTCGACGGCTACGCCAGCGACATCACACGCACCTTCCCGGCGGGCGGCACATTCACGCCGGCCCAGCGCAGGCTGTACGACATCGTGGTGCAAGCGCAATACGCCGCGGTCAAGGCCACCAAACCCGGCAAGCGATTCAACGACCCGCACGAGGCCGCGCTGCGCGTGCTGGCCCAGGGCATGCTCGACACCGGCCTGCTGGCCAAGGCCAAACACGGCAAGGTCGACGACGTGCTCGAGTCCGGCGCGTACCGCCAGTTTTACATGCACCGCACCAGCCACTGGATGGGCATGGACGTGCACGACTGCGGCGACTACACCGAACCCGGCAGCAAACCCCGCCCCGACAAGGACGCCATGGGCCAGCCCATCATGCGCAAGCCTTCGCGCATCCTGCGGCCCGGCATGGTGATGACGATAGAGCCCGGCCTCTATGTTCGCCCCGGGAAGAATGTTCCCAAGGAGTTCTGGAATATTGGTATCCGGATTGAAGACGACGCGCTGGTCACGGCCAAGGGGTGTGAGTTGATGACGCGGGGCGTGCCTGTGGATGGGGATGAGATTGAGCGTTTGATGGTCGGTTGACGCCGACCGGGTCTTGTGCCGGCGGTGCGCTCCTTGTTGAGTGCTGCTGGCCGGGGGTTGCCCGGCCAGCCGTCCTCAGCAGAGGGCACAACGCCGGAGCACCTCAAGCCAGAACCAAAGCCCGACCCCTCCGGTGCCCCTGCGTAAAAGCCTCCTCAAACACCGAATACCCCGACAAGTCACTGTGCGCAAAATGCAGCCGCCGCCAGGGCAATGGCAAAGCCCCCTGCAACGCCCGCAGCGCCGCGCTGCTGCGCACACCCGGCACCGGTGTACTCATCGCATGCCCATACCGCATGACTTCCAAGCGCGTGACCTTGCCGCGCAGGTCGGGATGCGGCACCGAGAGTTCGGCCAGCACGCTGTCGCGCCAGTGCGTCCAGGGCCGCTCGTACAAGGTTTTGCGGCCGGCCGCGCCTATGCCAAAAGCGCGGTAATAGGTGAGCACCGTGGCGCCGGGCACGGCCTGCAGGCTCTGGTGCGTGGCGTCGACGTAGCCCAGGCCGGGGTTGTCGCCATAGACCACGTTGTCCCAGCTGGGCGCGGCGCCCGGCCTGTCGTGCAGGGCTGAAGCGATGTGCAGGTTGGCGACCAGCCAGGGCGCGTAATGCAGCTGGCCGGCGGCCTCGCGCAGCGCGGGCGGCGGGTTTTCGACGACACGCGCGGCCACAAAAAGTGGCAGGGCCAGGATGCAGTGTTCGGCCTGCCAGCGTTCCACCGATTGCGTGGCCGCATTGAAAGCGTCGACCTCCACACCGTGCCGGCCCGCAGCGATGCGGATCACGATGCGGCCTATGTGCAGGCGCTCACCCAGCGGCGCGGCCAGTTGCCGGGTCAGCCAGCCGTTGCCCTCGGGCCAGGTCAGCACGCCGGCATCGCGTTCGGCTGAAGGCGGATCGCCGGGCGCCTGGAAGCCATGGCGGCTCGCGAAGTAGTGGATGCCGGCCCAGGCCGAGACCGTGTCCAGGCCCGCGCCGTAATCGTCGCGGCAGCAGTAGTCCAGGTACCAGCGCAGCGGCGCGCGTGTGAGCTGGTGCTGGTCCAGCCAGGCTTCAAAGGTCAAGGCATCGAGCGCGCGGTGTTGCGGCGCCGGTGCGCTCGCTGTCAGCGGAATCGAAAAAGGGGCGGCGGCCGAAGCTTGCTGCACCAGCCTTGCAAAACGCTGGTAATCGGCCAACAGGGCGGCGTCCATGTCCGGCAGGGGCAGCAGGCCCTCTTGCCATTGGCCATGGATGAAAAGGCGCTCCTGCGGGCTGTGGCACAGGTGGCGCTCGTCATACTCCCAGCGTCCGGCCACGCGCCGGCGCAGTGACAGCTCTTCCAGCAGGTCCTGCACGTCGCGCGCGGCGTCGCCGGGCACCGGCAGGTAGTGCGCGCCCAGCGGGCAGGGCAGGCCGCCGACCACGCCGCCGCGGCTGTTGCCGCCGGCGCTGTCCTCGAGCTCCAGCATCGCAAAATCGTCCATGCCGCGCAGGCGCAGCGCGCGTGCCGCCGCGAGGCCGGCGACACCGCCGCCGGCAATCAGCACACGGGTGCGCCGGGTGGCGGAGGGAGCGGGCCAGGCGCGGTCTTTGCCGGGCTCGCCGGGCCGCAGCAGGTGGCCGCGTTCATGGTTCGCGCCCAGGAAGCCGCCTTCGATCTGCCGGGCCTCCTGGCAGCCCAGCAGCGGCAACGCGGAGGCCGCCAGAAAGTCACGGCGCTTCAACGCAGCACCTTGCCCCATTCCTGCTCGTAGCTGTGCACCAGCTCCTGGTTGGACAGCCGGTTGACGGGCGCCGGCACACGGGCCATGTCGAGCGGAAAATCAAACAGTAGCGGCAGGGTTTGCGCATCCAGGAAACGCAGGCCGGCGGGCAGGGCGCCGGTTTGCGTCACGGGGCTGAAGGGCCGGCGGCTCGCCACCACAAACCCCCATTCGCCAAAACTGGGCACATTGGCATGGTAGGGCGCGGTCTTCAGGCCTACGGACTCCAGCGTGGCCACCACCGTCCAGTAGCTGCGGCGCGCCACCAGCGGCGAGGTGGTCTGGATCACGGCATAGCCGCTGGCCGACAAATGCCGGTCCAGCAGCGCGTAAAACGAGTTGGTGTAGAGCTTGCCGATGGAAAAATTGGTGGGGTCCGGGAAGTCGACCACGATGATGTCGAACATGTCCGCGCTTTTGTCCAGCCACTGAAAAGCGTCGGCGTTCACCACATGCACCTTGGGCGAGAGCAGCGCCTCGCCGTTCAGGCGCTTCAAGGCCGGCTGCCGGCTGAAGAGATCCGTCATGGCCGGGTCCAGCTCGACCAGCGTGACGCTCTCCACCCCGGGGTACTTGAGGATCTCGCGCACCGCCATGCCGTCGCCGCCGCCCAGCACGGCGACTTTTTTGGGCGCGCCGTGCGCGCTCATCACCGGGTGCACCAGCGCCTCGTGGTAGCGGTATTCGTCGCGCTCGGCGAACTGCAGGTTGCCGTTGAGGAACAGCCTGTGGCCGCCACGGCCGTTGGTCACCACGATGCGCTGGTAAGGCGTGGTGGCGGTGAAGACCACGCGGTCCTGGTAGAAATGGTCTTCGGCCAGCGAGGTGATCTGGTTGGCGCCCGCAAAGCCGGCGGCCAGCGCGCACAGGACGGCGAAGCAGGCGAGTGCATGCGACCTGACATGCCGCAGCTCGGCGCGAAACAGCCACAGCGCCCACAGCGCGACAGCCGCATTCATGAGGCCGAACAGCAGGCCAGTGCGTATCAGGCCCAGCTGCGGCACCAGCACCAGCGGAAAGGCCAGCGACACGGCCAGCGCGCCCAGGTAGTCAAAGGTCAGCACCTGCGAGACCAGCTCCTTGAGCGCCACGTTGCGCCGCAGTATGCGCATGACCAGCGGGATCTCCAGCCCCACCAGCGTGCCCACCAGCAGCACCAGGGCATACAGCAGAAAGCGGAAAGCGCCTGGGACATAGGCATTCGCCAGAAACAACAGGGCCGGCAAGGCGCCGCCCACCAGCGCCACCATCAACTCAATGCGCAAAAAATGGGCAGGCAGCTGCCGCTCGAAAAACCGCGACAGCCAGGAGCCAATACCCATGGCGAACAGGTAACTGCCGATGATGGTGGAGAACTGCAGCACCGAATCACCGAGCAGGTAAGAAGCCAAAGCCCCCGCCGCCAGCTCATACACCAGCCCGCATGCCGCCACGACAAAGACGCTGGCCAGCAACGCGACCTCGAGAGGGCGCGGGGTGGGGGGAGGGGAGGATTCAGTGCTCAAGGGAAGAAAGGGATGTGCGAAGGTGCGATGCGAAGCGAGCCGGTATCACGACGGCCCCAAGGGCGTAGCGAGCGAGCTGCGGGCAAGGCGGACGGCGCGCAGGAACCGGAATGTACCTGTGGGTACATGAGGATTCCGAGCACCGGCCAACGCCGCCCCCAGTTCGCGCAGTAGCCGGGAATTACCCGTGGATGGCGGCGGCTACTATTACGCAGATGCCTAGCGCCATTGCGGCGACAACCAGCGCCAGCGCCACATTCTGCTTCTCGACAATCTCCAGCCACAGGTCATAGGGCGTCATCTTGTCGATGATGACAAAACTGAGCCAGAAGATGATCACGCCTATCAGCGCGAACAGGATAGAGCCGAGGAAGGCCGCGGGTTTAAGCCATTCAAGTCCCATGATGGTCTCCAGAAAAGGTCTGCCAGCTTGCGCAGAAGGTGAAGAAGCAAAAAGAGGCGGCCTTCATTTGTGGCCGCCCCCGCCGGAAAAACCGCCGTACGAGCCGCCCGAACTGCGCGAGCTGCTGGACGAGGAACAATTTTCATACTTCGGGTCGCAGCTTGAGCAGCGGCCTATCAAAAACAGAAACAGCAATATCAGCAGCACCACGATGATGATGGTGCCGCAGCCCATGCCGGCCGAGCTGCTCAGCGGCTTGGCGTCCGAACGCTTGAACAAATCCTTTTTGCCGTCAAGTTTGAAGGCCTTGGCGACCAGCTCGCCGTCCAGCTTGCTGCCGCTGGACCAGGTGATCTCATTGGGCGCTTCTTCCTGCGACAGCAGGGCGCTGCCGCTGGCGAAATCGCGGTTGAAGGTCTTTTGCCCGCGCTGCACCTGCCAGTAGAACTCGCCGGCCACATAACTGGTTTCAGCGCGATAGCTGCTTTGCAGCCGGTAGTTGGTCTTCAGATACACGGCGCTCTTCTCGCCGGGCCTGAAGATGGGCGCGCCCGTGACCGGCTTGACCAGGCTCCAGCCGTCTTCGGCGTCGACCAGAAAAGTAAAACCGCGCTTCTGGTTATAGAGCAGGTATTCATCCCAGCCAAAGTGCTCGTCCGGATCGTCGGCCTCGTAGCCCATGCGGTGCTGGAAACCCACGACCTGCCACTGTGCGCCCGCGAGCTGGCCCGTCGTGCCCAGCGCGATCAGCGGGCTGACGGGCTCGTCCTGGATCGCATGCTTGAGCGCGGCGCCCGTGCCCTGCGTGAGGTCGATGATGCTATTGCAGGATCGGCAGGTAATGCTTTTGCTGCCGGCCAGCGTGACCTCGACCGGCGCGCCGCAGTTCGGGCAGCTGAACTGCTTGCCGCTTTCGTCCTTGGCGGACTCGTCCTTCAGGCCCGTGAGCTTGAGGTCCTCCAGCAGCACGGAGCGGCCCAGCGACAGCGCGGGCACGCCGCCACCGGCCACCGCGCCGTAGTCGACGCTGAGCACGTCGCCGTCGGCGCTGCGCAGCTCCACCATCGCAAAAGGCGCGCCCAGCGCCGGCAGGCGCGGCAGCTCGCCCTGGGCCGAGAGCAGTGAGACACGTTCGTTGGACGCCACGCTGAAGGGCTTGGCGTTGATGGCCGTGGTGGCGCCCACGCGAAAATTCTCGGCCGGAGGCACGGCGCGCTGCAGGCTGGTGGGCAGGCTGAAAACGTAAGCGCCGTTGTCTTCGCTCAGGAAAGCGGCTTTGCCGTCGTCCAGCACCGCATACCACTCGGTCCAGGTGCCTTGCGCGTACTGGTATTGCAGCCGGCCGACCAGCGTGAAGTTGCGGCCCTGCCAGGCGCCGGAGGCCTGCAGCTGCAGCGGACTGAAGTCGTTGAACAGCTCAGCCATCTTGCCGATGCGCGACAAGGTGTCGCCGTCGCGCACGACGGTGCTCTGGCAATAGCCGCACACCGCGTGCGTGGACTGCGCGCTGCGAAATTCAACAGGCGCGCCGCAGCCGGGGCACGGCGCGCGGTAGGCGCGTTGCTGGGGCTCGGATGCCAAGATGGGCGGTCAGTGAACGATGCGCGGCGTGACCGGCATCAGACCAGCTTCTTGAGCAGCTCGGCCTTCTTGGCGTCGAACTCTTCCTGCGTGAGTATGCCCTTGGCCTTGAGTTCGCCGAGCTTCTCGAGCGTGGCCATCACGTCGTCGGGCTTCACGGCCGCCGCCGCGGCCGCCGTGACAGCCTGGGCCGCGTTGCCGCCGCCCTGCAGGCCTTGCTGCAGGTTTTGCGCCAGCACCTGGCCCAACGCCACGCCGGCGCCCAGGCCCATGGCGTCGCCGGCAATGCCGCCGCCCGAGCCCGCGCCCTCGGCGAATTTGGGAATCGCCTGCGCCGTCTGGTACTGCATGAATTTGCCCATGTCGTTGCCGACCATGCCCATGCCGATTTTCTGGTCGAGGATTTTTTGCAGCTCTTCGGGCAGCGAGAGGTTCTGCACCGTCATGCCTTCGAGCTTCAAGCCTATTTTTGCAAACTCGGGCACGAGTTGCGCCGCCAGCGCCTGCGCAAACACGAGCTGGTTCGCGGCCAGGTCCAGGAAGGCGATGTTGCTGGAAGCGATGGCGGCGGAAATGTTCTGCAGCACCAAGCCGCGCAGCTGGCCGTCGAGGTCGGCCGTGGTGTAGCGATCGCGCGTGCCCGAGATTTCGCTGTGGAAGAGCTTGGGGTCGGCAATGCGGAAGTTGTAGTTGCCGAAGGCGCGCAGGCGGACGGCGCCGAAGTCCTTGTCGCGTATGGTGATCGGCTGGGGCGTGCCCCACTTCTGGTCTATCTGCTGGCGCGTGCTGAAGAAATAAACGTCGCTCTTGAAGGGCGATTCAAACAGCTTGTCCCAGTTCTTGAGGTAGGTCAGCACCGGGATGGTCTGCGTGGTCAGCTTGTACATGCCGGGGCCGAACACGTCGGCGACCTTGCCCTCGTTGACAAACACCGCCATCTGCGACTCGCGCACGGTGAGCGAGGCGCCGTACTGGATTTCCATGTCGGCCATCGGGAAACGCCAGGCCAGCGTACCGTCATCGGCTTCGGTCCACTGGATGATGTCGATGAACTGTTTCTTGATGAAGTCCATTAAGGCCATGGCGCGCTCCCTTTGAAGTGAGTTATCGGCCACATGATAACCGCCGGAAATGGCGCCCGGGCAGCCATTTCTGTCCGTAGAAACAAGCTGAAAAAGGAAGGCGGCGCCGGACGGCGCCGTTTACTGCCCCTGGCCTGCTTCCACCGGGTCGGCCAGGCATGCCACACGGCTGCCCGCGCCCGTGCAATCGGCCTGGGCCGGGCCGTCGGGGCTGCGTGTATCGGGAAAGCCCGCCAGGCGAAAAGCCGGCGTTTGCGCTGCTTCGGCCAGCTCTGTGGCGGGCCGTATGCCGGCCGCGCGGCGGAAAGCCTGCTCGCGCCTGTCGTCGGCCTCCAGCACCGGCAGCGCCGTTCCGTTGGCCATGCGTACGTCGCCGGTGCGCTCGGCCATATTGGCCGGCGCCGGCGTAATGCTGGCCGTCGTAGCCGCCGTGGGATTGAGGAGCACATAGTTGCCGGCGTCCGCACCCGACAAGGTAATGCCGGTGATGCTGACGGGTTTGCCGCTGCCGACGGCGGGGGTGTCGAAGTTGCCGGTCGCCGTGCCCACCGTGAGCACGTCCGTGCCAATACGGCCGGTAAATGCGGCAGCGCCGGTCGCCAGCGTGGCGGCGGTGGTGCCGTCCTGCACCTTGTCTGCGGCGGTGATGCCGCTGACGTTCGCGATCGAGGCCGGCGTGATGGTGGCCGTGGTGGCGGCCGTGCTGTTGACGCTGTAGTTGCCGGCATCGGTGCCCGTGATGGCGATGCCGCTGACGCTGACAACCTTGCCCGTGCCCACATTCTTGTCGGCAAAATTCGCGGCTGTGTTGCTGGCGCTGAGCACGTCGCCCGCGACACGGTTGTCCGTCAGGGTCACGCCTGCGGTGGTGTTGCCGTCGTAAACCTTGTTGCTTCCCGTGGCGCTGACCGTGAGGGCGCGCTGCGTGATGTCGGCCGTGGTCGCGGCCGTGGTGTTGACGCTGTAGTTGCCGGCATCAGTGCCGGTGATGGCAATACCGCCGACGTTGACCGTTTTGCCCGTGCCGACGTTTTTGTCGACGAAGTTGGCGCTGGTATTGCTGGCGGTCAGCACATCGCCCGCGACGCGGTTGTCGGACAGGGTCACACCGGCGGTGATGTTGCCGTCGTAAATCTTGTTGCTTCCCGTGGCGCTGACCGTGAGGGCACGCTGCGTGATGTCGGCCGTGGTGGCCGCCGTGGTGTTGACGCTGTAGTTGCCCGCGTCGGTACCGGTGATGGCGATGCCGCTCACGCTGACGGCCTTGCCGGTACCCACATTCTTGTCACCGAAGCTGGCAGCGGTGTTGCTGGCAGTCAGCACATCGCCCGCGACACGGTTGTCGGTCAAGGTGACCGTGGCAACCGTGCCGCCGTCATAGACCCTGTTCTGGCCGGTGGCGCTGACCGTGAGGGCGCGCTGCGTGATGTCGGCCGTGGTCGCGGCCGTGCTGTTGACGCTGTAGTTGCCGGCGTCGGCGCCGCTGATGCTGATGCCGCCCACGTTGACGGTCTTGGCGATGCCCACGTTCTTGTCGAGGAAGGCGGCCGAGGTGTTACTGGCGCTGAGCACGTCGCCGACCAGCCGGTTGTCGACCAGCGTCACGGTGGCAGTGGTGCCGCCGTCGTAGACGCGGTTCTGGCCGGTGGCCGTGACGGTTAGGGCCCGCTGGGTGATGGTCAGGGCGCCGTTGGTGGTCGCCAGGGTGTAGTTCTCGTTGTTGGTGACGCTGGTAGTGATCGCCACCGGGCCGGCGGCGACGGCCGTCCTGTCCACCGCGGTGGTGCTGTAGCCGACGCCCACGCCGGCGGCGGTGTCGCCGTCGATCAGGCCGCTGACCACGCCGGTCAGCAGCGGGTTGCTGTCGCCATAGACCTTGGTCTTGTTGTCGGCCGTGACGGTCAGGGTTGGTGCGATGCGGTAGAGGAAGGTGTTGGCGCCGCCGGCCGGCACATAGCTCGCGTCGCTGTTGTAACGCTTGCTGTAGCCGGTGACGCCTTCAAGCGTCGCGCCCGGGTCGCCGCTGTAGACCAGGTAACGGCCGGAAGCAGCCACGATGCCGCCCGCACCCACGTTGTTGATGAGCTGGCCGCCGGTACTGACGCCGGCCGCATTGGAACTGCCGGCCTTGAGCACCACGGCATCGCCGGTGGCGGAAGAGCTCACGGCGTTGTTCAGCGTGAGGTTGGAAGCCGCGCCGGTAGTTTCGATTTTGACCGCGCCGCTGGCCGTCACGCCCGCCGTGGCGCCGACCGTCCCCACCGCCAGCGCGCCCGCCTGTTTGTAATCCACACTGCCGGCGTTGGCGGCAAGCGTCGTGACGGCGTTGCCTGCGTTTGCGAACGTGTAGCCGCCTGTGCCCGTTAACGCAAGTCCGGAGGCGGCAATGGCGCCCGACTGGCTGACAGTACCGCCGGCGGACAAGGTGGCGTTGGCTGTTGTGGCCAGTGCCGCCACGTCAAATCCGGCGGCGCTGCCGTACTGAATGGCCCCCGCCGCATTGGCCGTGTCCGCGGCGTTGCGCGACTGCAGGTTAATGGCGGTGCTGGCGTTGCCGCTGTTGTTGAGTGTGATGGCACCGCCGGCGTTGACCAGGGTCTTGACCTTCAGCGTGCCGGCCGTGATGTTGCCGGTGCCCGCCGTCTGGGTGACCGCGCCCAGTGCGACCAGGTCCAGCGTGCCGCTGCCCACGTTCGAGGCGGTGCCGCCCACGCCCAGGTTGATGGCGCCCGCGCTGCGCACAAAGGCGCTGGCGTTGCCCGTGGTGTTGACGCTGAGGCTGGTGGCCGCCACGTCGATGCCGTTGCTGGCGTCCGTGCCGATCTGGCCGTTGGCATTGAGTGAGACGTTCTGCGCGGTGATGGTCTGCACGCCCGCATCGGTAATGCTGCCGGCATTGAGCGTCAGGGTCTTGCCGGCCAGGCTGACCGGGCCGCCTATCGTCATCACGCCGGTGCTGGCGGTGTCGCCGATGACGATGGGGCCGGTGGCGCCGGTGGCGAAGGCGGTGATTTCCGCGGCCGTGAGGTCAAAGCCGGAAGCGCCGGCCAGCGACATGGCGCGGTTCGCGGTCTTGGCCTTGAGCGTGAGCACGCCGCTGGTGGCCAGCGCATTGTTGCCGGTGTTCGCGGCGATGGCGACCGTGTCGGCCGTGATGGTGATGGGGCCGCTGCCGGCCGTCACGTCGATGTTGGCGTTCTGCGTGTACGTGCCGGTGCCGGTGTCTATGGCGACCGCGTTGTTGGTGGCGCTGATGTTGCCCGCCACCACCGTGCTGTTGTTGCCGTTGTTCAACGCGAAGCCGCCCGCCGCCGTGATCGCATTCAGCGTGGCAATGTTGTTGGCCTGGGTGCCGAAGTTGAGCGAGCCCGCACCGGTGCCGGCCACGGCCAGCGAAGCGGCCGCCACAGCGCCGGATTGCGTGATGTTGCCGCCGGATTGCAAGGTGAGCGCGCCAGTCGTGCTCGCTGCGGCCACGTCAAAGCCCGTAGCGTCGCGGTAGCTGATGGCGCCGGCGGCATTGGCCGTGTCGGCGGCGTTGCGGGCGCGCAGGTCCACCGTGCCGGCTTCGTTACCGGCATTGTTCAGCGTGATGTTCGCCGCGGCTGCGGACAGGGTTTTGGCGCTCAGCGTGGGCGCGGTGATGGCGCCCGTCTGGGTGATGGCGCCGCCGGCCACGACCGTCAGGCTGCTGGCGGCCGTGGACGTGCCCAGCGCGATGGCATTGCTGTCCCGCAGCGAGACATTGTTGCCGCTGGTCACGGCGACGCTGGAGAAGTTATTCGTCGCCGTCGCCAGCGTGATGTCGTTGGCCGCGCCGGCCGCCAGCGTGGTCGCGCCGGTCACGGTAAGCGCGCCGCTTTGCGTGATGGCGCCGCTGGTGTTCACGGCCAGCGTGCCCGAGACGGTGGAAGTGCCCAGCGTCAGCGCGTTGGCATCCGTGAGGCTGACGTTGAGCCCCGACACCACCGACACCGCGCCGGTGAAATCGTTGCCCGCGTTGTTCAGCGTGATGTTGTTGCCGGCGCCGGCCGTGAGGGTGGCGGTACTGGCCTTGATGGCGCTGGTCTGTGTAAGGGCGCTTCCGGCCGTCAGGGCCAGTGCATTGACATTGAGCGCGCCATTGAGACTGATGTCGCCGGTGTCGGCGCCGCTGGTGGTGGCCGTCAAGGAGGTGGCGCCGGTGACACCCGCCGAGGCGCCGCCCATGGCGCCCACCGCGATGTCGTTGGCCGTCACGGTCAGCGCCGACAGGGCCAGGTTGGCACCGGTTGTGCCGGTGATGGCGACGTCGCCATTGCCTGCCTGCAGCACCAGCGCGCGGCCCGAAGCCTGGCTGTTGACGGCGCCGTCAAACTGGATGTTGGCACCGACACCCGCGCCGGCATTGCCGCCGCGCGAGTCCAACGTGATGCTGGCCGCGTTGAGCAAGGCATCGTCCTTGATGCGAATGGCACCACCGGCGCCTGAGACCGCACCGCCGGCCTGGTTGCCGCCCAGCGCCGTGAGGCCGCCGGCCAGCGTGATGGTGGGCGTGGCACCCGCCGCATCGAGCGTGATGCTGCCCGCGTTGCCGCCGGCCGCCACGCCCGTGCCGCCGTTACCGCCCGTGGTGGTGATCGCCGCGACCGACACATTGCCGCCGGTGGAGGCCAGTGATACCGCCGCGCCCTGGCCACCGGCCTGGCCGGCGCCGACGCCGTTGCCGCCTATGGCGCTGAGCGTGCCGCTACTGCTGATGGCCGTGGTGGAACTCACGGTGATCGCGGCGCCGTTGCCGCCCGTGCCCGTACCGCTGCCGTTGCTGCCGTTGGCCGTGATGGCGGCCGTGGTGACGCCTGCGCCGGAGATGTCCACGGTTCCGGCGTTGCGGCCGTTTGCCGTGCCGGTGGCTGCGCCGCCGGTGGTCGTGATGGCGCCCACGGCCACCGTACCGCTCGCGGCCGATACGCTGACATTGCCGCCGTGGCCCGAGGTGCCGCCCAAGGTGGAAATCGTGCCCGTGGTGAGGTTGCCCGCAGTATTACTCACGCTGATGCTGCCGGCCGTGCCGCCCGCACCCGTGCCCAGCGCATTGCCGGTTTGCGCGGCCAGGGTGCCGGTGCCGATGTTGCCGCTGCCGCTGTTGTTGACCGTGATGCTGCCGGCATTGCCGCCGGCCGCATTCGTGCCGGCCCCCGCGCCGCCGCTGGCCGCCAGGTTGGTGACCGTGATGCCGCTGTTGCCGGTGATGGAAATCGCCGCACCGTTGCCGCCGGCCTGGTCGCCGGCCGCGACGCCGTTGGAGCCGTTGGCTGCGATGGTGGTGGCGGTGAGCAAACCGCCCGTCGCCTGCAGCGTGACGGCGCCCGCGTTGCGCCCGCTTGTACCGGCGTTCGCCGTGCCGCCGCTGGAGATGATGGCGCCCGTCGTCAGCACGCCGGCCGTCGAGGTGGCGTTGATGACGCCGCCGTGGGCGTTGGCGCCGCCCGTGGTGGTCAGCGCGCCGGCCGTGACGGTGCTGCCGCTCAGCGTGATGCTGCCGGCCGTGCCACCGGCACCGGTGCCGGTGGCGCCGCCGGTCGAAGCCGTGATGCCCGCGGCGACACCCAGCGTGCCGCTGCCGGTGATGCTGACCAGGCCGGCACTGCCGCCGGTCTGGTTGGTGCCGTTGGCCGCGCTGCCGCTGGCGGTGATGAGGCCGGTGACGGAGCGGTTCACGCCCGTGATGGTGATGTTGCCGGCGTTGCTGCCGGCACGCGTCCCTGCGGCCAGCGCCGTGCCGCTGGTATTCAGCGTGCCGGTGACCGTGGCGCCCGCCTGCGAGGCCAGCGTGACCGCGCCGCCGTTGCCGCCGGCACCGCCGCTGCTGTCTATCGCACCGGTACTGAGGTTGGCGCCGGCCGCATTGTTGGTGATGCTGATGCTGCCGGCCGCGCCGCCTGCGCCGGTGCCCACCGCCGCGCCCGTGCGCGCCGTGAGCGCACCCAGCGCAATCGCGCCGGTAGTGGCGGAGTTGTTCTGCACGTTGATGCTGCCGGCATCGCCGCCGTCGCCGTTGGTCGTGCCGCCCGCGCCGCCGCTGGCGCTAATGGCGCCGGTGGTCACGGCATCGGTTGTCGTGATGCTGATGGCCGCGCCGCTGCCACCCTTCTGGCTGGACGTGGCCGCCGCCGCACCGCCAGAGGCTGTGATGGTGCCGGTGCCCATGTTGAGGCCGCCGCCGCTGATGGTGACGCTGCCGGCATTGCGGCCGGCCAGACCGCTGACCGTGGTGCCGCCGCTGGTGGTGATGTTGTTGTTGAACACGGACACCTGGCCCAGCGCCGACAGGCTGACATTGCCGCCGTTACCCTTGGTGCCGCCCGTGGTGGTGATAGCGGTGGTCGATAGTGTCCCCGCCGCCGCGGTGTTGGCCACACTGATGCTACCGGCCACACCGCCGGCGCCAGCGCCCACGGCATTGCCGGTTTGCGCCGTCAGCGTTCCGGTGCTGATATTGCCGCTGCCGCTGTTGTTGACCGTGATGCTGCCGGCATTGCCACCGGCCGCGTTGGTGCCCACGCCCGCGCCGCCGTTGGCGGCCAGGTTGGTGACCGTGATGCCGCTGTTGCCGGTGACGGCAATCGCCGCACCGTTGCCGCCGGCCTGGTCGCCCGTCAGCACGCCGCTTGTGCCGCTGGCGGTGATGGTCGTGCCGGTCAACAAACCGCCTGTGGCTTGCAAGGTCACTGTGCCGGCGTTGCGGCCGGCGGTTGCGGCATTGGCTGCGCCGCCGCTGGCGTTGATGGCGCCGGCAGTGAGCACACCGGCGGTCGAAGTGGCACTGATACTGCCGCCGTCGCCGTTGGCACCGCCCGTGGTGGTTAGCGTGCCCGTGGTCACGGCCGTGCCGCTCAGCGTGATGCTGCCGGCTGTGCCGCCCGCGCCTGTACCGGTGGCCGCGCCTGTTGACGCCGCGATGGCCACGGTGCCCAGCGTGCCGCTGCCGGTGATGCTGACCACACCGGCATTGCCGCCCGCCTGGTTGGTGCCGTTGGCCGCGCTGCCGCTGGCGGTGATGAGGCCCGTGACAGAACGGTTCACGCCCGTGATGGTGATATTGCCGGCGTTGCTGCCGGCGCGCGTGCCCGCGGCCAGCACCGTGCCGCTGGTGCCCAGGGTGCCGGTCACGGTCACGCCGGCCTGCGAGGCCAGTGTCACCGCGCCGCCGCTGCCGCCCGCGCCGCCCGCGGTGTTGATGGCACCGGTGCTGAGGTTGGCGCCGGCCGCGTTATTGGTGACGCTGATGCTGCCGGCCGTGCCGCCGGCGCCGGTGCCTGTGGCCGCGCCGGTTTGCGCGGCCAGTGCCGCCGTCACGATGTTGCCGCTGCCGCTGTTGCTGACGGTGATACCGCCGGCATTGCCACCCGTTCCGCTGGCGCCCACGCCAGCCCCGCCGCTGGCGGTAATGGCCGCGCCGGCAATGCCGCCCGTGGCGCTGATGGAGACTCCGGCCGCATTGCCGCCGTTGCCGGCCGTGTTGCCGGCCGTACCGCTGGCCGTCACGGCACCCAGCGCGGTGATGGCGCCCGCCGCCGTGATGTTGATCGCGCCGGCATTGCGGCCCGAGGTGTTGGCCAGGGCCGCGCCGCCGGTGCTGGTGACGGTGCCCGCGCTCAGCGCGCCGGCGGAGTTGAGCGTAATGGCGCCGCCGTCGCCATTGCTGCCACCCACGGTGCTGATATTGCCGGTGCCCAGGCTGGCGCCCGCCGCGCTGTTGGTGACCGAGATGCTGCCGGCCGTGCCGCCGGCGCCGGTGGTCAGGGCATTGCCGGTATTCGCCGTCAACCCCGCTACCGCAATATTGCCGGCGCCGCTGTTGGAGAGGCTGATGCTACCCGCGTTGCCGCCCACCGATGGGCCGGTGCCGCCTGCGGCGCCGCTGGCCGTGAGGGTGCCGGTGGCGCTGATGCCGTTGGTGGAAGTGATGCCGATGTTGCCGCCGGCGCCGCCGGTTTGCCCCGCGCCCGACCCGGCGGAGCCGTTGGCCGTGACGGCGGCAACCGTGACGCCCGCACCTGTGATGCTGACGGCGCCGCCGCTGCGGCCCGGGTTGCCGGCGCCGGTCGCACCGCCGGTGGCAGTGATGGCACCGCTCAGGTTGATGGTGCCGGTCGCGTTGAGCGTGACGTTGCCGGCGTTGGTGTTGGCCGCCCCGGTGGTGGTGATGGTGCCGGCGGCGGTGCTGGTGATGCTGGCGCCGGAAAGGTTCACGCCGCCGGAGGCCGTCAGCGCGGCATTCAGGGCAATCGTGTTGCCGGCTTCAAAGCGGACCTTGTTGCCGGCCGTCATGGCCAGTGCGCTGGCCAGCGTGATGTTGTTCGTGGCCTGCAGGTAGAGCTCGCTATAGCCGGTAACGTCGGCGACCTGGATGGTGTAGGTGCCGGCGGCCGGCGGGTCGGCGAAGGCCACGTCGGGCGTGCCGTCGGCATTGTTGGGCGGTGAGGCCTGGACCGAGGTGTTGATGAGGATGTCCTGCGGGTCCAGCAGCACCCGCCCGCCGCTGCCGGCCGGCGCGGCCACGTCAACGCTGCCGTGCAGGTCCAGCAGCTGTTTGCCCGAGACCTCGACAAAACCGCCGTCGCCGCCGTTCGCGCCGCCGCGCGCGCTGATGGCACCGCTGTGCCGGGTGTCGCCGTCGGCCCAGACCACGACCTTGCCGCCGTTGCCGCTGTCGGTCGCGTCGGCGCGTATCGCAGCGCCCGCGGCGATGTAGGTGCGCGAGGCGTTCTGCACGGCCGCATTGCCGCCCTGGTAGTCGCCGCCCACCAGCGCGGTGCCGCCACCGGCGGGGCCGGACACGTCGATGGAGGCGCCGCTGTCCAGCGCCACCTTGTCGCCCAGCACCCGCACCGTGCCGCCGCTCTGGCCGGGCGCCGTGCCGCTGGCATCCAGCGTGCCCGAGACATGGACCACGCCGGTGCCGCCGCCGCTCAGCACAATCATGCCGTTGCGCTCCACCGCCGAGTTGGCGCGGATCACGCCCGACTGGTTGATGACGGTGGCCATCGCGTCGCCCATGGCGTTGGCCAGCACGGCGACCTGGCCGCCCGCGGCGGCAATGCTGCCGCTGTTGTTGATCGCGGCCTGCGCGGCCGCGGCGTCCACCGAGAAGCGCACCAACCCCGCGCCCGAAGCGTCGACGGACACGCGCGAGCCGGCCAGCAGGCCGACGGAGCCGGCTTCGGCACTGATGGCGCCGGTGTTGGTGACCTGTGGCGCGGCCAGCAGCACGTAGCCGCCGCGCGCGGCGGCGATGCCACCGTGGTTGCTGACGGCGCCCGTGCCCGTACCGCTGAAGTTGTAGCGCCCGGCCATGAAGTCGCCGTTGCTGATGTCCAGGCTGGAGGCGACCAGGCCGCCTACATTGACCTGCGCGCCGGGAGCAAACATCACGCCCGAGGGGTTGACCAGGAAGACCTGGCCGTTGGCGCTCAGCGAGCCGAAGATGGACGAGGCGCCGTTGCCGATGACGCGGTTCAGCGCGACGGACGCGGCGCCGGGCTGCACGAACTGCATGGACTGGCCGGCGCCTATGTTGAAGCTTTGCCAGTTGAGCACGGCCTTGTCGCTGGCCTGGTTGACCACCATGGCGTTGGCCGAGGGCGTGCTGACGCTGGCCTGGCCGGCCACTACTTGCGCGCCTTCGGGCAAGGCGGTAGCCCAGGGCGAGACAGCGGCCAGCAAAGCCGCGAGCAGTTGCGACAGGCGGCGGCCGCTGCGGATGCGGTAGGTGGCGCGAAGCTTGCGCGAGAGACGGACCACCACCGTGCGCACGGCCCAGGGGCGGTAGGCGGCGTGGGAGCTGGAGGCGGTGGTGGTCATGATGGACATTCGGAAGTGGGGGGTAGGCCGGGTCTAGTACTAGAACCAGGTCTGGGCCGAGAGCCAGGCGCGCGGCGCGCGGTCCGGATCGCCAGTGGAGGGCTGCGCGGGCGTGGTGCGCCACGCCAGGTAGCTTTTGATGAGGAACTTGCCGGGCCGGCCCAGCGTGGCGCCGACGCCGAAGGAGCCCAGGCTCAAGGTATTGGCATTGCCGGGCACGGTGGCGCCGTTCTGGTTGAAGCGCACGCGCCCGAAGTCGTAGAACGCGAGCAGAGTCAGGGGCTCGCCCCAGGGTGCTTGCGGGAACTGGTAGCGCGCCTCGAGGTTCAGCAGCACGCCGGCGTCACCCACGCCTTCGCCCACCGGATAGCCGCGCACGCCGTTGGGTCCGCCCAGCACCATTTTTTCGGCCGAGCTGAGGTTTTTCGAGGCGAGCTGGGCCTGGGCCGCGAAGTGAAAGCTGTGGGGCGCGTCAAAAAACTGCGCGCGCTGGAATTCCAGGTTCAGCTTGCTGAAGCCGCCCGCCGTGCGCAGCCCGCCCAGGCCGTCGTCCAGCGCCTGGTCGGCGGCATTGAGCGTGAGCCGGCCCAAGGTGAGATTGAGGGCGTAGCTGTTCAGGCCGCTGCCGCCCGCCGCATCGTCGACGAAGTTGCCCGCCAGGCCCAGCCTGAGCGCGCGGATGTCGCGCTCGCTTTTGAGCGCAGGCGTGCGGGTCTCGTCGACCAGCTTTTTTTGTTCCGCGCTGATGAAGCCGTAAAGATTGGCGCCGCGCCCGCGCAGCAGGGGCTGGGACAGGCTGATGCCGGCGATGTCGGCGCTGCCGCTGGCGCCCAGCGCCTCGAACTGCTTGCCCAACGCGTAGTCGAGCCGCGCCAGGCTCAGGCCCAGCCGCGTGCCGGAAGCGCCCACCGGCACGGTGTAGCCCAGGCGGTAAAGGGTGGAGCCGGCCTGGTCGCTGCCCTGGGCACTCAGGGCCAGCACGTCGCCGCGGCCCAGCAGGTTGTTGAGATTGGCGTTAAGCACGGCGCGCACGGCGCCGGCGGTGCGCGCACCGTGGTTGTCGATGCTGGCGGAGCCGTCGATGCGCGGGCCCTTGGCCTGCACGGTGACCAGCACGTCAGCCTGACCCGGGCGCTCGCCGGGCTGGACGGTCGCGGCGGCCTCGAAGCCGGCCAGGTCGCGCAGCAGCAGCACGGGTTTGTCGAGCGCGTATTCGGTGACGGCGTCGCCTGTCTTGAGCTGGCCGGCCACCAGGCCTTCGGCAAAGGCCTGCGAAATGCCCGCGCCTTCCACACGCACCGTGACGCGGCCCACGCGCGCTTCGAGGATGGCGATGGTGACACTGCCGCCCTGGGCGGCGAAAGCCTGCTCGGGCAAATAGGCCTGCGTGAGCAGGTAGCCCTTTTGCCGGTAATAGGCGCTGACGCTGTTGGCCGCTTCGGTCAGGCCGGCGATGTCGGTGGGCTGGTTAAGGCGGGACGCGAGCAGGGCGGCCAATAGCTCGCCGGAGAACACCGTGTTGCCGGTGAAGCTGAATGCCGCCGGCGTGATGCGGGCCGCGCCGGGGGCGGGCGGCGTGGCCTGGGGTTGCCGCAGTTCCAGCGGTGGCTCGCTGCGCGACGGCAGCAGGGGCAGGGCGCCAGGCGACTCCAGCAAGGTGCCGGCGTCCGGCCGCAGCTGGGCCAGCGCAGGCGCAGCCCCGGCGGCGCAGGCAGCCAGAACAAACCAGGCCAGGGCCCGAAGCGGCAAAACATGAGGACGGGACAAGAGCAAACCCCTAAGCCAGATTGCAACAAAATGTTGTAAACAGGTTGTAGTCTTTTGGGTTCATTCTGTCCAACAGTTTCCCTGTTCGGGGCGCAGTTTTAGCGCGTATCTGTTTGTTTTTTCACACTTTTTTGGTGTCGATCGGGTCAGGCGATGAGGTGACCCTCAGAATGTTGCAATCTGTAAAAACCCGTCCCGATGGCTGTTTGCAGGCCCAGGCGCTATGGATTGTTTAGGCCGAATCAATTGGCCAGAAGATTAGTCAATCTCTACTATTAGTAGCAGATCAATCGCTTTTAGCTATTTCAAAGGAGAGGCTGATGACTGAACTTGTGCGCGCCAACCTGCCCACCCTAAAAAAAACCGCCAGCTATTACGTGGTGCACGTGACAGTGGCGGCGCTGGTGGCCTATGCGGTGACCGGCAGCTTTCTGCTGGCGATCACGCTCAGCCTGCTGGAGCCGACAGTGCAGGCTTTTGCTTTTTTCTTCCATGAAAAGGCCTGGCAGCGCTGGGGCGGCCAGCGAGCGGCCGCGCCCGCGGCGGCGGGCGCCTAGCGTTCAATGTAGCGGGTGATACGGCTCAGGCCGTGCCCCAGACTTCGCGTGCGGTCTCTACGACCAGCCGCAGCTTGTTGCGCTGCGCCTCGACGGCGATATTGTTGCCGTGCACCGTGCTGCTGAAGCCGCACTGCGGTGACAGCGCGAGCTGCTCGAGCGGCGCGTATTTCGCGGCATCCTCGATGCGGCGCTTGAGGTCGTCCTTGCTTTCCATTTCGCCGAACTTGGTGGTGACCAGGCCCAGCACCACGGTCTTGCCCTTGGGCAGGTAGCGCAGCGGCCGGAAGTCGCCGCTGCGGCTGTCGTCGTACTCGAGGAAGTAGGCGTCCAGGTCCATCTCCTTGAGCAGCGCCTCGGCCACCGGCTCGTAGTTGCCGGCCGCGGCATGGGTGCTCTTGAAGTTGCCGCGGCACAGGTGCATGGCCAGGGTCATGCCGGCGGGTTTTTGCGCGACCACCTTGTTGATGAATTTGGCGTAGCGGTGCGGCAGCTCGTTGGGATCGTCGCCGCGCTGGCGTGCCGCTTCGCGCATTTTTTCGTCGCAGAGGTAGGCCAGGTTGGTGTCGTCCATCTGCACATAGGTGCAGCCGGCCGCGGCCAGGCTGCGCAGCTCGTCGCCATAGGCCTTGGCCACGTCGTCGTAAAAGCTGGGCTCGAGCTCGGGATAAGCCTCCTTGCTGATGCCGGCGCGGCCGCCGCGAAAGTGCAGCATGGTGGGCGAGGGAATCGTGACCTTGGGCGTGTTGCCGGCGCTGACCTGGCTTTTGAGGTACTGGAAGTCGGCAAGCTGGATGTCCTTGACGTGGCGCACCTTGTCGATCACACGCATCACGGGCGGTGCCAGTTCCATGCTGCCGTCGGGCCGCTGTATGGTGACCGGGATGTCGGTCTTCACGCCGCCGATCTGCTCGAGGAAGTCGATGTGGAAGTAGGTGCGGCGGAATTCGCCGTCGGTGATGCTTTTGAGGCCCACGTCCTCCTGGAACTTCACGATTTCGGTGATGGCCTGGTCTTCGACCTTGCGCAGCTGTTCGGGCGTGATCTGGCCCTTGGCTTTCTGCTCGCGGGCTTCCAGCAGGTATTGCGGGCGCAAAAAGCTGCCGACATGGTCGTAACGGGCGGGTAGTTTGGCGGTCATGGGAAAGTCTCCAGGGTTGGCGAGTTGGCAAATACAGGCATCATGGTATTCCAGCTAGAAGCAAGCTCATTGAATACAATGACTCCGTATTTACCCTGAGTTTTGGCCATTTACTTGGCTTTTTGGCGATTTATGTATACATTGAGTATCCATGGATGCTAAAAAACCCACTTTCCCGCTCAACGCCTGGTATGCCGCCGCCTATGACGTTGAAGTCGGCCGCAAGCTGCTGGCGCGCACGATCTGCAAGCAAAAGCTCGTGATGTTCCGCCGCACCGACGGCCAGGTGGCCGCGCTGGAAGACGCCTGCTGGCACCGGCTGCTGCCGCTGTCCATGGGCTCGCTGGACGGCGACGAAGTGACCTGCGGCTACCACGGCCTGGTCTACAACGCCCAGGGCCGCTGCACCCATATGCCCAGCCAGGAAACCCTGAACCCCTCGGCCTGCGTGCGCGCCTTTCCGGTGCTGGAAAAACACCGCTTCGTCTGGATCTGGCCCGGCGACCCGGCCAAGGCGGACCCGGCGCTGGTGCCCGACATGCACTGGAACGACGACCCGGACTGGGCCGGCGACGGCAAGCTGATCACCGTGAAGTGCGACTACCGCCTGGTGGTGGACAACCTCATGGACCTGACCCACGAGACCTTTGTGCACGGCTCCAGCATTGGCCAGCGCGCCGTGGCCGAGGCGCCTTTTGTGGCCACGCACGGCGACCGCACCGCCACCGTGACGCGCTGGATGGAAAACATCGACGCGCCGCCCTTCTGGGCCGGGCAGATCGAGCATGCGCGCGGCTACAAGGGCAAGGTGGACCGCTGGCAGATCATCAAATTTGAAGCGCCCTGCACCGTAAATATCGACGTCGGTGTGGCCGAGGCCGGATCGGGCGCGCCGCCCAAAGACGGCCGGCCGGGCGACCGCAGCAAGGGCGTGAACGGCTTTGTGCTGAACACGGTGACGCCCGAGACCGACGGCAGCTGCCATTACTTCTGGGCCTTTGCGCGCAACTATTGCCTCGCCGAGCAACGCCTGACACACCAGCTGCGCGAAGGTGTGGCCGGCATCTTCCGCGAGGATGAGCATGTGCTGGAGGCCCAGCAGGTCGCGATTGAGGAACACCCGGACCACCAGTTTTACAACCTCAACATCGATGCCGGCTCCATGTGGGCCAGGCGCCTGATAGACCGCATGGTCGCGCAGGAAGCGCCGCCGGCGCCTGTGATCCCGATACGGCTCGCGGCCTGAACCTTCTATGAAAACACTCAATATGGCCAACGCAGGCAGCCCAGCCAACGCCCCCGGCAACAGCCTGGAGAGCGCGCAAGTAAGGGCGCAACTGCAGCTGCGCGAGATGATCCTGGCGGGCGAGCTGCCCGGCGGCGCGCGCATCGCCGAGCTGTCCATCGTCGAAAAGCTGGGTGTTTCGCGCACGCCGATACGTGCCGCGCTGATGCGGCTGGAGCAGGAAGGCCTGCTCGAATCGCTGCCCAACGGCGGTTTTGCGGTGCGTACCTTTTCCGAGCGTGATGTGTCCGAGGCCATCGAGCTGCGCGGCACGATTGAGGGCCTGTCGGCGCGGCTGGCGGCCGAGCGCGGCGCGCCCACGGTGGTGCTGGGCGAAGCGCGCGAATGCCTGAACCGCATCGACGCGGTGCTGAGCCAGCCGGCCCTGAACGACGAGGCGTTTTCGGACTACGTGGCGCTCAATGAACGCTTTCACGCGCTGCTCAGCGAAATGGCGGGCAGCGAGGTGATCGCGAAAGAACTGGACCGTGTCTCCAGCCTGCCTTTTGCCTCGGCCTCGGGCTTTGTGGTGGTGCAGGCCAACTCGCCGCGCGCGCGCGACATGCTCATCGTGGCGCAGGACCAGCACCGCCAGGTGCTGGACGCCATCGAGCAGCGCGAGGGCTCGCGCGCCGAAGCCATCATGCGCGAGCACTCGCGCCTGGCCCAGCGCAACCTGCGCGCCGCCGTGGCCAGCCACAACCTGGACCAGATGCCGGGCGTGCGCCTTATCCGGAAGAAATGACGTCTGCGGACGAGAGCCCACACCACGGAAAACTGAATGAAAGCCAACGCTACCTGGACCGACGCGGTCATTGACTCTTTTGAAGACCTCACGCCTACCGTGCGCGAGTTCCGCATACGCCCCGCGGACGGGCAGGGCGTGCCGCGCCACGAACCCGGCAGCCATTTGCAGGTGCAGCTGCTGGTGGGCGGCAGACCGCAGCAGCGTTCCTATTCCCTGGTCGGCGAGCCCGACGGGCAAAGCTGGCGCATCGCGGTGAAACGGCTGGACGACGGCCGCGGCGGCTCGCGCGCGATGTGGCAGCTGGCCGCCGGCGACCGGCTGGAGCTCAGCGGGCCCCACAAACA
>NZ_AKIV01000093.1 GCF_000282655.1 Polaromonas sp. CF318
CGCAACGCCGCAGACCGCCCGAAAAGGCTCCTGCCCTCCGGGTTGGGGTGACGCAAACGCGGTCGCGTTTGCATCCCCATTGGGCAGCCGCACGACGCACAGCCGACCGGCTGTGCGGTCGGGCGATTTGGCGCCCCAGTCCCTTGCATGGGCATGAGCCCATGCGGCGGGCCCTGGGCCACCAACTCATCCCGATTGCACCCCAGCGCGGCCCCCAATAAATCGTAAATAGGTTCCAAGAGCTGTGCATAGCTGTCGCGTGGGACCCGCATGAGCATTTCGGCCTAACCGATCAGCCGGCCGTCGACCGTCATCATGCTCTGGGTGACGTAGGTGCTGCTGCGGCGCTGGGGGTTGAAGCTCACGCTGAAGCCGCCCATGTTCATGGCGCCGCGGCGCTGGAAAGCGCCCAGCACAGTCTGGCGGTTCAGCGGGCCGTCCACCTCGCTCAGCACCTCATAGGTGTAGCGCGCGGCGATAAATCCGGCCAGGCTCAGGGCCGCGGGCGGCTCGTCGAACAGGCGCGCCAGGGTTTCGCGGTAGCTCCTGACAATCGGCAGGCTGGCATTGACCAGGGGCACGGGCTGGGTGGCGATCACCGGGGTGTTGCGCGCCGCGCCCATCTGCAGCATGGTCGTCAGGTTGACGTCGGCCAGGGCCACGATGTAGCGTTGGCGCGACTGCTTTTCGAGGCCCTGGGTGAATTCAGCCAGTTCGGGCGTGCCGCCCACGAACAGCAGCACGGCGGGCGTGCGGGGCGTGAGCTTCTGGCCCAGCGCGCGCAGGTCGTCCGCGCCTTTGAAGGACTGCAGCTTGAGCTGCAGGCCCGCAGTTATGCGTTCGACGTCTGCGCGGTAGGCGCTGTAGTCCTGCGCCGTGGCGTAAACCGCGCCCAGTTCCTTCAGACCCATGGTGGAAAGGGTTTTGAGCGCGTAGGCGATCTGTTCCTGGCGCGCCGCAAAAATCGGGAAGGTCTTGTCGTCGATCTCGAGGCTGGAGTTCTGCAGCCATGGCGCCACGTGCGCCATGGTCAGCCCGCTCTTGTGGGACTGCTCCACGACTTGGCCGGCCACGAGGTCGCCGACACTGCCGCTGAGGGCTACGCAGGCGGGGTTGTCCCGGACCGAATCGAGGGCCGCCTTGAGGCCAGCCGGCGTGCCGTCGGTTTCCAGGGTCTGGTGCTCGATGCGGCGTCCGCGAATGCCACCCTTGGCATTGATGTCCTGCCAGGCGGCGCGCGAGCCGATCAGGAAATCCTTGGAGACGTCCTGCTGTGCCTGCGAAAAATCCACCACCTGCGCCACGATGAGGCTGCGCGACGCGGATTTTCCGGGTTGCGCCCATGCGGGCGCGGCAATGCCGGCCGCCAGCAGGCCGGCATGCTGCAACAGCCGGCGGCGGGGCAGGCGAGTGAGGACGGGAAGGGGTTTGGGCAGGGGCATGGCGAGATTCCGGGCGCTGTGGCCGTCCTCAGTTGTCAGATGAGATGCGGCGAAATTGTGAAGGCCCCTGCTTTCCGGGGAAAGGCAGGGGCCTGAAGTGTGGCAAGGCAAGGCGCGCGGCCTTGCGCGGGATCAGCGGCTTGGCGGGATCAGGACGGCGTCCACCACATGCACCACGCCGTTGGTGGCGGAGATGTCGGCGGTCTGGACCATGGCATCCTCGACGGTGACGAATTCGCCGGCCTTGGAAAGCGCCACATTGGCGCCATTGACGGTTTTGCTGTTGCCATTCCTGACGTCGGCGGCCATGAGCTTTCCGGGAATCAGGTGGTAGCTCAGCACGGCCTTGAGTTTGGCCGGGTCCCTGGCCAGCTCGTCCATGGTCTTGGCGGGCACCTTGGCGAAAGCTTCGTTGGTGGGTGCGAACACGGTATAGGGGCCGCTGCCCTTGAGCGTGTCGGTCAGTCCGGCCTTGGCCACCAGGCCGTTGAGCGTGCTCAGCTGGGATTGGGCGGCGATGGTGTCGGCCACGGACACCGGGGTAGGGGAAGTGGCGCAGCCGGCGAGGGCGGCGACAGCGGCGGCAAGGACCAGAAAGCGGCGGTTCAGCATGGGAATTTCTCCTGATTAAGACAGGGCCAAGCGTAGGAGCGCCCGGTGACAGATTCGTGACGGAAATTTGAAGCTTTTGTGACGCCATGAGGGGCGGCCGCCGCCTGGGGGACTGTCATATTTGTCACAGCCTTGTCACACAAGCTTCCTACAGTCGATGCATCTTCCCTGGCAAACCCAGCTAGTTCCAAGCAATTCCGACTATTTCCAACCCAGAGGTGTTCTGATGAATCTGACTTTCAAAGCTTCCCTGACAGCCGCGATGGGCCTTGCCTTCGCCTCTTTTGCCACCCTGGCCACCGCCCAGGACGTGACCGGCGCCGGCGCCAGCTTCCCGGCCCCCCTGTATTCCAAGTGGGCCGCTGATTACAACAAGGCCACCAGCGTCAAGATCAACTACCAGTCCGTGGGCTCCGGCGCCGGCCTGCGCCAGATTGAAGCCAAGACCGTCGATTTCGGCGCGTCCGACGCCCCCCTGAAAGATGAGGAACTGGCCAAAAAAGGCCTGATGCAGTTCCCCACCGTGATCGGCGGCGTGATCCCCGTGGTCAACATCAAGGGCATCACGCCCGGCCAGCTCAAGCTGAGCGGCCAGGTGCTGGGCGATATCTACCTGGGCAAGATCACCAAGTGGACCGACCCCGCCATCAAGGCGCTGAACCCCACGCTGGCCCTGCCTGACGCCGCCATCGCACCGGTGCGCCGCGCCGACGGCTCCGGCACCAGCTTCATCTTCACCAACTACCTGAGCAAGGTCAACGCCGAGTGGAAGTCCAAAGTGGGCGAGGGCACGGCCGTCAACTGGCCCGTGGGCGCGGGCGGCAAGGGCAATGAAGGCGTGGCGGCATTCGTCGGCCGTCTGCCCAACTCGATCGGCTATGTGGAATACGCCTACGTCAAGCAGAACAAGATGACCTACGCCCAACTGAAGAACGCGGCAGGCAACTTTGTCTCGCCTGAAGACGGCGCTTTCAAGGCTGCCGCGGCCGGTGCCGAATGGTCCAAGAGCTTCTACCAGATCCTGACCGAGCAGCCCGGCAAGGACTCCTGGCCCATCACCGGCGCGACTTTCATCCTGATGCAAAAAGTCCAGGACAAGCCCGCCCAGGCCGCCGCTTCGCTCAAGTTCTTTGAGTGGGCCTACAAAAACGGCGACAAAACCGCCGACGACCTGGACTATGTGCCCATGCCCGCCGCCGTGAAGACCATCATCGAAAAAGCCTGGGGCGACATCAAGGATGCATCCGGCAAGACGGTTGCTTACAAGTAAGCACAGCCTGGACCGCAGCCTGCCATTTCCCGCAGCCTTTACAAACCATAGGGGTTTCTCACGTGTCCTCTACACTTCCGGCTAGCCGGGCCGCTTTTGACCTCCCGGCCAAAGCGACCGGACGCGACATGACCAATCCTCCCCCCGGCAATGCCGTGCGCAGAAGCCCCCTGGCGGACCGGCTTTTCGGCTGGGCAGCGCAAGGCGCGGCCTGGCTGACGCTGGCCCTGCTGGCCGGCATCCTGGTATCCCTGGTGATAGGGGCCTGGCCCGCCATCAGCAAATACGGCCTCGGCTTCCTGGCCAGCAGCGTCTGGGACCCCGTCAAGGGCGAGTACGGCGGCCTGGTCATGATTTACGGCACCATCGCCACCTCGCTGATCGCCCTGGTCATCGCGGTGCCGGTCAGCTTCGGCATCGCGCTGTTCCTGACCGAGCTATCGCCCGCGTGGCTCAAAAGGCCGCTGGGCACCGCCATCGAACTGCTCGCCGCCGTGCCGTCCATCGTCTACGGCATGTGGGGCTTGCTGGTGTTCGGCCCCATCCTGGCCACCTACGTGCAGCAGCCGCTGCAAAGCCTGCTGACCGGCGTGCCTTACCTGGGCGCGCTGGTGTCCGGCCCGCCCGTGGGCATAGGCATTTTGTCGGCCGGCATCATCCTGGCCATCATGATCATTCCCTTCATCGCCTCAGTGATGCGGGACGTCTTCGAGGTCACGCCGGTGCTGCTCAAGGAATCGGCTTACGGCCTGGGCTCCACCACCTGGGAAGTTGTCTCCAAGGTCGTGCTGCCCTACACCAAGGCCGGTGTGGTCGGCGGCATCATGCTGGGACTGGGACGGGCGCTGGGCGAGACCATGGCGGTCACCTTCGTTATCGGCAACTTCAACCAGCTCGATTCGCTGAGCCTGTTCCAGGCTGCCAACAGCATCACCTCGGCGCTGGCCAACGAATTCGCCGAGGCGGGCGAGGGCCTGCACCAGGCGGCGCTGATCTACCTGGGCCTTGTGCTGTTCTTCATCACCTTTGTCGTGTTGTCGCTGTCCAAGCTGCTGCTGGCCCAATTGCGAAAGAGTGAAGGGGTGAAAACATGAGCACTGCGATGCAAGACGCACGCCTGGCAAAGTTCGCCCGCCGCAAGCGGGTCAACCGGATCGCGCTGGTCCTCTCGCTGGCGGCCATGTCCTTCGGCCTGTTCTGGCTGGCCTGGATTCTGTGGGAAACCATACGCCTGGGCGTGGGAGGCCTCTCGCTGGCCACCCTGACCCAGATGACGCCGGCGCCCAATGAAGCCGGCGGCATCGCCAACGCGATCTACGGCTCCTTCCTGATGGTGCTGCTGGCCACTTTTGTCGGCACGCCCATCGGCATCATGGCGGGCATCTACCTGGCCGAGTACAACACCAAGGGCATGCTGGCCTCGGTGACGCGCTTCGTCAACGACATCCTGCTGTCCGCGCCGTCCATCGTGATCGGCCTGTTCGTCTACACCGTCGTCGTGTCGCAGTTCAAGTCTTACTCGGGCTGGGCCGGTGTCCTGGCGCTGGCGCTGATCGTGATTCCGGTGGTCATACGCACCACGGAAAATATGCTGCAGCTGGTGCCGCCCGGCCTGCGCGAGGCCGCCTACGCCCTGGGCGCGCCCAAGTGGAAGGTCATCACCAGCATCACGCTGCGGGCCGCGCGCGCCGGTGTCACGACGGGTGTGCTGCTGGCCGTGGCGCGGATTGCCGGCGAAACGGCGCCCCTGCTGTTTACCGCGCTGAACAACCAGTTCTGGACCTCGGACCTGAACCAGCCCATGGCCAGCCTGCCGGTGACGATCTTCAAATTTGCGCTGAGCCCCTATGAGAACTGGCAGCAACTGGCGTGGGCGGGCGTGTTCCTGATCACCATGGCCGTGCTTGGCCTGAACATCCTGGCGCGCGTTCTCACCCGCGCCAAAAACTGACAGCCACACAACACAACAAGGTCACAGATGGACACCATCACCGCACAACGCGAGCAATCGAAAATATCGGTCAAGAACCTCGACTTCTACTACGGCAAGTTCCACGCCCTCAAGGGCATCAACCTGGAAATTCCGGAAAAGAAAGTCACGGCCTTCATCGGCCCTTCGGGCTGCGGCAAGTCCACGCTGCTGCGCATTTTCAACCGCATGTATGAGCTCTACCCCGAGCAGCGCGCCGAAGGCGAGATCATGTTCGACGGCGAGAACCTGCTGACGTCCAAAAAAGACGTGGCGCTGATCCGCTCCAAGGTCGGCATGGTGTTCCAGAAGCCGACGCCTTTCCCGATGTCGATCTACGACAACATCGCCTTCGGCGTGAAGCTGTTTGAAAGCTTGAACGCCTCCGACATGGACGAGCGCGTGGAATGGGCCCTGCGCAAGGCCGCGCTCTGGACCGAAGTCAAGGACAAGCTCAACCAGAGCGGCTCCAGCCTCTCGGGCGGCCAGCAGCAGCGCCTGTGCATCGCCCGCGGCATCGCCATCAAGCCCGAAGTGCTGCTGCTGGATGAGCCCTGCTCGGCGCTGGACCCGATCTCGACCGCCAAGGTGGAAGAACTGATCGCCGAGCTGAAAAACGAATACACGGTGGTCATCGTGACGCACAACATGCAGCAGGCCGCCCGCTGCAGCGACTACACGGCTTATATGTACCTGGGCGACCTCGTTGAGTTCGGCGCGACCGAAGACCTGTTCTTCAAGCCCAAGCGCAAGGAAACTGAAGACTACATCACCGGCCGTTTCGGATGAACCACGTTGCCCCCTGTCTCGGCTCACTGCGTGTAGCCGGAATCCCCCTCAGGGGGACGGCGCCTGCTGCCCGGCAAAGCCGGTTCAGCGACGCCCGCTGGCAGGGAGCGGAGCATCTCATACGTTGCGGCCGCTGATTGCAGCGGCGAATAAACCCAAAGGGAAAAACATGCCTGATAAACACCTCTCAACCCAGTTTGACAGCGAACTCAACGGCGTCTCCTCGCGCGTCATGGAACTGGGCGGCCTGGTTGAATCGCAGATTCGCCTGGCCATTTACGCCTTGTCCCAGTTCAGCGCCGAGAGCGCCAACCAGGTCATCGAAACCGAGTCGCGCGTCAATGCGATGGAAGTCGACATCGACCGCGAGCTGTCGTCCATCATCGCGCGGCGCCAGCCCACGGCCCGCGACCTGCGCCTGCTGATCGCGATTTCCAAAACCACGGCCAACCTGGAGCGCGCCGGCGACGAAGCCGAGAAGATCGCGCGCATGGTCAAGTCCATCATCGAGAGCGGATCGGCCCGGGCCCTGCCTTCGTCCGACCTGCGTATCGCCGCGGAGCTTGCCTCCGGCCTGCTGCGCAAGGCGCTGGACGCTTTTGCCCGGCTGGACACCGCGGTGGCGGTTTCCATCCTCAAGGAAGACGACCAGATCGACCAGGAGTTCGACGGCTTTGTGCGCAAGCTCATCACCTACATGATGGAAGACCCGCGCACGATTTCGCCCAGCCTGGACCTGCTGTTTGTGGCCAAGGCCATAGAGCGCGTGGGCGACCACGCCAAGAACATCGCGGAATTCATCATTTACATCGTCAAGGGCGCCGACGTGCGGCACACCCCCATGGAACAGATCGAGTCTGCAGTAAAGTAAAGACGGAATGAAACACCTGCCACGCATACTGATTGTTGAAGACGAGCCGGCCATTGCCGAGTTGATTGCCGTCAACCTGCGGCATGGCGGCTTTGACCCCGTGGTGGCGGAAGACAGTGTGTCGGCCCAGCGCGAACTCGACGCCGTGCTGCCCGACGCCATCCTGCTCGACTGGATGCTGCCGGGGCAGAGTGGCCTGACGCTGGCGCGCCACTGGCGCAAGCAGGCGCGCACCAAAAGCATTCCCATCCTGATGCTGACGGCGCGTGGCGACGAACCCGACAAGGTCGCCGGGCTGGACGCCGGCGCCGACGACTACATCACCAAGCCTTTTTCCACCCAGGAGCTGCTGGCGCGCATACGCGCCGTGCTGCGCCGGCGCGCGCCCGAGTCGGTGAACGACAGCGTGACCGTGGGCGGGCTGGTGCTGGACGCCGCGACGCACCGCATTGCCTACCTGGGCCAGGAACTCAAGCTGGGCCCAACCGAGTTCAAGCTGCTGCACTACCTGATGAAGCATGCCGAGCGCGTGCACAGCCGCAGCTCCCTGCTCGACAAGGTCTGGGGCGACCACGTCTTCATCGAAGAGCGCACGGTGGACGTCCACGTCAAGCGCCTGCGCGAGGCCCTGGGCTCGGCGGGCACCATGGTGGAAACCGTGCGTGGCGCCGGTTACCGGCTGACGGCAATGGCCGCCAACAACCCGGTCGCTGCTGCACAATCCAGCGCATGATCCTGGAACCAGTAGTGGGATGTGCCCGAGTGTGCCGCGCGCGGTGCAATCGGGTACATAGCGCTCTCACCCAAAAGCTGAATTCGAACGAAGAGGAAAACGTCGATGTTCACGCGGCTCCCGGAAGGTTTACAAGCGGTCAACTGCTGGGTCCAGGATGATTAATCGGTGGATTATTTTCGCCGCCTGCATGCTTGTTGGCGGCGGTTTGGGCTTTTGGGCGCGCACCGTCAACGGCCTGAGCTTCGGCCTGGGCATAGGCCTGGCGGTGGCGGCCATGGTCTGGCTGGTGATCGACAGCTTCTTCATCAACCGTCTGCTGCGCTGGCTGCGGGCCGAGCAAAGCAACGACACGCCCGCCGTGATGGCCGGCAACGCCCCCAGCCTGCCAGGCGTCTGGGGCGAGGTCGCCGACCGGACCCGCCGGCTGCTCAAGAACCGCGACCAGCAATACCAGGAAAGCCAGGCCCGCCTCGACGAGTTCCTGGCGGCCATGCAGGCCTCGCCCAGCGGCGTGGTGCTGCTCGACGCGCAGGGCCGCATCGAATGGTGCAACCAGATGGCCAGCCAGCATTTCGGCTTCGACGCCCAGCGCGACGTGATGCAGCACATCGCCAACCTGGTGCGCGACCCGGCTTTCAAGGCCTATATGGCGACCGGCAATTTCACGCATGACGTGGTCATCCCGGGCAGCGCCAGCACGCCGGCGCGTCCGGTGAAGCTGTCGGTCCATGTGCATTCCTACGGCAAGGACCGCAAGCTGCTGCTGTCGCGCGACATCACGGCGGTGGAACTGGCCGAAGCCATGCGCCGCGACTTCGTGGCCAATGTGTCGCACGAGATCCGCACACCGCTGACGGTGCTGTCGGGCTTTATTGAAACCCTGCAGACCTTGCCGCTCAAGGAGCCCGAGCGTGCCCGCTACCTGGCCTTGATGTCGCAGCAATCGCAGCGCATGCAGACCCTGGTCAGCGATTTGCTGACCCTGTCGCGGCTGGAGGGCAGCCCTTTCCCGGGTGCCAACGAATGGACCTCGTTGAGCGCGCTGCTGGCCCAATGTGAACAGGAGGCGAGGGCGCTGTCGGCGGTGATTGCGCCGCAGGGCCACAAGCTGGAGTTCGAGTCCGGCCCGGTGTCGGAAATCGCCGGCGTGCAGACCGAGCTGTACAGCGCCATGTCCAACCTCGTGACCAACGCGGTGCGCTACACGCCCGAAGGCGGCCTGGTGCGCGTGAGCTGGACGCTGCTGGAAGACGGCCGCGGCGAGTTCAAGGTCAGGGACACCGGCCCCGGCATCGCGCCCGAACACCTGCCGCGCCTGACCGAGCGCTTCTACCGCATAGACCGCAGCCGTTCACGCGAGACCGGCGGCACCGGCCTGGGCCTGGCCATCGTCAAGCACGTGGCGCAGCGCCACGGCGCCGAACTGCAGATTGAGAGCGAGCCGGGACAGGGCTCCTGCTTTTCCATCGTCTTTCCGGCCGCGCGCGTGCGCCGGGTGCAGCTGGCCCAGGCCGCTTAGGCTGAGCCGGCCTGGACCGCTGGCGCCATCCGCAGGCTACGCCTCACGGCGTGCCACAGCAAACCCAGGAAGCAGGCCGCCACCAGCGCGATGGCCACCGTGCTGGCGGCCCAGAAGCTGGCGGCCGATTGGGTGGCCGCATGGCCCGCGATCCCCTCATAGGCCAGGCGGTAGCCGCCCAGCAAGCCCAGCCCCCACAACAGTACGCCGTAGAGCGCCAGCGGCATGATGGTGATGCGGTAGCAACGCAGCAAAAATGCGGTCAGGGCCTGGGTCGCGTCGGCCACATGGTAGAAGGCCACCCACACCAGCAGCGAGGAAGCCAGCGCGATGATTTCCGGGCTGCCCGAATACCAGCGCGCCAGCAAAGGCCCGGCCACGGCCACAAACCCCCCCAGCGTGAGCGCCGCCAGCCCGGTCAGTTTGAGCCCCAGCAGCACCACGCGCCTGGCATAGTCCGGCCGGCCTGCACCCATCCAGAAGGACACCCGCGCGCTGCAGGCAATCGCCATCGACAGCGGCATCATGTAGAGCACCGCCGCCACGCTGGAGGCGATCTGGTGACTGGCCGAGGCGACCGTGCCCAGGCGGGCGATAAAAAGGGCCATCAGCGTGAACGAGGTCACTTCCACCAGGTAGGCCAGGCCGCCCGGGATACCCAGGCGCGCGAAATTGCCGATCTGCGACCAGTCGGGCCGCTCCATGCGCTGCCAGATGCGGTAGGGGAGGTACATGGGCCGGGTGCGCAGCATCAGCAGGGCCAGCGCCAGCAGCAGGTAGTTCACGATCAGCGTGGCCCAGGCGCAGCCCACGGCGCCCATGGGCTGCACGCCGGCGCCGCCGGCCACCAGCCAGATGGACAACGGAATCTTCACCAGCAGGGCGCCGACCTGCAGCCAGGTGACCAGCAGCGGTTTGCCCAGCGACTGGTTGAAGGTGCTGTAGATGCGAAACAGCAGCGAGGGCGCGAAGGCAAAAGCCAGCACCGCGAGGTAATGCTGCACCTCGTCCCGCATCAGCCCGGGTACCTGGGCCCAGCGCAGCAGCGGGCCGGGAAACAGCATGGCCGCCATGCCCGCCGCCACGATGAAGCCGCACAGGTACATGCTTTGCCGCAGCGAGGCGCCCACCGCCTCATGGCGCCGCGCACCCAGCATCTCGGACCAGATGGGCAGCAGCGCCTGCACGATGCCTATCAGCCCCACATACACGCTGACATAGAGGGCCGAACCCACCGACAGCGCGGCCAGCGCCTCGTCGCTGTAGCGGCCCGCGATCACGGTATCGGCCACGCCGAAGGCCATGACGGCCAGTTGCCCGACCAGCACCGTGCCCGCGTGCCGGCTGATGACCTTGAGCTCGCTCAAGGCTTGGGTTTGCCGTTGGCGCGGCGGGACGGGGTGGGTGGTTTGGCCGGGCCGTCCTGGCTGACCCGCTTGTAGAGCAGCACGTTCTCGGTCTTGTCCGTGGGTCGGCGCACCGTCGCCTGGAAGGCCCAGTCGGGCAGGTTGACCCTGCTGCTGAGCGTGGGCTGGGCTTCGACGTCGACGATCAGGTAGGGGCAGCTGGCCTGCGCGCCGGCCTGGCGCAGCTCAAGCCGGCCGTGGTACTGCAGGGCGGCGGCCTGGGCGCTGCCTATGCCGTAGATTTCGACGCAGGCGTTTTTGTCCACCAGGCTGGCGATCTGGCGTGACATGGGCGCGAAGCTGCGCGCGTAGTCGAGCAGCGGCAGCCAGAGCGTCATCAGCAGCAGCCAGCACAAGGTGGCGCCGCCGGCCGGCAGCACCAGCGATTTCCAGACGGCCGCGCGCTGCGCGCCGGCCCGCCATTTGACGAGCCAGGTCCAGGCCAGGGTGGCGGCCAGCGCAACAAGAAAGGCCAGCCAGGAGAAACTGGGCTCGAAGCCGGGCGCGAGCTTGGCCACGTTGGCGGCGGGCTGGCGCGGCACGCCGGTCTGCATGGCGATCCAGACCACCCAGATGATGATGCCGCAGCCCGTGAAAAACAGCAGCGTGAACCAGTCGATCAGCGAGGCCACGCTGCGTTTGAGCGTGGGCAGCGCGAAGGCGGCCAGCGCGGCCAGCGGCGGCAGGCTCAGCAGCAGGCTGCGGTCCGAGGCCGTGGTGGTCAGCGTGGCGGCCACGGCCATGGCGGCAAACCACAGCGGCAGGGCGACGTGGCGGCTGGCCAGCTGCCGGCGCCAGCGGTAAAGCGTCCACATCGCCAGCGGCCAGGCCGGCCAGGTGAACCACAGCAGCAGGCGTCCCAGGCTGCGCCAGTCCTTCCAGGCGGAAGCGTCGTCGGTGCCGGGCAGGTGGATGCGCCAGCGCCAGAGGTCCAGGCTGTAGGCCAGCAGCGCGACCCCCAGCGTGATGCCGGTGATCAGCAGCACCCAGTGCCAGGACTGCTGCCTGGCGGCCGGGTCGGTCCGGTCCGTGCCCCAGTGCATATGGGTCCATTCCACCAGCGCGCCGCCCACGCCCAGCAGCAGCGCCAGCGTGGGCGCACCGCTCAGGGTGAGCCCGGCCAGGCCGACCAGCAGGCCGAAGGCCGGCCCGAGGATTTTGGTGGCGCGGCGGTAGGGACTGGCCGCCATGGCGTAAAAGGCCAGCGCGGTAAAGCCCAGTTGCGCCAGCGCCGGCGTGGTTTCGTGGGAGAGCTGCGCCAGGCCCAGGCTGGCGATCAGCGCCAGCAGGCCGGCGTCGGCGATGGCCCGGGCGTAGTCCACCGGGCTGGCTTCGCCGCCAAAGGCGAAGGCGACCGGCTGGGCCAGCGGGCTGCGCGCCAGGTAATAGACGGCATACCAGGTGGCCAGCAGGGTCAGCACCAGCAGTCCCACAAACGGCACCCGCACCGCCAGGGCCGGGTCCAGGAAAGGCAGCCATTTGATCGCCACTGCGCCCAGCCAGTAGGGCGCCAGCGCGTCGAACTCGGTGGCCCGGCCCAGCAGCTGCGGCTGCAGCCAGTTGGCCACCGTGGAGGCCAGTTCGCGCATCACGCCGAAGGCCGCGATGTCCTCGTTTTTCCAGGGCCCGCGCCCCAGGAAACCCGGCAATACATAGGCCGCGCAGAACAGCAGCAGCGCAAGCCGTGGCAGGCGGCGCACGGCGGACTGGGCAATGATGGCGGGTGAAGGTTTGTTCAAAACAGTTGGAGTCGGGAAAGTGCGAGGAGTGGCCGGCAAGACTGCCGGGCCGCCATCCCGGGCCACCGGTGATTTTGCGTCAAACCGGGCCGCCAGGTTTTACGGGTGCCGGCAAATTTTGCCGAAAAAAAAGCAGCCTGAAATTCAGGCTGCTTTTTGCAGGCTGGCGAAAGGATTCGCAGCTTACTTCGCAGCTTCGGGAGCGGCCTCTTTGGCGGCGGTCTTGCCGAAACGGTTGCGGAATTTCTCGACGCGGCCACCCATGTTGTCCACGGATTTTTGCGTGCCGGTGTAGAAGGGGTGCGATTCGCTGGACGTATCGAGCTTGTACAGGGGCAGTTCGCGGCCGTCTTCCATGGTCACCATTTCTTTGGTGTTGACGCAGGAGCGGGTGACGAACTTGAAGTTGTTGGACAGGTCCAGGAAACAAACTTCGCGGTAGTTGGGGTGAATGCCTTCTTTCATGATCTTTCCTTGTTCGATGCGGGAGCCACACAAGCCAGTCCTGGGCACTTTCCGCTAAGCCTCATATTATGGCATGAAATCAAGCACTTAGCGCAGTTTTTCCTCGTGAGGAGGCGATTTTGTGTCTAGAACAGCGCTAAGAGGGGGTGAAGAACTGGGCTTAACCCAGCCGGGGCCGCGGAACCGGCTTTGCCGGGCCGCAGGCGCAGCGGCCCCCTCGGGGG
>NZ_AKIV01000094.1 GCF_000282655.1 Polaromonas sp. CF318
GAGTTCCCCGGGCAACCCCCGGCCAGCAACACCAAGCAAAACCCACCCGTAAGAAAAATAGAGAAAAAAACCTGAATCCAATCCACATCCTCAACCGTATCCAACACAACAAACCCACCCAACCCCTCCCCACACCATGCAAAAAACCCTACCCCTCCCCCTGCTCGCCAGCCTCTTGCTGGGCACGGCTGCCCACGCCGACACCGGAAAACTCCTCCTGACCGGCGGCGTCAGCAGCATAGAAGGCGCGGCCGGCGGCGGGTTGACGCCCTGGGCTGTCATCGGCAGCAATGCCACGGCGGGGGAGACGGGTGGCTCCGCCTACCTGACCCACGTCGGCACGCGTGACTACGGCCTGAACATCTACGGCGCGGCGGTCGGCATCCATGACCGCTATGAGCTGTCCATCGCGCGGCAGGACTTCAACACGCGGGATACCGGGGTGGCCCTGGGCCTGCCCGGGCTGCACCTGAAACAAACCATGGTGGGCGCCAAGTGGCGTGTGCTGGGCGATGCCGTGCTCGACAGCGACACGCTGGTGCCGCAGGTGGCGGTGGGCGTGCAGTACAAGAAGCTGGGCTCCACCGGGCTGGACGGCACCTTGGCCGCGCTGGGCGCCAAACGCTCGGGCGTGGATGTGTATGTGAGCGCCACCAAACTCTTCCTGGGCCAGAGCCTGCTGGTCAACGGCACGCTGCGCGCGACCAAGGCCAACCAGAACGGCTTGCTGGGCTATGGCGCGACCTTGGGCGGCAATGAAAACCGCTACACCTTGCAGCCGGAGTTTTCCGTCGCTTACCTGCTCAGCAAGAACGTCGCCGTGGGCGCCGAGTACCGCTTCATGCGCAACAAGCTCGAAGGCGCGGGCCGCGCCGCGGGCCTGGGCAACGGCTTGCGCTCGGAGGACTGGAAGGACATCTTCATCGCCTGGGCGCCCAGCAAAAACCTCTCGCTGACGCTGGCCTATGTGGACCTGGGCGTGATCGTTCCCGCCACCACCGGCAGCCGCAAGCAAACCGGTTATTACCTCTCGGCCCAGGTGGCTTTCTAAGTCTCTCTCCATCATTCCATTAAGGACACGTCATGAACAAACTGTTGATCTGCCTGGCGCTTGCGGCCGGCAGCCTGCTGTCATCCGGCGCCTCGCTGGCGCAAACACCCGCCCCGCACAGCGACCAGCTCTACAAAGCCTTCGGTGAAAAGCCCGGCCTGGTCGCGCTGATGGACGACTTCATGGTGCGCCTGCTGGCCGACCCGCGTACCGGCCCGCACTTCCAGCCGGCCAACCAGCAGCGCGTGAAGGAGCAACTGGTCGAGCAGCTTTGCGCGCTGAGCGGCGGCCCCTGCGTCTACAAGGGCGCGGACATGAAAAGCGCGCACGCCAACCTGGACATCAAAAAATCCGACTTCCACGCGCTGGTCGAGGTGCTGCAGCAAAGCATGGATGCCAAAGGCATTCCGTTTCGCAAACAAAACGAGATGCTGGCGCTGCTGGCGCCCATGAACCGCGACATCATCACGCCGGCGGAAAGCGGGACCAGGCCATGAGCAGGCCCCTGCAAAACATCGGCCTTGCCGCACTGCTGATGCTGAGTGCCGCGGCGCAGGCCGGCACCCTGGTGGTGTCGGTGCTCGACAAGGAGGGCAAGCCGGTGCAGGACGCGGTGGTGGTGGTGACGCCGGCCAACAAAAATGCCAAACCGAAAAACCCGCTGCCGCCGCAAGCCACCATCAGCCAGGAAAAAATGCAGTTCATCCCGGCGGTGACGGTGCTGCCCGTGGGCGCGAAGCTGCAATTCGTCAACAACGATCCCTGGGACCACCATGTGCGCAGCTCGCCCGCGGGCATGGGCCAGTTCAACGCGGCGAATGCCGGCTTCGAGCTGCGCCTGGAAGGAAAAACCGAAGGCAAGCCCGCCAAGTCCGGCGAAGTCACGCTGGACAAGGCTGGTGCGCTGGGCGCGACCCTGCTGGGCTGTTTTATCCACGGCTCCATGCGCGGCTACATCTATGCCAGCGAATCGCCCTGGGCCGGCAAGACCAGCGCGGAAGGCATCGCCACCTTCGAGGAACTGCCCGAAGGTGCGGCCCAGGTAAAGGTCTGGCAGGCCGACCAGCTGATAGACATCGCGCCGCAGCAGGTGACGGTGGGCACGGTGCAAGCCAAAAACGTCATGCAGCTCACGGTGGTGCCGCGGCGGCGCAGGCCCTGAGAGCCTGCCCTTAACGCTGGCTGTCGTCCTTGTGAGAATCCGGCTCCAGCGGCGCCAGGTCGGACGAATAAACGCGGTCGCCAATTTGCATGGCCCGGCCCTTCTCCCAGGCGGCCTCAAAGGCGGCGAGTTCCTCCGCCGTGGCGCGCTCATGGCGTCGCACCGGCGGCCGCGAATCACCCGCGTCCTGTCCCGTGCGGAGCACGGCGGGCCGGCTGGCCGAGAAGCCCTGGATCTGTTCATTGACTTGCCAGTACACGCCGCTGACCAGCAGGTTGTAGCGCGCGACGGCATTTTTGGCGATGGCCGCACCCACCTCGGCCAGCCGGGCGGGCGCGCCTTCCCGGTTGTCCAGAAAGTCAGTGGAAAGGTCCACCAGCACCAGGTACTGGTGGCCCCGCTTGTCGTTGCGCACCACGCGGAATTTGTAGCTGGCCGACAGGATCCCGTGGGCCTGCATGGTCACCCGGATGGCCTCGTACAGCATCTCGCGCCTGAACTCCATGCGCTCGTCAAGGTTCATCTTGACCGGGCCTGTCTCAGGCCCGGTGGCACCGGGCTTGGGACTTTTGCTGGCGCTAAAGAGGTTCTTGAGCACGGACATGCTGCACTCGCTTCAGGTGTTTTTGGCCGCAAAAAACACGTAGTCGGCGGTATAGCCTTCCTTGACGCGTTTGCCGGCGTCGGCCTGCGTGGCGCAGCCCCTGGCCGGCGCGTTGCCGCCCTCGGTGTTCAGGCGCTGTACGCTGGTGACGGCAGCCATCTTGCCGGGCGTGCCGGTGGATTTGGCGGTCAGCAGGAGCAGCGGAATGTCGGAGGAACGTTCACCGTCGGCCCTGGCTTTCACCGTGCCCACGGTCTTGCTGCCGTCCAGCGCGGTCCAGTGCGGGCCGGCGCCGTGCGTGCCGACTTTTTCGTCTTTCTGGTTGAACAGGTCCGCCTCGGGCGCGACAAACACCCAGGCCCAGCCACCCTTGTCGCTGGCACGGCATTCGTAGATTTGCGAGCCCACCGCATGCCAGGTGAAGGCCGCCTGCTCGTTGTCGGCCGGCTTGAGCGCGGCGGGCGCCGGCTTGCCGGCATAAGCCTGTGCGGCCGGGCCGCTCGCGCAGGCGCTCAAGAGGCCCGCGCACAGGGCGGCGGCCACAAGGCCCGCATGGAGCCTGGGTTGGGCGACGGCAGTTGCAATCGATGTCATGGCGATCTCCTGGAAGGAGTCCTGCCCATATTGACAGGTCTCCGGGTTAAAGAAAAGAAAAATGACGGGTAAAAATGCCCCAACAACCCCACGGGCTGAAGGGGTGTCGGCCGGCGCGGTGTCCGGCCTACCGGGGACAAACGCCGGCCGGCACCAATCGGATGCGTTTTTCCGAAAAAAATGTCCATGCCGGCCGGCTTTTGCCGCCCAGGCGGAACTCCCTATACTCAGCCGCATGAAATTGGCCGACAAGGACACCCGCAGCCTGCAAGCCCTGATCGCCGGGGCGGCGCAAGGCGACCACGCCTGTTTTGCCGATATCTATGAGCGCACCCACACGCATCTGTTTGGCGTCGCCGTTCGTATATTGGGACAAGGACAGGCGGCCGAGGATGTGCTGCAAGAGGCGTATGTGAGCATCTGGAAAAGCGCGGCCGGCTACCGAAGCGAGGTGGACGGCCAACCCATTCAACCCATGACGTGGCTGATCGCCATCGTCCGCAACAAGGCGCTGGACGCCTTCCGGGCACGCGCGCGCCGCAAGGAAAGCGAGTTGCCCGAATCGGGCGAGCTGGACGAGGAAGCCGTCGAAAGCAGCGCCGCGCCCGCTCCCAGCGCCATGCAGCTGCTGGAGCAGGCCACCGAAGCCCTGCAAATAGAAGGCTGCATGAACGCGCTGGAAGGCAGCCACCGGCAAAGCCTGGCGCTGGCCTATTACCAGGGCCTGTCGCACACCGAGGTGGCCGCGCAAATGGGCGCGCCGCTGGGCTCGGTGAAAGCCTGGATACGCCGCGGCCTGGAAAAACTCAAGGGCTGCCTGGCCGCGCAGGGGGTGGTGGCGTCATGAGATATACCAACCCCGAATTGCTGGAACACCTGGCATCGGCCTATGTGCTGGGCACGCTGGCCGGCGGCGCGCGCCGCCGCTTTGAACGCCTGCAGCGCGACCGCGTCGACGTGCGTGTGCGCGTCACGCAGTGGGAGGCGCGCCTGGGCCAGCTGGCCCTGTCGGTGCCGGCGCACAAGCCTTCACCCCGGGTGTGGGCCGCAATCGCGGCGCGCACGCAGCCCGCGGGTGCGCGGCGGGCGCCGCAGGGCAAAACTTCCTGGCTGGGCTGGCTCAAACCCGCCGGGTTTGGTTTTGGCGGCCTTGCGGCCGGTGTGGTTGCAGCCAGCGTATTCTTTATGGCCATGCCCACCTTGTTCATGTCCAGCGACCAGCTTGCCATGCGTTCGGGCGAGAAGCTGCCGCAAAGTTATGTGGGCCTGCTGACCGACGCCCAGGGCAACGGCAAGCTGCTGGTCAGCTCGCTGCGCCACGGCAAGACCATGACGGTCAAGGTCATAGGGCCCATCACGCCGCCCGCCACCGGCAAGCTGGTGCTGTGGGCCGTGCCGGCCAACGGCCCGGCCTTCTCGCTGGGCACGGTGCCGACCAGCGGCTCGGCGGTGTCCATGCTGCCGGACACCTCGGAAAAACTGCTGTCCAAGGTCGGCAAGCTGGTGGTGACGCTGGAGACCGACGCCAACCCCAGCAAGCCCGGCGAGACCGTGGTCTTCAGCGGCAATTGCGCCAAGCTGTGGTGAGCCCCCTCGGCACGCACCCCCACCCATGGCGCGCGCAGTGACGATTTTTGTGGCGGTCCTGCTGCTGGCCTACCTGGCCCTGTGCGCGGCGCTGTTTGCCTGGCAGCGTTCATTGATTTATTTTCCCCAGCCCAAATCCTGGGGCGGCCCGGCCACGACGCAGCGGCTCCTGGTCAAGGATGCGGAGCTGGTGCTCACCGCGCGGCAAACCGCCGGGCCCAAGGCCATTGTTTACTTCGGCGGCAATGCCGAAGACGTTTCGGCCAACCTGCCGTCTTTCGCCCAGGCCTTTCCGGGCCATGCGATTTACCTGCTTCATTACCGCGGCTACGGTGGCAGCAGTGGAAGCCCCACGGAGGCGGCACTGCAAAGCGATGCCCTGGCCCTGTTCGACCATGTCGGCAAAACCCATGCGGAGGTCACCGTGATTGGGCGGAGCCTGGGTTCCGGTGTGGCTGTGTGGGTTGCGAGCCAGCGGCCGGTGGCGCGCCTGGTCCTGGTGACGCCTTACAACAGCATCCAGGAGCTGGCCGCACAACGCTTTCCTTACTTCCCCATCTCCTGGCTGCTGGTCGACAAGTTCGAGTCCTGGAAGTACGCAGCCCAGGTCACGGCGCCCACGCTGCTGATTGCGGCCGAGCACGATGAAGTCATTCCCGCCGCCAGCACCGAAAAGCTGTATGTGCAGTTCAAGAAGGGAACGGCCGCGCTCAAAGTGCTGCCCGGAACCTCGCACAACACGGTTTCGCAGCACCCGCAGTACCTGCCCTTGTTCCAGTCGATACTGTGACCCTGCCTTGGCCGACATGGACGCCAGCACATTCACGACCCAGGGCTTTGCGCTTTTCCCCAAGGTATTGGGCGAGGCCGAATGCGAGTCGCTCGCTTCCCGGCTTGCGGCTGTCGCTCCGGACTCGGCGGGAACGCGCGGCCTGCTGTCCCAGCCCTGGTGCCAGGCGCTGGCGGCAGGGCTGCGCCGGCACCCCTCGCTGGCGCCCTTGCTGCCGGGGGATTTCGCCGCCGTGCAGTGCACCTACTTCGAGAAATCGGCGTCGCGCAACTGGCTTGTGCCGGTGCACCAGGACCTCAGCATCCCGGTGGCGGCCCGCGTGGAACACCCCGGCTTGAGCGGCTGGTCAGAGAAGGAAGGCGCCCTCCATGTGCAGCCGCCTGTGGAGTTGCTGCGCCAGCTGGTAGCGCTGCGTTTGCACATCGATGCCTGCGGCATCGAAGACGGCCCGCTACGGGTCGTTCCCAGCTCTCACCTGCAGGGCCGGATGGACGAGCAAGCCGCAGCCAAAGCCCGGCATTCACAGACTGAAGTCATTTGCACCCTGGGGCGCGGAGGCGTGATGGCCATGCGGCCGCTGCTGCTCCACGCATCCTCTAAATCCAGCGGAAGCAGCCGCCGAAGGGTGCTGCACTTTTTATTCGGTCCGCGCATACTACCCCTCGGCCTTCAGTGGCAACAGGCGGTTTGAACCGGCGGTCAATGGAGGGCGCAACCTCCATCTCTCAAATCTCAAATGAAAAAGGGAAAGGGAAAGAAAAAAATGAATGTCTTGAAGATTGCGGCGTTTTCTGACGGAAGCACAGGCGGCAACCCTGCCGGCGTGATGGTCACCAGCAAATTTCCCAGCGACGGCGAAATGCAGCGGATTGCCGCGGAAGTGGGTTTTTCGGAAACGGTTTTTGCCGTCCCGGCAGGCGCCGGCTGGCGGGCGCGCTATTTTTCGCCGGAATCCGAAGTGCCCTTTTGCGGTCACGCGACGATTGCCCTGGGCGCGGCGCTGGCCCTTCAACATGGCGATGGCGTGTTTGCCCTGAGCCTGAACAAGGCCGACATCACCGTTGAAGGCCGGCGCAACGGAGACACGATTGCCGCCGCCCTGCAATCACCGCCCACGCGCAGCCAGGCTGCGCCAGAAGCGCTGGTGCGGGCCACCCTGGAGCTGTTCGGCTACGGGCAGGCCGACCTGGACCCGCGCATCGCCCCGGCCTTGGCCCATGGTGGCGCGGACCACCTGGTGCTGGTTCTGAACAGCCGCGAAAAACTGGCGGCCATGCAGTACGACCTGGCCAAGGGCCGCGAACTGATGAACAAAGCGGGTCTGGTAACCATCCTCCTGGCCTACGCGCAAACGCCCCGGCTTTTTCATACGCGCAACCCTTTTGCCTCCGGCGGCGTGTACGAAGACCCGGCGACAGGCGCGGCCACCGCCGCTTTTGCCGGTTACCTGCGTGACCTGGATTGGCCGCATGGCGGTGCCATCGACATCGTGCAGGGTGAAGACATGGGGATGCGCTCCCGCCTGCACGCCGAAATCCCGCCCACCCCTGGGGCCTCGATCAAGGTGTCCGGGACGGCGCGCATCATGCACGAGCTGGCTTAGCCCCAGGATTTTTCAGCACTCTCGCCGCATTTACAAATAAATACCAGCTCTCTGCATCCGTTTTCCCTTTCACGTCGTTTGTATAAGGTGCTGATTTACAGCGCATCCAACCCAAGCAACATTCAAGGAGCCCGACATGAACGCTTTTTCCATCCGCAACTTCATCGCCCTGCCCGTCGTCGCCCTGGCCCTGGCCGGTGCCGCCATGGCAGCGGACATCCAGACCACGCCGGTGCAGAACGCGCAGATCGACGACTTCGCGGCCGGCAAGAAGGCCATAGACGCCAAGAACTGGTCCGAAGCCGTGAGCAGCTTTAACAAGGTCGTGGCCAAGAACCCGAAGAACGCCGACGCCTACAACTACCTCGGCTATTCCAACCGCTGGCTGGGCAAGTACGACGAGGCCTTTGCCGCCTACGGCAAGGCGCTGGCGCTGGATCCCAATCACAAGGGCGCGCTCGAATACTCGGGCATCGCCTACCTCAAGACCAACCAGAAGGCGCAAGCTGACGCCCAGCTGGCCAAGCTGCAGGCCATCTGCGCCAACTGCGAAGAAACCCGCGACCTGGCCAAGGCCGTGGCCGAGTACAAGCCGGCCGCCAAATAAGAAGCGCCCAAAACCCTCCCGGCGCCGCCGTGCCGCCGGGGGTTTGACATGCGCGGCCTTCGCTGATTCGAAAGAGAAAAACCATGACGGATGCCAACCGCCTCAAATACCTGCGCATCGCACTGATGCTGATGGGGCTGACCTTTATCTTCGCGCTGTGGCCGCTCACCATGGTCTGGCCTTCGGGCTGGTCCTGGCATGCCGAGGGGCGTTCCTACTACCTGGAGATGATCCTCGGCCTCTACGCGACGCTGGGCGTCTTCCTGCTGCTGGCGTCGCGCAACCCGCTGGCGCACCTGAGCCTGATCTGGTTTACTGTCTGGTCCAGCATCGTGCACGGCGGGATCATGGCGGTGCAGTCTTTCAGCGGCCAGCACACCATGGGCCACCTCTGGGGCGATGTGCTGGCGCTGTTTGTGGTGGCGGCGGTGCTGGCCATCTTGACACCTCGCCAGGCCTGAAACGAAAGAAATTCCATGACACACACGTCTTCATCGCGGATGCTGGCATCCACCCTCTTGCTGCTGGCCGGCCTGGGCTTTTCCGCGGGGGCCGGCGCCGCCAGCCTCTCCGTGCTGGTGCTCGACAAGGAAGGCAAGCCGGCGCCCGATGCGGTCGTCGTTGTCCTGCCCTCGGCCAAAACCGGCGCGCCGCCCAAGCCCCTGCCCGACCAGGTGACGATTTACCAGGAAAAAATGCGCTTTGTGCCGGCCGTCAGCGTGGTGGGCGTGGGCGCCAAGGCCCAGTTCGTCAACAACGACCCCTGGGAACACCATGTGCGCGCCTCGGCCGCCGGTGCGGCGCAATTTAACAGCGCCGCGGGCGAAGGCTTTGAGCTGCGCCTGGACGGCAAGCCCGAAGGCAAGCCGGCCAAAACGGCCGACGCGACCTTCAGCAAGGCCGGCGCCGTGCTGCTGGGCTGCCACATCCATGGCTCCATGCGCGGCCATGTGTACGTGAGCGATTCACCCTGGGCCGTGCTGACGAATGCCGAAGGCGTGGCGCAGATTGAACAATTGCCCGAAGGCGCGGCGCAGATCAAGGTCTGGCATGCCGACCAGCTGATAGACATCGCGCCGCAAGCCCACACCGTGACCGCCTCGCCGGGCAAGCTCACCTTGCAGCTCAGCGTGGTGCCGCGCCGCCGCCGGATCTGAACCCCTGGTGATCTGACGTTTTGGCGCTTGTTTCACGTTTTGAGGGCAACTTCAGGCGTTGACAGAAGCTTTCACGAAACTTACATTGAAGCTTCCGCAAGGAGGCTTTATGTCCGAGCTTCGCGACCCGTCCACCCCGCCCAATCCCAAGGCCGCCGGCGCGCCCTACTGGCACCACATCACGCTGGCCCAGTTGCAGCGTGTCAAGGACTGGCGCGAGGCGCAGCGGGGGGCGCACCCCCTCGAATGCCAGATCTGGGAAGCCGTGCTCACCGCCTGGCTCATGGGCTGGACGGGCTGGCTGCCGGCCTATGCCTTTGAAGCCGCCTGGGCTTACCCGCTGTGCGTGCTGGGCATCCTGGCGCCGCGGCTGTATGTGTATGCCAGGGCGCGGGCGCACCTTGCGCGGCGTCTCAGGTGTGACTGGCTGGAACTCGTAGCCTGAACTAGAGTGGGGGCATGAACACCCCACCTACCCTGACCTGCTTCACCCTCAGCACCACTGGCCACATCGCCCACCTGGTGCTCAATCGCCCCGAGGCGATGAACACCATGCACCCGCTGTTCTGGCGCGAGCTGGACGCGGCGCTCACGCATATCCACCAAAGCGGCGAAGCGCGCGTGCTGGTGATCTCCAGCACCGGCAAACACTTCAGCGCGGGCATGGCGCTGGAGACCTTTGGCAGCGAGATCGCCCTGGACGACAGCAGCCCCGAAGGCCGGGCAGCCATCTTCGACCTGCTTGCCGGCATGCAAACCACCTTCAGCAAGCTCGAGACCCTGCGCATTCCGGTGATCGCGGCCATCCAGGGCGGCTGCATAGGCGGCGCGGTCGACATGGTGACGGCCTGCTGCCTGCGCTACGCCACGGCCGACGCGTTTTTCTGCATCCAGGAAATCAACATCGGCATGGTGGCCGACGTGGGCACCCTGCAGCGCCTGCCCAAGCTGCTGCCGCTGGCCGTCGTCAAGGAGCTGGCCTACACCGGGCGCCGCCTGCCGGCCGCCAGGGCGTTGGGCTACGGACTGGTCAACGAGGTGTTTGAGTCCAGCGACGCCATGCTGGTGGCGGCCATGCAGTGCGCGAACGAAATCGCCGCCAAGCCGCCGGTGGCCGTCTGGGGCACCAAGCAGGCCGTGCATTACGCGCGCGACCACTCGGTGGACGATGCGCTCAAACAGATGGGCTGGCTGCAGGGCGCAATCTGGAGCAACGCCCATGTGCGCGAGTCCGTGACGGCCATGAAGGAAAAGCGCGCCGGGCAGTTCCCGGGGCTGACGCCGCTGAAGAACTTCAGCGAGTTCGGGCAGTAACTCTTGGCGATGGAGCGTAATCCAAGGATAAAAGATTCATCCGCA
>NZ_AKIV01000095.1 GCF_000282655.1 Polaromonas sp. CF318
GCCGAGGCCGCAGCGACCGCCGCCGCGACTCCCGCGCCACCGCCGGCGGCCCCCGCGCCTGCGGCGCCGGCTCCCGCGGCGGCCGCATCGGCTCCGCCGCCTCCCGCACCCCTGACCCAGCCGGGCCTGGTGGGGGCTGAGACGCTCAACGGCGCCGACACCGCCTGGATGATGACCTCCACCGCGCTGGTGCTGCTCATGACACTTCCGGGCATCGCCCTTTTTTACGGCGGCATGGTGCGCAAGAAAAGCGTGCTCAACGTGATGGCCTGCGTCGTCGCCATTTGTGCCGTCGTCAGCCTCTTGTGGTTCGCCGTGGGGTATTCCATCGCTTTCACGCCCGGCAGCGGTGCCTGGGGCCACTACGTAGGCGGCGCCGAGCGCTTCTGGTTCACCGGGCTGGATTATGTGAAGGACGCGCAGAAGGTCGCGGTCAGCCACGTCGCGCCGAATATCCCGGAATCGGTCTATGCGATGTTCCAGCTGACTTTTGCCATCATCACGGCGGCACTGGTGGTCGGCTCCTTCGTCGAGCGCATGCGCTTTTCGGCGATGCTGATTTTCATGTCGCTGTGGACGGTGATCGTCTACGCGCCTATCGCCCACTGGGTGTGGGAGCCCAACGGCTGGCTGGCCCGCATGGGCGCGCTGGATTTTGCCGGCGGCTCGGTGGTGCACATCAATGCCGGTATCGCCGGTCTGGTCTGCGCCTACGTGCTCGGCCCGCGCCGCGGCTACGGCCGCGAGCCCTTCACGCCCTTCAACCTGGGCCTGACCATGGCCGGCGCCGGCATGCTGTGGGTGGGCTGGTTCGGCTTCAACGCCGGCTCCGCCGTGGCCTCCGACGGTCGGGCCGGCCTGGCCATGGCGGTCACCCATATCGCGGCCGCGGCCGGCGCGCTGTCGTGGATGGCGGCCGAGTGGGCGGTGCGCGGGCGGCCCTCGCTGCTGGGCCTGTGCTCGGGCCTGGTGGCCGGCCTGGTCGCGATCACGCCGGCCGCCGGTTTTGTCTCGCCGCGCGCGGCGCTGGTCTTCGGCGTGGCCGCCGGGCTGGCATGCTACTGGGGCGCCACGGGCCTCAAGCGCCTGCTTGACGCCGACGACTCGCTGGACGTGTTCGGCGTGCACGGGGTGGGCGGCATCGTGGGCTCGCTGCTCACGGGCGTGTTCGCCAGCAAGGCCATCTCCGGCGCGCAAGGCGATGTGCTGACGCAGGCCATAGGCGCGGGTGCCGTCATGCTGTACAGCCTGTTCATGACGGCGCTGGCCCTGTGGATCACCTCGCTGCTTGTCAGCCTGCGCGTCAGCGAGGCCTCGGAAAGCGACGGCCTGGACATCACCCAGCACGCCGAACGGCTCGGCACCTGAGTTGCCGGCACTTCACCCTTTGAAGGACACCACGCCATGCCTTCCAACGAGAAAATCGCCATCGCGGCCCACCTGCACGTGCTGCTGCGCCGCAAGACCGGCCGGGTGACCGACACCGAATGGATGGCCGGCAACCTTGAGTACGCGGCCGAGATCGCGCGTTTTGCGCGTGAGAAGGCGGTCGAGGACGGCCATCCCGACCTGGCGGTCTGGGCCGACAGGCTGGAGGAGATCATGGCCGTGCCCGATCCCAAGCCGCGCATGCCGCTGGTGCAGATGGTGTCGGAGGCCGTGAAGGAGCGCAGCGCCCCCATGGTGGCCCCGCCGCCCCAGCCGGACCGCCAGAGCGCGCGTTCCATAGACACCGAGGAAGAGGTTTACCCGGAATCGGGTTTCATCGAATCGACCTTCGGCGCGATCTTCGGCGAAGAGGGCCATCGCGAACGCAAGCACCGCGACCCGAACGCGCCGCGTTATGTGAAGAGCCTGCGTTAGTTCGCCGGCTGCGTCTCCCGCGCGCGGTTCAGGCTGTGCGCCAGCATGTTGCGGGTGCGCATGCGGATGTTGGCGCCGGCTTCCTCCGCGAAGGCGGCCACATAGGGGTGGCCCGCGTTGTCGGCCAGGATGCTGCGCCGTACCTGCGCCAGGCCGGCATCGCAGACAGCCAGTGCGGTGTCGGCGAGCACGAAGACGGATTGGGTTGTGTCGGTTTTCAGCGGCAGCAGGGCCTGGTCGGCGCAGCGCTGGTAGTCATTGATGGCGGCCGCCACCGGCGCGCGGGCAATCGACAGCGGGTCCTGGCGGGTCCGCGGCGCCGAGCCGCAGGCGGACAGGGCCAGGAGCAGGGCGGCGGCCAGGGGAAAGGACAGGTGCTTCATGCGCCGCATTGTGTCATCGCCGGTTGGACGCAAGCGGGTGCCGCCTGCCTCCGCGGTGCGCCTTTAAGGGTAATCACAGCTAGCCAGTCCCAAGAGCCGCCATTAGCATGCGGACTCTGTATAAGGAGTAACTTATGTTGCGCGATTTGATGGCATTGGCATTCGTATCAGCCGCTGGCCTGCTCGGACCCGGCGCGGCACAGGCACAGGCCCCGGCCCAGCAGTTGGTGCTGGGCATCAGCGAAGGCACCTCGGGCGGCCTGGACCATGCCCAGGTGATCGCCAAATACCAGGGCCTGGCCGAAGTGATAGGCAAAGCCATGAAGGCCAAGGTCAGCGTGGTGTTCGCGCGCGAATTCAAGCAGCTGGAGGAGGGCATGCAGACCGGCCGCTTCGACCTGGTGATGGCCCGTCCCAGCGACTACCCGGCGCGCGGCATGCGCGACTACGGCTACAGCTACATCGCCAGCACCAAACCCGACGGGCAGTGCTTCATCATCGCGCCCAAGGGCTCCGATCTGAAGACCATCGATGACGTCAAGGGCAAGCGTATCGCCCTGCCGGAGCAGATCGCCTACATGTCGCGCTTTTGCGCCGCGGAACTGCGCGACAAGGGCATCCTGGTGGGCAAGGAAAACGTGCAGTTCGTGCGCGAGCAGGCCGCCGTCGGCTTCTACCTGGACAACAAGTTCGCCGACGTGGGCGGCGTGGCCTCTTATTCAGGCATCGCCAAGAAGTGGGAGAAAGACGGCGGCCGCATCCTGCACAAGAGCGTGCCCCAGCCCTACTTCCCGATGGTGGCGCACAAGCGCATCAAGCCCGAGCAGCTCAAGGCCATCCAGGAAGAACTGCTGGCCCTGCCCGCCAGCGACGCCGGCAAGGACGTGCTCAAGCGCATAGGTGTGGAGCAGTTCGACACCACGTCCGAACCGCGCATGCGCGAGTTGCTCAAGTGGCTCAATATCTGAGCCTTTCCTGATTCGGACCGTCATAAAGCCAGCCTGAACCGGGCTGCGCCTACCGGGCGCTGCGGTCGCCTGCGCGCTTCCTTGTGTGCCGCCGCGATCCACCTCGCCTTTTTCGGCTCCTAGGGTTTTCACTGCCCAAAAAGCCGCCCGGTCTCGTTGTAATAGTTATGATTCATAATCATAATTGGCCTCACTGAAAAGATCCCTATGACCCAAAAACACCTGATTCTTGAAATGCGCGGTGACATCGCCGTGATTCGCCTGGCGCGTCCCGCCAAACGCAATGCCCTGGGCGATGCCCTGGTGCTGGCGCTGCGCGACCTGTTTGAGAACCTGCCGTCCGTCGCCAGGGCCGCCGTGATCCACGGCGAGGGCGACCACTTCTGCGCCGGCCTTGACCTCAGCGAGCTGCAGGAGCGCGACGCCAGCCAGGGCCTGCACCATTCGCGCATGTGGCACGCCGCACTGGACCGCCTGCAGTACGGCCCCGTGCCCGTGATCGCCGCGCTGCACGGCGCGGTGGTCGGCGGCGGCCTGGAACTGGCCAGCGCCTGCCACATCCGGGTTGCCGATGAAAGCGCCTTCTACGCCCTGCCCGAAGGCTCGCGCGGCATCTTTGTCGGCGGCGGCGGCGCGGTGCGCATCCCGCGACTGATAGGCACGGCCCGCATGACGGACATGATGCTGACCGGCCGCGTCTACAGCGCGCAGGAAGGCGAACGCATAGGCATGGCGCAATACCTGGTGCCGCAGGGCCAGGCCTTCGAGAAGGCGCTGGAGCTGGCCGGCCAGGTCGCGAAAAATGCGCCGCTGACCAATTACGCCTTGATGCATGCACTGCCGCGTATCGCCGAGCAGCCGGCCGACCAGGGATTCTTCACCGAGGCCCTGATGGCGGCGGTGGCGCAAAGCGCGCCCGAGGCCAAGGACCGCGTCAAGGATTTTCTGAGCGGCAGGGCCGCCAAGGTGAAAAAAGCCTGAGCCCGCCGGCGGGTGCCACCAAGGCCCGGTGAGCAAGAGATGCAAAGCAAAAACAGCAGAGACAAGAGACAACGAACCATCATGAGCGCCCCCAAATTCCGCCCGCTGCGCTTTGGCGTGACCCGTGCCGTGCTGCGCGAAGGCCAGCCCGGCGTCCGCTACCTGCGCGCCGACCAGGCCTTGAAAGACTACCCCGACCGCATCACCGACCGGCTGCGGCATTGGGCGCTTGCCGCGCCCGAGCGCAGCTTCATGGCCCGGCGCGAAAAGCTGGCCGGCGGCATGACCGGCGAATGGCGGCACCTGAGCTACGCCCAGGCCTGGGCGGCGGCGCGCAGCATCGCCCAGGGATTGCTGGACCGCGGCCTCAGTGCCGAGCGGCCCGTGGTGATACTGTCCGAAAACGGCCTCGAGCACGCGCAGCTGGCCCTGGGCTGCCTGGTGGCCGGCGTGCCCTTCGTGCCGGTTTCGCCGCCGTACTCGCTGGTCAGCCAGGACTACGACAAGCTCCGCCATGTGGTCAAGACCGTGACGCCGGGCCTGGTGTTTGCCGCTGATGCGCAGCGTTATGGCAAAGCCATGCAGGCCGTGCTGGAGCCAGGGGTCGAGGTGCTGCTGGCCGACGGGCAGATCGAGGGCCGCGCCAGCACGCGCTTTGCGGACCTGGCCGCGACACCGGCGACGGCCGCGGTGGACCGCGCCATGCAGGCCACCGGCCCGGACACCATCGTGAAGTTCCTGTTCACCAGCGGCTCGACCAAGATGCCCAAGGCGGTGATCAACACCCAGCGCATGTGGTGCGCCAACCAGCAGCAGATGGCGCAGTCCATGCCGGTGCTGCAGGAGGAGCCGCCGGTGCTGGTCGACTGGCTGCCCTGGAACCACACTTTCGGCGGCAACCACAACTTCGGCATGGTGCTGTTCCACGGCGGAACGCTTTACATCGACGACGGAAAACCCACACCCGCGCTGATGCCTGAGACCTTGCGCAACCTGCGCGAGATCGCCCCCACGGTCTACTTCAATGTACCGACCGGCTTTGAGGCCATCGCCAATGCCATGAAAACGGACGCGGAACTGCGGCGCAATCTGCTGTCGCGCGTGAAGATGTTTTTTTATGCCGGCGCCTCGCTCGCCCAGCCGGTCTGGGACAGCCTGTATGAATCCGAGGAAAAGGAAGTGGGCGAGCGCATCGTCATGGCCACTGGCCTGGGCATGACCGAGTCCGGGCCCTTCGCCATCTTCGTGACCAGCCCCGAGGTGAAGGCCGGCGACCTGGGCGTGCCCGCGCCCGGCATCGAACTCAAGCTGGCCGACACGGACGGCAAGACCGAGGTCCGCTACAAGGGCCCCAACATCACGCCCGGCTACTGGCGGGCGCCGCAGGAAACGGCGCAGGCGTTTGATGAGGAAGGCTTTTTCTGCACCGGCGATGCCGTCAAATGGATTGACGAGGGCAACATCCACCTCGGCCTGAAGTTCGACGGACGCATCGCCGAAGACTTCAAGCTCGCCACCGGCACCTTTGTCAGCGTGGGCCCGCTGCGCGCAAAAATCATCGCGGCGGGAGCGCCTTATGTGCAGGACGTGGTCCTCACCGGCATCAACCTCAGGGAAGTCGGCGCGCTGGTGTTTCCGACACCCGCGGTGCGCGCGCTCTCGGGGCTGGCGCCCGAGGCGTCGCTGCGCGAGGTTCTCGAATGCGAGCAGGTGATTGCGCATTTCCAGGTTGTACTGGACACGCTCGCGCAGAACGCCACCGGAAGCGCCAGCTGCATAGGCCGCCTGCTCCTGATGCACGAGCCGCCCTCCTTCGACAAGGGCGAGGTCACCGACAAGGGCTCCATCAACCAGCGCGCCGTGCTCACCCATCGGGCGGCGCTGGTGGCGGCCCTGCACGAGGACGCCGCGCACCCCATCCTCAAACCTGCCGCACGCTAAAAACCACGAAACCCACCACCATGCAACACAAAGGATTTTTCTCCGCCTTCCAGGACGTCTGGATGTTGGACGGCATGCGCACACCCATGGTCGACTATTGCGGCGCCCTGGGCCATGTGTCGCCCACCGACCTCGGCATCAAGGCCGCGCGCGCCGTGCTGCAGCGCGCCGGCGTCAGCCCCGGTGACGTCGACTCGGTGATTGCCGGCAACATGGCGCCGGGCGATTTTGAGCAATTCATGCTGCCGCGCCATATCGGCCTGTACGCCGGCGTGCCGGTGGAAGTGCCCGCCATCATGGTGCAGCGCATCTGCGGCACCGGCTTCGAGCTGTTCCGGCAGGCCGGCGAACAGATCCAGAGCGGTGCCGCCAATGTGGCGCTGGTGGTCGGTGCCGAAAGCATGACGCGCAACCCGATCGCGGCCTTCGAGCATCGCACCGGCTTCAAGCTGGGTGCGCCTGTCGGCTTCAAGGACTTCATGTGGGAGGCCCTCAAGGACTCGGCCGCCGGCATCGACATGATCCAGACCGCCGAAAATCTCGCGAAGAAATACGGCATCACGCGCGAAGCGGTCGACGAATTCGCCTCAAGCTCCTTCGCCAAGGCCGTGGCGGCCCGTGAAGCCGGCTTTCATGCCGGCGAGATCGTGCCGGTGGTCAGCGAGAGATTCGAGCTTCCCGGCTATGCCTCGCGCGGCATCACTTTGCAGGGCAAGATCGCGGAAGTCGCGCAAGACACCCACGCGCGGCCATCACCCGTCGAGGTCCTGGCCAAACTCAGGGCGGTGCATGCCGGTGGCGTGCAGACCGGGGGCAACAGCGCGGCGCTGGTGGACGCGGCCGCTGCCGCCGTGGTGGCCTCAGGCGCCTATGTGAAAGCCCGGGGCGGCAAACCGCTGGCGCGTGTGGTGGCCGCCGCGGTGGTCGGTGTGCCGCCCGAGATCATGGGCATAGGCCCGGCCCCCGCGATTCGCCTGCTGCTCGAGCGCTGCGGCCTCAAGCTGGACCAGATCGGTCGTTTTGAAATCAACGAAGCCCAGGGCGCGCAGACGCTGGCGGTGGCCCGCGAGCTGGACCTGGACCTCGGCAAACTCAACGTCAACGGCGGGGCGATCGCCATGGGCCACCCCCTGGCGGTGACCGGGGTGCGCCTCACGGTCACCGTCGCGCGGGAAATGAAAAAAGCGGGTGTGCGCTACGGCATTGCATCGGCCTGTGTGGGCGGCGGCCAGGGCATTGCCCTGCTGCTGGAGAACCCGGAAGGAGAAGCGACATGAACATCCAGGGACTCGCGGCACTGGTCACCGGTGGCGGCTCGGGGCTGGGCGAAGCCACGGCCCGCGAACTGGCGCGCCTGGGCGCCAAGGTTGCCGTGCTGGACATCAACCTGGCGAACGCCGAAAAGGTTGCCGCCGATATTTGCGCGGCCCACGGCCCGGCCGCCGCGCTGGCCTGCGGCTGCGACATCACCGACAGCGCCAGCGTGCAGGCCGCGCTGGACAAGGCCGCCGCCGCGCACGGCACTGCCCGGATCCTGATGAACATCGCCGGCATAGGTTCGGCCAAACGCATCGTCGCCAAGGACGGCACACCGGCCCCGCTGGAGGACTTTGCCAGGGTGGTCACCATCAACCTGGTCGGCAGCTACAACGTGAGCCGGCTGTTCGCGGCCGCCTGCGCTAGGCTGGCGCCGCTGGAGGACGGCCAGCGCGGCGTCATGATGTTCACCGCCTCGGTCGCCGCCTTCGACGGCCAGGTCGGGCAGCAGGCCTACAGCGCCTCCAAGGCCGGCCTGGCCGGCATGACGCTGCCCATGGCGCGCGACCTGGCGCAATACGGCATCCGTGTCTGCACGGTGGCGCCCGGCTTGTTCGCCACGCCGCTGATGGCGCAGCTGCCCGAAGCGGTCCAGGCGTCGCTGGCCGCCAGCATTCCTTTTCCGCAGCGCCTGGGCAAGCCGCAGGAGTTCGCGCAACTGGCCGCGCACATCGTCAACAACGACCACCTGAACGGCGAAGTCATACGCCTGGACGGTGCACTGCGCATGGCGCCGAGGTGAGCCGCATGGAAAAAATAGTTGTTTATGAAGTGAACGTCGCCTTCGGCGATTGCGACCCCGCGGGCATCGTGTTCTTCCCCAATTTCTCGCGATGGATGGACGCCGCCTCGCTGAACTTTTTCATGGCATGCGGCGTACCGCCCTGGCGGGAACTGGTCAAGACCACCGGCATTGTCGGCACGCCCCTGCTGGAGATCAACACCAAATTCAGCCAGCCCGCCACCTATGGCGAGACCTTGCGCATCCACACCAGTGTGGAGGAGTGGCGGGACAAGGTGTTCATCCAGCGGCACGTGATCCGCCGCGGCGAGGATTTGATCTGCGAAGGGCGGGAAACCCGCGCTTTCTGCATCCGCCACCCCGACAAACCCGACCGCATGAAGGCCATTGCGGTGCCCCAGGATATCCGCCGCCAATGCAGCTGAAGGGACCCTACTGACGCGCCCGGAGATGTCCGGCGCCTCACGGATTTTGCTTTTTCGACCCGTGGACTTAACTACAAGGAGACATCTCATGCAAACACGTCGTCATTTTGTGCAGGGCGCAGCGGCGCTCTCGGCCGCCGCCCTCGCGCCTTTCCCGGCCCTGGCCGCAGCGCTGGAGCAGGTCAAAATCCTCTACGGCTTTCCGGCCGGCAGCGCGGGCGACATCTGCGCGCGCCGGGTGGGCGACCGCCTGGGCGGCACCGCTTATGCCAAAAACAACGGCATTGTGGAGACCAAGACCGGCGCCGGCGGCCGTATCGCGCTGGAGGTGCTCAAAACGTCTCCGGCGGACGGTTCCGTGCTGGCGATGTCGCCGTTTTCCTGCGCGTCGCTGTACCCGCATATCTACAAAAAATTGTCCTACGACCCTTTCGCGGATTTCGTCACGGTGGGCACCGCCTCCATGATCCACCACGGGCTGGCCGTCGGGCCGATGGTGCCGGCCTCGGTCAAGACCGTGCAGGACTTTCTCGCCTGGGCCAAGGCCAACCCCAAGGACGCCAGCTACGGCTCGCCCGCCGCCGGGTCGACGCCGCACTTCATCGGCGCCCTGCTGGGCCTGAACAACCATGTGGAGCTCAAGCACGTGCCCTACCGCGGTTCGGTGCCCGGCGTGACCGATGTGGTCGGCGGCCAGCTCGCCGCGATGGTGACGCCGCACGGCGACTTCATTCCCAACCACAAGGCCGGCAAGCTGCGCATCCTGGCCACCTCGGGCAAGCAGCGCTCGCCCTTTGTGCCCGAGGTGCCGACCTTCGCCGAACAGGGTTTTGCCGACCTCACGGTGGAGGAGTGGTTCGGTTTCTACGCGCCCGCGAAAACACCCGCCAGCACGGTGGCCGCGGCCAACGCCGCCATCAATGCCGCCATCCAGGACAAATCCGTCATCGACTCGCTCACGGTGGTGGGGCTGATCCCCTACGGCGGCACGGCGGACGACATGGCTTACAGCCAGAAGCGCGAGTTCGAGCGCTGGGGCCCGCTGATCAAAAAAGTCGGCTTCACCGCGGAGTCCTGATGTCCCGGCGCCGGGCCGGCCTTGGCGGGCCGGCCCTGTGGCCTTCCGGGCGCGTTGGCATAATCGGGGCTAGCCTGGCCGCCTGCCCGTGCCCGCAGCGTTGCCCGATAACGAAAGCGCCCTGATCCCCTATGCCTGTGTCGTCCAAGTCCGCTCCCGCGGTAGAGGAGGTGGATACCTCCTATCTCGAAACCTTGATGGGCTACAACGCCACGCGCGCTTCCCTCAAGGTCATTGAGTTGTTCAGCAAGCGCATGGCGGTCTACGACCTCAGGCATGTGGATTTTTCGATCCTGTCCCTGATCACGCACAACCCCGGCATCACCTCGCGCCAGCTCTGCGGCGCGCTCAGCATCCTGCCGCCCAACCTCGTCGGGAAAATCGTCACGCTGGAAAAGCGCAAGCTGGTGCACCGCAAGCCGCATCCGCAGGACGGCCGCGCCGTGGGGCTTTACCTCACCGATGCGGGCCAGGCCTTGATGCGCGATGCCGAAGGCACGGCCGTCGACCTTGAAACCGAGGCCACCCAGCGCCTGAGCGCCGCGGAAAAGAAGACGCTGATGCGCCTTCTGCAAAAGATCTACCGCTGAAGTGCGCGGCTTGCGGCCGCGTTTAGACATTGAACAGGCTCTTAGATCCCGGCCTGAATCCAGGCCGCCGCCTTCTCCGCGATCATCAGCGTGGGCGAGTTGGTGTTGCCGCTGGTGATCAGCGGCATCACGCCGGCATCGACCACGCGCAGGCCGCGAATGCCGCGCACCCTGAGGTGCGAGTCGACCACCGCCATGGGGTCACTGTCCGGCCCCTCCGTGCGCCCCATCCTGGTCGTGCCCACCGGGTGGAAGATGGTGGTGGCGATGTCGCCGGCCAGCCGCGTGAGTTCCTCGTCCGTCTGGAACTGCACACCCGGCTTGAACTCCTCGGGCCGGTACTTGGCCAGCGCGCTCTGGCTCACGATGTTGCGCGTCACGCGCAGCGAATCGGCCGCCACCTTGCGGTCTTCGGCCGTGCTCAGGTAGTTGGGCGCAATCGCCGGCGCGTCCTCGAAGCGGCCGCTCTTGATGTGCACCGTGCCGCGGCTGGTCGGGTTCAGGTTGCAGACGCTGGCGGTAAAAGCATTGAAGCCGTGCAGCGGTTCACCGAAGGCGTCCAGCGACAGCGGCTGCACGTGGTACTCGATGTTGGGATAGGGCTGGTCAGGCGAGCTGCGCGTGAACGCGCCCAGCTGCGAGGGCGCCATGCTCATGGGGCCGGTCTGGCGCAGCGCGTATTCCAGCCCGATGCGGGCCTTGCCCCAGAAGGAATTGGCCATGGTGTTGAGCGACAGGCCCCAGCGCTTTCCTCCCGGAAGGCTCTGCACCTTGTAAACCGAGCGGATCTGCAGGTGGTCCTGCAGGTTGGCGCCCACGCCGGGCAGGTCCTGCAGAACGGGAATGCCGTGCTGCTGCAGCAGGGCGGCCGGGCCTATGCCCGAGAGTTGCAGGATCTGCGGCGAGCCTATGCTGCCCGCGCACAGGATGACCTCGCCCATGGGGCCGGAGTCGCGCGTGGCGCGCGCCGTGACCCGCTCGCTGCCGGCCCACACTTCCACGCCGGTGCAGCGCTGGCCTCCGTCCGGCTGCGCCTCTATCACCAGCTTGCACACCTGGGCGTTGTTCCACAGTTCGAAATTGGGGCGCGCGTAGCAGGCGGGCCGCAAAAAAGCCTTGGCGGTGTTCCAGCGCCAGCCGTTTTTCTGGTTGACCTCGAAGTAGCCCACGCCCTCGTTGTCGCCCCGGTTGAAGTCGCCGCTGGCCGGTATGCCGGCCTGCTGCGCCGCTTCGGCAAAGGCGTCCAGGATGTCCCAGCGCAGGCGCTGCTTTTCAACACGCCATTCGCCGCCGGCGTTGCGATGGCGCAGCACCTTCTGGTAGGGCTGGCTCTTGTCCTGCATCAGCTCGGGCGCCGTGCCGCGCGCGCCGTGCATCGCGTCGGCGCCCTTGTGGTGGTCCTCGTGCAGCTTGAAATGCGGCAGGGAATTTTCCCAGCGCCAGGCCATGTCGCCGGTCAGCTGGGCCCACTGGTCGTAGTCGCGCGCCTGGCCGCGCATATAGATCATGCCGTTGATGCTGGAGCAGCCGCCCAGGGTCTTGCCTCGCGGATAGCGCAGCGCCCGGCCGTTGAGCCCGGCGTCGGGCTCGGTGTTGTAAAGCCAGTCGGTGCGCGGGTTGCCTATGCAGTACAGATAGCCCACCGGGATGTGGATCCAGTGGTAATCGTCCTTGCGGCCCGCCTCGATGAGCAGCACGCGCTTGGACGCGTCGGCGCTCAGGCGGTTGGCCAGCAGGCAGCCCGCGGTGCCGGCGCCGATGATGATGTAGTCAAAAACCTGGCTCTCGTCTTGCATGGATGCCTTTGTCTCGTCGTTTTTAGAGGATGTAGCCGGAAAAACCGGGCTGGCCGCGGCGGCCGGAGCGCGCTGCAGGGCCCATGCTGCCAGCCCAGCCTAACGCGGGGCTGACCGCCGCACCCTGGCCGATTGTGGCAAAACCCGGATGGCCGCATGGCGGAGATTACCCGCCGGATGCCATGGCGCGTGGGCTTTGGCCGTCTTCCAGTCACGCTGTAGGACCAGGGCGACAGCGCTGGCGGCGGTGCGGCAGGGGCGTTTTCAGCAGTTACCATGCAACTTTGTGTTTCGTACATTGCAAACTGCCGGCTTGCGCCTGGCCTGATTCATGTTTATGGAAGACTCCACGCCTCGCATTGAACAGCAGGACACGCCGCAAGGCCGGCTGTTTGTCGTGCAGGGTGCGTGGACGGCCGCCGGCCTCACCCGTGAGGCTGTCTGGGATGCGCTGACGGCGCAGCTCAAGGGGCTGGGTGATACCTCCGGTTCCCCGGCTGGCTGGAGCCTGGAGCAGATCGGCAAGCTCGACCACCTGGGCGCGCAGGTGCTGTGGAACCACTGGGGCCGCAGCTGGCCGGCGCAGCTGCAGGCCGAACCCAGCCAGCGCGCGGTGCTGGAAACCGTCGCCAAATTCAGCGCCGACCCGCCCAAACCCCGCAAGCCCGATTGGACCGAACCCTTTATCCTGCTGGGGACGCGGGTACTGCGGCTGCTGGACCATCTCAAGGGCCTGGTGCGCCTGATCGGGCAGCTGCTGCTGGACATCATCCACCTGGTGCGGCGTCCACAGGACGGCCCCTGGCGCGACCTGTCGGGCCATTTGTTCCACATAGGCGCCACCGCCTTGCCCATCACCGCGCTGGTGGGCTTTCTGATCGGTGTGGTGCTGGCCTACCTGATTTCGCAGCAGCTGCGCCAGTTCGGCGCCGACGCCTTTATCGTCAACATCCTGGGCATCTCGCTGATCCGCGAACTCGGGCCGGTGCTGGCCGCCATCCTGATCGCCGGGCGCAGCGGCTCGGCCATCACCGCGCAGATCGGCGTGATGCGCGTCACCGAGGAGCTCGACGCCATGCGCGTCATGGGCATCGCGCGCGGTTTTCGCCTCGTCATGCCGCGCGCGCTGGCGCTGGCCGTGGTGATGCCGCTGATCAGCGTCTGGACCACCATCGCCGCCTTGCTGGGCGGCATGCTCGCCGCCGACATTTCCATGGACGTCACGCCGTCCTACTTCATCAACTCGCTGCCGGCCGCGGTGGACGTGGCCAACCTCACGCTGGCGACGTCCAAGTCGGTGGTCTTCGGCGTGCTGATCGCACTGGTCGGTTGCCATTACGGCCTGCGCGTCAAGCCCAACACCGAAAGCCTGGGGCAGGGGACCACGGCGTCGGTGGTGACCTCGATCACCGTCGTGATCCTTGTTGACGCATTGTTTGCGGTTCTGTTCAAGAGTGTCGGCATATGAGCGACCCCATCGTCGACATCAAAAAACTCTGGACCGTGTTTCCCAACGGCGAGAAGAAGGCTGTGGTGCACAAGGACCTGGACCTGGTCGTGGAGCGCGGCGAGGTGTTGTCCCTGGTCGGCGGCTCTGGCACCGGGAAGACGGTGCTGCTGCGCCAGATGTTGGGGCTGGAGAAACCAACCCAGGGCGAGATCACCGTGCTGGGCAGGCCGGCGGCCGAGCTCGGCAAGCAGGGCGCGGCCAGCCGCGTCGGCATGTTGTTCCAGCAGGGCGCGCTGTTCTCGGCCTTCACCGTGCTGGAGAACATCGCCTTTCCGCTGCGTGAACTCAAGACCCTGCCGCGTGCGCTGGTCTACGAGGCGGCCATGGTCAAGCTGCAGATGGTGGGGCTTGGGCCCGATGCGGCCGACAAGATGCCCAGCGACCTCTCGGGCGGCATGATCAAGCGCGTGGCCCTGGCGCGCGCCCTGATCATGGACCCGCCGCTGCTGCTGCTGGACGAGCCCACGGCCGGGCTGGATCCGGAAAGCTCAGACAGCTTTGTCTCGCTGCTGCGCTCGCTGCACCGCGATATGGAGCTCACGGTGGTGATGGTGACGCACGACCTGGACACGCTGTTCGAGCTCAGCACCCGCATCGCGGTACTGGCCGAGCACAAGGTCATCGTCAACGATGTGCCCAAGGAAGTGGTGGCTTTCCCGCACCCCTTTATTCACGAATTTTTCCTCGGGGAAAGGGGGCAACGCGCAATGGAGCTATTACGCGAATACCCTTTTACAGTCTAGAAAGGCTTCGATATGGAAAACAAAGCCCATGCCATGGCCGCCGGTGCGTTTGTGCTGGTGGTCACCGCCTTGCTGGCCCTGCTGGCCGTCTGGCTCACGCGCGACAACACCCAGCGCGACCTCTACGACATGAGCACCAGCGAGACCGTCTCCGGCCTGCAGCCGCAGGCGGCGGTGCGCTTTCGCGGTGTGCCGGTGGGAAAAATCGAGCTCATAGGCTTTGACGAGAAGGTCAAGGGCAATGTGTTGATCCGCGTCTCCATAGACCGCAGCGCACCCGTCACCAAGTCCACTTTCGCGACTGTCGCCTCGCAGGGTGTCACCGGGCTGGGTTTTATCCAGCTCGACGACGACGGGAAGTCGGCCGAGCGCCTGGCCGTCAACGACGACGACCCGCCGCGCATTCCGCTCAAACCCGGCGGCCTGGACAAGCTGCTCAAACAAGGTGAGGTGATCTTCAACCAGGTTGAGGAAGCCAGCACGCGGCTGAACAAGCTGCTGTCGGACGAAAACCAGCAGGCCATGACCGCGGCCGTCAAGCAGCTCGGCAACGCGGCCGGCAGCATGGACCGGGTTGCCAAAGGGCTGGAGCCCACGGTGGCATCCCTGCCGGCCCTGTCGCGCGACACCACGGCCACGCTGAAGTCCGTCAAGACGGCCGCGGACGACATCAGCGCGACCGCCACCCGTCTCAATGAAAAGGGTGGGCCGCTGGACAAGCTCTCAGAAGGCGGCACCGCGCTGGCCGCGGGCGTGGAGACCTTCAGCACCGCAACACTGCCCAAGCTCGGCGAGGTTGCCGACGAGACCGCGCGCGCCATGCGCCAGATGCGCCGCACCGTGAGTGCCGTCGACGACAACCCGCAGTCGCTGATCTTCGGCAACGGCCCGCCTGTGCCCGGCCCCGGTGAACCCGGTTTTTCCGCCTCTGGAGTGAAAAAATGACGTCCACTTTTTCCAAACGCCCTTCGTCGGCCGCTGGCTTGCTGTGCACGCTGCTCGCCGCCCTGGCGCTGGCCGGCTGTTCGGGTTTGCCCGACAAGCCCACGCGCGCCACCATGTACGATTTCGGCCCGGGCCCGACCGCCGCCGTGCCCACCACGCGCCAGGCACCGCTGCCGCCGGTGGCCTTGGACGACATCTCCACCCCGGGTGGCGCGCTGGACAACATGGCGGTGCTGTACCGCCTGGGCTATGCCGATTCGCAGCAGCTGCGCCCTTATTCGCAGGCGCGCTGGAGCATGCCGCCCGCGCAGCTGGTGCGCCAGCGTGTGCGCGAGCAGCTGGGCCAGCGCCGTGCCGTGTTCAACGCCGGGGCCAGCGTGGCGCTGAACCGCAGCCAGAACGCGGTGCTGCCGCTGCTGCTGCGCCTGGACCTTGAAGAATTCAGCCATCTGTTCAGCTCACCCACGGACAGCGTTGGCCTGATCCGCCTGCGCGCCACGCTGCTGGAGGTCACGCCGGCCGGCGAAAAGCTGGTCGGCCAGCGCAACATCATCGTGCAGCGGCCCGCGCCCAGCGGCGACGCGCCCGGTGGCGTCCAGGCCCTGACGGCCGCCACCGACGCGGCCATCGCCGAGATCGACCAATGGCTGCAGCAAACCCCCGCGCGCTGAGGCGCACCAGGCCATGAAAACGCTGCAAGAACAGCTGGACGCCGCCGGGCTGCAGGTCTTCGGCTGCTGCGAACGCCTGAGCGCCTACGGGCCGGACCTGCTGCAGACCTCACAGCTGTTGCAGGACTTCACGCCCGCCGAAGCCGACATCCTGGGCGCGTCCATGCTGCTGGTACGCGCCGAGCCGGGCCAGGTGATGATCCGCGAAGGCGAAGCCGGCGATTGGATGATGCTGGTTCTCAAGGGCACGGTGGACGTGACCAAGCGCCTGGAGTTGCCGGCTGATGCCGATGCCGGCGTTGAAGCTGCGGTGTCGCGCGTGGCGGTGGTGCGCGGCGGCGCGGCGGTGGGCGACATGTCCATGCTCGACAGCGAACCGCGCTATGCCACCTGCACCGCCATCGAAGCGGTGGAAGCCGGCGTCTGGGGCCGCCACGAAATCGCCCTGCTGATCCGCGACCACCCCGGCGTGGGGGCCAAGCTGCTGGTCAAGATCACCCAGATGATGGCGCAGCGCTTGCGCAATACCAGCAACCAGCTGGTGAAACTCCTCCGCAAAAAAGCCATGGCCACCGCCGAAGCCGCCGGGACACCGGCGCGCTGAAGCGCCCACGCTCGTTCACTTCACCCTCGCTTCACACAGGCCGCCTGGCCTCATGCTGCCTTCACGCGCGGTTTGCACACTGCCTTTCGTTGTTAATCACGAAAGGATGTCATGAAACAGAAAGTCGCCGCACTCGCGCTGGTGATCGTGCTGCTGGTCGTCGCGTTGATGAAAATCAGCGACGTGGTGCACGACCGCCAGAACTACCGCCAGATCGCCATCCAGAGCATCGCCCAGAGCCTGGCCGGCTCGCAGACGCTGACCGGTCCGCTGATCCACCGGGCCTGCACCGAAGAATGGGACACCACCAATGCCAGCAAGGAGGTGCGCAGCGAGCGCCGTGAATTCGTGCTGGCCGCGGCACCGGCCTCGCTCACGCTTCAGGGGACCAGCAAGCTGGAGCCGCGCGCACGCGGCCTGCATGCAACACAGGCGTTCAACCTCAAAGCCAGCCTGGTGGCCGAGTGGACGGACCTGGAGGCGCTCAAGCCCGTACCGGAACACACCGGCTCGCGTATGAACTGCGGCCAGCCGCTGCTCATGATGGCGGTGTCCGACGCGCGCGGCATACGCCATGCCAGTGTGAAGATCGGCGAGCAATTACTGGCGCTCAAGCCGGGCACTTTCTACGGCAACTATCCGCGCGGCGTGCATGCGCCGCTGTCGCCGGCCTTGCTGCAGGCCGTGCCGCTGCAGGCGCAGCTGGAGCTGGAACTGGTGGGCACCGAGAGCATTTCGGTGGTGCCGCTGGGCGGCGACACCCGGGTGCAGCTCAGCTCCAACTGGCCGCATCCCAGCTTCAGCGGGCAGTTCCTGCCGGTGGACCGCAAGGTCACGCCCGAGGGTTTTGAGGCCAGCTGGCGCGTCAGCTCGCTGGCCAGCACGGCGCAGCAGGATGTGACCCAGCGGGACGCGGCCAAACGCAGGGGCACCTGCCCGCCCTATGAGAGTTCGGTCAACAGCTCCTGCGTGGAAACCCTCAGCGTGACCTTTGTCGACCCCTCCAACACCTACGCGCTCAGCGACCGGGCCACCAAATACGGCCTGCTGTTCATAGGCCTGACCTTTCTGGCGGTGGGCATGTTCGAGTTCATGAAATCGCTGCGCGTGCATCCCATCCAGTACCTGCTGGTGGGCGCGGCGATGAGCATGTTTTTCCTGCTGCTGGTCAGCCTGTCGGAGCACATGCCGTTTGAAGGCGCTTACGCGATTGCCTCGGCTGCCTGCGTGGTTCTGATGACCTACTACGCCAGCCACATGCTGGGCCACTGGTCGCGCGGCCTGCCTTTCGGCCTGGGCATCGTCACGCTGTACGGCATGCTGTTCGTGCTGCTGCGCATGGAGCAGACGGCCCTGCTGCTGGGCGCTGTGGCCCTGTTCGCGGTGCTGGCCGCCGTGATGATGCTGACGCGCCGTGTTGACTGGTATGCGCGCTTCAAGCAGCCCGAGTCCGTGAAGGCGGCAGGCTGATGGGCGCGGCCCGCCTAGAAGTGCAGCTCGACCCGCAAGCCGGGCTGGGTGTTGCGTACCACCATGCGGCCGCCATGCAGCAGCATGATCTGCCGCACGATGGCCAGCCCCAGGCCCGAGCCTTTGGTATGGCCGTCGGGGCGCACGGTCGAGAAAAAGCGTTCGCCCAGCCGGGGCAGGGCGTAGTCGGCCACGCCGGGACCGCTGTCCTGCACAGCGATGCGGTCCGGTCCTGCCTCCAGCGTGATGGTCGAGCCCTGGGGCGCGAACGAGCGCGCGTTTTCCATCAGGTTGCTCAGCGCCAGGCCCAGCAGGCCGGGCTCCGCATGCACGTCGGCATGTTCCGGGCTGATTACGACTTTGACCGCATGCTGGGCCCGGCCGCCTGCCGCCACCTCAAAAGGCTGGAGAACGCCGGCCCAAAGAAGGCGCTCGCGCTCTACCTTTGCATGGCGCTGCTCCAGCTTCGTCAGCTCGAGCATGCGGTCCACCAGCGCCTGCATGCGGCCGGACTGGGCCAGTACCTGCCCCGAAAACTCGCGGCGCGCGTCTTCGGGGAGCTCGTCCTGCAGCAGCTCGCCCGCGCCACGGATGGCGGCGAGCGGGCTTTTGAGCTCGTGCGTCAGGGCGCGCACGTAATCTTCTATGTACTCGTGGCCCTCGAGCTTCAGGCGCATGGCATCGACTGCCATGGCCAGCTCGCCAAGCTCACCCGGTATTTGCGGAACCGCGGGTTTTTCGCCCTGGCCGACGGCGTTGGCATAGCGGCGCAGCTTGCGAATGCTCCACACCACCCACAGCGTCACCGCCACCCCGATGGCCAGCGACAGCACCAGCAGCAGCGCGCCGCTTAGCAGGATCTTGCGCTCGGCCCGGTCTATAAAGGCCTGTATGGTGGACATGGGCTTGGCGACGGTCAGCACGCCGATGATTTTTCCGTCACGCTGCACCGGCGCGGCCACGTACATCACCGAGCTGCGGTCGTCCTGCTGCACTTCGCGGGTGGCGCGCGCGCCGTATTCGCCGCGCAGGGTCAGGGCGACGTCGCGCCAGCGCGAATAATCCTGGCCGGTCGCCGCGTTCTCCGAGTCAAACACCACTTTGCCGCCGGCGTCGGTGACGTAGACGCGAAAATCCAGCGACTGTTTGGCCAGGCCCCAGATTTTCGCGTCTATGGGGCGCCTGGCGTAGTTGCGAACATGGCCGGCAAAGCGGCCGTCCGCGATGGCCCCGGCCGCCAGGTCGTCACCGGCCAGCTCGGCCAGAATGTTGGCCGTGTCCACCATCATGTCTTCCATGACCTCGCGCACGCTGGGCTTGACCTCGGCCATAAAGACGCGCAGCGTGAAAAGCGCCGCCAGCCCGGTGACCAGGAAAAAACCAAACAGCAGGCGTATGCCCAGGCGCACGTCAGCCGCCTTTGCCGCGGGCTATGTCCAGGGAGTAGCCCATGCCTCGGTGGGTCACGATGTAGTCGTGTTCCGGCGCCAGTTCCTGCAGCTTGGCGCGCAGGGTCTTGATGTGGGTGTCCACGGTGCGGTCGGTGCTGTCCGTGCCGGCTCCCCAGGCGGCATTCAGCAGTTCGTCGCGCGAACGTATGCGGCCACGGTGGCGCAGCAAATCGGCCAGCAGGCCGAACTCGCGGCGCGTCAGGTTGAGCGGGCGGCCGTTCAGGCTCACGCGCTGGCCCGCGGTGTCGATCTCGAAAGGGCTGGCCGCCGCCGCTGGTGCGGGGGCCGGCATGCGCGCGCGCCGCAGCAGGCTGCGCACCCGCGCCAGCAGCTCGCGCGGGCTGAAGGGCTTGCTGACGTAGTCGTCGGCGCCCAGCTCCAGGCCCAGCACGCGGTCGATTTCCTCGCCCTGGGCGCTGAGCATCAGCACCGGCAGGCTGCCGGCGGCGCGCAGTTCGCGGCACAGGTCCAGGCCGCTGCCGTCAGGCAGGCCGACGTCCAGGATCACGGCATCGGGCGCTTGCCGGCTGATCTGGGCGCGTGCGTCGCCCAGCAGCAGGCTGTGGGTCACAGTGAGGCCGTCGCGCTCCAGCGTGTAGATGATGGAGCGGGCAATCGCCGGGTCGTCTTCCACCAGCAAGATGCGCGCACCGGCCATCTGTATTCAGGTGCGAAGGATGGGGAACAGCTTGCCCAGGCCGTCGGCCATCACCTCGACCGACAGCGCGGCCAGGATCAGGCCCATCAGCCGCGTCATGACGTTGATGCCGGTTTTGCCCAGCACGCGGGCAATCGGCTCGGCCAGTGAAAAGCAGATGGCGGTGGCCAGGGCAATCACGATGCCGTAACCGACCAGCATGGACAGCTGCAGGGCCGTCTTGGCCTTTTCGGCGTAAATCACGACGGTGGACATGGTGGCCGGCCCGGTCAGCAGCGGAATGGTCAGCGGCACCACGGCGATGCTGGCGCCGCGCGCGGCCTTGGCCGCACCGTCTTCCATTTCATTGGTCTGCGGCTTGGCTTCGGCCGGCTGGGCGTTCAGCATGTTCATGGAGCTGATCAGCAGCAGCATGCCGCCGCCGACCTGGAAGCTCGCCAGCGAGATGCTGAAGAAGTCGAGGATCTGCAGGCCCAGCAGCGCGCTGACGGCGATCACGACAAAGGCGGTGAAGGACGCGACCAGCACGGTGCGGCGGCGCTGCTCGTCGGAAAAGTCCTGTGTGTAGTGGATGAAAAACGGCACGATGGCCAGCGGGTTGACGATGGCCAGCAGCGTGACGAGCGGTTTGAAATCCATCGTTCTTCCTTAAAGACAACTCAAGAGGCAGACGCAAAAGTAGCTGCCTTGCACATTCCAGCAGGGGCCGCGGAACCGGCTTTGCCGGGTCGCAGGCGCAGCGCCCCCTCGGGGGGCAGAGAGCTACACGCAGTGAGCGAACG
>NZ_AKIV01000096.1 GCF_000282655.1 Polaromonas sp. CF318
TTGCTCGGCATCCTGGCTTAGAGGCTGCTGCGAGCCGTAATGGGTCTTGCCGCTCGCATCCACCCACTTGTAAACAGGTTGCGCCTGGCTGCCGTGCCAAGCCAGCAGCATCGCGCCGGCCATCCAGACCGCTTTCCACTTGTTTCCCTGCATGCGCATCCCTTATTGATATAGGTGTGGCCCGCAACAGCTGGGGGCACAGATGGCCGAAATTGTAGAGGAGGCCCCAGGCCTGTCCGGCCTTGTTCAGTGGATGTCCGAAATCAGGGCGTCCAGCACACCCGGCGCGAAATGTTCGCCCACGTAGTCGGCAAGCCCGTCGAACACAGAGTCCAGCGTGGGCGCGGCCGCGCCGAACAGCGCCTGCAGCACGCGCGGGTCTTCAAACATGCCGTGCAGGTACAGGCCCAGCACATTGCCGGCATGGTTCTGCCAGGCCAGGCCCTCGGGCATCACAGGATGTGCCAGGTCCCCCGCCGCGGCCATGGCCGAATGCGGGGCCGTCTGGCCGTGGTGGATTTCATAGCCCTGCACTTGCACCCCTGACAAAGCAGTCCACAGCCCACGCAGCGTCGTGAACGCGGCCTGCCGGTGCCGCACGGTCTTGGCTTCGTCAAACACAGTGACCACCGGCAGCAGGCCCAGGCCGGGCGCGTTGCCGTCTATGCCGTGCGGGTCTATCAGCGCCTCGCCCAGCATCTGCAGGCCGCCGCAAATGCCGAGCACCGCCCCGCCCCGCCCTGCATGCGCGGCCACGGCCTGGTCCAGCCCCTGCTGCCGCAGCCAGGCCAGGTCACCGCTCGTGTGTTTGGAGCCGGGCAGGATCACCCAGTCGGCGCCCATGAGCTCGGCCGGGCTGCGCACCCATTTGAGGCGCAGGCCGGGCACGTTTTTGAGCGGCTGGAATTCGTCGAGGTTGCTGATGCGCGGATAGGCGATCACCGCAACAGTTCGGGTCACAGCGCCACTGGCCACGCTGCGGTCGTCAAACACACCGTCTTCTTCGGGCAGGCCGTGTTGCCACCACATGGGCAAGGTCGCGACCGTGGGGATGCCGGTCATGTCCTGCAGCATTTGCGGTCCGGGCGCCAGCAGTTTGGCGTCGCCGCGGAACTTGTTGAGCACAAAGCCCTTGATGAGTTTTCGCTCGGCTTCATCCAGCATGGCCCAGGTGCCGTAGAGATGCGCGAAGGCACCGCCGCGGTCTATGTCGGTCACCAGCAGGCAGGCCGCATGGGCGTGCTGCGCCGCGCGCATGTTGACGATGTCGCTGGCCTTGAGGTTGATCTCGGCCGGCGAGCCCGCGCCCTCCATCACCACCACGTCGTTGTCGGCGATCAATTCATCGAGCGCCCGCGACACCACGGGCCAGACCGAGGCGCTACGGCCGCGCCACTCCATGCGCGAGAGCTCGGCATTGACCTGGCCCATCAGCACGACCTGGCTTTGGGTGTCTTTTTCGGGCTTGAGCAGCAGCGGGTTCATGCGCACATCGGGCACGGCCCTCGCGGCCAGGGCCTGGAAGTATTGGGCGCTGCCGATTTCGCCACCCGCTACCACCCTTGCGTTGTTGCTCATGTTCTGCGCTTTAAACGGCGCGACCTTGAGCCCCTGGCGCGCGTAGTAGCGGCACAGCGCGGTCGTCAGCCAGCTTTTGCCGGCACCGCTGGTGGTGCCCAGCACCATCACACTTTTTGCACTCATGAAGGGATTCTGGAAAGTTGTTGCCATGCATTGTGCAGCGCATCCTGCACGGCGGGCGGCTGCACGCCCAGGCGCACATGGCCGGGCAACCCAAAGGAAGCCGTGTCGCGCAGCTTGATGCCCCGGGTGCGCAGTGCGGCGAGCGCCTCTTGCAGGCTGAGGCCTTCAGGCAAGGCCGGCTGCGCGCAGAAAAAATTCGCCTCGCTGGGCAGGCAGCGCCAGCCCAAAGATTCGCATAAAGCGATTTGCCGGGTTTTCCATTCGCGCAAGGTCTTGAGGCTGGCGGCCAGCCAGTCCTGTGCATCCCTGCCCGTCCAGGCCATCAACATAGCTTCGCCGTGCGCGCCCACGGGCCAGGAGGGGCAGCGCTGCTCCAATGCGGCAGCGTGGTTCGCCTGATCCGCCGGCGCGATGGCATAAGCGGCGCGCACACCGGTCAGGCCCAAGGCCTTGTTGGGTGTCCAGAGTTGCCAGGTGGTATTGAGTTGGGCGGAAGTGAGGGTGGGCGCGGCGTTGAGCCGTAGCGGCTCATAGGCGCGGTCCAGCACAAGCAGGGTCTGCGCTCGCCGGCCCTCGGCCAGTGCGGCCAGGCCTGCTTGCGCCGACCCCAATGGGCTGGAAGGCTCGCAAGCCCAGAATAGCTGTGCATCACCGGTCTGGCTTGCCATCGCCAGGCCATGCGCGGCAGCCGCCTGCGCGTAATCGCCATAACAGTGTGGCGGCAGCCAGACGGCGCACGCGCCCTGCCCGGCCGCCAGGGCCGTGATGCGAAAAATGAATTCGCTGGCGCTCGCGGCCGGCAGCACACGCGCCTCGTCCACTCCATGAAAGGCCGCGAGCCGCGCGCGCAAGGCGGTGTAGCCGGCATCGGGATAACGCGTGGCATCGGCCTGGCGTACGGCGGCCAGCGCCGCGGGGCATGGCCCGCAGGCATTGCTGTTGGTCGAAAAGTCATGCAGCGGCACGCCCAGGCCGTCAGGCCCGCCGTGGATGCGAGACGGCTTGACGCTCATGCCGCCACCATCGCCACCAGCAGCATGGCCGCCATGGCAAGAAAGGCCTGGGCAAACACCGCCTGGGCGGCCAGGCCCTGGGCCCGCGCGGTGTCCGCCGCTTCGGGCCGCCGTCCCAGGGGGTTCAGTGTGTAGACGCCCGGCTTGCCCAGCGAAACACCCAGCGCCAGCGCCATGGCCGCCATGGGCCAGCCGCTGTTGGGCGAAGGTGTCCTGCGCGCTTCGCGGCACAGTGCATGAAAAGGCAGGCCGCGTGCCGCCAGCGCCAGTAGCAAGGCCGTGAGGCGCGCCGGCAGCCACGACAGCACGTCGTCCGCGCGCGCGGCCCATTTGCCGGCCCACTCCCAGTTCTTGCCGCGGTACACGCCGCGGTAGCCCCACATGGCATCGGCGGTGTTGGCAAAGCGGTAGACGGCCGCCCCCGGCAGGCCCAGCAGCACAAACCAGAAGATGGGCGCCACCACCGAGTCGTTGAGGTTTTCGGCCAGCGACTCCATTGCGCTTTCGCGCACCTGGCTGGCGCTGAGCTGCGTGGTGTCGCGGCTCACCAGCCACGAGAGACGCTCGCGCCCGGCCTCCAGCGACTGGCCCAGCGCCAGTTCCACCGCGCCGACTTCCTCGCGCAGCATGCGCCAGGACAGCATGCACTTGAGCAACCAGGCCATCAGCAGCACCAGCAGCACGCCGTCTATCGCGGCCTGCCAGGCCGGCGCCGCGGCATAGCCGGCCAGTTGCCAAAACACCAGTGCCTGCGCGCCCCAGGCGATGGCACCCACCAGTGCCGCGCCCAGCCACCAGGCCAGCGCGCCCAGCACAAATGCCGACACCGGCGCACGGCGCACCGTCACGCTGCCGCAGGCATTGAGGTAGTGGCCCATCCAGACCACCGGATGGACGGGCGAAGGCGGCTCGCCCATGTACTTGTCTATCCACAGCGCCAGGCCCAGGGCCAGCACCATGCAGCCGGCGGCATAAGGCAGCCCGGGCAAGAGGTAGAGGCCGGTCCACGCCATCATGGCGCTTCGTGGGAAGAAGGCGCCGCGCCCCAGAGGTCCTCAAACACCATGTCGGCCAGCGGCGCGCGGCGCGCCCACTTTTCGGCCTGCAGCATGGGCTGCTCGTAAAAGGCCGCGACCGGGCCCAGGCACAGCACGGCGATCGGTTTGCTGCCTTCGGGCATCCGCAAAAGCGCGGCGAGCTGTTGCGGCTCGAAGATGGACACCCAGCCCATGCCCAGCCCTTCGGCGCGGGCCGCGAGCCAGAGGTTCTGGATGGCGCAGGCCGCCGAGGCCAGGTCCATCTCGGGCAGGGTGCGGCGGCCGAACACATGCTGCTCGCGGCCCGGCGGCAAGGCCACCACCAGCACCTCGGCGGCGTCCAGCACGCCCTGCACCTTGAGCTTCATGAACTCGTCTTCGCGCTCGCCCAGGGCTTTGGCCGTGAGCACGCGTTCCTGTTCAACCAGCGCATGCACGCCCTCGCGCAAGGGCCGGCTGCGCACACGGATAAAACGCCAGGGCTGCATAAAGCCGACGCTGGGCGCATGGTGCGCGGCCGACAACAGACGCTGTAGCAGCTCGTCGGCCACCGTGCCGCCGCTGAAGTGGCGCATGTCGCGCCGCTCGTGGATGGCCCGGTACACCGCCTGCCGTTCGGCGGCGCTGAAGGCGTGGCCGGCCGCGGCCGGATCAGCCGGATCAGCCGGATCGGACGGGCCCGCGCCGGCGATGGGAGCAAGGCCCGTCACGGCACTCACTGCGGAGCTTGCACGGCGACCGCGGCGGGCGCATCGGCGCGCTGCAGCACCGCCAGCAAAGCCGGGCGCACCCAGCGCTGGAAGGCCAACCCGCCCGCCACGCCCATGCTCAGCCAGAACGACAGGGACACCCAGGTGGTGGCCCAGATGAACTGCGCGCCCAGTTGCTCGAGCGCGGCGTGGGCTTCAGGGCCGAAACCGGCCAGGGCATCGCCCTGCAGCTTGGGCGCGCCCACCACAAAGGGCAAGGCCAGCAAGGCCGCCGCCACCAGCCAGCGCCAGGAGGCGCGCGAAAACCCGGCCACGGCACAGGCGCCGGCCGCGCTGGCCACCGCCAGCACCCACCAGAGCTGGCGGGCCTGCAGGGGCGCGGCTTCCATGCCTGGCACTTCGGCATGCAGGCCCAGCGAGGGCCAAAGGTGAAAGCTCAGCCAGCCGGCCGCCGCCACCACGCCGGCCAGGCGCAGCGAGGCCAGTGCGGCGCCGTGCCGGTAAAGCCACAGGCCCATCACCGTGAACAGCAGCAGCGCCATGCTGAAGGCATGCAGCATGTTGGCCACCCAGGTCCAGCCGGTGCGCTCGGCGCCGTTCGCGGGCTCCCACTCTTTGGCGCTGCCGTGCTCATGCGGGGCCGTGCCTTCGGCATGCGCATGGGCCGCGGGTGCTTCGGCGGGCTGGGGGGCCTCGGCCTTTTGCTCCTCGTACACCTCGGCCGCCAGTATCAGCGGGGCGGCCTGCCAGCGCTGCACGCCGGTTTGCAGGCTGCCCACCACCACCGCGGTGGCCAGGGCCGCCCAGATCAGTCGTTGAAAAATCATGCTTGTCTCCCGGTGAGAGCTGCTCAATGGCAAGGTTTGACGGTGATGTGGCGCACATCGTGCGCGGCGTTGTGGGCCAGCGGGCTTTCGGCAAAAGCCACGCCGTACAGGACCACCAGGCCAAGCGCGGCGGCGCCCAGCAGCGGGCGCAGCACGGCCAGGCCGGGGTTCAAGGTGTGGGAAGGGCTGTGGGCCAGCGTTGTCGGTTCGGTCATGGTGATCTCCTTGGGGTGGGTGAAAAAAGAAACTGGATGCAAACGTAATGGATTCGGCCTGTCATGTCGAGCCCAGGCCGACAGGGGGCAGCCGCGCGAGGATGCCGGCGCGCAGGCGCTCGGGCCGCGTGTTGCGGGCCAGGTTGCCGTCGGCGCTGTGCCTGTGCAGCTGCGCGCAGGCCAGCACCTGGGCCGCGGTCTCGGCGTCGGGGACAAGGTCGCCGAAGTAATAACTGAATTTTCCTTGCGCCTGCAGCGTCACGGTGCAGGCGCGCGAGCAGCCGCTCATGCAGGCCTGGCCGCGCAGCTGCAGGCCCTTGTGCTGCCCGGTATCCAGCTCGCACACCAGCAGCGCCTCCTGCACGGCTTCGAACAGGGCCAGGCCGTGCGCGGGCAGCTCGCGCGATGCGCCGGGCGGGCGGCAGGTGGTGCAGACAATGATTTCGGTATCGGGCATCGGTTCGGGATGGGTTCAGGGGTGAATGAAGGGTTTATGCGGCGGGCAGCGCCAGGCGGTGCTCGGCGCCCCAGCGGGCCGCCCAGGCGGCGCAGCGGCCCAGGGGTTTGCGCGGGTCGTCAAAGTCCACGATCACCAGGTGCTGCGCGGCCGGCGGCAGTGGCTGCTCCAGCGTGCGGCCATCGGTCAGCAGCCACAGCCAGCATTCGGTGGGGCCGCTCTTGCGCAAGCTGCGCTGCAGCAGCCGTTCGGCCTGCACAAGCGCCTGCGCCAAAGGCGTGCCACCACCGCCGCCCACGGGGCGCAGGCGCTGGCTGCCGGCGGCGCGCGCGGGGCCGGGCGGCAGCAGCAGCTCCACGCCCTGCCCGCCAAAGCGCAGCAGCGCCACCTCGTCACCCAGGCGCGCGGCCTGTTCAATCATGAAAGCGGCATGGCCCTTGGCCAGCGCCAGGCGGCCGTGCCGGCGCATGGAGCCCGAGGTGTCGAGCACGATGCAATGCAGGCGGCTGGGACGGAGCGCCACGGGCTGGCGGCGCAGGTGCTCGCGCTGCAGCGGCGCCGGCCCCTTGACCAGCAGCGTGGGCAGCCAGGCGATGGCGCCGCCGCGCTGCCGGGCAACGGGCGTCGCGGCTATTGTGAGAGGCGTATGCGACGGAGGCCACCGCCAGCTACCAGGCCCTTTGCGCGGGCGGCGGCTGCGGTGGCCTAGGCTTTTTTTGGCGGCCACCCCGCTATCGCGTGGACCTTGGCCGTGCCTTCGGGCTGCGCAGGCAGCGCGCCCCAGTCGCCTTGGGGCACCGGCGGCGCGGATGCGGCAGGCGGCTGGTCTTGCAGGCGCCCCGGATTATTTTGGGGCTGGGACGATCCCTTGCCCGATCCATTTTCCGGCGCTTGCGCCGCACTGCCCTCGGGCCGGCGGTGCGCCAGCGCCAGTTCGGCCACGGCATCCACGTCGGCCGGCGTGACTTCGCCGCGCCCTTGCAGCACCGCCAGCGCGCGCGCGGCGCGCAGCATCACCAGGTCGGCACGCATACCGTCCACACCGGCGGCGATTGCGCAAGCCGCCGCATGCCGCAGCACCTCATCGGACCAGGCGAGCCGCGGCAGCGCGGCGCGGGCGGCCACCAATGCCGCGCTCAAGGCGGCCTGCTCCTGCGCATGTTGCTGCGCCAGGGCAGCGGGATCTTCGTCAAAGCCCAGGCGCGCGCGCAGGATGGCGGTGCGTTGCGCGGCATCCACCGGGTTGGCCAGCACCAGCGAGAGGCCGAAACGGTCCAGCAGCTGCGGGCGCAGTTCGCCCTCCTCCGGGTTCATGGTGCCCACCAGCACAAAACGCGCGGCATGCCGGCGCGAGATGCCGTCGCGCTCCACCGTGTTCACGCCGCTGGCGGCCGCGTCCAGCAAGGCGTCCACCAACGCGTCCGGCAGCAGGTTGACTTCATCCACATACAGCACGCCGCCGTGGGCGCGCGCCAGCAGGCCAGGCGCCAGGCGCACCCGGCCGTCGCGCAGCACGTCTTCCACATTGAGCGTGCCCACCAGTTGCTCCAGGCTGGCGGCCAGCGGCAAGGTGACAAAGGGCGCACCCGGCAGCAGCGCCGCCAGCGCGCGTGCCGCGGTGGACTTGGCCGTGCCGCGCGGGCCGCTGATCAGCACACCGCCTATGCCGGGATCTATGGCCGCCAATTGCAGCGCGCGCTGCAGTTGCGGTTGTCCGACCAGCGCGGTGAAGGGAAATGCCGCGCGCTCGGCGGGTTCGACGGGAATGTTCAGTTCGGGAGTGTTCATGCCAGGGGTCCTTCTCCGTGTTCTTCAAGCCGGCGCTCCAGCGCCAGCAAATGCTCTTCAATGCGTTCGCGGTGCCCGCCCGGCTCTTCCCAGAGGCCGCGCCGCATGGCCTCGAGCAGGCGCTCGCCTATGCTGCGCAAGGCCAGCGGGTTGTGCTGCCGCAAAAATTCGCGGTTGGTGTCGTCGTGCAGATAGGCCTCGGCCACCAGCGCGTACTGGTGGTCGCCCACCACGCCGGTGGTGGCGTCAAAGGCGAACAGGTAGTCCACCGTGGCCGCCATCTCGAACGCGCCCTTGTAGCCGTGGCGGCGCACGCCCTCCAGCCACTTGGGGTTGACGGCGCGCGAACGCACCACGCGCGCCACCTCCTCGCCCAGCGTACGTATGCGCGGCGCGCCGGGCACGCTGAAATCGCCGTGGTACAGCGCGGCGGGCGCGCCCGCCAGCTGCTGCACCGCCACCGCCATGCCGCCCTGGAACTGGTAGTAGTCGTCCGAATCGAGCACATCGTGCTCGCGGTTGTCCTGGTTGTGCAGCACGGCGTCCAGGCCGGCCAGGCGCTGCTCGAAGCTGCCGCGCGCCGCCATGCCGTGCCCGCCCTGGCCGTAGGCAAAAGCGCCGGCGCGCAGATAGGCCTGGGCTAGGTCGGCGCCATCGTTCCAGCGGCCGCTGGCCATGACTTCCTGCAGCCCGGCGCCGTAGCCGCCGGGACGCGGGCCGAACACACGCCAACTGGCTTCGCGCTCAGCCGCCTCGGCGCTCAGCCCCCTGGCCTGCGCCTCGGCCGCTTCGCGCTGTACCCGGCCGCGAATGGGGTTGACCTCGTCGGGTTCGTCCTCTTCGCTGATCGCGGCCACGGCGCGCACCGCGGTGTCGAACAGGTCTATCACATTGGGAAAGGCATCGCGGAAGAAGCCCGACACGCGCAGGGTCACGTCCACCCGCGGCCGGTTCTTCATGGCCATGGGCAGCACTTCGATGTCCACCACGCGGCTGCTGCCGTCGGCCCATCGGGGCCGCACGCCCAGCAGCGCGAAGGCCTGGGCGATGTCCTCGCCGCCGGTGCGCATGGTGCTGGTGCCCCAGACCGACAGGCCCAGGCAGCGCAGCATCTCGCCGTGGTCCTGCAGGTGGCGCTCGACCACGCGCTCGGCCGCGGCGGCGCCCATGGCATAGGCGGTCTGCGTGGGCACGGCGCGCGTGTCCACCGAATAGAAGTTGCGCCCCGTGGGCAGCACGTCGGGCCGGCCGCGAGACGGCGCACCGCTGGGGCCGGCCGGCACAAAACGGCCGGCCAGGCCGCGCAGGCACTGGGCAATCTCCTGCGCGCCGCAGGCGTCCAGGCGCGGGCGCAGCACCTGGCGCATGCGCTGCAGCACCGGGGCGGCGTTCGGCCAGGCTGCGGCATCCCAGGCTTCATCGGCCACCACATGGCCGGCCACCAGCTGGCGGGCCAGCAGCTCCAGGCGCTCGCGCGTGTGGCCGGCATGACGCCAGGCCTCCTCGCTCTGCGCTTGCAGCACGGCGGGGCGTGGGCCGCTCCAGGGCACGGCCCACTCGGGACTCAGCGCGCTAAAGCCGTCCACCCCCTCCAGCTTCAAGTCCTGGGCCAGTGCCGCCAGCAGGCTGCGCTGGCCGGCGGCCGCGCCGCCCGGAAAGCGCACCAGCGCCACCAGTGTGTCGACCTGCTGGCGGCCCTGGGGCGATGCGCCCAGGATGTGCAGGCCGTCGCGTATCTGCGATTCCTTGATCTCGCAAAGGTAGGCGTCCAGCCGCTGCAGCAGCGCTTCGCGGCCCGCGTCGTCGGCGGGCTTGGCAAAGCCGAGCTCGGCGTGCAGGCCCTCGGCGAGCACATGCGCCAGGATGTCCTCGCGCAGGCGCCGCGCGCGCCGCGGGTCCAGTGACAGGGCCTCGTAGTACTCGTCCATCTGCCGCTCCAGCTTTTGCAGCGGGCCGTAGGTCTCGGCGCGCGTGAGCGCCGGCATCAGGTGGTCGATGATGACGGCCTGGGTGCGGCGCTTGGCCTGGCTGCCCTCGCCGGGGTCGTTGACGATAAAGGGATACAGGTGCGGCAAGGGGCCGAGGATGGCGTCGGGCCAACAGGCCGCGCCCAAGGCCACGCTTTTGCCGGGCAGCCATTCGAGGTTGCCGTGTTTGCCCACATGCACCACCGCATCGACCGCAAACTGGCGGCGCAGCCAGAAGTAGAACGCCAGGTAGTTGTGCGTGGGCACCAGGTCGGCGTCGTGGTAAGTCGCCACCAGGTCCAGGTCGCGCCCGCGCGCGGGCTGTATGCCCACAAACACCTGGCCCAGGCGCAGGCCGGACACCATAAAGCGGCCGCTGCGCACCAGGGGGTCCTGCTCAGGCTGGCCCCATAGCGTGTTGACGGCATCGCGGCTCGCGGCGTCCAGGCGGTTGAAGTCTTCGAGATAGTCGGCCATGGCCAGGCTTTGGCCCGCGGGCCGCGCGTCATTGGCGTCCACGTTGTTGGTAACGCCTGCCACCAGCGCGGCGATCAGGGCGTCACCGCCTTCGGGCAAGGTGCCCGTGGCGTAGCCCCCATCCTGCATGGCGCGCAGCAGGGCCACGGTGGAGGCCGGCGTGTCCAGGCCCACGCCATTGGCCAGGCGGGCATCGTCATTGGGGTAGTTGGCCAGCACCAGCGCGATACGCTTGGTGTCGTTGGGCTTGCCCTGCAGCGCACACCAGCGGCGCGCCAGCCCGGCCACAAAAGCCATGCGTTCGGGCTCGGGTTGGTAGCGCACCACGTCCACCTCGGTGCGCTCGCAGCGCCAGGCCAGGCCCTTGAAGCTGATGGCGCGTGTGCCTATGCGGCCGTCCACCTCGGGCAGCACCACCTGCATCGCGAGGTCGCGCGGCGCCAGGCCGTGCGGGTCGGCTTGCCACTGCTCTTGCGAGCAGCCCGCGGTGATCAGTTGCAGCACCGGCGCATCGCCGGCCAAGGGCTCCATGTGCACGCCCTGCACGCTGTCCACGTCGTCACCATCCAGCGCGGTGATGGCGAAGCTGGTGGCGTTGAGCACCACGCCCACGCCGTGTTCAGCGGCCAGCGAACGCAGCAGCGCCAGGCTGGCCGGGTTCTTCAGCGAGTCAACCGCCACGGCCACGGTATTCAGGCCCTCCGCGCTCAACGCGGCCAACATGGCGTCAAACACCGCCGTGTTGCCGGCCTGCAGATGGGCGCGATAGAACACCAGCAGCACGGCCGGGGCGCCGTCCCGCCATGGTGAGGTCTCCAGCGGCTGGTAGACCATGGCCGGCGGCAGCGCTTCGGGCGGCGCGGGGCGCGCGCCCAGGCCGAAGGCGGCGTGGCCTATCAATTCAAAAAATGTGCGGGCGTTGCCGCGGCCGCCTTCACGCAGGCAGCGCCAGAGCTGGCGGCAATCCTCGTGCGGGGCGGTGCTGCGCAGCAGCAGTTGCAGGTCTTCAGCGGCATCGCCCGAGAACAGGGCCAGCCACTGGCCGCGTTCGCGGGCCAGCTCGCGCACGCGCTCCACCACATAGGCCCAGTCGCTGGCAGCCCCAAGGTGGTCGATGACCACCACGCGCGCATGTTGCAGCACCTCGTCCACATACATGTCGGCCGAGGCGGGCTGGCGCAACCACATCAGGTTGGCCAGGCGCACCGTGGGAAAACCATCGGGCAGTTGCTGCGCCGCATCGGCCAGCAGGGACAGCGTGGTATCGGCCGCGCTGAGCACCACAATGTCGCCCGGCGTCTGCTCCACGCGCACCACACCCTGGCCACCGTCTTCAACGTGGCCGCCGGGGCGGGTGGAGAGCAGATGCATTTTTTACTTCACAAGGTCAGAAACGGTCAAGGTGCGCCGAAGAGGGCGGGATGGATGACTACGCGAATGTCCCCCGCAGCGGCCTAGGGCCGACTGCTCCTCCTTTATTTCGCTACGCCACCCATCCCACCCTCTTCGGCAACCAGCGTTGGGGTTGAGCAGCGGCTGAACAACCCAAACCGCACCTGGTGCAGGCCGACGGGGCATTCTGCGCAGCGGCATAAAGGAGGAGCCCGCAGGGCGGAGGACAGCCGCGGAGCAGAGTGCCCCGTCGGTCTGCGCCCGCCATGGACGTAAAGCTTCAGCGTGCATTTGGATTCAGGCCGCGACGGGCGTTGCCAGCGCTTCGTTCAATTCAGCCTGCAGGACGGCGGCATCGAGCCCGGAGCCAATCAGCACCAGCCGCGACTGCCGCGCTTCGCCGTCGCGCCAGGGGCGGTCAAAGTAGCTGTCAAAGCGTGTGCCCACGCCCTGCACCACCAGGCGCATGGCCGAACCGGGTAAGGCCACGAAGCCCTTGGCGCGGTAAACCTCATGGCGCTCCACCACGCCGCGCAAGGCGGCCAGCAGCGCGTCGCGGCCCGGCACATCCAGCGCCACCTGCACCGAGTCGAAGGCGTCGTGGTCGTGGTCTTCCTCCTCGTCGTGATGGGTCTTGCGCTGGTCGATCATGTCTTCCACCGCACGCTCCAGGCCCAGCAGCACGCCGATGGCTATGCGGCCGTGCTGGGCATGCACGAGTTTGACGCCGGGCGCGGTTTCGGCACGTATCGCGGTTTCCACACCGGCCAGTTGCTCGGCCGTCAAACCGTCGGTCTTGTGCACCACCACCAGGTCGGCCGTGGCCAACTGGTCTTCAAACAGCTCGTGCAGCGGCGATTCATGGTCCAGGTTGTCGTCGGCGCGGCGCTGGGCGTCCACGGCGACCGGGTCGTCGGCAAAGTCGCCCGCGGCGACCGCGGGTGCATCCACCACCGTGACCACCGCATCGACGGTGAAGGTGTTGCGCAGCGTGGGCCACTGGAAGGCCTGCACCAGCGGCTTGGGCAGGGCCAGGCCCGAGGTCTCGATGATCAGGTGGTCGATCTGGTCGCGGCGCGCGGCCAGTTTTTCCATCACCGGCGCAAACTCTTCCTGCACCGTGCAGCACAGGCAGCCGTTGGCCAGCTCATAGAGCTGGCCGTTTTCTTCGCCGTTCTCGTCGCAGCCGATGCCGCAGCCGCGCAGCAATTCGCCGTCTATGCCGAGCTCGCCGAACTCATTGACGATGACCGCGATGCGGCGGCCCTGAGCGTTGGCCAGCAGGTGGCGCAAGAGCGTGGTCTTGCCGCTGCCCAGGAAGCCGGTGACGATGGTGGCGGGGATTTTTCGGGTTTGCATGTGTGTGTCTCGATTGAAAAGTTAACGGGGCGAATTAGCGGGGTGGTAGTGCGCTCAGGCACTCCACCAGCATCTGCGCGGCTTCGCCCAGACGCGGGCCGGGGCGCGACAGCAGGTCCATGCGCTCGGTGTCCAGCAGGCACAGCTGCTGCTGGCGCACCGCGGGCAGCGTACTCCAGCCGGGGCGGTCCGACAGGTTGGACAGCGTGGCGCGCGGGCCGATGATGATGTCGGGCGGGCGGCGCAGCAGCAGCTCGGGGTTAATCCGGGGGAACAGGCCCAGCTCGCCGCTCACGACGTTGACCAGGCCCAGCCTGGCGACGGTCTCGCCGATAAAACTTTTGTCACTGGCCGCGGACGAGCCCGCCCCCACTTCCACATAGACGCTGCGCCCGCGCAGGGCGGCGGGCATGCGGGCAGCCGCGGCGTCGAGTTCGGCCTCCATGCGGGCCAGCAGTTCGCCGGCACGCGCCGGCTCGCCCAGCGCCTCGCCCAGCTTGACCAGCATGCGTTTGAGGTCGGCATGGGTGCGGGCGTCAAAGGTCATGACCGGCACCCCCAGGGCTTTGAGCCTTTCACCGGCACGGCTGCGCGGGCCCAGCAGGACGATATTGGGGCGCAGGGTCACGATGCGTTCGATCTGCGCGTCCTCCAGGCCACCCACCTTGGGCAGCACCTGCACCGAATTGGGCCAGGTGGAATGGCGATCCGTGCCCACCAGTTGCGCGCAGTGGCCCAGCGCGCACACGGCCTCGGTCAGCGAGGGCGCCAGCGTGACGATGCGTGAGACAGGCTGCGCGTTTTGCGCCATCGCGAAGCCGGACAGCAGCCCCAGGGCCGCCAGCGACGACACCGTGGGCAGCATGCGCAGTGCGGAACGCGAAGTGACAGGCATGAGGGTCATCTTGTTAGTCTTCAATGCCGCGTTGCGCCGGCACACCGGCTTTGAAATGATGCTTGATCAAGCTCATTTCAGTGACGGTATCCGCCAGTTCCACCAGCTCGGCCGGCGCGTTGCGGCCGGTCAGCACCACATGCACATGCGGCGGGCGTTCGCGCAGGCAGGCGAGCACGGCTTCCAGCGGAACCCAGCCGTAGCGCAAGGGGTACATGATCTCATCCAGCACCACCATGAAGTGCTCGCCGGCGCGTAGGGTGGCTTCGGCCCGGGCCCAGCCGTCCAGCGCCAGTTGGGCCGAATGCTCGAGGTCGCGGCTCTTCCAGCTAAAGCCGTCGCCCAGTCCTTCAATCGGGATGCCCAACTGCTCGAACAGCCGGTGCTCGCCAAAACGCGCGCTGGGCACTTTCATGAACTGGTAGACCTTGACGGCCTTGCCGCGGCCGTGGGCGCGCAGGGCCAGGCCGAAGGCCGCCGTGCTTTTGCCCTTGCCGTGGCCGGTGTTGACCAGGACCAGGCCGCGGCGTTCGCCGGTGGGTTTTTCGTACGGTGTAGCCGAAGGTGGGGTTTCAATTTGCATGGGAGCCTTTTTTGCGGGATGGGTAACCTTGGGCAGCGCGATCCACTGTCCTTGCAAGGGGTGGACGGCGATGCGTCCGTCGAAGACATCTTCCAGGGCCCGGTGGGTGGCCAGGTCAGAGCACGCGCCCTGGTGGGTGACGCGGCCTTCGGCCATCACCACCAGGCTGTCGGCCTGCAGCGCCATGGTGATCTCATGCAGCACGCTGACCACGGTCTTGCCCTCGGCCACCAGGGCCCGCACCACGTCCAGCCAGTCGGCCTGGTGCGGCGGGTCCAGATTGGCCAGTGGCTCGTCCATCAGCAGCACCTGGGCCTGCACCGCCAGGGCCCGGGCCAGCAGCACGCGCTGGCGCTCGCCTCCCGACAGCTGCCCCAGGGCACGGCCGCGCCAGTCCCAGGCGCGGGTGGCGCGCAGGGCCTGCTCCACCGCCGCATGGTCGGCCGCGCTGGGCGGCGCCAGCCAGGCCTGGTGCGGCAATCGGCCCAGCATGGCCACGTCCCACACGGTCAGGTCGTCGGCCGAGGTTTCGTTCTGGCCCAGCCAGGCCAGCTGGCGGGCGCGCTCGCGGTGCGGCAGCTGCTGCATGGGCTGGCCCAGCAGCGTGACGCTGCCGCTGTGCGGCAGCACGCCGGCCAGGGCCTTGAGCAAGGTGGACTTGCCCGCGCCGTTGGGGCCCACGATGCTGGTCCAGCGCGCGGCGGCGATGTCCAGGCTGATGCCGTGCAGCACGGCTTGCTTCTGCGGGCCATGGCCCAGGCTGGCCGCGATGGATTGCGCGCTGAGGGCGGCGGAATTGGCCATAGGGTTCATGCTGCGCGCCCTCCCCCCAGCTTGCTGCTGCGGTGCATCAGCCACAGCAGGTAACCGCCGCCCAGCACCGCGGTGAGCATGCCCACGGGCAGTTCCTGCGGCGCCATCAGCCCGCGCGCCAGCGTGTCGGCGGCCATCAGCAACACGCCGCCCATCAGGCTGGAGAGCAGCATCAGGTGGGCGTGCGTGGTCTTGACCACGGAGCGCACCAGGTGCGGCGCGGCCAGGCCCACAAAAGCGATCAGCCCGGTCTGCGCCACCGCGGTGCCCGTGGCCAGCGCCAGCACCGCCACCAGCGCCGCGCGCATGGGCGCCACCGGCAGGCCCAGGCTGACGGCCGTGGCGTCGCCCAGGCTCAGGCCGTCGAGCACGCGCGCCAGCAGCCAGGCGGCCAGCACGCACACACCCCACACGCTGGCCATGAGGATGCACGAAGTCCAGCCGACAAAAGCGGTCGAGCCCAGCATGAAGGCCTGCATGGCCTGCAGGGATTCGGGCGAAAACAGCAGCACCAGGTGCGTCATGGCGCCCAGCACCACGCCCACCACCACGCCGGCCAGCAGCAGGCGCAAGGTATGGCCCACGCCGCGCGAGAGCACCAGCGTGAGCATCACCGCGAACACGGCGCCCAGGAAAGCCGCCCCGGTCAGGCCCAGGCGCACCCACAGGCTGCTGGAGAATACGCTGACGGCCACGCCGCCGTTCATCATGTTGCCGCCCAGCATGCCGGCGCCGCCGCCCAGGGCGGCCAGCGCCAGCGCCACGCCGAGTGAAGCCCCGGATGCGCTGCCCAGCAGGTAGGGATCGGCCAGCGGGTTGCGGAACAAGCCCTGCGCCACCGCGCCGGCCAGGCCCAACAAGGCGCCGGCGGCCCAGGCGCCCAGGGTGCGCGGCAGGCGAATCTGCCAGATGATTTGCTGCGCCATCGCGGTTTGCGGCGGGTCTTGCGCAGGATTGAGCAAGGGGCCTATCAAGTTCTCCAGCCCGGCGCTGCCGACGCAGATGCCCAGCAGTACCAGGACCAGCGCGCCCAGCACGCCGGCCCAGACCAGCCACCACACGCGAGCCTGCATCATGGCTTGGCTCCCTTGGGCGCCTTGTCCAGCAGGCAGCGGGCCATGAGACGGGCGCCTTCAGCCATGCGCGGACCGGGACGCACCAGCACATTGGCCTCTTCGGTCGGGAAGATGCAGATGCGCTGCTCGCGCAGCGCACGAATGCCTTGCCAGCCGGGCCGCGCCTGCAAGCCGTCGGCGCTGCGCTGGCCGACCATGATGAGGTCGGGATTGGCGCGGACTATGTATTCGGGGTTGAGCTTGGGGAAGGGCCCGAGCTTGGCCGGCACGATGTTTTTGGCGCCCAGGCGCGTGAGTGTCTCGCCGATGAAGGAGGACTCGCTCGCCGCGTACGGGCCCTGGTTGACCTCGAAGTAGACCCGCGTGCCGCGCACGCCGGCCGGCAGCGACTGGGCCGCCGCCGAGACACCGGCGTCAATCGCGCGCCAGATGCGCGCGGCATCGGGCACTTCGAGCAACTGGCCCAGCTTGAGCATCACGCGCTGCACGTCGGCATGGCTTCGGGGCTCCAGCGCCACCACTTTGAGGCCCAGGGCCTGCAGCCTGTCGCCCGCGCGCGAGGAAGTGGCCAGCAGCACCACGTCGGGCTTGAGCGCGACGATCATCTCGATGTTGGGGTCCAGCCCGCCGCCGACCTGGGGCAGCTTCTGCACGCTGGCCGGGTAGTTGGAATAACGGTCCACCCCGACCAGGTTCTGGCAGCGGCCCAGCTCGCAGACGGTCTCGGTCAGCGAAGGCAGCAGGCTGACGATGCGCTGCGGCGCCCGGGGCAGCACCACCGTCACACCGCGGTCGTCTGTGAGCTGCAGGGCGTGCACAGAACCAGAGAACCAAAACACCAACGCAAGGCACACCATCGTGAGGAAGCGAGGGGCCAGGGCGTTTTGCGCAGGTAAAGGAGGAGCCCGCAACGCGGGCGGGGGACACGGAGCAAAACGTCCTGGCCCCTCGCTTCCCGGCAGAGCACAGAGTTGATGCCGCGTCATGAAAAATCCTTCAACGTCAACGACAACCCCGCAGCCATCAGCGTCACGCGCCGGCAGGCTACAGCCACATCCTGGTTCAGCTTGCCCAGCGCATCGACAAAAGCACGGGTTTCGCGACCCAGGGGAATGACGCCCAGGCCTATCTCGTTGCCGATCAGCACCAGGGGGCCGGGGGCTGGGGCGATGGCATCCACCAGCGAGGCCCGTTCGCGCGCGACCTCGGCATCGGAAATTTCCAGTCCGGGGGCGGGCATCAGCAGGTTGGTGAGCCACAGCGTCAGGCAGTCGACCACAACCAGGGTGTCGGGAGCGCTGTGCTGTATGAGGACCTGGGCCAGTTGAACCGGCTCCTCCACCGTCACCATGCCGGGCACGCGCTCGGCGCGGTCCTTCTGGTGCCGGCGTATGCGCTCACGCATTTCCTCATCCCAGGGCCTGGCGGTGGCAACCATGACCGCGCGGTGATCGGGCGACTGCGCGAGCCATTGTTGGGCCAGCAGTTCCCCGCGGCGCGACTTGCCGCTTTTCTGGCCGCCGAGGATCAATTCACTTCTGGCAAGCGTCATGGTGCTCATGGAGTGAAAGCTCCGGCTTGGTCAGCGTCCATCCACTGCAGGATGATCTGGTGCATTTTGGCCACGCCGTCGGTCAATGCGGCCGGGCCGGGCTGCAGGATGTCGGGGGACTTGATTTCAAACAGCTGCTGGTGGCGCACGGCGTTCACGGCGCTCCAGCCTTCGCGCGCCACCACGTTCTCGGGCCGGAATTTCTTGCCGCACCAGGAGCCCAGAATGATGTCGGGGTTGCGGCGGACGATCTCGGCGCCATCCGCGATGATGCGGTTCTTGCCGAGAGACTGCGCCGCGAGCTCGGGGAAACAATCATCGCCGCCGGCGATGCCCAGCAACTCGGACACCCAGCGGATCGCGCTGATGTGCGGGCTGTCCCACTCTTCAAAAAACACCTTGGGGCGGCGCGCACCGGCCGCCACCCTGGCCGCCACGGCCGCCTGCATGGCGCGCAGGTCGGCCTGCATACGCGCAATGCGACTGGCGCCCTGCTCCGCTTCGCCCACCATGGCCGCGAGCTGGAACAGCATGGAAAAAATCTCCGCCACGCTGCGCTGGTTGAAGATGGTGACCTGCACACCGCGCTTGACCAGATCCGAAGCGATATCAGCCTGCAGGTCCGAAAAGCCCAGGACGCAATCGGGCTGCAGCTCCATGATCTTGTCCAGCTTGGCGCTCAGGAAGGCGCTGACGCGCGGCTTCTCGTCGCGCGCGCGTTTGGGCCGCACGGTATAGCCCGAGATGCCCACGATGCGCCGCTCCTGGCCCAGCAGGTAGAGCCACTCGGTGGTCTCCTCGGTCAGGCAGACGATACGCTGCGGGCCGGGGTTGAAATGCAGCAGGTCGACGCTCATGCGCTTGCTCCGGCGGGCACGCTGAACAATTCCGCCACGGCTTCGGGGCAGGACGGAAACCAGGCGTGGAAATAGCTGGCGCGCACCGCCCCATGCTGCCACACGGCCTCGCCCGCATCCGGCGCGGGCACGGTGCCGGGCCGCGAGGTGCGGCCCACGGGCTGCAAAGGCGTGGCCGTGGTCGAGTAATGGAAGGTATGGCCGCGCAAGGTGCCGCCGGCCAGTTGCAGCTGCTGCGGGCCCAGGCCGGCCAGCAGCTTTTGCATGCTCACCTCGCCGGCCAGCACGCCCCACTGCGCATGGCGCCGGCCGTCCAGCGTGACCAGGGTGTCAAACAGCGCCATCATGCCGCCGCATTCGGCCCAGACGGGCTTGCCCGCGGCGACATGCGCGGCCAGGCTGTCGCGCAGCGCGGTGTTGGCGGCAATCGCCTCCGCATGCAGTTCGGGGTAGCCGCCGGGAAGCCACAGCGCGTCGCAGGCGGGCAGCGCCGCGTCGGCCAGCGGCGAGAAAAACACCAGCTCGGCGCCCAGCGCGCGCAGGGTGTCGAGATTGGCGGCGTAGATAAAACAGAAGGCGGCGTCGCGCGCGACGGCAATCGTCTTGCCGCGCAGCGCCGGCACCACGGGTGCGGGGGTTTCAGGGGCCGCGAAGTCCACCGCCCAGCGCTGCCAGTCCTCCAGCCCCATCCGGCCCAGCGGCGTGTCAGCCAGCGCATCGGCCGCGGCGTCCAGCCGCTCCATGCCATCCGCCACTTCGGCGGCGACGGTCAGGCCCAGGTGGCGCTTGGGCAGGCTCATGGCGGCATCGCGCAGCACCGCGCCCAGCCATTGCTCGGGCGCCACGCTGGCCTGCAGCATGGCCGCATGGCGCGCATTGGCCACGCGGTTGGCCAGTACCCCGGCCCAGGGCATGTGGGGGCGGTAGTGCTGCAGGCCAAAGGCCAGCGCGCCAAAGGTCGCCACCATGCCCGAGGCATCCACCACCGCCAGCACCGGCAAGCCGAAGCGCTGCGCCAGATCGGCCGCGCTGGGCTCGCCGTCAAACAGGCCCATCACGCCTTCCACGATGATCAGGTCCACCTCCTGCGCGGCCGCATGCAGGCGCGCCCGGCAATCGGCCTCGCCGGTCATCCACAGGTCCATCTGGTACACCGGCGCGCCGCTGGCCAGGGCGTGCCAGCACGGGTCCAGGAAATCCGGCCCGCACTTGAAGACCCGCACGCGCCGCCCCTGGCGCGCATGCAGCCGCGCCAGCGCGCAGGCCACCGTCGTCTTGCCCTGGCCGGAGGCGGGGGCGGCAACGAGGATGGCGGGACAGCGGACGGTTTGCGACATGGATGGACGGGAGATAAAGGTTTAGCGGGGTGCCCAGGTCACACCGACGTAGAGGTTACGCCGGGCGGTGGCGTAGGTGTTGGCGGTCTGGTAAATCTTGTCGGTCAGATTCTCCAGCTTGGCCACCAGCTTCCAGTCGGGGGACAGCGCCGTCGTGGCGCTGAGGTTCATGACCGAGTAGCCGGGCAGCACCACGTTGCTGGCATCGCTGTCGAAGGCATGCGAGGCCATCACCAGGTCGGTCGCCAGCTGCCAGCCGCCCAGTGGCATTTCGGCGCCCAGCGTTCCGTACTGGCGCGAGCGGCGCTGCAGGGTGCGGTGGGTGATCCGGTTCTTGGGGTTCTGCAAATCCAGCGAGCCATGGATACGGACATTGCCGACGGTCTCAGCCGCCGTGAGCGTCAGTCCGGTGTATTCGGCCTGCGCGGTATTGGCATAGCAGCCGCGGTTGGCCAGCACCGTCGGCGGACCGCCGTTGATGCAGGGGCCGTTGCCCGTGACGAAGCTCAGCAGGTTGCTCAGGCGGTTGCGGTACACCGTGACGCCGTACTGCGATGTGCCCTGGCTGTATTTGAGCGCCGCTTCCACGCTGCGGCCGGATTCGGGCTTCAGGGTCGAGGTGCCGTAGATGCTGAAGCGCTGGTACAGCGTGGGGACGCGGAAAGAGGTGCCGGCGGAAGCGGACACCTTCCACTGCGGCGTGAGCGCAAAGGCATAGGCCGCGGAGCCGGTGGTCTTGCCGCCGAATTCGCTGTCCCTGTCGTGGCGGGCGTTGAGCTGCAAGGTGTGCGCGCCGCCGCTCCAGCCGTAGCCCAGGCTCACGCCGTCCAGCGAGCGATCCTTGCTGAGCACACTCGAGCCCCCCGGGATGACCGTGGAGCCGACCAGGCGGAACACATCCCGCCGGCTTTCGAGCGCGGCGCTCAGCAGGTGGGCGCCCAGGCGGTATTCGTTCTGGAACAGCAATGTGCTGATGGTGCTCTTGTCGTAGGAGATTTGCGGCGTCGAGCCGTTCAGGCCCTCCTCGCCGGAATCGGTGCCCTGGGTCAGGGCCAGCCTGGTGCTGTAGCGATCGGACCATTTGGCCTCCCATTGCAGGCCCAAGGTCTGCAGGTCGGCGATGCGGCGGTAGTCGCGGGTGGGGCCGCCGTCGTACTGGGAGTCCGTGTGGCTTTGCATCACGTTGGCTTCAATGCGGTGGTCGGGGTTGAGCTGCAAACCCAGCTTGGCGTTGGCGCCCAGGCTTTTGTAGCCGTCGGCATCGGGGTTCTGGCCCGCGATAGTCCGCGCGTTGAAACCGTCGCTTTGGCCCTGGCTCAAGCCCAGCGCATAGTCGAATACGCCTGCCGCACCGCTCGCGGTGAGCTCGACCCGGCTGGTGTTGTAGGAGCCGTAGCCCACCGACACGGAGGGCGAAAAGGGGCCTTCGCCCCTTTTGGTGAAGATCTGGATCACGCCGGCCACGGCGTCCGAGCCATAGACGGCGCTGCTGGGGCCGCGCAAGATCTCGATCCGGTCAATCAGCGCCAGCGGAATGTTGCTCCACGAAGCGCTGCCGGCCGTCGCCTGCGACTCCACCCGCACGCCGTCGATGAAGACGGGGGTGTGGCGGCTTTCCCCGCCGCGCACAAACACACTGGTGTTCGCGCCTGTGCCGCCGTTGCGGGTGATCTGTATGCCCGGCACACGCACCAGGATGTCTGCCAGCCCGACCGGGCCGGCGCGTTCTATGGTTTCGCGGTCGATGACGGTGACGTCGGCCACGACGTCGCCGATGGGCTGGGCGCTGCGCGTGGCGCTCACCACCATCTCCTTAAGCTGGGGCGCGACAACGGCCTGGGCGGTTTGGGTCGTTTGCGCAGCTTGGGTGGTCTGCGACATGGCGGGAGACGCCGCCAGAAAAGCCAGGGGGAACGCGGCGGCCAGCGCCGGCGGGAGCACGGCCAGGCGTGCGTGGGGAGCAATTTTCATGAATCAACAGTCAGCAATGGGCCCTCACCGGCTTCCCCGCCGGTATGTGAGCGTTACAAACACCCAGTCCAGGGACTGGACGTGCGCGTTCACCTTGTTGGCCGGTATCCGGGCTGACGGAACCGCCTCCATCGCCTTCCCAAACGCTTGTTCAAGGCGCTCAGTGGCTGATGATGAAAGCTGAATGCGCCACGGCCGTGAGGCCGGGAAAGCGCATTCGTCCGTTTTACCGTTGCGGGGGCAGCGCAGGTTGAAGGTCTGGGCGCCGGCCTTCGGGCTTGGCCCGATGCCTGGCTTTGACGCTCTCCTGCTTCCCGTTGAACTGCAGCATGTGAACCACACTGCGGGCACCAACAGGGGCGATTCTACGCGGCCCTTCCCCAGTTCAGGCCGCAAACCCTACAATCGGGCTTGCCATGGCGAACCAAACCCAAATCGACCAGATCACCGAACGCGTCGAGCGCCTGTTGCTGCGCTACGAGGAATTGCAGCGCACCAACGAGTTGCTGACCGAGCAGGTCGGCCTGCTGACGCAGGAGCGCGACTCCCTCAAGTCGCGCCTGGGCGCGGCCCGCGCCCGTGTCGATGCCCTGCTCGAGCGCCTGCCCGAAAGCAGCGGCCACGGCCATAAAACCACCGCGGGAACCGAGTCATGAAGCAGCTTGAAGTGCAGATCATGGGCCAAAGCTATTTGCTGGGCTGCCCCGAAAACGGCGACGCGCGCATGCTGGACGCGGTCAACCGCGTCGATATGGCCATGTGCCGGATCCGCGACGCCGGAAAAATCAAGGCGCGCGACCGCATCGCCGTGCTGGCGGCATTGAACCTGGCCTTCGAGCTTCCCGAACGCACGCCGGGCGCCGCACCCGTGCCGGCGGCCGCACCCGCCGCTGCCGGCAATGCCGAGAGCCCGCAGCTCGCCGCGCTGCTGCTGCGCCTGGACACCGCCCTGGGCATAGACGGCCGCCTGCTTTGAAGGCGGGCGCGCGCCGGCCTCGGCGCTTGCCCCTTCATCCCGCCGCAGATCCGTTCACCCCGTCCCGGGCGAGGCCGCAAAGGCCTACAATGAAGACGTCTGCGATGCGCATTGGGCTTTATATTTCCTTGAACCAATGCTCTTTGAGCACGGGCTTGGTAAATTGTCCGGCAGGTGTGATCGTCTCGCGTCAGACGAACCCGAAACCCGACTGCCCTCGCCCACCTGAACCCCTGGTTCAGGATGACGGTCCAGTGGCACTCGCAGACACCTTATTCCCGCCATTGCCTTGCGCCCTCCGCTTTCCCCTCCTCCAACCTCACCGTGTGCGGCAGCGCTTCCAGTGAAGCGCCGCAGGCCCGCGGCCACATGCCTGACGCCCCATGATGCTTGAACCCCTCCTGATTGTTGAACTGGCCTTGCTGGGCGTGGGCACCGGGTTTCTCGCGGGCCTCCTGGGCATAGGCGGGGGCATGCTGATGGTGCCCTTCATCACCATCATCATGTCCAACCGCGGCGTGGCGCCGGACCTGGCCGTCAAGATGGCGATCGCCACCTCCATGGCCACCATCATCTTCACCTCGATCTCCAGCGTGCGCGCCCACCACAAGCGCGGCGCGGTGCGCTGGGACATCGTCAAGAGGCTGGCGCCCGGCATCGTGATCGGCAGCATCATCGGCAGCCTGGGCGTGTTCGCGCTGCTCAAGGGCTCCTATCTGGCGATCTTTTTCGGCCTGTTCGTGAGCTTCTCGGCCACGCAGATGTTCCTGGACAAAAAACCCAAGCCGACGCGGCAGATGCCGGGCACGGCGGGCCAGTTCGCGGCCGGCGGCTTTATCGGCTTTTTGTCGGGCCTGGTCGGCGCGGGCGGCGGCTTCATCAGCGTGCCCTTCATGACCTGGTGCAACGTCGCCATCCACAGCGCGGTGGCGACCTCGGCCGCGCTGGGCTTTCCGATCGCGGTGGCCAATGTGCTCGGTTATGTGATCAGCGGCCAGAGCGTGCAGGACCTGCCGGCCAACTCCTTCGGCTACATCTGGCTGCCGGCGCTGCTGGTGATCGCCGTGTGCAGCTTCCTCACGGCGCCGCTGGGCGCCAAGGCCGCGCACAACCTGCCCGTGGGTAAGCTCAAGCGGGTGTTCGCGAGCATCCTCTATGTGCTGGCGGCCTACATGCTTTACAAGGGCATAAGGGGTTAGCCCCCACGCTTTTCACTTCGTGTAATGCGCTGCCCCCCGAGGGGGCGCTGCGCCTGCGG
>NZ_AKIV01000097.1 GCF_000282655.1 Polaromonas sp. CF318
GACGCAGCAACCAGGGTCGCCTTTCTTTTGCTTACTTTTCTTTGGCGAAGCAAAGAAAAGTGAGTCGCCGCCGGGCGACCCCGGCCAGCAGGACGCAGAAGAGAACCCGCACTTTGAAAGCAGGAGAAGCAGGAGATTGAGGGAAAGGCCCTCATACAAGAACCTCCTTCTTGCGCCCAAACCTCCGCCCCAACCGGTCAAACCCAAGATAAATCACCGGTGTGGTGAACAGCGTGAGCATCTGGCTCACAATCAAGCCGCCAAAAATCGACAAACCCAGCGGCTGCCGCAGCTCGGCACCTTCACCAAACCCCAGCATCAGCGGCACGGCGGCGAACAGGGCTGCCAGTGTCGTCATAAGGATGGGCCGGAAACGCAGCAGGGCCGCCTGGTGGATCGCTTCCTGGGGCGACTTGCCTTCGTTGCGTTCGGCGTCTATGGCGAAGTCGATCATCATGATGGCGTTTTTCTTCACGATGCCTATCAGCAGGATGATGCCGATGATGCCTATGACCCCCAGGTCGGAGCCGCTGAGCATGAGTGCCAGCAGCGCGCCAACGCCGGCCGAGGGCAGGGTGGACAAGATCGTCAGCGGGTGGATATAGCTCTCATAGAGCACGCCCAGCACGATGTAGACGCAGATCACCGCGGCCAGGATGAGCCACAACTGGTTGGACAGCGAGGCCTGGTAGGCGCCGGCCGCGCCCAGGAAACTCAGGGTCACGCTGCCGGGCAGGTCCACGTCCTTGGCGGCCTGGCGGATCTCGTCGACGGCCCGGCCCAGGGAGACACCGGGCGCGGTGTCAAAGCCCAGCGTGGTGGCCGGGTACTGGGCCACGCGGGTGATCTGCAGCGGGGCGGGCTGCTCGCGTATGGTGGCAATCGCCGACAGCGGCGTGGTGCTGCCCGAGCCGGTCTTGAGCCGCAGCGCGCCCAGCGAGGCGGGCGTGGCCAGCGGGTCCGGCATGGCTTCGAGGATCACGCGGTACTGGTTGGTCTCGGTGAAGATGGTGGAAACGATGCGCTGGCCGAAGGCGCTGTACAGCGCGTCGTCGATAGCCGAGGTGGTGACCGACAGGCGCGAGGCGGTGTCGCGGTCCACGTTGATATAGGCCGAGGTGCCGCTGGAGCCGGCATCGGAGGCCACGTTGCGCACGCCGGGCAATTGCCGCATGCGTTCGGCGAGCTTGTTGGCCCAGAGCACCACGGTGGCGTTGTCCGAGCCCTCGAGCGAGACGCGGAACTGCGTGGGGCCGGTTTCGGCGTCAATCGTCAAGTCCTGGGTGGGCTGCAGGTACAGCGTCACGCCGGCCACCTGGCCGACACGCTCCTTGAGCCTGTCCATGGTTTCCTGCTGGCTGCCGCTGCGGCTGGACTTGAGGTTGATCAACATGCGGCCGGTGTGCAGCATGGTGTTGTTGGCCGCGTCCACGCCTATGAAGGAGCTCAGCGTTTCAACGTCCGGGTCCTCGAGGATGGCCTTGGCCGCCGCCTGCTGCAGCCCGGCCATGCGGGCATAGGACACCGACTGCGCGGTCTCGATGCGGGCCTGCAGCTGGCCGGTGTCCTGCGTGGGGAACAGGCCCTTGGGGATCAGCACATACAGCAGCACGGTGAGCAGCAGGGTGGCCAGCGCCACCAGCAGGGTCAGGCCCTGGCGCTTGAGCACCCAGGTCAGCCAGCGGTCGTAGTGGTGGATGACCTTGTCGAAAAAGCGCTGCATGGCCTGGCCGAAGCGGCCGCCTTCGACCTCGCCTTCGGGGTGGCGCGTGAGCCAGCGCGCCGACATCATGGGCACCAGGGTCAGCGAGACCACCGCGGAGATCAGGATGGTGATGGCCAGCGTGACGGCGAACTCGCGGAACAGCCGGCCCACCACATCGCCCATGAAGAGCAGCGGGATCAGCACGGCGATCAGCGAGACCGTCAGCGAGATGATGGTGAAGCCGATCTGCGTCGCGCCCTTGAGGGCCGCGGCCATGGGCGCCTCGCCTTCCTCGATGTAGCGCGAGATGTTTTCTATCATCACGATGGCGTCGTCAACCACAAAGCCGGTGGCGATCGTCAAGGCCATCAGGCTCAGGTTGTTCAGGCTGTAGCCCAGCAGGTACATGGCGCCGCAGGTGCCGACCAGCGAGATCGGCACGGCCAGGCTGGCGATCACGGTGGCGCGCAGGCTGTGCAGAAACGCAAAAATCACCAGCACCACCAGCAGCACGGCCAGCACCAGTTCGATTTCGACATGCAGCACCGAGGCGCGTATGCCGGTGGTGCGGTCGCTGAGCACGTCGACATTGAGCGCGGTGGGCAGGCCGGCCTGCAGCTCGGGCAGGCGTGCCTTGATGGCGTCCACCGTGGCGATCACATTGGCGCCGGGCTGGCGCTGCACGTTGAGGATGATGGCCGGCTTCAGGCCGCTCCAGGCGCCGAGCTTGATGTTCTCGGCGCTGTCGACGACCTGGGCCACGTCGGACACGCGAATCGCCGCGCCATTGCGGTAGGCAATGACCAGGCGCTGGTAATCGCTGGCGGCGACCAACTGGTCGTTGGAGTTGATGGAGTAGGAGCGTGTGGGCCCGTCAATGCTGCCTTTGGCGCCGTTGGCGTTGGCGGCGCTGATGGCGGTGCGCAGCGAATCCAGGCCCAGGCCGTAGGAGGCCAGGGCGCGCGTGTCGGCCTGTATGCGCACGGCGGGGCGCTGCCCGCCGCTCAGCGAGACCAGGCCCACGCCGTTGACCTGGCTGATCTTGAGCGCCAGCCGTGTGTTGACGATGTTCTGCACCTCGGTGAGCGGCAGCGTGTCGGAAGTGATGGCCAGCGTGAGCACGGGCGCGTCGGCCGGGTTGACCTTGGCGTACACGGGCGGCGCGGGCAGGTCGGCGGGCAGCAGCGAGCCGCCGGCGTTGATGGCGGCCTGCACTTCCTGCTCGGCCACGTCCAGCGTCAGCCCCAGGCCGAACTGCAGCGTGACGATGGAGACGCCGGCCGCGCTGGTGGAGCTCAAACGCTGCAGCCCGGACATCTGGCCGAACTGGCGCTCCAGCGGCGCGGTCACGGTCTGGGCCATGACCTCGGGGCTGGCGCCGGGGTAGAGCGTCTGCACCTGGATGGTCGGGTAGTCGACCTGCGGCAGGGCCGACAGCGGCAAAAACTTGAAACCCACGAGGCCGGCCAGCACGATGGCCACCATCAGCAGCGAGGTGGCGACCGGGCGCAGGATAAACGGGCGTGAGGGACTCATGCGGCGAGATCCCTATTTTTCACTGCGCGACCGTTCGCCGCCCTGGCGTTTTTCCCTCATGCTGCGCCAGCGCTCGAGCGCGGCAGGGTCGCCGGCATCGATGGCCGCGAGAAAGCGCTGGCGGCGTTCCAGGGCCTCAGGGTCGTCCTTGACCTGGTCCAGCATGCGCTTGCGCTGTTCCGGGGTCGGGCCTTCAGCGGTGGCTACGGCTGGGGCCGAGGTGCCCGCCGCCGGCGCGGAAGCCCCGGCACCCGGTGCGGAGGCCGCGCCGCGCTGGCGCTTGCCGCCGCCGCCCCCGGGGCCGCGTCCCCCGCCGCCGGGCGGATCGCCGGGCAGGACCACGGAGGCACCGTCCTTGAGCCGGTCCGCGCCTTCGGTGATGACACGCTCGCCCACCTCCAGCCCGGAGGCGATCACGACCTTGTCAACGGTGGCCTGGCCGCGCTTGATGGGCCTGAGCGAGACGGTGCGCTCCCTGGCGTTGACCACATAGACATATTCGCCGTTGCTGCCCATGCGCACGGCCGTGACCGGCACCACGATGGCGTTGGCTATGGTGCGCACCTGCAGGCGCACGTTGACGAACTGGCTGGGGTAGAGCTTGAGCTCGCTGTTGGCAAAGCGGGCCTTGGCCTTCACGGTGCCGGTGGTGATGTCGACCTGGTTGTCGAGCGAGGCGAAACTGCCGGTGTCCAGCGTGACGGCGCGCGTCCTGTCGAGCGCGGTGACCTGCATGGCGATGCCCTTGGCGGCGTTTTGCTGCAGCTCGCCGACCTGGTCCTGCGGAATCGCGAAGACGACGTCTATGGGCGTGATCTGGGTGATCAGCGCGATGCCGTTGGCGTCGCCGCTGCTCACCACATTGCCCACGTCCACGGCGCGCAGGCCGACACGGCCGCTCACCGGCGCGACCACGCGCGTGTAGCCGAGGTTGAGCCGCGCCGTGCCCTCATTGGCCTTGTCGACGACGACCGTGCCTTCGAGCTGTTTGACCAGCGCGGCCTGGGTGTCAACGTCCTGGCGGGCGATGGAGTCCTGCTCCAGCAGGGTCTTGTAGCGCTGCAGCTGCACGCGCGCGCTGTCGAGCTGGGCCTCGTCGCGCTGGCGCTGGCCGCTGGCCTGCATCAGCGCCATTTCAAACTGGCGCGGGTCTATGGTGGCCAGCAGCTCGCCGGCCTTGACCATCTGGCCTTCCTTGAACAGCACTTTCTGCATCACGCCCGAGACCTGGGGCGTGACCCTGACGCTGGCCTGCGGCGTGACGGTGCCCAGGGCTTCAAGAACAATCGGGATGCTGGCGCGTTCGGCGGTGGCCACGCCGACCGTGGTGGCCGGCGCGCCGCGCCTGCCGCCGGCAAAACCCCCGGCGGCGGCGTCGGCGGAAGGGTGGGTCAAATGCCAGGCCAGCCAGCCTATGCCGGCTAAGGCGACCACGGCGATCACGCTGCCCAGGATGGACGCGCGGCGGCTGATGCGCTTGCGGGGAGGGGTTGGGGCGCCGGTCTGCGGCGTTTCGGCTTTCGGGTCCATCGGCTGTCCTTGGGTGCCCGCCGCGCCCACGGGTGGATGCGGCATTTTTTTGTATTGGATGGGCTGTCGGCCAAGCCCGAGGGCCTGCTCGCACAGCGCTCAGGAATTATCACTGCAAGCCCGAGGGCGCAGGTATACGCCCCGAAAGAGGCGCGTAAATATCCGGTAAAGCGGCCTTGCGCCTACACGGGAGCGAGCGACAAGGCCGTGGTGGTTTCAGCCGAGCAGCGCGGCCACATCCGCCAGCCGCGGAATGCCGTCTATGGCGCCGTGGCGCGTCACCGAGAGCGCGGCCGCCGCATTGGCCCATTGCATGGCGGCGGGCAGTGCTTCGCCGCGTGCCAGCGCGGCCGCGAGGGCGCCGGTGAAGGTGTCGCCCGCGCCTATGGTGTCGCGCACGGCCATGGGGCGGCCCGGTATCGAATGCGGCGCCTGGCCCGCCTGGTAGAGGCGGCAGCCGGCCGCGCCCAGCGTGACCAGCACGGCGCGGGCGCCGCGGCCAAGCAGGCGCGCGACGGCCTGGTCGGCCGAACCGGCATGCGCCTCGCCGGCCAACAGAAGGAGTTCGCTCTCGTTGGGCGTGAGCACGTCGACCAGCGCGAGCATCTCGTCGCCCAGCGGTCGCGCGGGCGCCGGGTTGAGCACAGTCAGTGCGCCGGCCGCGCGTGCCAGGGCAAAGGCCTGCAGCGCTGCCTCGGCCGGCACTTCGCAGGAAGCCATCACGACGCGGCAGCCCGCCAGCAGCGCGGCCGCGGCCTGCGCATGGCGCGCGCCCAGGCCGCTGCCGGCGCCGGGGTAGACGGCAATGCTGTTGTCGCCGTCTTCGTAGACCAGGATTTGCGCGACGCCGCTGCGTTCGCCAGCCACTTGCTCGACATGGGAGGTGTCTATGCCTTCTTCATGCCAGAGATCCATGCCCATGCGGCCGAAGTCGTCGTCACCGATGCGGGCCAGCAGCGCCACGCGCGCGCCCTGGCGCGCGGCGGCCACCGCGGCATTGCTGCCCTTGCCGCCCGGGCTGATGCTGAAGTCGCCGGCCATCAACGTTTCGCCGCGTGCAATCGGCCGCGCCACCTTGGAAATCAGGTCGGCGTTCCAGCTTGCGACGCAGACGACATCGGCATTCACGGCGTCATTCATAGTGCAGGATCAGGGGTGAAGCACCGATCTTAGGCATGGGCGGGTATCACCAAGCAGGCGCCGCGGAACCGGCTTTGCCGGGCCGCTGGCGTCGCCCCCTGGGGGGAGGCGCCGCAGGCGCTTCGGGGGGGAGTCACTTGTACCCCATGGTCTGAGGCAGCCACAGCACGATTTGCGGGAAGCAGGTCATGGCCAGCAGCAGCAACAGCAGCATGACCAGGAAGGGCCAGCCTTCCTTCATCATCTCGCCGATGGGGATGCCGGTGAGCGCCTTGGTCACAAAAAGCAGCATGCCGAAGGGTGGGTGGATCAGGCCGATCATCATGTTGAGCACCACCAGCACGCCGAAGTGCACCAGGTCCACGCCCAGCAGCTTGGCCGCCGGCAGCAGCATGGGCACAAACACCAGCAGCAGCACCGAGACGTCGAGGAAGCAGCCCAGCACCAGGAACATGACGTTCACCATCAGCAAAAAGCCGATCTGCGAAAAGTGCATGCTGTCGACCCACATGGCCATGGACTGCGGCACGCCTTCGGCGGTGAAGGCGTAGTTGAGCATGAAGGAGCCGGCCAGGATCATGGTGATCACCGCGCTGGCGCGCGTGGATTCCATCACCACGCCCCAGAAGCTGCGCCAGGTCAGGGCCCGGAACACCAGCGCGGCCAGGATGAGCGCATGCAGCGCCGCCACGGCGGCCGCTTCGGTCGGCGTGAAAATGCCCGAGTAAATACCGCCCAGCAGCACGATGGGCATGGATAGCGGCAAGGCACCGCGAAAGATCAGGCCGGCCCATTCGGAGCGCGGCACGGGTTCGTCGCGCGGCATGTTGCGTTTTTTGGCGATGATCGCGACCACGCCCATCATGAGGCCGGCCATCAGAAAGCCCGGCACCACGCCGCCCAGGAACAGCGCGCCCACCGAGGCGCCCGAGACCAGCGCGTAAATCACCATGGGGATGGACGGCGGGATGATGGGGCCCAGCGTGGCGCTGGCCACCACCACGGCGCCGGCAAAACCGCGCGTGTACTCTGGCTTCTTGAGCATCTGGCGGATGGTGACCAGGCCGGGGCCGGCGGCATCGGCGATCGCGCTGCCGCTCATGCCCGAGAAGATCACGCTGACCAGGATGTCCACCTGCGCCAGCCCGCCGCGCATGCGGCCCACCAGGATGCGGCAGAAGTCGAAAATGCGCTCGCTGACCGTGCCCGCGTTCATGATGTTGGCGGCGAACACAAACAGCGGCACCGCCAGCAGCACATAGCTGTTGTACAGGCCGTTGCCGATCTGCTCGGCCACCAGGCCCACGTCCTGGCCCTTGGCCACGAGGTAGCCTATGCCGGCCGCGATCATCGAAAAACCGATGGGCATGCGCAGCAGCATGCCGCCCGCCAGCACCCCAACCAATATCCAGATACCGCTAGTCATATACGCAGCTCCGCTTCAAGACCCTTGCCGCGGATCGCGTTCCAGATTGCCCAGGCCGAGCGAACCGCCAGTGCGGCGAGCAGCAACACAAAAGGCATGAAAACCCATTGGAAGGACACGCCCAGCACGGGTGTTCCCTCGCGGGCCATGAAGTGCACATAGTCCCAGCAGCCCGGGATGCCCCAGGCCGCCAGGCCGCCCACCATCAGGTTGCCGATGATGGCCATGGCCTGCCTGCCGCGATAGGGCATGCTGTTCCACACCAGGTCAAACACCACATGCTCGCGCTCGGGCACCACCACGGCGGCGGCCCACAGGATGACCCACACGTAAAGGATCACGGCCATCTCATCCGTCCAGGCCAAAGGCTTGCCGAAGAGAAAGCGCGCGGTGATCTGGATCACGAACACAATGAACAGGATCAGGAAGAGTCCGCCGCCAATCAGGTTGGCGGCTTTTTGGGGCCAGCTTTTCATGGGCGTTGTGGTGCTTGCCGCGGGGCTTACTTCGTCGCGTTGATGCGCTCAAGCAGGCCCTTGGGCCAGACCTTGGCGTAGTCGGAATTCAGGTAAGTCGTCTGCACGGTCTTGCGGAAAGCGTCCACGTCCGGTGTGGTGACCTGCAGGCCTTCCTTTTTGAAGAAGTCGACCAGCTGGCCTTCTTCCTTGATGCGGTTTTCGTTGTTGTAGGCGGCCGCCGCCTGGGCCGCGGCCTTGACCTTGGTTTTTTGCGCCGGGCTCATGGCGTTCCAGGCCTTGTTGGAAATCGAGATGAAGATGCCGTCCACCAGGTGGCTGGTCATGACGATCTGTTTGGTGACTTCATAGAACTTGGCGGCGCGCACCGAGGGCAGGGGATTGTCCTGGCCGTCTATGGTGCCGGTCTTCAGGCCCAGGTAGACCTCGCCGAAAGCCAGCGGTGTGGGCGTGGCGCCCAGCGCCTCGCCGAGGAACAGCCATTCCTTGGAGCCCGGCATGCGCAGCTTGATGCCCTTGAGGTCGGCCGGCACCTTGACGTTGTGGGCCTCGCGCAGGTTGACCTGGCGGGTGCCGAGGTAGACGGTGGACAGCGGGGTCACATCCATCTTCTCAGAGACGGTCTTGAACATCTCGGTGCCTATGGGGCCGGAGAACACTTTTTGCTGGTGGTCCGGGTCGCGCACGATGTAGCCGGCGGTGAAGATGGAGAACTCGGGCACCAGCTTGGCGATGTCGAAGGCCGAGATCGAGGAGAGCTCGAGGTTGCCGCGCGCCATGGCGGTCGGCTCCGTGCCCTGCTTGAACAGCGAGGCGTTCAGGTTGATCTGCACGTCGAATTCGCCGGGCGCGCTTTTTTCGAGGTTGTCCTTGAAGACCGTCCACATCTTGGCGTGCCAGTCGTCGGGCACGGCCGGGGTAGATACGCGCAGCACCATTTTGTTCTGGGCCTGGGCCGCCGGCAGCAGCGCGCCCATCAGCAGGGTGGCGCAAGCGCTGGCCAGCAGGCCGCGGCGAAGGGTGGACGAGAGGGAAGTCTTCATGGTTGTCTCCTTTTTTAAGTCAATCGTTGTGGGCTTCGAGGCCCGGGGCGGCATCCGCAGTCATCCGGCGCTCAGTCGGATTTTGTATCAATCCCGAAGGCCGTGATGGTTTTTTCCAGCGCCTTGTATTCTTCGGCGCTCAGGGCCACCAGCGGCGCGCGCACGCGCAGCCAGCCCGGGTCGTCGCTCAGCATGGCCATGATGCCCTTGAGCGCGGGCATCAGCGAGTAGCCGTCCAGCAGGCCTATCAGCTTGATCACGCGCTCGCGCTCGGCCGGCGTCGCCGGCGCCGTGGGCTCGGTCACCAGACGTTTGACCAGGCGCGGCATGAAGTTGGCCACACCGCTGATGGCGCCGGTGCTGCCCCGCTTGCCCATCTCGGGCAGGTCGGGCTCAAAACCGACGTAAACCGTCATGTCCTTCATGAAGGCATTGGCCAGGCCCACAGAGTGTTCGGTGCTGCAGGCGCTGTCCTTGATGCCGACGATGGTGTCCGGGTATTGCTTCTTGAGCGTGGCGATCACGTGGTGCGACAGCGGCACGCCGGTGACCTGGGGGATGTGGTACAGGTAGAGCTTGAAAGGGGTGCCGGCCATGCCGTCGATGACGTAGCGGTAGCTGTCAATGATGCCCTGGTCCGACACGCCCTTGAGGAAAAACGGCGGCAGCATCAGGCAGCCGTGCACGCCGGCTTTCACGGCGTGACGCGTGAGCTCCAGCGTTTCGGGCAGGGCGGCGCAGCTGGTCGAGACCATGATCTGCTTTGCGGGAATCCCGTTTTTGATGAGCTGCTCTATCGCCTCCTTGCGTTCGGCCAGCGAAAAGGATGGGCCTTCGCCGGTGGTGCCGAAAGCCGTTACGCCCGGGCAGCCGCTGGCAATCAGCGCCTTGCAGTGGGCGGCGAACCTGGCGTGGTCTATGTCCAGGCCGGCCGTGAGCGGCGTCAGCAGGGCGGGCCAGATGCCGCGAAAGGAATTTTCGGCGGCAGGAAAGGAACTCGTCATTCAGGGATCTCCAGAGACCACGGCATTGCGGGCCGCGGCAGGCCGAGCACGCGTCGGTGCGCACTCTCGATGTGATGGCCCAGGCGGTCGACCACGGCTTGCGGGTCGCGCCGCTTGAGGGCATCGATGAACCAGAGGTGCTCCTCCATTGCGGGAATCAGCACATCCGGGGAAAGGGAGGAGGCTTCAAGCTTGATCAGTCGCACCCGCAGGCTGTTGATGCGGTAGACCTCGGAAATCAGCTCATTGCCCAGCGTGTCTATCATCAGGTCGTGCAGGCCCCAGTCCACCGTGGTCGCATCTTCGAGCAGCGCGTCGTCGATGGCCTTTTTGCGTGCGCGCTTCACGATGTTGAGGTGGGCCTGCTCGATGGCGGCGAGGTCTGCATCGGATACCGTGGTGACGAAGCGGCTGGCGGCCTCGCGCTCGAGCAGGCCGCGCAGCTGAAAGGCATTGTTGATCAGCTTGAGGTCCACATGGGCCACCTGCAGGCCGCGCTGCGGCACTGTCTTGACCAGGCCCTCGGCTTCCAGCCGCGGGATCAGTTCGCGCACCGCGCCCAGCGGCATGCCCAGCAGCTGCATGAGTTCGCGCTGCGAGACGAACTGCCCGGGACGTATGTTGGCGTCGACGATTTGCTGCTGGAAGCTTTCATAGGCCTGCGCGCGCAGGCTGATGGGCGGGGCGTTCGACGGGTGTGCGGCGCTGCTCATGGGTCAGACGTGGTCGCTCGCGATGACGCCCTTGCGCAGCAGGATGTTGCCGTACTTGCGCTGCTCGCCGGTCTGCAGGATCAGGAAGGCCGATTGCGCGCGTTCGTAAAACGCAAAACGCTCCAGCGAGGTGGCGGGGCGCTCGCCGGCCTGGTGCAGCACGGTGGTAAATTCGGCCACCGGCGCGGGAACCGCCTCGGGGTCGCCCACGACCTGCATGGTCCAGGCGGCTTCGGGCACGAAGTCGTCCAGCGGCAGCAAACGCAGCACGGCGGCCAGCGCCTGCGGGGCGGTCACGCCTGCCAGCGCTACCAGCCGGGCGCCGCTTTTGCGGGCCACCTGGGCAGCCGGGAAATTGGCATCCACAATCGCTACGTCATCGCCATGGCCCATGCTGGCCAGGGCATGCAGGGCGTCAGGGGTGAGCAGCGGTGGAATGTTCTTGAGCATGGAAAAATCGTTCTCGGCGGGGAGGTCGGGTTTTGTGAAAACCTCGGGATTTCCCGCTGTCGATAACTGACATGTTAGTCATAACATAACTGAACTTTTATTGGGATTAACCCTGAAACCGGTTTCGACATGACGACTTTGGACAAGGCCCCTGTGTTTTCCGCCTGCAAAGAAAGCGGCCTGCGGCTGGGCCTGGGCGGCGCGCCGCTGGGCAACCTGTTTGCCGCCGTGAGCGATGCCGAGGCCAGGGCGCTGGTCGATGCGGCCTGGGCCGACGGCTGCCGCACTTTCGACACCGCGCCGCATTACGGCCACGGCCTGTCGGAGCGGCGGCTGGGCGACGCGCTGCGCGGCCACCCGCGGGACGGCTATGTGCTGTCGAGCAAGGTGGGCCGGCTGCTGGTGCCCGATGTGAACGCGGCGCGCGCCCAGCACGGTTATGTGGACATCCTGCCCTTCAACCAGGTCTGGGACTTCAGCGCCGCGGGCACCCGCCGCAGCGTGGAAGACAGCCTGCAGCGCCTGGGCCTGCCGCGGCTGGACGTGGTCTACGTGCATGATCCGGACGCGGCCTCGCACGGCGAGCGGGCACCGGCGGTGCTGCGCCAGCTGCTGGATGAAACCCTGCCCACGCTGCGCGCGATGAAGCATGAAGGGCTGATACGCACCATCGGCCTGGGCACCAACGACGTGGAGGTGGTGCTGCAGGTGCTGCGCGAAGCCGGGCTGGATGTGCTGATGCTGGCCGGGCGCTATAGCCTGCTGGACCACAGCGCGCTGCCGGCGCTGCTGCCGCAATGCACGGCGCGCGGCGTGCGCATTGCGCTGGGCGGCGTGTTCAATTCGGGCATCCTGGCGACCGGTGCGCGCGGCGGCACGGCCAGCTTCAACTACGCGCCGGCCGCCCGCGAATGGCTGGAGCGCACGGCGCGCATCGAATCGGTTTGCGCGGCGCACGGCGTGCCGCTGCGCGCGGCGGCCCTGCAGTTTCCGCTGGCCCACCAGGCCGTCGACATCGTGATGCTGGGCGCGCGCCGGGTCGCCGAGTGGGCCGATGCGGCGGCCATGATGCGGTACCCGATTCCCGCGGCCTTCTGGGCTGATCTGCGCGCCCAGGGCCTGCTGCCTGGAGAGGCACCGACACCATGAAAATCGTCGATGCGCACTTTCACTGCTGGGAATTGGCGCGCGGCGACTACGGCTGGCTCACGCCGGCGCTGGCGCCCCTTTACCGCGACGTAACCGTGGCCGACTGGCAGGCGCAGTCGCGGCCGCACGGCGTGCGCGGCGGCGTGCTGGTGCAGGCCGCGCCCACCGAGGCGGAAACGCACTTCCTGCTGGACCAGGCCGACGCCAACCCGGCGGTGCTGGGCGTGGTCGGTTGGGTCGACATGCTGGCCGCCGACGCGCCGCGCCGCATAGAGGCGCTGGCACGGCACCCGCGGCTCAAGGGCTTGCGGCCCATGCTGCAGGACATCGCTGACCCTCAATGGATATTGCAGCCCGCGCTTGCCCCGGCCCTGCATGCCATGGCTGATTGCGGCCTGGTGTTCGACGCGCTGGTCAAGCCGGTGCACCTGCCGCACATCCTGACCCTGGCCGGCCGCCACCCCGAGCTGCGCATGGTGATAGACCACGGTGCCAAGCCCGATATCGCGGCAGGCCAATGGCAGCCCTGGGCCGAGGGCATCGCGCGCATCGCAAAAGAAACGCAGGCCATGTGCAAACTCTCGGGCCTGCTGACCGAAGCCGGTCCCTGTCCCGCGCCGGGCGCGGTGCGGCGCTGGGCCGAGCATGTGCTGCAGAGCTTTGGCACGGACCGCGTGGTCTGGGGCAGCGACTGGCCGGTGCTGGAGCTGGCCGCTCCCTATGCGCTGTGGTGGGCGGTGTCGCGGCAGTTGCTGGAAAACCTGGACATGGAAAGCCAGGCGGCGGTGATGGGCGGCAACGCGATAAGGCTTTATGGGCTTCACATTCCCCAAAAAAGCGGCGTCCCTAAAATCGCCGGATGACCGAAACCGCTGCCTCTTCTTTTTCTTCATCCCTGCGCGTCTGCCGCGCCGACTATGCCGACCCGGTGCACGCGCATGCCTTGGTGCAACTGCTGGACAGCTATGCCCAGGACCCGGCCGGCGGCGGCAAGCCGCTCAGTGATTTCGCCAAAACCCATCTCGTTCGGGAACTCGCGGCCCGCCCGCAGGCCTTCAGCGTGCTCGCGTTTGACGGCGACAAGGCCGTGGGCCTGGTCAACTGCATCGAAGGCTTTTCCACTTTCGCCTGCCGCCCGCTGGTCAACATCCACGACGTGGCCGTGCTGCCCGGCCACCGCGGCCGGCGCATCGCCGAAAAAATGCTCGCGCTGGTGGACGAGATTTCGCGCGAGCGCGGCGCCTGCAAGCTGACGCTGGAAGTACTGCAGGGCAACCTGGGCGCGGTCAGGCTGTACGAGCGCGTGGGTTTTGCGGGTTACCAGCTGGACCCGGCCATGGGGCAGGCGCGGTTTTTCCAGAAGTGGCTGGAGTGAGCGCTTCGGCCAACCAGGCCCTGAGCCGTTCGTAGGCTCAAGCCTTGGCTTGCTTCGAGCCTGCGCCGCGAGAAGCACTGCCGGCGCGCGCGACAAGACGCTCCAGGTAGCTTTCAAAGAGATCCCGGGACGCCTGTTTGAACATGCGTACGCGCCCCGTGTGGCTGAGCACCAGCAGTCCGACCGTGTGCGCGAACAAGGCCGTGGTTTCGGAAGAAGCCTCGTTGGCCGGCATGCCAAGCGCTTCGAGTGCCTCCTGTGTGGGCAGCAGCGCATCGCGCAGCCGCTGCTTCAGGCGCTCGTCCAGTTCGGCTGCCAGCCCTCGCGGCTGCATGCCCTGGAACAGGTAAAAACCGAGGTCCAGCTCGCGCGGGTTGTCGCGGTAGAAATCAAAAAACGCGGCCGCCGTGGCGCGGCCCACCGCGGCCGCTTCGCCATGGGATTGCGCGCGCGCGGCCTGGACCTTCTCGTTCAGGCGCTCCAGCGATTCCCCGAGCAGGGCCGCGTAAACCTCTTCCTTGCTCGCGAAGTAGCTGTAGATAGCGCCCGGCGTGTAGCCCGCGCGCTGGGCGATCTCACGGATGCTGGTGCCTTCGAGCCCATGCTCGAAGAAGACGGCGCGCGCCGCATCGAGCACCAGCGAACGCCTCACGTCCGTGAGCGCGCGCTGGCGGACGTCCCGCGCCACCGAAGGCCCCTGCGCCACGCGCACACGGCCAGGTGTGCGGGAGCTTTCAGTTTTGGAGGGTTTGACCATTGAGGAAGACTTTAACGCTTGCGAAGTTGGTTAAACAGTGTTCAAGCAGAAAAAACACTGTCCAGCTTGCAACTGAAGGCACTGCGCGATGCTCAATCCCGGCGCCGGGCGGCCGCGGACGGATCGTGCAAGAGCATCAAGGCCGCGAAAGCCAGCAACCCGAGCGCCGCTGAAAACCACAGCGCCCCCGCGCCAAAGCGGTCAATCGCCAGGCCGAACAGCCAGGGCGCGGTGGCCTGCGCAAAGCGCGCCGGCACCATCAACAGGCCTTGGCGCGCCCCATAGTCGCGTACGCCGAACAGCACCAGCGGCAACGTGCCTTTGGCAATCGTCAGCACGCCGTTGCCGGCGCCGTGCAGCACGGTGAAGACCGCGCCGGCGGGAACGCCGAAAAACAGGAAAGCCGCCGCACCCAGCGTGTGCAGGCTACCGGCCACGCGCGCCGAGACCAGCGGGTGGATGTTGCGCAGCAGGCCGTATTCCAGCAGCCGGCCGGCCACCTGCGCGGGGCCGACCAGGCCGGCGAAGACCAGCGCGGTGGCCAGCGGCACGCCATGGGCCTGCAGCAGGCGCGGCAAATGCGAGGCCATGGCCGTGCTGATGAACCAGGTCACGGCAAACACCAGCGCCAGCAGCACCGCCGTGCGCGTGCCGCTGTGCGAGGTGGCGGGAGGTGTGGGAACCGCCGCTTCGGCCGCATGCGCTTCAGGGGGAGCCGCCGCAGGCGAGGCCGGTAGCCGCCAGTTCAGCGGCAGGCCCAGCAGCAGGTGCAGTGCCGCCCAGGCCAGGCAGGTGGCGCGCCAGCCCCATTCCAGCTCCAGCCAGGCCGACAGCGGCCAGCCCACGGTGCTGGCAAATCCGGCGAACAGCGTGATGCCGGTGATGGCGCCGCGCGCATCCTTGCCGTACAGGTGTACCAGCGCGGCGAAGCCCGCTTCGTAAAGGCCCGCGGCCATGGCCACGCCCAGGATCACCCAGCCGGCAATGAGGCCCACCGGCCCTTGCGCCAGTGCCAGCACGGCGAGGCCGGCGGCAAACACCAGGCTGTTGGCGGCCAGCACCGGCCGGCCGCCATGGCGGTCTATGGCCTTGCCCGCGACCGGCCCCAGCAGGGCGGAGACCACCAGCGCGGCTGAGAAGGCGGCAAACACCGTGGGTGTGCTGACGCCCAGCTCGCGCGCCATGGGCACGGCCAGGATGGCGGGCAGGTAGTAGCTGGAGGCCCAGGCCAGGGTTTGGGCGATGCCCAGCTGGACAATGGTGGCGGTGCGGCTGCTTGTTCGACTCACGGCTGCAAGGGTAGCAAGAAAGGCCGTAGGCCTTAGCCCTGGCCGGTGCTTGCCTGCGATTCGCCCATTGCACGATGCAGCGCCACACCCACCAGCGCGCCAGCTCCCTGGGCCAGCACAAAGCCGGGGACGCTGGCCGGTGCGATGCCGGCAAAGCTGTCCGAGAGCATACGTCCCAGCACGGCCGCCGGGTTGGCAAACGAGGTGCTCGCGGTGAACCAATAAGCCGCGCCTATGTAGCAGGCGACCATGGCCGGTGCCTTGGCCGTGGGTGCGCGCAGCACGATGAGGATCAGCCCGGCGGTCGCGACGGCCTCGGCCAACCACTGGCCGGTGCCGCTGCGGACCTTGCCGCTGACCTGCAGCAGGCTCATGTCAAACATTGCATGGGCCAGCCAGGCGCCCGCGACCGCGCCCAGCAGCTGGCTGGTGATAAACAGAAGGGTTCTTCGCGTGCGCTTGCCGGAGGCTGCGGTTTTGGACCCGAGCACCAAGGTCACCAGCGGGTTGAAGTGCGCGCCGCTGACCGGGCCCAGCAATTCAATCAGTACATAAAGCGCAAACACCGTGGCCAGCGTATTGGCCAGCAGGGCCACGCCCATGTTGCCGGCCGAAAGCCGCTCGGCCATGATGCCCGAGCCTATGACGGCGCAGAGCAGGGCGGCTGTGCCTGTGAACTCGGCGACAAGCTGGTGTTGGAGGCGGGGCTCCCGGCCTTGGGCGGCCCTTGCAGGCTTTAACAGCACGCCGCAGCCGTGCCCGATGTTTTGCTCTCCGCCGCCGCGCAGCAGGCTGAAGCAGTGGCCGGCTTGGCTTCGCTGAAAACCGGGATGCTGCCCAGCGTGTGGAACTGTTCCCAGGCAATGCCTTGCGGGTCGGTGAGCCAGTATTTGTCGCTGCGGGCGTAGCAGCAGGTGGTGGGGCCTTCATCGAGCAGCGTCATGTCGGCCCGGGTCGCGTTGGCCTTCAGCGCCTCCAGCTCTTCAGCCTTGTCGACCTGAATGCCCAGGTGGTCCACGCCGGGCGCGTCACCGCGCGTGGAGATCGCGAAGTTGACGGGCGGGTCGCTCAGCATCCACTTGGCGTAGTCGGCTTCGGTGCGCGCGGGCTGCTGGTCGAACATGGCTGAATAAAAAGCAATGTTTTTTTCGAGGTCTTTGACGTGGACGTGGACATGGAAGCGTTTCATGGGGGCTCTCCTGGGGTGGTGGGGGTGAGGGGGAAGGGGAAGGGGAAGGGGAAGGGATCAGCAGGTGGCACAACCGGCTTGCGGGCCGACCTCGCAGGCGCCGCCTTCGCAGCAGTGCTCGGTCAAATAGCCGAGCAGGGCGTTCATCTGGCTGAAGTTCGCGCGGTAAATCAGGTTGCGGCCGCGCGCCTCGCTGCTGGCCAGCCCCGAATGCGACAGTTCCTTGAGGTGGAAAGACAGCGCGCTGGCCGCGATGCCCAGTTGTTCGGCGATGGCGCCCGGCGTCAGTCCTTCGGGGCCGGCCACCACCAAGGCGCGGAAGGCGCGCAGGCGCTGGGCCTGGGCCAGGGCGGCCAGCGCCTTGACGGCGGCGCTTTCATCGAGGACGGCTGGTGGCCGGGTTTGTATTAAAGATTCCATGATTCAAATATAATTGAATTATTGAATCTATGCAAATTGCCGTATTCTCGGCCCCTCTCTTCTCACCCCTCTCTTTCTCAACCCGTTCATTTCCAGGAGCGAAACCGCATGCCAGCTGTCCCCAAGGTCACGATTTACCACAACCCAAAATGCGGCACTTCGCGCAATGTGCTGGGGCTGGTACGCAATACCGGCATAGAGCCCGAAATCATCGAATACCTCAAGACGCCGCCCACGCGCGAAAAGCTGCGGGAACTGATTGCGCAGATGGTCGTGCCCGTCCGTGAAGTGGTGCGGCAAAAAGAAGCCATCTACCAGGAACTGGGCCTGGACGGGCAGGGCGACGAGGCGCTGCTGGATGCCATGCTGGCCCATCCCGTGCTGATCAACCGGCCCATCGTGGTCACGCCGCTGGCCACGCGCCTGTGCCGGCCCTCGGAGGCCGTGCTCGACATCCTGCCTCTGCCGCAGCGCGGCGCCTTCAGCAAGGAGGACGGCGAGCAGGTCATCAATGAGCGTGGCGAGCGCGTGACCAAGCCTTAAGTCCCGCCGTATTGCCTATCCCGGCGTGCGAACCCGCGCGCCGCGGTCTCCCTGCGGATTTCTCCTCCGCCTTCTCCCGGCCTGTGGCTTTCCAGCCACGTCTTCAGGCCCGCCGCGCCGTGTCACACAACTGCCATTGAACTGACACGAACGCGTCACCCCCCACTCCCAGAATCACGTCATGACCAGCATGACTGAGCACCCGATGGGACTCCACTCACAGATACATGACAGGCAGGACGCAAGCGCCGCCCGCAGCCTGGGCGCCGGCATACAGGACTTGAACAAGCAGTGCCTGCGCATCCTGCGCTGCACGGCCCAGGCCCTGGCCAACAGTCCCGGCGGGCTGCGCTTCAAGGCCGGCACCCGGCCCTGGCTGGAGGGTTTGTCGAACGCGCGGCCGGCGCTGATGGCCGGCCTGGGGCGGCCCGGCAAGGCGGTTTCGCTGTCCGCTGGTGATTGAGTGTCCAAGCCCCTTTATGGGGCTTTTTTACAGGCGGCCGAAAAACCGCGGGTCCGAGTGAGTGAGCTTGCTGAAGTTGGTCAAAACCGAAGTCGTTGAGACACAAGGAAACAAGGAACAAGGAGTTAGCCATGAAAGAACTGCCCAATCCCACCTTTGCATTGTCGCCCGTCGCAATGCCACGGGGGTCACTTCATCAAAGCGGTCATGCTGTCAGTCCAGCCCCTGTTCAAAGGGCTGCAGTGGGGAAAATCTCGGTCAGCTGGGCCAGGCACCAGGACGAGGTCCGGCAGGCGCAGCGCCTGAGGTACCAGGTTTTCGCGCTCGAGATGGGCGCCACGCTGTCCAAGACGCTGCCCGGCCACGACGTGGACCTGTTTGACGACTACTGCGAGCACCTGCTGGTGCGCGACGCCGAGACGCAGGAAGTGATCGGCACCTACCGCGTGCTCACGCCCACCCAGGCCAGGCGCGTGGGCAGCACCTATAGCGACACCGAGTTCGACCTGACTCGGCTACGCGCGCTGCGCGAGCGCATGGTCGAGCTGGGCCGCAGCTGCGTGCATGCCGACCACCGCCACGGCGGCGTCATCCTGGCGCTGTGGGGCGCGCTGGCCGAGTTCATGTCGCGCAACCAGCTCGACACCATGATCGGCTGCGCCAGCATCCCGATGCAGCACAACGGCGTGCCCAACGGCCACGCGGCCGCCAGCATCTGGCGGCAGGTGCGCGAGACCCACCTGGCTCCCATCGAATACCGCGTCACGCCGCGCCTGGCGCTACCCGTCGAGAGGCTCGACGACACGCTGGACGTGGAGCCGCCCGCGCTGATCAAGGGCTATTTGCGCCTGGGCGCCAAGGTGCTGGGCGCGCCGGCCTGGGACCCTGATTTCAATTCGACCGACCTGCCCATGATGATGCGCATCGCCGACCTTCCGCCGCGCTACCTCAAGCATTTTTCCGGCAAACCGGTGCCGGGCAACGCCACGGAGGCCTGATGCGAAACATGTTTGACGCCATGGGGGCGCTGGGCAACGGCTTCGGCGGGGGCGCTGACGACCACGACGATGACGATTCGCTGCGCAAGCGCTACCGCACCATCTTCATTTCCGACATCCACCTGGGCACACCGGGCTGCCAGGCGGCGGCGCTGCTGGATTTCCTGAAGGCCCACCCCAGCGACAACCTCTACCTCGTGGGCGATATCGTGGACGGCTGGCAGTTGCGCCGCCGCTGGTACTGGCCGCAGTCGCATAACGACGTGGTGCAAAAACTGCTGCGCCGCGCCCGCAAGGGCTGCCGCATCACCTATGTGCCCGGCAACCATGATGAGTTTGCGCGTGAATTTATCGGCAACCAGTTCGGCGGCATCGAGGTTATCGATGAAGCCGTGCACACCACCGCCGACGGACGCCAGCTGTGGATCATCCACGGCGACTATTTCGACGCAGTGGTGCAGTGCGCCAAATGGCTCGCCTATGTGGGCGACAACCTCTATGAATTCACGCTCAAACTCAACCGCTACCTGAACGGCCTGCGCGCCCGCATGGGGCTGCCGTACTGGTCGCTGTCGGCCTACCTGAAGCAGAAGGTCAAGAGCGCCCTCAATTACGTCACCGACTTCGAGGTCGCGGTGGCCAACGAGGCGCGCCGGCGCGGCCACCAGGGCGTGGTCTGCGGCCACATCCACCGCGCCGAGATGCGCGACATCAACGGCGTGCTCTACTGCAATGACGGCGACTGGGTGGAAAGCCGCACCGCGCTGGTGGAAAACTTCGACGGCACGCTGGAGCTGGTGCACTGGGCGCCGGCCCATGAAACCCAGGGTCGCGGCCATGCCGCTTCCACGGTGGTCGCATGAGGATCGCCCTGGTCACCGATGCCTGGCAGCCGCAGGTCAATGGCGTGGTCACCACCTTGGTGGAACTGGTGCGCGAACTCGCGGAGCTGGGCCACCAGGTGGAGGTGATACACCCGAATCTCTTCAAGACGCGGCCTTGCCCGGGTTATGCCGGCATAGACCTGGCGGTGCGCCCCAAGCGCGGGCTGGCGCAAAAGCTGGACGCCTTCCAGCCTGAAGCCATCCACATCGCCACCGAAGGCCCGCTGGGCTGGGCGGCGCGCGGTTACTGCCTCAAGCGCGGCCTGCGTTTCACCACGGCCTTCCACACCAAGTTCCCCGAGATACTGCATGCGGCGCTCAAGATCCCGCTGTCCTGGGGTTATGCGCTGTTCCGCCATTTCCACAGGCCTTCGTCGGGTGTGATGGTGCCCACCCAGGGCGTGTTGCGCATGCTGGAGCAACGCGGCTTCCAGAACCTGCGCGGCTGGACGCACGGCGTGGACACGCAGCTTTTCGGTTTTGAGCCGCAGCCGCGCCTGCACCCGCCCATGGGCACCTTGCTGCGCCCGGTGTCACTGTTTGTGGGCCGGGTGTCTTATGAAAAAAACATCGAATCCTTCCTCAAGCTGGACATTCCGGGCACCAAGGTGGTCTGCGGCGTGGGGCCGCTGGAAGAATCCCTTAAGCAGCGCTACCCCCAGGTCCGCTGGATGGGCGTGCTGGCCCGCGACGAGCTGGCCAAGGTCTATGCCGCGGCCGACGTCTTTGTTTTCCCGAGCCGCTCGGAAACCTTCGGCCTGGTGATGCTCGAAGCCATGGCCGCCGGCACGCCGGTGGCGGCTTATCCGGTCGATGGCCCGCTGGAAGTGCTCGGAAAAGCCGATGGAAGCTGTCACGGCGGTGTCATGAATGAAGATTTGCAACAGGCTTGTTACGGTGCGCTGGCCGTTCCGCGCCACGAAGCGCGCCAGCGCGCGCTGGACTTCAGCTGGGGCCATGCAGCCCAGCTATTTGCGTCTTATCTCGTCAATGCCGCGCAAAACGGCGCTCAAACTAACCCCAAGGGGACGAAGGGCAGCCAGGGGGCTCGCTTGCCAGCTTCCACGGCTGGGAGCAACATCAGCTAAAAGTACTGTCACGACTTTGTCATGAAAGCCGTCAACACTGTGACTTACTTTTAATGACAGATAACTGCCTTGTTGATGCCCACTTCACCCGCTTCGGTGGCCGCTGCCGCGCCCCCCGTCCAGTTCCTGGACCGCGACCACAGCATTCTTGCCTTTAATGAGCGGGTGCTGGACTGGGCCAAGCGCCCGGACGTGCCGCTGCTGGAGCGGCTGCGGTTTTTGTGCATTGTGTCGTCCAACCTGGACGAGTTTTTTGAGGTCCGCACTGCGCCCCACCTGACGGCGGCCCAGGCCAATGAGCAAAAGGCGCCGTATTCGGTGCAGTCCTTTAAGGCCTTGTCGTCCGCCGCGCACGACATGGTGGCGCGTCAGTATTCGCTCTACAACGACGACCTGCTGCCGGCCTTTGAGCGCCAGGGCATACGCATCGTCTCGCACGGCGAGCGAAATACCGCCCAGCGGCGCTGGGTCAAGGAGTATTTCGAGCGGGAAGTGCGGCCGCTGCTGATCCCGGTCGGGCTGGACCCTTCGCACCCCTTTCCGCAGGTGGCCAACAAGTCGCTCAACTTCATCGTGCGGCTGGGCGGTCATGACGCCTTCGGCCGCGAAAATGACATCGCCATCGTCAAGGTGCCGCGGGTGCTGCCGCGGCTGATCCACATGCCCTCGCGCGGCCACCACAAGGAGGACCGGCTGTTCGTGTCGCTCTCCAGCGTGATCCGGGCCCACCTGGCCGAGCTGTTTCCCGGCCGTGAGATGGGCCAGTTCTCGCAGTTCCGCGTCACCCGGCATTCGGACCTCGCGGTGGACGAGGACGACGTCAAGAACCTGCGCACCGCCTTGCGCCAGGGCCTGGAGCAGCGCCACTATGGCCAGGCCGTGCGCCTGGAGGTCTCGGCCGGTTGTTCGGAATACCTGGCCAACTTCCTGCTGAAGCAGTTCAACCTGCCGGCGCCGTCGCTGTACCGCGTTCACGGCCCGGTGAACCTGGTGCGCCTCACGCAATTGGTGGACCTGGTCAACGATCCCAAGCTGCTGTTCCCCAGCTACCGCCCCTGCTACCCGACGCAGCTGCAGCCCGGCCAGTCCTTCTTCGAGCGGCTCAAGGAAGGCGACGTGTCCATCCACCAGCCCTTCGAGAGCTTTGACGGCGTGCTCGCCTTTCTGCGCGAGGCGGTCAACGACCCTCAGGTGCTGGCAATCAAGCAGACGATTTACCGTACCGGCGCCGACTCGGAGCTGATGGTGCTGCTGCGCGAGGCCGTGCGGCGCGGCAAGGAAGTCACCGTGGTGGTGGAGCTCAAGGCGCGCTTTGACGAAGAGGCCAACATCAACTGGGCGGAAATGCTGGAATCCATAGGCGCGCAGGTGGTGTACGGCGTGGTGGGCCTGAAGACCCATGCCAAGATGCTGCTGGTCACGCGCCGCGAAGGCCGGCAGCTGGCGCGTTACGCCCACCTGTCCACCGGTAACTACAACCCGCGCACGGCTAGGCTCTATACCGACATCAGCTACCTCACGGCGGACCCGCTGATGACGGCCGACATCGACAATGTCTTTGTGCACCTGGCCAGCCAGAGTCGCCTGCCCAAGCTGCACCATTTGCTGCTCGCGCCTTTCCAGCTTCATCACAAGCTGATCGAAAAAATCGACGCGCTGGGCGCGGCCGCCCTGCAGGGCAAGGACACGCGCCTGGTAGCCAAGATGAATGCGCTGACCGACGAAGACCTGATGCTGGCGCTGGTGAGGGCAGGACGCAGCGGCGTGAAGATCGACCTGATTGTGCGCGGCGCCTGCATGCTGCCGGCCCAGGTACCCGGCGTGACCGACAACATCCGCGTGCGCTCCATCATCGGCCGCTTTCTGGAGCACTCGCGCGTGTTCTACTTTCGCTGCGCCGAAGAGGAAACCGTGTTGCTCTCCAGCGCCGACTGGATGAACCGCAACATGCTGCGCCGGGTCGAACTGGCCTGGCCGGTGACCGACCCGGTGATTCGCCAGCGCATCATCGACGAATGCCTGGTGGCCTACCTGCACGATGGGCGCGATGCCTGGGACTTGCAGCCCGACGGCAGCTACCTTCGGGTGGGCTCCCAGGGTGAGCTGCCGCGCCACGGCGCGCAGGCAGCCCTGATGGCCCGTTATTCGGCTCCCCAACATCAGGACAAATGACATGGACCTCATCTTGTGGCGTCATGCGGAAGCGGAAGACTGGCCAGAAGGTGATCCCCAAGGAGGCAGCGACCTGGAGCGCTCGCTCACGGCGCGCGGCGAGAAGCAGGCCGCCCGCATGGCCAACTGGCTGGATCGCCAGCTGCCCGAAGGCGCGCGCATCTTCGTGAGCCCGGCACGCCGCTGCGAGCAGACCGCGCTGGCGCTGGGCCGCAAGTACAAGATCAGGAACGAGCTGGCGCCCGACGCCACCGTTGAGCAGTTGCTGGAACTGGTGCAGTGGCCAATGGCCAAGTCGCCTATCCTGGTGGTGGGCCACCAGCCTACGCTGGGACAGACCATTGCGCAGTTGCTCGGCTTGCAGGAAAGCGAATGCCCGGTCAAAAAAGGTGCGCTCTGGTGGCTGCGCAGCCGCGATCGCGAGGGGCACAACCAGACCGTGGTGGTGACGGTGCAGTCGCCTGAGGTGCTTTGAGTTGTAGCGGATCAGGCCGTCAAGGCGTCCAACGGGCACTTCACGGTACAAAAACAGCAGAGTGCTCAAAGCCTGGTTGTGGGGCGCTTGAAACCTTGCGCTCGTTAGTCAGCATCGTGAGCAAGGCTTCCATTTCGCGTGCGCCCATGTCGCGCGGATGCGTCATGTGGCCGTTGCGGCCATGCCAGCGAACAAAAGACGAACCCAATACGGGTAAATTTTCTCGGTGCCAAGGCTATAGTGCGAGGTATCGAATCCTGCTCCCGGACTTGGTCCAGCAAGCGGGCAGACCGCAGCGGAGGATTGTGGGGTTTCACGGAATTTTTATAACTGTATAAATTACAGCATATTTCCTTGAAATCCAACGTACAAGCGGCTTACAGGAGTTTTTGATGTCCAGATTAGATTGCAAGCGCCAGGCTATACCGCGGGTTTTGCGGCATACATTACGTTAGGCCTCACAAAATGCCACGTAGCTCGTCCCCGACGCTTGTAGCCATCGCGTTTCTTGCCGTAGCGGGTGTGTTCGCTTGCATTTGGCTGTTTGTTGCGGCTGGCTATTGGCACGAGGGCGTTTCTGCAACCACCATGCTGGTGCTTCAACTGTCTCGCGACACGCCCGAGTGGCAAGCATCGCGCTGGGCCCTAGCGTTCCCTCTTGTAGCTGTTGGTCTTGCTGCCGTCTACCGGTGGTCCACTCTAGCGAAGGGCCGCATCGGGGCGGCCATACTCGCTGCCATCGCCACAAGTATCTGGGCCACTGGCTTCAACCTAGTTCATCCCCTGCTCATGTTCGCATCGGCTGTCCCGGTGGCCCTGGCGGTCCGTCGTTTCATCGTCGTCGTCCGTGGCAAAGGGGTTGCCATGGAGTTAGCTCGGTGAGGCCTAACCCCTCCATCGAGCGGATGGCTTCCAGCGGGCTGCGCCCGCTTCCAGCCGCTGCTCATGTCAAACGCCAGGCGCCAAGATGAGACTATCTATGAGCATCCACCTCACAAACCGCATCCACACTTTTCTTCTGCTGTTTCTGGTCTTGCTCACTCAGCCTGCTTTCGCGGAAAACTGGATTACTTACTACCAGATCGGCAATGACCAGTATGCGATTGACGCCGACTCCATTCGGCGAACTGATGCCCTGGTTAAGTACCGATCAGGAATCGTCGGCATGGTGGCGAGCGTCGTCGATATGCAAGCGGATTGCACAGCTCGAACACGCGGACAGATGCCAGACCCGCGGATGAACTCAACGTATGTGGGTACGCTTGGCGGAGAAGAGGTCGCCACGGTTTGCAAGCTAGCTGACGCTCGACCAGAAGCGGTGGCGAAGGCACTCAGCAACTCGCCCAACATAGGTCCACGCAAACCCGAACTCCTAAAACTGGAAGAAGTTCGCCATTTCTGCGATGGCGTAATGGGAAGCATTGGAGCCGGCAACCTAGCCGGCACGATGCCTCAAATCCAGAGTCATCTGTCCGCCACGCCGAAGCGTCTTAAGGAACTCAACGACGCGCTAGGCTCATGGTACATCGCCACCTTGGTTCAGCTCGGAGACGCGCAAGGTTCAGAGTTTGTCAAACAAGATGGATTCTCAAATACGCTGTTGCGTCTTACCTATATTGCCAAATATGAGCGTGGCGCCACCCGATGGATTTTTCTCTTCTACAAGCAATCAGAGGGCTGGGGGCTGATCGATGTCGGGAGCGATGCAAACCTGCAGGCCGTACTGGAGAAATAGGACTCATGCGTAGTCAAGGCGCGTGTTGCAGTGGTGGCTTGGCACCTAACCCTTTCTTCAAGCGGACCTGCCTACGGCAGCCCGCTTAGGTCGAACGTTAGACCGCACGTGACGTCGCCCCTTTCGACCATCCGCAGCAAGCTTGCGCGCAGCAAAGCGTCTGTAGTCGCAGTCATTCTTCTGGCGTTGCTTGCCTTCGTACCATCGGTGGCCTGCGCCTGTCTGGAGACGTATAGGCTTTCGCCCCTTCGGATGGTCGTCTCGGCCCAATTGTTTGGGGTGCTTGTGATCGCTCTTCTCGCAATGGCGCGCAATCGCGCGGGCTGGGTTACTTTGGGCTGCCTAGTTGTCGCCGGCTCTTGGTTCGCGGCTATGCTTGTAGCGGGAGTTAGTCAAAGCCTCATAGCTGCGGGCCTAGTGGTGCTTGCTCCTGTCTACTTGCTCGCTGTCCTCGTCTGGTCGCGCAGCAAGGACGCTAATGAGGGTGCCAATAAAAAGGGTGTTGGAAATGCGGTTTAACAAGTCGATCGACTCGGACGTTCTCGCGGAAGGCTTTGCCGATCTATTGCCCGCCGGTCAGCTCCAACGTTAAAGCGCAGAAATCCCAAATGAGTCGCCACCCCCACTGCATCGATGACGGGCGCAAGCGTCGCGATGACGATATTTTCAAACTTGTTGGTGCCCTCGCCGTTATCGTTGGTGGAATGTATTACGCATGGAGCTTCGTGGGGCCGAGCGGCCAAACAATGAGCGTTGGCGATTTTTTCGCATTCTTTTTTCGCGAGATACTTCTGGCGGGTTTCTTCTGTTTGGCCCTTGTCGTCGGGTGCATTGTTTGGCTGCTTAAACGTGCCCAGAGCCTTTTTCATCGAGGCGGTGATGCGCCTTAACAGGTTTTTCGTCGCGGACAAGCCGCAACGGAAGGCTGCTGCCCGCCGGACAACGCCAACGTTAAAAGCGCATGACCGACGCATCAGCATTGCTTCTGCCTGCGCCCGTCGCTGCGTTTGCGCCGTGCCTGAAGCTCTCGGCGTTCGCTTGGGTTCCAGCCGTAAACTCGTCCCCACCATGATCACATCCCACCGAAAACCCCAGGTCTGTGTCCTCGGCAGCGCCGAGCCCGGTTCCCGTGCCTACGAACTTGCCGGCGAGGCGGGTGAAGCGCTGGCCAGGCTGGGCATCACCGTGGTGAGCGGGTGCGGCAGTCCGGCAACCAGGGTTGCTGCCGAGCGCGCCATTCAGGCAAACGGCCTGGTGCTCAGCATCGTGCCGCCAGACCACATGCCTGCGCCGGATTGGCCGGCCACGGTTGTGCTGCCCTGCGGGATGGGAGATGCCCGCAACCTTCTGATGGCGCTTGCGGGCGATGCTTGTATCGTCATCGGTGGCCGCGCGGGCACCAAATCCGAAGTTCACCTGGCCTGGCTGCACAAACGGCCGCTGCTTCCGCTGGTCGGCTGTGGCGGCTGGTCTGACGAACTGCCGTCCAATCCTCCCGACGAACGGGCGAACTCTCCCATCTTGCCTTGGAGCACTGTCGCCGAGTTGCAGGCAAATCTGCGCAGTCTTGGCTTGGTCAAGAGTGCGGCATGAATTGCCCGCCGGCCGTCTTCAACGTTAGACCTCAGAATCCAACTATTGGCTCGAACACATGTCAACCCGACAGCACCGCGTAACGCCTGTATCGCTTCCTCCAGAGTCGGCAGTTACCAAAGCCTACGCATCGACGAATCTCGCAGATGCCTACTCAATCGAACTTCCACCCGGAGCGTCGACCAATCCCGAACTATTGGCGAGGTTCATCTTCGCCAATCAGGCACCGTGGGTTGGCACCCTCATGGCGGTTCGAGATGCGGTCGTCGGCGGGGTCGGCCTCAAAACTGCGAAGCAACTCGCGTCACTTGACGCGCAGGGCAAGCCAGGCCGTCTTAGCATCTTCAAGATCTACGGCACAAGTCCGACCGAAGTTGTCTTTGGAGAAGACGACAAGCACCTGGACTTCAGGCTTTCTGTCCTCTGCTCCAGCCAGCCCTTGCCGGGAGGCAAACGCCACCTGACTTTGTCAACCGTGGTCCATTGCCACAACCGCTTGGGTCGTCTCTATATTTTTGTCATCGCCCCGTTCCACCGCTTGGTCGTTCAATCCAGTCTTCGTCGTGCCGCCCAAATCGGCTGGCCGTCAGCAGTGCAGGCGTAAACCGGATTCCCAGTCGCCATGCTTTAACCTTAAGCCTCAATGGAGTGACATGAAAAACGATATTCGACAGGTTCTGACGCTTGCAGTCCTTGGCTGTGCACTGGGCAATGCGTTTGGCCAGCCCGCGGCTGCGGCAAATACCGCCCAAAAGTCAAATCAGTTCGTGGTTCAAGCCGAGGCCGCCTACAAAGGCATGCTCGAAGCGGAACGGGTGGGAAGCCTCACGTCCTATAGAAAGTTCAGATCAAAGGCCGCTCTGGACGAGACCCTTGGGAACCTGCGCAAAACCGGGATTTCCGAGAACGAAGCTGGCGCTGCATTGCAGCGGGTATCCAAGTACTCAACGAGCCTGGATGGCTTTGATTTTGTGAGGGCCGAAGGACGCGCAAGCGTCGGGCGACTCTTCTATCAAAAGCGCTGGAAGTCCAATGGTGAAGAAATGGTCGACTTCTTTGGCTACCTGATGCGGCTCGAGGACAACACGTGGAAAGTTGATTGTGTTGTGAATTCGACCGGAACAAAGCTCGGCATGGGCAAGTCGCGCAAGATTGAAGAGCGAACCATTGATGAAGTTGCTGAGCATCCATGCTTGAAGATGAGCTGAGGCCTGACCCTTCCTGGGTGGACTCCCCCTCAAGGGCAAGGATCTGACTGATAGATTGGCTGGGTAATCCGGCACTCTTGCGAGTGCCGGAGCTTGCCTCTGTGCAGTTTTAGCTGCCGAGCGTAGGCCGGCCGGTCTTGATCGCGGGAACCTGCTCCAGCGCCGTCAGGAAGGCCGCGTCGGAGAGGCCGGCCAGCAGCTTGATCCCTGCGCGCAGCAATTCGCTTTTCTTGGCCGGGCGGGTCAGCCTGGCGGCGCGCTGCTTGAGTTCGTCGAGCACCACGTATTCGGCCTTGGGAATGGTGAAGCTGTCGCGCACCAGTTTTGGTTTTTTGGTTTTCTCGGGCTTTGCGGCTTTCACCGGTTTGGCGCTGGCCTGGGGCTTGGCGGGCGGTTTCTTGGGGGCGGCCTTTTTCACAGTGGCCTTCTTGACTGCGCCTTTGCCGGCAGGGGCCTTGGCGGTGGATGCCTTTTTCGGGGCGGGCTTGGCGGCGGGTTTCATGGGCGCCTTGGGGGTGGCCGGGGCGGCGGCCTTTTTGATGGTCTTTGCAGTTGCTTTTTTGCGGGTAGCCATGGATTGATCCTTTTTGGGTGCGGTCAAATAAACCGTATATACAGTTTATACGGTTTGTTCGAAAGCGGTCAAGCCGCGCCCGGTGGCGCCATGCGCGTGATGCGCGGCAAGGGATGGATCAGGGGTTCGGGACCACCAGCGTCCATGGCGTCTTCTGCCAGGCCAGCACTTCTTCCTGCAGCAGGTGGGCCGATTGCGGGAAGGCCTGCGCCCAGCCGGCGCGGCAGTTCAGCACAAAGATGCGCCCGGGTTCGGCGCCGCATTCGAGCTGCAGGCCTTTGAGGTCCGGGTCGCGGCGGGCGTGGCACAGGATGACGGCCAGGCGCAGGCACAGCAGCTGCTGAATGAACACCCGGTCCTCGAAATCGACCTCGAGCTTGCGCAGCTTGCCGCGGTGGCCCAGCACCAGCAGGCTGATGCGGTGCAGCTCGGGCAGGGCAAAGCCCGGCGCGTCGGCGTTGTCCAGGATGTAGGCGCCGTGCTTGTGGTAGTCGCTGTGCGAGATCTGGCTGCCGATTTCATGCAGCTGCGCGGCCCACTCGAGCTTGCGCTGGAAGCGCGCGGAGTCGGCGGCGGGCAGGCCGGCGCCGGCCATCGCGAACAGGTGGCGTGCCACCTTGCTGACGCGCTGGGCCTGCACCGGGTCGGCACTGAATTTACTGGACAGGCGCTGCACCGTGGTGGAGCGCAGGTCCGTCAGGTCGTGCTCGCGGTCCAGCAGGTCGTACAGCACGCCGTGGCGCAGGGCGCCCTGGGCGGCCTCCATGTGGGAGATACCGAGCAGCTCGAACACCGCGCGCAGCACGCTGACGCCGCCGCCTATGACGGCGCGCCTGTCGTCCTTCATGCCGTCCAGTTTCAGGCGGTCAGCGCTTTGCGCCTTGAGCAGGCGGTCCAGCAGCCAGTCCAGGCCCTCGCGCGTGACCTGGCCCGCGGGCCAGCCCGCGGCCGTGAGCACGTCGCTGACGGCGCCTATGGTTCCCGAGGAGCCGTAGGCCGTGTCCCAGGTATCGGAGCGATAGGCGTTGACGGCCTCGTCGAGCACCGCCTTGGCGGCCACCTCGGCGGTCGTGAAGGCGCGCTGGGTGAACTGCCCTTCGGGGAAATATTTCATGGACCATGCCACGCTGCCGACGCGGTAGGACTCCATGGTGCGCGCATCCAGGCCCCTGCCGAGAATCATTTCGGTGGAGCGGCCGCCTATGTCGACCACCAGCCGGCGCTCGTTGGACTGCGGCAGCAAATGCGCCACGCCCTGGTAAATCAGGCGGGCTTCCTCGCGGCCGGGGATGACGTCGATGGGAAAGCCGAGGATTTTGTGGGCGCGCGCCAGGAATTCCTCGCGGTTGCGCGCCTCGCGCAATGTCTGGGTGGCGACCGCGCGGACCTGGTGTTTCTTGAAGCCCGCCAGGCGTTCGCCGAAACGTGCCAGGCAGTCCCAGCCGCGCTGCATGGCTTCCGGTGTCAGGTTGCGGTTGGCGTCCAGCCCATTGCCCTGGCGGACGGTTTCCTTGAGGTATTCGGTGCGGTGTATGCGGCCGTGGTCAAAGCGGCCGATTTCGAGGCGAAAGCTGTTGGACCCCAGGTCCACAGCCGCGAGCAGTGTTCCATTTTGCATGCCTGAGTTTAAGAACCTATTTACGATTTATTGGGGGCCGCGCAGGAATCTTTTCGGGATGGGATGCAAGGCGCGGTGCGCCGCCAATAGTT
>NZ_AKIV01000098.1 GCF_000282655.1 Polaromonas sp. CF318
CTTTGCCGGGCCGCAGGCGCAGCGGCCCCCTCGGGGGGCAGCGCACTACACGAAGTGAAAAGCGTGGGGGCCATCTACAGCGGCCGGTTTTGGTCGGGGTCCGGCGCGCGCCGCTGCGGCACCAGCAGCAGCACGCTCACGACGGGCCACAGCAAGGCCTCGATCAGGGGCGCCAGCAACATGATCCAGCCCGGGAAGATGCCGCCGCCTATCATGCGGATCACCAGCTCGACAGCGTGCGCCACGGCAAACAGCGGCAGCACCTGCAGGGCCTGCGAGGGCACGGTGAACCAGAGCAGGCGGCGATGGATCATGGTGGCGAAAAAGCTCAGCGCCGTGTACGACAGCGCGTGCTGGCCCAGCAGCGAGGACTGGTGCACGTCCATGCCCAGGCCGAACATGAAAGCCACGCCTATGCCCACGCGCAGCGGCTGGTGCACGTTCCAGAACACCAGCACCAGCGCGAGGAAGTCGGGCATCCAGGGCACGCGCCCCAGGGGCAGCATGTCCAGCAGCAGCGCCGCGATGAGGCTGCACCAGATGAACACCGGGTTGGCGGGCAGCAGCAGCTGCTGGCCTGAGCGCATGATCATTTCGCGGCCCCTTTTTCTTTCTTCTTGGGCGCGGCCTCGGGCGAGTCGGCCTCGGGCCGCGGCGGGATCAGGCCGGTGCCGGGCTTGACCACCATCACGTGCCGCGCCCCCGTCACCAGCGCCTGGGGCGTGCAGTAAATCTTGGCGAAGGCTGACTCGGCGCGCCGCTCGATGCGGCTGATCCTGGCCACCGGCAGGCCGGCCGGGTAGACGCCGTCCACGCCGCTGGTGGTCAGCAGGTCGCCCTGCTGCACGTCCGAGTTGCTGCCCATGAAGCGCAGCTCCAGCCCGCTGCCCGAAACCGCCGGGTCGCCATAGGCCACGCTGCGCGCACCGGTGCGCACATTGAGCACGGGAATGGCCAGGTCGCGGTCCACCAGCAGGGTGACCTCACTGACCAGCGGATGCACGCGCGTGACCTGGCCGAGCACCCCGGACTCGTCCAGCACCGGCGAGCCCAGGTCCACGCCCTGGGCCATGCCCTTGTCGATGATCACCTTGCGGGTATAGGGGTCGGCCGCGTCGTACAGCACCTCGGCGGCCATGACCGGCGTGCTGAGCTGCTCGCGCAGGCCCAGCAGTTTGCGCAGGCGGTTGTTTTCCTGGGTCAGCTGCTCGACCTGGCCGGCGCGCATCGACTGCAGCGCCAGCTTGCGGCCGGCTTCCTCGCGGGTCAGTTGGGCCTGGCTCAGGGTGGTGAAATATTCGCCGCCGCCGCGGATGGCGCGCACCGGCTGCAGCGCCAGCCATTGCACCGGGTACAGCGCGGTGGCGAGCACGGCGCGCACCGGCTGGGTGATGCGAAAGCGGGTGTCGGCGACCATCAGGAACAGCGACAAGGCGCTGAAGAACATCAGCTTGGACAGCGCCGACGGCCCCTGTTTGAAAAAGGGCGGCGGGGATCTGTCAAGGGTTCCTAAGGGCATGGTTCGCTGTCAAGCTGGCCCCGCTTCATGCCGGCGCGCGGCACGAGATACGGCGTTGCGCTTATTCCGAGGTGAAGATGGAACCCAGACGATCCATGCGCTCCAGGGCGATGCCGCAGCCGCGCACCACGCAGGTCAGCGGGTCTTCGGCCACCAGCACCGGCAGGCCGGTTTCCTCGGCCAGCAGGCGGTCCAGGTCACGCAGCAAGGCGCCGCCGCCGGTCAGCATCATGCCGCGCTCGGCAATGTCGGCACCCAGCTCGGGCGGGGTCTGCTCCAGCGCGTTCTTCACGGCGCTCACGATGTTGTTGAGCGGGTCGGTCAGGGCTTCCAGGATTTCGTTGCTGGAAATCGTGAAGCTGCGCGGCACGCCTTCGGAGAGGTTGCGGCCCTTGACTTCCATTTCCTTGACTTCGGAGCCGGGGAAGGCCGAGCCAATGCTCTTCTTGATGGCCTCGGCGGTGGGCTCGCCGATCAGCATGCCGTAGTTGCGGCGGATGTAATTGATGATGGCTTCGTCGAAACGGTCGCCGCCGACGCGCACGCTGCCCTTGTAGACCATGCCGCCCAGCGAGATCACGCCGACCTCGGTGGTGCCGCCGCCGATGTCGACGACCATGGAGCCGCTGGCTTCCGAAACAGGCAGGCCGGCACCGATGGCCGCGGCCATGGGTTCTTCAATCAGGTACACGTCGCTGGCGCCGGCGCCCAGGGCGCTTTCGCGGATCGCGCGGCGCTCGACCTGGGTCGAGCCGCAGGGCACGCAGATGATGATGCGCGGGCTGGGCTTGAGCAGGCTACGCGGGTGCACCATCTTGATGAACTGCTTGAGCATCTGCTCGGTCACGGTGAAGTCGGCGATCACGCCGTCCTTCATGGGCCGTATGGCTTCGATGTTGCCGGGCACCTTGCCTAGCATGGCCTTGGCTTCGTGGCCAACGGCCTGGATGGTCTTCTTGCCTTGGGGGCCGCCTTCGTGGCGGATGGCGACGACGGAGGGCTCATCGAGCACAATACCGCGGTCGCGTACAAAAATCAGGGTGTTGGCAGTGCCGAGGTCAATGGCCAGGTCGGTGGAAAAATACCGACGAAATGCTTCAAACATATGCAAGAGTCCAGTTGGGGCATGGGCATACTTCGTTGCGCCATCACCTTTTTATTGATTAAGCCATTATCGGGAAAGTCGGGCCAGAGGCGTTGGAAACCTTGCTTCAGGCACCTAAAAAGCGCCTAAAGAGTGCATCCAGCCCTGATTTCACACCAAAGGCGGGATAATACCGCATCCCCTGTAGATCAATGGGTCCATGAGGGCCGTTTTTTCAGCTTTACACCTCGTTTCAGGCCCTCGTTTTCCCGCTATTTTCCCCTGCCTTTCCCCTCGAATTCCGCTGTATTTTCCTTCATACCTACCCATGGCATTGACACCCCAAGACATCGCCCGCGTCGCCAACCTGGCGCGGCTGGAATTGCGCCCTGACGAAACCGAGCACACCCTGAGCCAGATCAACGGCTTTTTCGCCCTGGTGGAACAGATGGAAGCCGTCAACACCGAGGGCGTGGAGCCGCTGGCCCATCCGGCGGCCGTGATCGGTGAGGTCGCCCTGCGCCTGCGTGAGGACGTCGCCAGCGAACCCAACCAGCGCGAAGCCAGCCAGGTCAGCGCACCCGCCGTGGAACGCGGCCTGTTTCTTGTGCCCAAGGTGATCGAATGAGCGGCGCCCTGAACAACACCGAACTGCACGACCTGGGCGTCGCGCAGTTGGCCGCCAAACTGGCGGCGCGCGAGGTCTCCAGCGTCGAAGTGACGCAACATTTCCTGGCCCGCATCGGGCAGGAACAGCTGGGCGCCTTCCTCGCCACCGACGCGGACGTGTCCCTGGCGCAGGCCAAAGCCGCCGATGCGCGGTTGGCCGCCGGCGAACGCACGCCGCTGCTGGGCGTTCCGCTGGCGCACAAAGACGTTTTCGTCACGCGCGACTTCCCCACCACGGCCGGCTCGAAGATGCTGGAAAACTACCGCAGCCCGTTTGACGCAACCGTCGTGAACCGGCTCGGCGTGGCGCAAGGCGCCGGTGCGGTCACGCTGGGCAAGCTCAACTGCGACGAGTTCGCCATGGGCTCGGGCAACGACAACAGCGCCTACAAGCCGGTGAAAAACCCCTGGGATACCAGCCGCATTCCGGGCGGCTCCTCGGGCGGCTCGGCCGCCGCCGTGGCCGCGCGTCTGGTTCCGGCCGCCACCGGCACCGATACCGGCGGCTCGATACGCCAGCCGGCCTCGCTGACCGGCATCACCGGCATCAAGCCCACTTACGGCCGCTGCTCGCGCTACGGCATGGTGGCCTTCGCCTCCAGCCTGGACCAGGCCGGCCCGATGGCGCGCAGCGCGCTCGATTGCGCCCTGCTGCTCTCCAGCATGGCCGGGCCCGACCCGGACCGCGACTCGACCTCGCTGGACCTGCCCGCCGCCGACTATGCGGCCGACCTGCTGGCCGCGCGCCCCGCCTCCGCCGGCGACAAGCCGCTCAAGGGCCTGCGCATCGGCCTGCCCACGCAGTTCTTCGGCGCCGGTTGCGCGCCCGACGTGCTGGCCGCCGTGCGCGGCGCGCTGGCCGAATACGAAAAGCTGGGTGCCACGCTGGTCGACGTCAGCCTGCCGCTGACCGAGCTGTCCATCCCGGTGTATTACGTCATCGCGCCGGCCGAAGCCAGCAGCAACCTGAGCCGCTTTGACGGCGTGCGCTACGGCCACCGCGCGGCGCAGTACGGTGACCTCAACGACATGTACAAAAAGTCGCGCAGCGAGGGCTTCGGCGACGAGGCCACGCGCCGCATCATGATAGGCACCTACGTGCTGTCGCACGGCTACTACGACGCCTACTACCTCAAGGCGCAAAAAATCCGCCGCCTGATCGCGCAGGACTTCCAGACCGCGTTCACGCAGTGCGACATCATTGCCGGCCCGGTGTCGCCCACCGTCGCCTGGAAGATCGGCGAAAAATCCGACGACCCGGTGGCCAGCTACCTGGCCGATATCTACACGCTCTCATCCAGCCTGGCCGGCTTGCCCGGCATGAGCGTGCCGGCGGGCTTCGGCGCCGGCGGCATGCCCGTAGGCCTGCAGTTGATCGGCAACTACTTCAAGGAAGCGCAACTGCTGGGTGCCGCCCACCAGTTCCAGCTCGCGACCGACTGGCACCTGCGCCAGCCCCCAAGCCTCTGAGTGATTTGACATGAGCCAGACCCAACCCACCGTCAACCCCTTCGCTGAAATGCAGGCCGGTCGCCCCACCGGGCCGCTGGTGCAAGGCTACGAAGTCATCATCGGCTTTGAGACCCACACGCAGCTCACCACGCAATCGAAAATCTTCAGCCGCGCCTCCACCGCCTTCGGCGCCGAACCGAACACGCAGGCCAGCGCCGTAGACTTCGCCCTGCCCGGCGCGCTGCCGGTGATGAACAAGGGCGCGGTGCAGCGCGCCATCGAGTTCGGCCTGGCCGTCAACGCGCACGTCGCTGAGCGCAGCGTGTTCGCGCGCAAGAACTATTTCTACCCCGACCTGCCCAAGGGTTACCAGATCAGCCAGTTTGAAATCCCCGTGGTGCAGGGCGGCAGCGTCGAGTTTTTCCTGGACGGCGAAAAGCGCTCGGTGCGCCTGGTACGCGCCCACCTGGAGGAAGACGCCGGCAAGTCGCTGCATGAAGACTTCATCGGCATGAGCGGCATAGACCTGAACCGCGCGGGTACGCCGCTGCTGGAGATCGTGACCGAACCCGACATGCGCTCCTCGGTCGAGGCCGTGGCCTATGCCAAGGAGCTGCACAAGATCGTCACCTGGATCGGCATCTGCGACGGCAACATGCAGGAAGGCAGCTTCCGCTGCGACGCCAACGTCTCTGTACGCAAGCCGGGCGAGCCGTTGGGCACGCGCCGCGAAATCAAGAACCTGAACAGCTTCAAGTTCATGCAGCAGGCCATCGACTATGAGGTGCGCTGGCAGATCGGGCAGATCGAAGACGGCCACGCCATCGAGCAGGCCACCGTGCTGTTCGACCCCGACACGGGCGAGACGCGCAGCATGCGCACCAAGGAAGACGCGGCCGACTACCGCTATTTCCCCGACCCCGACCTGCCGCCGCTGGTGATCTCGCGCGACTGGGTGGAAAAAACCCGCTCGGAAATGTCCGAGCTGCCGCGCGTGATGGCGGCGCGTTTCGTCAGGGACTACGGGCTGCCCGAGTACGACGCCGGCCAGCTCACGCAGAGCAAGGCGACGGCCGCGTTTTTTGAGGCGGTGGCCGAGGCCAGCCAGCAAGCCAAGCTGGCCAGCAACTGGGTCATGGGCGAGTTGTCACGGCGCCTGAACAGCGAAGAGAAACCGATCGAGGACTCCGCCGTCAGCGCCGCGCAACTGGCGAGCCTGATCACCCGCATCGCCGACGGCACGATTTCCAACAACGCCGCCAGGCAGGTGTTCGACGCGCTATGGACCGGCGAGGGCTCGGGCGTCGACGCCGTGATCGAGGCCAAGGGCCTCAAGCAGATGAGCGACACCGGTGAACTCGAAAAAATCATTGACGACGTGCTGGCCGCGAACGCCAAAAATGTGGAAGAGGTCAAGGCCGGCAATGCCAAGGCCATGAACGCGCTGGTCGGCCAGGCCATGAAAGCCACCAAGGGCAAGGCCAACCCGGCGCAGGTCAATGAGCTGTTGAAGAAAAAACTGGCTTAGGAAGCTGCTCCCGGGGACACCGGGCGGCCTCGCCCGCCCTCGTTCAGTTTTTGGCGCTGGGCGCCGGCGGGGGAATGGATCCTTCCCTCAGGGCCCACAGCTGCTTGAGCTTGACCAGCTCTTCGTCAAAGCGCTGGTTGACGCGCTTTTTCTCCTGCTCCTGGTCCTGGACGAACTTCCTCTGCACGGCCGAACTGGCCTCGTTTTCTTCCACTTTGCGCTTGAGCGCGGGTGGCGCCTTGCCGGGGTCTTTCGCGTAGAACTCGAATTCCGCCTGGATGGCTTTGCGCTGCTCGGCCAGTTCCGCCGTCCGCTTGTTGGAGGCCTTGATGACCTCGTCGACCTGGGCCAGGGCGATAACGCGCTCCTGATCATGCACCGCGCGGCTGGGATAACGCAGCAGCAGGGCGCGGTCGCGGCGTTTGTCCTCGGCCTCGCGCGCGCGCGCCTCGGCGGCGGCCTTCTCCTTTTCTTCCTGCGCCGCGCGCTCCTGTGCGGTCAGCGAAGGCCCCACCTCGCGCTTCACCGTGCCCGATCGGTTCAGTTCCTGCTGGGTGCGGTCCATGCACTCGGCGATCGGGCGGTCGGCCGTGATCTTGCGGCCTTTGCCGTCCACACAGGTGTAAATGCGTTGGGCCGCGGCCTGGCTCGCCATGAAGGCAGCCGACACCCAGATGACTATTAGCGCTGTTCGCAAGAGCAAATCGACTCCTTAATCCACGCCGTAGCGTTCCCGGTAGGCCAGCACGGCCTGGTAATGCGTCTTCAGAGACAGTGCATCGGGGCCGCTGGACCCCGGCGTGTCGCCCTGTGCTGAGAGATATTGCAGCAAGTCCGTCAGGCGCGCAATCGCGCAAACCTGAAGGCCCAGGTGCTTCGTAACATATTGCACGGCACTATGGCTCACGTCCACGCCGTTTTCCGTGGCCTTCTCCTGGCGGTCCAGCGCCAGCGCCACCGCGTGGGGAACGGCGCCCGCGGCCTGGATGATGGCGATCGATTCGCGCGCGGCGGTGCCGGCGGACATCACGTCGTCAATGATGAGCACGCGGCCCTTGACCGGCGCGCCGACCAGCGTGCCGCCCTCGCCGTGGTCCTTGGCTTCCTTGCGGTTATAGGCGAAAGGGTAATTGCGCCCCAGCCGCGCGAGTTCGATGGCCACCGCCGCGGCCAGCGGGATGCCCTTGTAGGCCGGCCCGAAAATCATGTCGAAAACCAGGCCCGTGCGCTTTTCCTCGGCCAGCAGGTGGCGCGCATAGAATTGCGCCAGCCGTCCCAACTTGGCCCCGTCGTCGAACAGGCCGGCGTTGAAAAAATACGGGCTCATGCGCCCGGCCTTGGTCTTGAATTGCCCGAAGCGCAGCACGCCCGCCTCCACGGCGAACTGCACGAATTCCTGTGCCAGCGCGCCGTCTGCGGAAGTTGCCCCGTCCCTGTTGTCCTGTTGTTGCCCTGCCGTGCTCATTGGAAGTCCCATGTTTAAATTGACCAGCCTCAACCTCAACGGTATCCGCTCCGCGGCCAGCAAAGGCCTGCTGGACTGGGTTGCGCAGTCTATGCCGGATTGTATTTGCGTGCAGGAGCTCAAAGCCCAGGCGGCCGACATGAGCGGCCGCTTCGAGGAAATCGCCGGCCTCAAGGGCTATTTTCATTTCGCCGAGAAAAAAGGCTATTCCGGCGTGGGGATCTACACGCGCCATGAGCCCAGCGACGTGATCGTGGGCTACGGCTCGACCGAATTCGACGCCGAAGGGCGCTATGTGGAGCTGCGCTTTGACAGGCCCGGGCGCAAGCTGAGCCCCAAACTCTCCATCATCAGCTGCTACTTCCCCAGCGGCTCCTCGGGCGAGGAGCGCCAGGCCGCCAAGTTCCGCTTCCTGGCCGAGTTTTACCCGCGCCTGCTGGCCCTGAAGGAGACGCGCGATTTTGTGCTGTGCGGCGACGTCAACATCGCGCACCAGGAAATCGACCTGAAGAACTTCAAGGGCAACCGGAAAAACAGCGGCTTCCTGCCCGAGGAGCGCGCCTGGATGACCGAATTACTGCGCAACGCTGAACTCGCGAATGAAGCGGCTGAGGAACTGACGCAGCGCACCGGCCCCTCGGTCAGGGGCGGCGGCATGGTCGACGTCTACCGCAAGCTGCAGCCCACGGCGACCGACGCGGCCTACACCTGGTGGAGCAACCGCGGCCAGGCCTATGCGAAGAACGTCGGCTGGCGCCTGGACTACCACCTGGCCACGCCGGCCTTCGCGGCGCTGGCCCGCAGCGAGCACATCTACAAGGAACAGCGCTTTTCCGACCACGCGCCCATGAGTGTGGACTATGAATTCATGATCTAACCCCCGTTCAGGCTCACTTCGTGTAGCCTGCTCCCCCCTTCCAGGGGGCGGCGCCTGGGGCCGGCAAAGCCGGACCCTCGGCCCCCGCTGGTGAATACCCCCGCTGTTTACGCCACTGACTCCTCATGCAAGCCGGGGCCGCGGAACCGGCTTTGCCGGGCCGCAGGCGCAGCGCCCCCCGAGGGGCTGGAGCCCGC